>NZ_JBXWML010000004.1:0-345561 GCF_059609845.1 Ruegeria sp. YTSC002
TGGCGCGGTTGACGGGGCTCGAACCCGCGACCCCCGGCGTGACAGGCCGGTACTCTAACCAACTGAGCTACAACCGCGCATCTATTTCATGGCCTTTATCCTGGACCAAGGTTGGCAGCGATGGCGCGGTTGACGGGGCTCGAACCCGCGACCCCCGGCGTGACAGGCCGGTACTCTAACCAACTGAGCTACAACCGCCCGCTGCATGTTCATTGCTGAACGTTTGGGTGTATTATGGCCACGGTCGGGCAGCGTCAAGCGGCGTTTTGCAGTTTTTTGTCAGAATCCAGTTTTTTGTTTGCCCGCTGTTTTTTGCCCTCGCGAATTGTTCAATTTCGCTTGCAGCGCACCCCCGGGGAAGATATTACCGCGTGTCATGGGTGATTAGCTCAGTGGTAGAGCGCTTCGTTCACATCGAAGATGTCAGGAGTTCAAATCTCTTATCACCCACCACCCCCTTTTCGGATTTTCGCTTGGAACCAGCGGGCTTGCCATGTCACGCGTTCGGCGGCTATCGTGCCCTATTTGGCCCGACAACAGGCCACACGCAAAGGCTGAGATCACCATGACGGGGTTGAAGCGCGACATCGGCCTGCTGGGACTGACCTTCATCTCAGTCGGAGGAATCATCGGTTCGGGCTGGTTGTTCGGCCCCCTTCTGGCGGTTCAGCATGCCGGGCCTGCGGCCACGATCTCGTGGATAATCGGCGCGGTTGCCATGTTCATATTGGCCATCACCTTCGCAGAGATTTCCGCCATGCTGCCCATTCCCGGAGGGATCGCGCGCGTGCCACATTTTTCGCATGGCAACATCGTTTCGATGGCCATGGGATGGACTGCCTGGATCGGCTACAACACCACAGCACCCATCGAAGTCGAAGCCATGCTGAAATACCTGGCGCCGTATGCGCCTTGGTTGCATACGGCCGAGACAGGTGGCTTGACCGGGGCGGGTGTTTTCGTCGCGCTGGTTTTCATGCTGCTGTTCGTCGCGGTGAATGCGCTTGGGGTCAAGTTCTTCACGCGCGTCAATGCAGCGCTGACCTGGGCCAAGATCGCCATCCCTGTTGTCCTGTCCGTTGTTCTTGTCGCAAGCCGGTTCAACAACGAGAACTTCACGCAACCGGAAGGGTTTGCGCCCTACGGCGCGCAGGGTATCATGGCCGCCGTTTCAACCGGGGGCGTTATTTTTTCATTCATTGGCTTTCGCCATGTGGTTGATATGGCTGGCGAAGTTCGAAATCCAAAGTTCGCGATTCCGGCCGCATTGGTGTTGTCGATTGTTCTTTGCGCCTTCATCTACCTTGGTCTGCAAGTGGCCTTCATCGGTGCGCTGGACCCATCCATGCTGTCCAAAGGATGGGCGCAGTTGAGCTTTGGGGGCGAAGGACCACTGGACGCCATCATCATGTCTGTCGGGCTGGTCTGGTTTCTGAGCCTGCTGAATGTCGGATCCGTGATAGGCCCCTTTGGCAACGGGCTGGTCGCAACCGGGTCGAACGCCCGTATCGCCCTCGCCCTTTCAAAAAACGGTTTCCTGCCCAGACGGTTGCAGACATTGTCGTCATTCGGGGTTCCGCTGTGGGCGCTGGCGCTGAACTTTCTGATCGGAACGGTTTTCCTGCTGACAGTACCCTTTACCACCGTCATTGCCCTGAACGGTGCAGCCATCGTTTTGTCATTTGCCGTCGGGCCAATAGCCGTGGTTTGCCTGAGAAACCTGTTGCCAGATCATCCCAGATCGATCCGAATACCGGCCGTGCGTCTTGTCGCGCTGTCCGCTTTCGCCATCGCCACGCTGATCGTCTATTGGAGCGGATGGGACACGGTCTGGCGGCTTGGCATCGCGCTGATTGTCGGCAGTATTCTGTTGCTGATCCGGTTCCGGGGACGTTTGGACGAAATGGACGTTACCGAGGCCCTGTGGCTTGTGCCTTATTTCTCAGGTCTTGGGTTGATCTCATTCCTTGGGCAATTCGGAGCCGGATCGTTGAAGCAGATCCCGTTTGGGTGGGACCTTCTGCTTTGCATCCTGTTTTCGTCGATCATATTCGTACTTGCCGTTCGTTCGGCTCTGCCACCTAAAAAGTTCAAGGAATACATAGCGGAAGAAGAAATACTTGATCCAAAGCAACCGGTCATTGGATTGTAAAAAAGGCAGAGCATTCGCCCCGCCTTTTTCATTCGCTCAATCTGCTTAATGTGCCGTGGCCGAGGGTCCCGTCGCCTCTGACGAGGCTGCTGCTGCGGCGGCGGCCTCCTCGGCGGCTTCGTCCCATTCAACCGGTTCCGGTGTACGAACCAGAGAATGCTCAAGAACCTCCGAGACGTGCTTGACCGGGATGATCTTCAAGCCTTCCTTCACATTGTCCGGAATATCCGCCAGGTCCTTTTCGTTTTCTTCCGGGATCAGGACCGTCTTGATACCGCCGCGCAACGCAGCCAGCAGTTTCTCTTTCAAGCCGCCAATTGGCATTGCGTTCCCGCGCAACGAGACCTCGCCCGTCATGGCGATGTCCTTACGAACAGGAATACCTGTCAGAACCGAGACAATCGAAGTCACCATCGCCAGACCAGCCGACGGACCATCCTTGGGCGTTGCGCCATCGGGCACGTGCACGTGGATGTCGATCTTGTCGAACTGCGGCGGCTTCACTCCGATCTTCGGAGAAATCGACCGCACATAAGACGATGCCGCATCGATGGATTCTTTCATCACATCACCCAGCTTGCCGGTTGTCTTCATCCGACCCTTACCGGGCAGCTTCAGCGCCTCGATATGCAGCAGATCGCCCCCGACCGAGGTCCAGGCCAAACCGGTCACGACACCGACCTGATCGTCCTGCTCGGCCAGACCGTAACGGAATTTCGGCACACCCAGGAACTCATCGAGGTTCTCAGGCGTGACCGTAACGGATTCCGTCTCTTTCTTGATGATCTTGGTCAGCGCCTTCCGTGCCACTTTGGCGATTTCACGCTCGAGGTTCCGCACGCCGGCTTCGCGGGTGTAGAACCGGATGATCGCGGTCAGCGCCTCGTCGGTCAGTTCAAATTCCTTGTCTTTCAGACCGTGGTTTTTGACCTGTTTGGCGATCAGGTGTTGCTTGGCGATCTCGCGCTTTTCATCCTCGGTATAGCCGGCCAGAGGAATGATCTCCATCCGGTCCAGCAGTGGCCCTGGCATGTTGTAGCTGTTGGACGTGGTCAGGAACATCACATTGGACAGGTCATATTCGACCTCAAGGTAGTGATCCATGAACGTGCTGTTTTGTTCCGGGTCCAACACTTCCAGCATCGCCGAAGCCGGATCACCACGGAAGTCCTGCCCCATCTTGTCGATCTCATCGAGCAGAATGAGCGGGTTCGTGGTTTTCGCCTTTTTAAGCGCCTGAATGATCTTGCCGGGCATCGAGCCGATATAGGTTCGGCGGTGGCCGCGGATCTCGGATTCGTCGCGCACACCACCCAAGCTGATACGAATGAATTCGCGCCCGGTCGCCCGCGCAACGGACTTACCAAGCGAGGTCTTACCCACGCCCGGAGGGCCCACGAGGCACATGATCGGGCCTTTCAGCTTTCTCGAACGCTGCTGAACGGCCAGATATTCAACGATCCGCTCCTTGACCTTCTCAAGGCCATAGTGATCGGCGTCCAGAATGTCCTGCGCGCGCGCCAAGTCCTTTTTGACGCGGGATTTGGTGCCCCACGGCAAAGACAGAATCCAATCCAGATAATTGCGCACCACGGTTGCTTCGGCCGACATGGGCGACATGTTCTTGAGCTTCTTCAGCTCGCCTTCGGCCTTCTCGCGCGCTTCCTTCGACAGCTTGGTCTCGGCAATCTTGGCTTCCAGTTCGGCGATCTCATTCGCGCCGTCCTCACCATCGCCAAGCTCTTTCTGAATGGCCTTCATCTGCTCATTCAAATAATACTCGCGCTGCGTCTTCTCCATCTGGGTTTTGACGCGGGTCTTGATCTTTTTCTCAACCTGCAAGACCGACATTTCGCCCTGCATCAGACCATAGACTTTTTCAAGCCGCTCGCTGACGCTGAGTGTTTCCAGCAGATCCTGCTTTTGTTCGACCTCGATGCCCAGATGGCCCGACACAAGGTCGGCCAGTTTTGCCGGCTCGGTGGTTTCACCCACAGCCGTCAGCGCTTCTTCAGGGATGTTCTTGCGCACCTTGGCATAGCGTTCGAACTCGTCCGCGACGGTGCGCAACAGGGCTTCAGTCGTGGTGACGTCACCCGGAATCTCGGTCAGATATTCCGCCCGCGCTTCGAAAAACTCATCGTTTTCAAGAAACTCGGTGATCTGCACGCGCGCCTGTCCTTCGACAAGCACTTTGACGGTGCCGTCGGGCAGTTTCAGCAGTTGCAGCACATTGGCCAGGACGCCGGACCGGTAAATACCGTCCTCATCCGGGTCATCGACGCCCGGATCAATCTGGCTGGACAACAGAATTTGCTTGTCGTCCTGCATCACCTCTTCCAGCGCGCGGACGGATTTGTCTCGGCCCACGAAGAGCGGCACGATCATATGCGGGAACACCACAATATCGCGCAGCGGCAGAACGGGGTATGAGGAGTTCAGAGGCTCTTGCATGCTCTATCCTTATCGTTGGCAAGATGGCGCTTGTCCCTCATCGAGGCAACATCCGGCCATCTCCTGTCTTGGACGATAAAGGTGGGGCCTCATCGCCCTTTTTCAACCTTACCGCCATGTAATGCGTCGCAGCATGAACCGAGGTTTTCGGGACTGCAAGATGTCCCGGGGACATATCCACCGAATTTCGTGTGACATGCATATGCAATGCGCAATTCCAGGGTCAGAACACCCGCTGCACCGCCCGAGACAGAAAAAACCCGTGGCCGTCCCGGTTGCGACATTCCAGACCTTTCGTGGAAGAGGCGCAGGTGAATCCTCCGAACCGACCGGTGAAACCGTATTCCGCACGGTCAAATCCGTCCCGGTTCCGGTTCAGCGGCTGGCACAGCATTTCCACTGGGCCGGTATCGAACATCAGGAAATCATGCCCCCAGTCAGTTCGACAGTTCGCGGGGCGCGGCATCGCAGGCGGGCCGTATTTCTCAATAATCGTGCACTGGATGTCCGATGAATCCGCGCTTTCTCCCACTGAACACTGAATGTTTTCGGATGGGGTTTCAAAAGTCCAGACGTCTGAAATTGCAGGGGTGGCGCAAAAAACAACTGCGCCGAGGAAAAGGCGAAACATGAAAAACTCTCCGGGCCACAAACAAAAACAACTTTGAACAAAGTTGTTTCAGAATACCGGAAAACCACGCAAATGTCACCCGAATGGGCAGGTTACAGGGGCTCGATATCGCCCTGCGCGCGTTGCGCATGGAACGCGGCCTGCCACGCATCAAAGGTGCCCTCAGCGATCGCGTCCCGCATCCCCTGCATGATTTCCTGAAAGTAATGAAGGTTGTGCCAGGTCAGCAACATACCCGAGATCATCTCGTTGGCGCGGAACACATGGTGCAGGTAGGCGCGTGAGTAATTCGCGCAGGCCGGGCACGAACAGTTTTCATCCAGCGGGCGCGGATCGTCCGCATGGCGCGCGTTCTTGATGTTCACCACGCCATAGCGGGTGAACACCTGACCGGTCCGACCCGAGCGGGAGGGCAAGACGCAATCCATCATGTCGATCCCGCGCGCCACTGCTCCGACTATGTCATCCGGTTTGCCAACGCCCATCAGGTAACGCGGCTTGTCCATGGGCAGGAAACCAGGCGCATAATCGAGACAGTCGAACATGGCCTCCTGCCCCTCGCCCACCGCCAGACCGCCAACGGCGTAGCCTTCAAAGCCGATGCTCTTCAACGCCTCGGCGCTTTCTTCCCGCAGGTCCTGCTCAAGACCACCCTGCATGATACCGAACAGAGCATGCCCCAGGCGATCCCCGAATGCGTCACGGGACCGCTCGGCCCAACGCATCGACAAACGCATGGATTCGGCGATCCGGTCGCGATTTGCAGGCAATGCAGGGCATTCGTCGAAGCACATCACGATATCGGAACCAAGAAGGCGTTGAATCTCCATTGACCGTTCCGGCGTCAGCTCGTGATTCGACCCATCGATATGGGATTTGAAGGTCACACCCTTTTCGGTCAGCTTGCGCAAACCGGCAAGCGACATGACCTGAAATCCCCCCGAGTCCGTCAGAATGGGACGGTCCCAGTTCATGAATTTGTGCAACCCGCCCAGACGATCAATCCGTTCGGCCGTGGGACGCAGCATAAGATGATAGGTGTTGCCCAGCAGAATATCGGCCCCTGTGGCCCGGACGCTTTCGGGCATCATCGCCTTGACCGTCGCCGCGGTACCAACTGGCATGAAGGCAGGTGTACGCACTTCGCCACGCGGTGTGTTGATAACACCGGTACGGGCCTTGCCGTCTGTGGCCTTGAGCTTGAAAGAGAATTGCTGGGTCATGTCATCGCCTCGGATCGCCGAACCGGGCAGGATTTGCCCGATCCGATCGGTCTTTGCAACCCGTCAGGGCAAGGACGCAACACGTTCGGTAAACAGACGCACGACCCCTGCCCCATCCACATCGCGACACACACGAACCAAAGGACGATCCGAGTCAGGTTGCGTCGCACCTATCCGGTCGCCTTCCGTCACGACACGCAGCCCGGTTTCGACCATGTCGAACATGGCCCCGTGCGAACAGGCGATCACGGCGGTTGAATCATGCAGCCCGCACCCTTCCAATCCGCCGATTTCTTTATAGAATTTCAGGTAAAAACGAGAGATATCGCGCAGAAAAGACCCCATGCCGGGCGATTTTAGCGCCAAGGCTTCGAAATCTGCGGTCTCGTACAGCGTTTTCAGGGTAACGTCCAAACCAACCAGCACGGTCTCGGGCGGTGCGGAAAAGACCTCATCCGCGGCAACCGCATCGTGATAGATGTTGGCTTCTGCATGGTCGGTAACGTTGCCCTTGCAGTAGACGGCACCGCCCATGATCACCAACCGGCCAAGATTACCGGCAAACTCCGGGTCCAATCGCATGGCGTTGGCAATGTTGGTCAGTGGTCCGACCGCACACACGACCAATTCCTTTTTGTGCATCCGGGCCATCTCGGCCAGAAACTCTGCGGCAGGAAGATCATGGTTCCGTCCGATCTGGGGAATTTCGATCAGATCGCCAAACCCTTCAGGGCCGTGGACATGGTCCGAGGGGACGTGCATGTCAGCCCCCAGCGGGAAAGGCGCGCCTTCTGCCACAGGAAGGTCCAAGCCCAGCTTGTCCAGCAGGAAACGGGCATTGCGGCTGGATTGTTGAACATGTGTATTGCCGAACACCGTGGTCAGGCCGATCAGGTCAAATTCAGACGCAGCGGCGGCATAGGCGATCGCCATGGCATCGTCGATGCCGGGATCCGTATCGATAATCAATTTCATCCCCGCCCGATACCGCAAACAAGCCGGGATGCAAAGCAGTCACAGCAGTTCAGCTCAATGCTGAATTCCCATAGTGAGGCGTTTGCATCTGGCGGTTTTCCCTCCATACCAGAGTTGAAAACCCGCGACTCAATTCCCATATGTATACCATAGTACACAATAAAAAGAGGACAGAATGACCGAAGATCAGATCATCGGACTGCTTTCGTCAAACATCATTTACCTGCTGGCCGCCGTGCTGGTGGTCATCGTTATTTTCAAGGGCATTAAGATCGTTCCGCAATCGGAAAAATATGTGGTTGAACGGTTTGGAAGACTGCATTCGGTGCTTGGCCCCGGCATCAATTTCATTGTTCCGTTTCTGGACGTTGCCCGCCACAAGATCTCGATCCTTGAACGCCAGTTGCCGAACGCGACGCAAGACGCGATCACCAAGGACAACGTTCTTGTGCAGATCGACACCTCAGTCTTTTACCGCATTCTCGAGCCGGAAAAGACAGTCTATCGAATCCGCGATGTTGATGGTGCGATTGCAACCACCGTTGCTGGCATTGTCCGGGCCGAGATTGGCAAGATGGATCTCGACGAAGTACAATCGAACCGATCGCAACTGATTTCACGCATTCAGGAAAGCGTTGAAACCGCAGTGGATGATTGGGGAATCGAAGTGACCCGTGCCGAGATTCTGGATGTGAATCTGGATCAGGCCACCCGCGATGCCATGCTGCAACAGCTGAACGCAGAACGCGCCCGCCGCGCGCAGGTGACCGAGGCCGAAGGTCTGAAACGCTCGGTCGAGCTACAGGCCGATGCCGAGTTGTATGCCGCCGAGCAAACAGCCAAGGCCCGCCGCATTCAGGCCGAGGCCGAAGCTTATGCGACCGGCGTTGTTGCCAAGGCAATTCAGGACAATGGCATAGAAGCGGCACAGTATCAGGTTGCGCTGAAGCAGGTTGAGGCCCTTAATGCACTGGGCAACGGTTCCGGCAAGCAGACCATAGTTGTGCCTGCCAATGCACTCGAAGCCTTTGGTGACGCGTTCAAAATGCTCAAAGGAGGTAGATGATGGCTGATCCCTTTTGGCTGACCTGGTGGATCTGGCTGGCGGCCGCGCTGGCTCTGGGGATCCTGGAAATCGTTCTGCCCGGGTTCATCTTTCTGGGCTTTGCGATCGGGGCCGCGATTACCGGTCTAATCCTGGTCATCCCCGGCATGACAGTATCGTTGCATGTTCTCGCGCTGATCTTCGCAGTTCTTTCGTTGATCGCATGGCTTGTCCTGCGCAGGCTGTTTGCCTTGCCGCATGGTCAGGTCAAAACCTTCACGCATGACATCAACGACTAAGACACAGTGACGCTCACCCGAGCGTCACTCCCCCACTGGACGCTGTTGCAGGTATTCCCTATATAATCACTCAGGCAACTGACCCGAGGCAAAGATGACCCACCCGAGCGAACAGTTTGAAGGCACCCCGCTGATTGCGCCGTCAACGATTGAACACCCGCTTTACGAGGCTGTCGTCGAAGCGTGCCGCACGGTTTACGATCCGGAAATTCCGGTCAACATCTATGACCTGGGCCTGATCTATACGATCGACATTTCTCCGGACAACGCAGTGAAGGTCATCATGACCCTGACAGCACCCGGATGTCCGGTCGCGGGCGACATGCCCGGCTGGATTGTCGAGGCCATTGAGCCTGTTGCGGGCGTCAAGGAAGTTGATGTCGAACTGACCTGGGAACCGCCCTGGGGCATGGAGATGATGTCAGATGAGGCGCGCCTAGAATTGGGCTTTATGTAGCCATCCGGCACAGGCCCCAGCCAACTGTCACGAAACTTTGGCATTTTCGTCACCTTATCATGCAGTCCCTGTCACATTCCTGACGGATAACATCTGACGGTGGCATTCGCGTTTGCTGTGCCATCGGCTGGGTATGCCATGACCGCCCCCCGCGTCCCAGCTCAAGAACATGGGCCGTTCTTGCCCGAGAACGGTCCTTTTTTCATTTGCCGTTCCGACAACGGCGATCAATTCAGTTTGCAGGTTTCCTTGATCTCTGCCGCTCTGGCGTCCAGTTGCTTGATGTAGTCACCTGACAGCATTTGCAGCCTTTTTTGCTCGGTCCCCGTGACCAGCCCCAACAGAGCACCGGCAGGAGTTATGGCAGCAATGCTTTCCAATTGTTTGTCTTCCGCATGTTTCTTTTCCGATGCAATCGCACGCAGATCCCCTTCCGCCGTTGCGCAATTCACCGGATGCCGTTCTGATCCCGTGGCTGCCAAAGCCTCGACAGACACCACACAGGCGGTCATGGAAACCAGTGCCATCATGAGCGTTGATGCCTTAATATCGACAGTTAACTTATTCATTTTATTTCTCTTTCTTTCTGCACGAGCGCCCAAATGAAGGGTCATCAATCCATTGGGCCAATGCTACTCCTGCATCGTGCATCAAAGCAAGTTTGCGGATCGGCTGCGCGGACACACCAGAGCTTTACAGCGAATTCGGATTCTTTGCGCTTCATTGCCTTGAGCATAAGAGCCTTGGACCCTAGATTGGGTGTAACGCGCGACAACGGAGACTTACATGTTCGGCATCCCCGGCAAACAGGCTGTGACCATGACGCCCAAAGCCGCAGAGCAGATTACCCGCCTGATGAAATCAGGCGGTCACGCTGGTTTGCGCATCGGCGTCAAAAAAGGCGGCTGTGCAGGCATGGAATACACCATGGAATATGTCGATCAGGCAGATCCTCATGATGAAGTCGTCGAACAGGATGGCGCGCGCATCATGATTGCGCCCATGGCCCAGATGTTCCTGTTCGGAACCGAGATCGATTACGAAGTGTCGTTGTTGGAAGCCGGCTTCAAATTCAAGAACCCGAACGTCGTCGATGCCTGCGGCTGCGGAGAATCGATCAAGTTCGATGAAAACATCGCCCAACAAGGCTAAGCCCGCCTCATTACCTTTCAATTGAACGTCGCATGCGGACCGATCTTCGATTTTTCCGCCCGGGATCAACCTGCGAGCAGAATTGTAAGATGGTCCTGACAATGCTATCCGCATCCCAAAATCATCGGATGATCAGGGAGATACCGAAATGCGGCAGAAACTGGCGGCTGGGAACTGGAAAATGAATGGGACCGGCGCTGAGCTGACCGAGTTGAAGGCACTGTCTCAGATCCACCCGGCGGCATCGGTAGATATCCTGATTTGCCCGCCGGCCACATTGCTCAGCCGCGCATCAATTGCCGTTCAGGGCACTGCCATCTCTGTCGGTGGTCAGGACTGTCATGCCGAAAAATCAGGCGCGCATACCGGAGATATCAGTGCGGATATGCTGGTGGATGCCGGTGCAACATCGGTCATCCTGGGCCATTCCGAACGCCGTGTGGACCACGGAGAACATGACGAGGATGTGCGGGCCAAGGCGCGCGCAGCGATGGATGCCGGGCTGAAAGCGATCATCTGCGTCGGCGAAAGCCTTGAGCAGCGCGAAGCGGCCAATACGCTCGACATCATCGGCGGCCAGATGTCCGGGTCGATCCCGGATCAGTCGACCGGCGAGAACCTGATCGTCGCGTATGAACCGATCTGGGCAATTGGCACCGGCAAAGTTCCCACCCTGGAAGAAATCGGGGAAGTTCACGACTTCATGCGCGCCCGACTGGAGCGCCGCTTTGGCGAAGGTGTGGGCCGTTCCGTCCGCCTGCTTTATGGCGGTTCTGTGAAACCCGGCAATGCGGCCGAAATTTTCGGCGTGTCGAACGTGGACGGTGCGCTGGTCGGCGGGGCCAGTCTGAAGGCCCGTGATTTCTCGGGCATCATCTCGGCGCTCGAACAGGCCTGACCCATCTACTGCCACTTGAATGCGGCCTGGCCGTACGATCACCCGAAACCTGGGACCGGAAACAATGAAAGTCTGTGTCATCTGCATGAAATGGGGCGATGCCTATGGCCCCGAATACGTGAACCTGCTGTACAGGGCGGTTCAGGACAACCTGTCGCTTGAACATGATTTCATCTGTATTTCCGATGATTTCACGGGGCTCGAACCCGGCATCAAACAGCAGCCCTTTGCCTTTCCCCAGCTGGACCGCCCGCTGTGGGCGCATGGAAAATGGCCCAAGCTTCAGATGTTCGACCGCCGGATCGTCGGCCAATACGATGCGGCACTGTTCCTGGACCTCGACCTGCTGATCACCGGTAATCTCGATCCGCTGTTCCAGATTACGCTGGACAAGGGCGGGCTGTATCTTATGCCCAAGTTCCGGGGCTTCGTCTGGCGGATGATTCCGGCTGGCGTCTGGGACCTTGTGCCGTGGCTGATGAACAAGGTCACCCGTGGCAATTCCTCCGTGGTGGCCTTTTTCCCGTCGGAGCAGTTCCACCTGTTCGACGCCTTTGACGGTGACATCCATTTGCCGAAATACGAAAACGACCAGGACTATATCTCGGCCCAGGCCTACAAACGCCGGTGTTTCCCCAAGAACTGGTGCACCGGCCTGATTCACCTGGTGCCGTACTGGCCGTTCGGCCTGATCTACAAGCCATACCGGAAACTGCCGCGACGCCCCAAGATCGTGATCTTCAACGGACGGCCCAATCCGCACGAACTTGTCAATGACGACATCGGATCCTGGGGCGCGCGCCGGCGGCGGGCGTACGGAGGCATCCGGTGGGTCAGGGACTATCTGGCGAAATACGGCCACCCGACCTGAGGGTTCCGAACCGGCGCGCCGGTTCGGAACGGGTTTTTCCTGCTAGTTCGTTATGATCTCGGGGCCCATGAACGTGTTGGGCAGGAAGGTCGAAATCCACGGAATATACGTCACCATGATCAGGAAGACGAACAGCACGGCCAGGAACGGCAGCGCCGCCTTCACAACGCTCATCATCGGCATACCCGCAACGCCCGAAGTCACGAACAGGTTCAGACCGACCGGAGGCGTGATCATCCCGATCTCCATATTGACCACCATGATGATACCCAGATGGATCGGGTCGATGCCCAGCTCGATAGCGATCGGGAATACCAGGGGCGCCACGATGACCAGCAGGCCAGACGGTTCCATGAACTGACCGCCGATCAGCAGGATCACGTTCACCACGATCAGGAAAGCGACCGGGCCAAGACCCGCCGACAGCATCGCCTCGGCAATATGCTGCGGTACTTGCTCGTCGGTCAGAACATGCTTGAGGATCAGCGCGTTGGCGATGACAAACAGCAGGGTGACCGTCAGCTTGCCCGCCTCGAACAGCGTATGCTTGGTGTCCGGATGAAAGAACGCCGTGATCAGCGCATAGGGCTTTTTCAGCAGCGGTAGGTTCCGTGAGCCTTCTTCCGTGCTCAGCGGGCCCATGTCCTTGTACACAAAGCTGGCAATGAAGAACGCATAGACCGCGGCGACTGCGGCGGCTTCGGTCGGGGTGAAGATACCACCATAGATACCACCCAGAATGATGACGATCAGGAAAAGACCCCAACCGGCTTCACGGGCCGAGGCAAAGACCTCTCCCCAGCCTTTCCATTCACCCTTGGGCAGGTTCTTGACCTTGGCCATGACGTAGATGGTGATCATCAGCATCAAACCGGCCATCAGACCGGGGATGACCCCTGCAAGGAACATGCGCCCAACCGAGACCTCAACGGCTGCGGCATACACGACCATCACGATGGATGGCGGAATCAGAATGCCCAACGTACCCGCGTTACAGATCACACCGGCGGCGAACTCCTTGGAGTAACCCACCTGACGCATCCCTGCGATGACGATCGAGCCGATGGCGACCACGGTCGCCGGGGACGACCCGGACAGTGCTGCGAACAGCATACAGGCAAACACACCGGCAATCGCCAGACCGCCTGGCAAATGCCCGACACAGGCAATCGAGAACCGGATGATCCGCCGCGCCACACCGCCGGTCGTCATGAAGGACGAGGCCAGAATGAAGAACGGGATCGCCAGCAGGGTAAAGTGCCCTTCAAAAGCCTCGAACAGAGTGCCCGCCACAGATGCGAGCGAACTGTCGGAGTAGATCAGCAGGAACAGAGTCGAGCTGAGGCCAAGCGCAACTGCAATCGGAACACCGATCAGCAACAGGCCAATGACCATCGAGAAAAGAAGTACGACGTCCATTAGTTATGCTCTCCCTGCTGAGCGCGGACTTCTTCGATCTCGTCCTCGACTTCGTGGCTGGCAACAAGGCGGTCTGTTTCACCACGCCAGATCTGAACGGCAACCTGGGCGAACCGGATCACCAGCAGCAACATCGACACCGGCAGCACCAGGTATGGCACAACCTTGGGCAGCTTCTCGTACCCTTCGCCATAGTTGATCAGGTCTTCCAGAAACCGCAGCGGAGCGACCATTGGGATATCGTCCACTTCGTAGAAACTCTGGCTGCGGGCGTCGAAATTGAACCCCGTCGGGAACCAGCGTCCGGATGTCGGCGGCAGATCCGCGAAGACGGCCCAGTAATCGTAGGCGCCTTTCAGCAACAGTAGCGAAAACACCAGACAGCACCCCACGGCGATCAGCGCGAGAATGCGACGCGGCGCCGGGGCCAGCATGTTCAGAATCGCGTCAACACCCAGATGAGAGTGTTTCTTGACCGCATAAGAAGCGCCAAGCAGCACCAGCCAGCCAAAAGTGAACACCGTCAATTCAAGCGCCCACAGGATATTGGAATTGAAAACAAACCGCGCGATCACGTTGGCAAATGTCACGACCGTCATCAGGCCCAACAGGCACGCGATCAGGGTTTCTTCGATATGGTCGACCAGCCCGCCTTGGCCGGAATTCGCACCAGACATCTCTCTGTCCCCACATTTTAATTGATGAGAAGGGTTGGGACGGGCTTCGTCAGCCCGCCCGGCCTGCGCGTCGATAACTCCCCAGTCCCCGGACGCGCGGCCTTATCCGGATCAGAATCCGGCGTTGATTGCCTGTGCGGCGTCGATCTTGTCCTGACCCACGTCACCAGCGAACTGTTCCCAGACCGGCTTCATCGCATCAACCCATGCCTGACGCTGTTCCGGGGTCAACTCGCGGATGACACCACCTGCTTCAATGATCGAAGCTTTGGCTGCTTCGTTCACTGCAAAGGCTTCTTTGTTCCGCGTCTCGGTCACTTCGGCCAGAATGGTCAGGAACTGGTCACGCACGTCCGGATCCAGGCTGTCCAGCCAGTCCACAGAGGTTACGACCAGATAGTCGATGATGCCGTGGTTGGTCTCGGTGATGCCGTCCTGCACCTCGAAGAACTTCTTGCCATAGATGTTCGACCAGGTGTTTTCCTGCCCATCCACAACCCCCTGTTGCAGCGCGCCGTAGACTTCCGAGAACGCCATTTTCTGCGGGCTGCCTCCAATGGCCTCCATCTGTGCCACCAGAACGTCCGAAGACTGCACGCGGAATTTCAGGCCGTTTGCATCCGACGGATCGACCAGCGGCTTGTTGGCCGACATCTGCTTCATGCCGTTGTGCCAGAAGGCCAGCCCCTGAAGGCCACGGCGCTGCATGCTGTCCTTCATCGCCTGACCATCAGCCGAAGCCTGGAATGCATCAACTGCGTCGATGTTCTTGAACATGAACGGCAGGTCAAACAGGCGGAACTGCTTGGTGAACTTTTCGAATTTCGACAGCGAAGGTGCGGCCAGCTGAACGTCGCCCTGCAACATCGCTTCCAGTACCTTGTCGTCGTTGTACAGGGTCGAGTTCGGATAGACTTCCATGCACATCACGCCGTTCATCTCATCATTGACGCGCTGTTCCAGCAGCGATGCGGCGATGCCCTTGGGGTGCTTGTCAGTGTTGGTCACATGCGCGAACTTGACGACGATTTCACCATCGTCACAGGCTGCCATGCCTGCGGTGGCTGTGACTGTCAGCGCCAGAGCGGTTGCGGCTGTTGTCAGGAATTTCATCTGTCTTTTCCTCCCAGACTTCCTTGAAACTGTTCTTCGACACCAATTCGGTATCAGATGCAGCGAAGTGAAACGAATCGGCACAATCCACTCAACGTTTTGTTTTTTGCCCCTCGATTTTCTATTTAGCTATTTTGTTTCAAGAGCTTAAAAAGCACTTTGCAATGCACCGTCGACGCACTCAAAACCCCGAGTGCGAGATTCCGCACAGCAATTTACCAGTTTGTGCGAAAATCCGCACACCCTGCGAATCAAACCCCCCGAATCAACCGAGGCGAATCCGCAGCCCGCATCTGCGGGCTGCCCGGCCCAACAGCTTTAGACGCGTGTTAATGCGGAAAAAGGTGGCGGGAGCCCGGCCGTTACCGCCGATAATCTTCGGCCCGAATCTGATACCGTGCCAGTTTGTCGTAAAATGTCTTGCGCGGGAGTTTCAACGCCTTCGCCGCATCTGATGCCTTGCCGTTGTGACGACCCAGCGCCGCGATGAGCAGCGACCGCTCCACCCGCGCCATCTGTTCGCTGAGGCCCAGGTCTGTTGCCTGCGCGACTTCTTCCGGCATTCCCAGCACGAAGCGCATCGCGGCTGACATCAAGGATCGCGCATTCCCCGGCCAGTCGCTGGCCATAAGCGACGCCAGATGCTCGGACGAGATGTCCGGCGCCACGATCCCCGCCTGTTCCGCGGCCTGTGCAACGTAATGGCGGAAGATCACCGGAATGTCGTCAGGACGTTCTGCCAGCGATGGAATACGCACCCGCATGACATCCAGCCTGTAAAACAGGTCAGCATTGAACCGGCCTTCGGAACTCAGCGCCGACAGATCAGCGGTCGTTCCCGCAATGATACGCCCGCCCGGCCCCTGCTCGATGATCTCCAAAGCCGCAAATTGCGTGGCATGGGGCATGGCCGAGACTTCGTCCAGAAACAATGACCCACCTGCCGCATCCTCGCAGCTTTTGGCCAGGTCGTCGGGGCTGAGGCTGGAGGCCGTGCGTTTGACAAACGGGCCCTGCCCTGCTGGCGACATCAGATGCACGACCTCGGCGACCTTCGAGATGCCGCTGCCTGGCGGTCCCGTCACAAGAACTTCGGCACCTGTCGGAGCGACGGTCCGAACCCGCTCGCGCAGGGCCTCGGCCTGCGGCGACAGACCGAACAACAAACGCGCGGCCGGGTCTCCTCGTTCCAGCTCGGATTTCGCCGCCCTTTGCTCCAATACCTGCGAACGGGATGCAAAGGCGCGTTCAAGCACCTCCAGAAGGTCGGACGCGGCACATGGCTTTTCCAGAAAATCGAACGCACCCTTTCCCATGGCATCGACGGCCATGGGAATATCGCCCTCACCCGTCAGAAGAACCACGGGAAGATCCGGATCGACCTCTCGGGCATATGACAAAAGATGGAATCCGTCCCGCCCCGGCATGCGGATATCCGAGATGATGACACCGGGAAAATCGCGACTGATGTGATCCTTGGCCGCCACAAAAGACCCCGCAGTCGTTGGCAGATAGTCCGCCAATTCCAGAGTCTGAGACAGGGCCTCGCGTACGGCTGCATCATCATCGACCAACAAAACCCTGCGCATCATGCGGCCTCTTCCTTGTCGCAAGGTTCCAGTTCGACGGTGAACATGGCCCCATCCTCAGTGTTCGCGCCCCGAATATCACCACCGAAACTTTGAACCAGCCCGTATGAAATCGAAAGCCCCAGCCCCAAACCTTCCGACGATCCAACGCTTTTCGTCGAATAGAAGGGCTCGAACATCCGATCGGGGTCTTCAATGCCGGGGCCTGTGTCCTGTAGGGAAACACTCAGCCGGGCACCTTTTCGCAGCGTTATCGTTATAATCCGTTTTGGTCGCCCCAGCATTGCATCCGCCGCATTGTTGATCAGATTCACGAATACCTGCACCAAACGTACTTCACCCCCCCAAACATACACAGCGCCATTCGGGGGGGTCCAGTTCAGGGTTACATCGTCGTCTCGCAGGCGGGCCTCTGTCAGTTCAACAGCGGTGTTGAGAACCTGTATCAGGTCAACACGCCCCATTGGTTCGCTTTCGTTGCGGGCAAAGGCGCGAAGGTTCTTGATGATCCGCGCCATCCGCGCCGCCATTTCCGAGATCCGGCCCAGATTCTCGGCGGCCATTTCAGGTTTTCCCCGCGTCATGAACGCTGAGCCGTTATCCGCAAATTGCCGTATGGCCATAAGCGGCTGGTTCAGTTCATGACTGATCCCCGCCGACATTTGCCCCAAAGCGCTGAGCTTCCCCGCCTGAACCAGGTCCGCCTGGGCCCGCCGCAGCGCCGCCTCGGCTTCTTCTCGTTCCGTCACTTCCTTGCGCAAGCTGGCATTTGCAACCGTCAGGTCATGGGTACGTTTGGCCACGCGGCTTTCCAGAACGGTATTCGCTTCAGCCAGTGCCCGCCGCCGCTCCATCGCAAGAAAGAGCATTGCCCCGAAGGCCAGACAGATCGCCGCGACGGCCGCCGCCTGTAGCCTGGCAAGCTGAAGGGCCGGTGCCACATCCACCAGAACCTCGGCAGTCATGTCGATAACCGGCAAATCAAGGGTCAGATGCAGCGCATCGCGTGGCAGGTAACGCCCCCAGTTCAAATGCCACAACTCGTGCCTGCCGACCTGTTTTGAAGAAAAATCAACGGTCGCGCCATCTGGCGGCATCAATCCCGCCTCACCGTCCGCCCGGCGCCAGAACAACAGGTCGGATCTGTTGGAAATGAATACAACACCATCGGAATCGACAAAGAAAACCGCTTCGGTACTGCCGCGCCACGTCTGTTCAACGTCCTGAACATCAGCAACAACCATCAGCGCGCCTTCGATCTGGCCAGACGGACCAAAAGCGGGGGCGGCGTAGGAATAGATCCGGTCATCGCCCGCGGGCACAACCTCATGCGCACTGCCCAGGGCGCCCTGCATCGCGCGGCGGAAAGCTGGGTGCCCGGCCATGTTGCGCTGGGACACCGGCTGCGCCGACACCAAAACCTGCCCGTTCTTATCCAGATACATCATGTTTACGGCGGCAGTCTTGTCTGCAACGTCCAGCAGCATTTCCCGAGCCTGGCGTCTGTCGGCCTGTGTTTCCAGTTCATGCAAAACGGGATGTGTCGCCATCAGCACGGCAAGTTCCTGGTACACCTGCATCTGCGTGCTCAGCCGGTCAGCCGCCAGCTCAAGATCGGCCTCTGCCTTCTCGCTCAACTGAGACAGGGCCTGTCGATAGCCATAAGACCAGACAAACCCCGACAATAGCCCGACGGCGAGCAAAAAACCGGAAATGAACCAAACCCTGTGCATAGACAGGGTCTTGCATTCAACGCGCCGCATGGCAAGTGTGCGGCGCATGAAGTCTTTTTCGCAATCGCCGACAGACCCGGGTTTCGTCCAAAACCCCTACCCGTTCTACGACAAGGCGCGACGCGCAGGCGATCTGTTCTATTGGCAGGACTACGATATGGTCGCCGCGGTTTCATACCGCGCGGTTCGCGCCCTGTTTCGGGACCGCAGATTTGGCCGCGAGGTTCCGCCCGAACTGGCAGAGCAAGGTCCAGCCCACCTGGCGCCCTGGCTGGCCATCGAGGCCCATTCACTGCTTGAAGCAGAACCACCCAGGCACACACGCCTTCGATCATTGGTGATGCGCGCCTTCACGTCACGGGCGATTTCTGCGCTGCAACCGTCCATCGAAGACCTTTGCCACGACCTGATCAAAGGCTTCCCTCATAAGTCGTTCGATCTGTTGGAAGCCTATTGCACTCAGGTGCCGGTGATCACGATCTGCCGGCTTCTGGGCGTCCCTGAAGCTATGGCGCCCGACCTGTTACAGTGGTCACACGATATGGTTGCCATGTATCAGGCCAACCGCACGCAGGACACAGAAGACAGGGCCGCCAAATCATCACGGGAGTTCACCGAATTCCTGAAGGAATACATAGCGTTGCGGCGCAATGATCCACGGGACGATCTGATAACCCGGTTGATAAGCGCCGAAGAAGAAGGCCAGAAACTGTCACTGGACGAACTGGTTGCCACCTGCATCTTGCTGCTTAACGCAGGCCACGAGGCTACCGTGCATTCACTGGGGAACGGGGTGAAAACCCTGTTGCAGACTGGTGCCGGCCCCGACGTCCTGGCACCGGATGGACTCAACGCAACCATCGAAGAGATCCTGCGCTATGACCCGCCTCTGCACATGTTCACGCGTTACGCCTATGAGGACGTCGACCTGTTCGGCCATTCATTCAAACGCGGCGATCAAGTGGCACTGTTGCTTGGCGCGGCCAACCGAGACCCGGCTGTCTGGGCTGAACCGAACATGTTTCAGCCGCGCCGTCCGATTGAAGTCAACACAAGCTTTGGGGGCGGAATTCATTTCTGTGTGGGGGCACCTCTGGCGCGTCTGGAAATGCGTATCGCTTTGCCGATCCTGTTCGAAAGCTGTCCAGACCTGCAACTGGCTGCACAACCGCATTATTCGGACAGCTATCACTTTCACGGGTTGAATCAGCTGTTGGTCAGAACTTGACCATTCCAACTCGCGCAGACTGCCGATGCCTCTGGCGCTTATGAATCCGGCCGGATGCCCCCCCATCAACTCATCTGGCTCAAAACACCCCGAAAGACGCGCGCGGAACGGGTGGAGGCGGCAGAGCCTCGGTTTCTAAGCCCCTTTGGCCAACGCATTCAGCGGCAGCATCGTCGTGGATTTGATCTCTTCCATAGACAACAACGCCGTGACGTTGTGCACGCGCACCTCCGAAATGAGCGACTGGTAGAACTGATCATAGGCACGTGCGTTCTTGACCCGGACCTTCAGAATATAGTCGATATCACCCGCCAACCGGTGCGCCTCTTGCACTTCGGGGTGATCCTTCAATGCTTTCAGGAATTTACGTTGCCAATCCGCCTCATGTTCCGAGGTGCGGATCAAAACAAAAAAGGTGGCTTCAAACCCAAGTGCCTCGGCATCCAGCAGAACCGTTTGCTGGCCGATGATTCCCGCCCCTTTGAGCTTGCGAATGCGATTCCAGACAGGCGTCTTTGAACTGCCGACCCGAGCCGCAATTTCGTCCAATGATTGGCCCGCATCGCGTTGCAGCTCGGCCAGAATTTTTCGATCCGTGTCGTCTATCCGCACCGACATTCCAATTTTCCTTCTGTTTCGATGCCCCTGTTCCGGTTTTCCCGTATTTTGGAACATTTGTCCTTATTTCAACCGCGATATGGCGCTTTGGTGGGAATATTTCCTATATTGAGGATCAAGTCAAACAACACCCGAGACGATCCGATGCAGGATTTTCACACACTCAACCCCATAGGCCATGTCGACTTTGTCGGCGCAGGACCCGGTGACCCCGAGTTGCTGACGCTCAAGGCGCTGACTGCGTTTGAGCAGGCGGATGTGGTGCTGCACGATCGCCTCATCAGCAAACCCGTGCTGGACATGGCCGCTCAAAAGGCCGTTTTGGTAGATGTCGGCAAGGCCGGGTTCGGCCCCTCGTGGAAGCAAAGTGATATCGACGCGCTTCTGGTTGAATACGCCCTGAATGGCAACCGCGTGGTGCGGCTAAAATCGGGTGATCCCACGGTCTTTGGTCGTCTGGACGAAGAAATCGAGGCCGTCGATGCGGCCGGTATACCCTGGCAGATCATTCCCGGCATCACGGCGGCCTCTGCCGCAGTGGCTGGCATCGGCCAAAGCCTGACCCGCCGCGGGCGCAACTCATCGGTGCGGTTTTTGACCGGGCACGACATGCAAGGATTCGCGGATCACGATTGGAACGCTTTGGCTCAGGCCGGTTCCGTGGCAGCGATCTACATGGGCAAGAAATCCGCTCGGTTCATTCAGGGCCGTCTGATCATGCACGGCGCCGATCGCGCCACGCCCATTACCCTGGTCGAGAATGCATCGCGCCCCGACCAACGGATTTTGGCCACCACTTTGGACCAGTTGCCCACCGATCTGGCCGCCGCCGAAATGGATGGACCGGCCCTGACTTTCTATGGCCTTGCCCCGCGCCAAGCGGCGCAGGCTGTAACCGAATTCAACAAGGAGCTTGCCTGATGGCCCGCGCTTTTACCCCCAAAGTCGTCACTGCAAATGACTTGCTCGAAGGCGACGTGATTTATCTGACCGAAGATGACCGCTGGTCCCGTGACCTGAGCGAAGCAGAACTGATCACCGACGAGGCACATGCGCAGGTTCGCCTGCTGGATGCCGCGCGTCAGGCAAACAAAATCGTGGGCGCCTATCTGGCCGATGCCGTTGCTGGCGAAAACGGCCCCGAGCCCACCCATTTCCGGGAAGACTTCCGCCGCACTGGTCCGTCCAACTATGCCCACGGCAAACAGGAAGCTTCCCCGCAGCCCCGGGCCTGACCTCTGGCCCTTCTCTCTCCCCTTCAAGGCCCCGGGTTCGGGGCTGCAACCAAGGACAGCTAGACATGTATCGCTACTCCGAGTTTGACAAAGATTTTCTGGCAGAGCGTAACGCGCAGTTCCGTGCTCAGGTCGAGCGCCGCATCGACGGCTCGCTGACCGAAGACGAATTCAAGCCGCTGCGCCTGATGAACGGCCTGTATCTGCAACTGCACGCATACATGCTGCGGGTGGCCATTCCCTACGGCACGCTGAACAGCGCCCAGATGCGCCAATTGGCCCTGCTGGCTGAAAAGTGGGACAAGGGCTATGGCCATTTCACCACCCGTCAGAACATCCAGTACAACTGGCCGAAACTGAAAGATGTGCCGGACATGCTGGACGCACTGGCCGAGGTCGGCATGCATGCCATCCAGACCTCGGGCAACACCATCCGCAACGTGACCGCCGACCATTTCGCCGGTGCCGCAGCGGATGAGGTCGCCGACCCGCGCCCCTATGCTGAGCTTCTGCGCCAGTGGTCGACCGACCACCCTGAATTCCAGTTCATGCCGCGCAAGTTCAAGATCGCGATTACCGGTTCGGAAAACGACCGCGCCGTGATCAAAGCGCATGACATCGGCCTGCAACTGGTCGAACGTGACGGCGTTCTGGGCGCGCGCGTCATCGTCGGTGGCGGCCTGGGCCGGACGCCCATGATCGGCAAGGAACTGTCCGAATTCGTCGCATTCGATGATCTGCTGGCCTATCTGGAAGCCACCGTGTCGGTCTGGAACCAGATCGGTCGCCGCGACAACAAGTACAAGGCGCGCATCAAGATCACCGTGCATGAACACGGCATCGACGCCATCCGCGCCAAGGTGAACGCGCGTTTCTTGCAGGTTCGCCCACAGTTCAAGGGCGCCGACATGGCGCTTCTGGATGAGATCAAAGGCCATTTTGCGCCTCCGGCTTTCCGTCAAGGTTCGGTTGCGTCGTTTGAAAGCGCCTATACCAACGATCCGGTTTTCCGGTCGTGGGTCGATACCAACATCGCGCCGCACAAGCAGGCGGACCACGCGATCGTCACGATCTCGATCAAGAAGCACGGGGCAACGCCGGGTGATGCGACCGCCGAGCAGATGCGCGTGATGGCCGATCTGGCCGAAGAGTTCGCCTATGACGAGCTGCGTATCAGCCATGAGCAGAACGTGATCCTGCCGCATGTCCACAAATCGGACCTGCCTGCCATTCATGCGAAGCTGAAGGAACACGAACTGGCCACCGCCAATATCGGCCTGATCAGCGACATCATTGCCTGCCCCGGCATGGATTACTGCGCGCTGGCGACGGCCCGTTCGATCCCGGTTGCTCAGGAAAT
This sequence comes from Ruegeria sp. YTSC002, assembly GCF_059609845.1. Classification (NCBI taxonomy): domain Bacteria; kingdom Pseudomonadati; phylum Pseudomonadota; class Alphaproteobacteria; order Rhodobacterales; family Roseobacteraceae; genus Ruegeria; species Ruegeria sp. YTSC002. The sequence continues at coordinate 23,130 of NZ_JBXWML010000004.1, forward strand.
CGCGGCCCGCTTTGAGGATTTGAAGCTGGAGCATGACATCGGGCACCTGAAGATCAAGATCTCGGGCTGCATCAACGCCTGTGGCCACCACCATGTGGGCCATATCGGCATCCTGGGTCTGGATCGTGCAGGCGTCGAAAATTACCAGATCACCCTGGGTGGTGACGCCACCGAGACGGCCGCGATCGGCGACCGCACCGGTCCGGGCTTTGCCTATGATGAGATCGTGCCGGCCGTGGAACGCATCGTCGACACCTACCTGGATCTGCGCGAGAGTGCTGAAGAGACCTTTCTGATGACCTATCGCCGCGTCGGCATGGAGCCGTTCAAGGCCGCCCTCTACCCCGAGGCTCGGGCGAATGCCGCTTGACCTGATCCAAACGGAACTGGGCAAAGACCGCAGCGACCTGACCGAGAAGGTCAACGCATTGAATGCCCGGTTCCGTCACCACAGCGCCCATGACGTGATGCATGGCGCCCTTGAAGAGATCGACGAACTTGCTCTGGTCTCAAGCTTCGGTGCGGAATCGGTGGTGCTGCTGCATATGGCTGCGGTGGTCGACAAGATGACACCGGTGTTGTTCGTGGATACCCAACTGCTGTTTACCGAAACGCTGGAATACCAACAGGAAGTCAGCGAGCGCCTGGGGCTCAGGAACATCAAGATCATTCGGGCGGATGACGAAGACATTCGGCGCGACGACCCCTATGGAGCGCTGCGCCTGCGGGATACGGATGCGTGCTGCAATCTGCGCAAAACCTTTCCGTTGCAGCACGCCCTGACAGGCTATTGCGGCTGGATTACCGGGCGAAAACGGTTCCAGTCCGGTACGCGCGCCGCGCTCGAGTTCTTCGAGGTCGAAGATGGCACGGGCCGGATCAAGGTCAATCCGCTGGCCCATTGGGCGCCGGACGATGTGCGCGCCTATATGGAAGAAAACAACCTGCCCCGGCATCCGCTGGTGGCCAAGGGATACCCATCGATCGGCTGTGCGCCCTGCACCTCGCCGGTCAAAGAAGGCGAAGACCCCCGCGCCGGACGCTGGCGCGATCAGAACAAGGAAGAATGCGGCATACATTTTGTCGATGGCAAGATGATGCGCATCGGAGAGAAAACATGAACGTAATCGTAACGGATGAGGGCTTTTCGCCCGATGACTGGACCGACGGCTTTGTCACTCTGGACGATGCCGCAAATGACGTGGTTGCGCTGGACGTCAGCTCGGACACGGACCCGGATGAGCTTTTTGACCGTTTGGGCAGTGCCAGGTTGGTCCGGGTGGATTTTCCATCCTTTGCCGACGGTCGCGGCTTTACCATCGCCCGCACCCTGCGCCTGAAGGGCTATACGGGACGCTTGCGCGCCAAGGGTCATGTTCTGGCAGACCAATACGCCATGGCGCGTCGCAGCGGCTTTGACGAAGTTGAGATTGACGGAGACCTGGCAGACCGCCAGCCCGAAGATCAGTGGCTTTCCCGGGCCAACTGGAAAGAGAACAACTATCAGGCTCGTTTGCGCGGTTAAAAGCCGCACATCGCCGGCTTGTGACACAAAGGGGGCAATCTGTCCCCTTTTCCTGACCTGGATCAATGATTAAACGGAGATGTCGGTTTAGCAGACCGGCAGGTAAACGATGACAGAGATGAAGCCCGTGAGCGAAGCAACTGCCGTGAAGGCCCCCGTCCTGCCGGACGCGCAAACCGTAACCGAGGTCAAGCATTGGACCGACAGCCTGTTCTCTTTCAAGGTGACGCGCCCCGCCTCGCTGCGTTTTCGCTCGGGCGAGTTCGTGATGATTGGTCTGCTGGGCGACAATGGCAAGCCATTGCTGCGCGCCTATTCAATCGCCTCGCCTTCGTGGGACGATGAGCTGGAGTTCTATTCGATCAAGGTTCAGAACGGCCCGCTGACGTCGAAGCTCCAGCATATCAAGCCCGGTGACCAGATCATCCTGCGCCCCAAGCCGGTTGGAACATTGGTGCATGACGCCCTGCTGCCCGGCAAGCGTTTGTGGTTCTTTGCAACCGGCACCGGCTTTGCCCCGTTTGCTTCGCTGCTGCGTGAACCGCAAACATATGAAGATTATGACGAGGTCATCATCACCCACACTTGCCGCGAAGTGGCTGAACTGGAATATGGCCGCCAATTGATCGACAGCATCCGTCAGGATGAAATGCTGGCCGAACTGATTGGCGAAGGCTTCGCTGACAAGATCCGCTATTACCCGACGACCACGCGCGAAGAGAGCCCCAAGATGGGTCGGATCACCGACCTGCTGAAGGATGGTACCGTGTTCAGGGATCTGGGCATCGAAGGCGGAATCAAGCCCGAAACCGACCGCGCCATGGTCTGCGGTTCGTTGGCATTCAATCTGGACATCAAGGAAATCCTTGAGGGTTTCGGTCTGCGCGAAGGCGCGAATTCCGAACCCAAGGAGTTCGTGATTGAAAAAGCCTTTGTCGGCTAAAGGCAGGCTGCGTTCAGAGCTTTGTGGCCCCGAACGCAAAAAACACCGGACAAAACACTGTTTTTTCGCAACTGCCGGTGTTTATGACGCTTGAAGTGCGGCTCGGCCCGGTTTAAATTCCGGGCTCGAAATTCTGCAATTATCAAAGGAATGAACCCATAGCCCGCAGACCTCACAACGCGCCGCCACAACGTGACACCGGCCCGCGCGTCAATGACAAGATCCGTGCCCCCGAAATCCGCCTGATTGGTGCCGAAGGTGAAAATGTCGGGGTGGTTCATCCCGCCAAAGCCATGCAGATGGCCGCCGATGCCGGTCTTGATCTGGTCGAAATTTCACCCAATGCGAACCCACCGGTCTGCAAGATCATGGACTTCGGCAAATTCAAATATGAAACGCAGAAACGCGAAGCCGAAGCCCGCAAGAAGCAAAAGATCATCGAGGTGAAAGAGGTCAAGTTCCGACCCAACACTGACACGCATGACTATGACGTGAAGATGCGCAACGTCTTCAAGTTTCTGGAAAACGGCGACAAGGTGAAAGTCACCCTGCGTTTTCGTGGCCGCGAAATGGCACACCAGAACCTGGGCCGCGAATTGCTGGAGCGTGTCGCTGAGGACGTCAAAGAACTGGGTAAGATCGAAAACATGCCGAAAATGGAAGGCCGTCAGATGATCATGATGATCGGCCCCCTTCCGCAGAAATAACCCGGCCCAAATACCGAAACGAACAAAGCCCCTTCGCCTTTGAAGGGGCTTTTTTAAGTCGCCTTCCTGCTTTTCAACCAACGGGCCGCGTCCCGGAAATCGAACACCAGCGAGGTGATATCGACGATCAGAAGCACCCGGAGAAAGCCGGCAAAGGCTGGGCTCAGGGGGTCTTCGGAAAACAACAGAAGCGTCACGATGATGACCAGTGGCACCCAGCACAGAATGTGCGGCAAGGCCATCGCACCGCTCATCTCGCGGGCAGCCACCATGATCGGTACGTTCAGCGCCATGCCTGAAACTGCAAGCAATGCAATCAGGTACCCCTGTGGCTGATCCAGAAATGCCAACGGAAGAAGGTTTACCGGCACCAAAACAACGGCCACCCAGATCTGCACCCAGGAAGGGAGCGCTCGGAAACTGCGCCAGATATCCAGCACCATGGACGTCGCCTTTTCCAGATCCATTGCCCACGACACATAGCAAACGTGTCGCAGGCAAACAGGGTGCTCACGGTATTGTCAGAGAACGGCTGAAAAAGAGCGTTCCAGTTTGCTGACAAGTTCGCCTACCTGGTCCTCTTCTATGATGAAAGGCGGCGCGAGCAGGATATGGTCTCCGTTCCGGCCATCCCGGGTGCCCGCCATGGGATAACAGATCAACCCTTCGGCAAGTGCTGCCTTCTTTATCTTTCCGGCAATGCCCAGGGATGGATCAAAGGGGGTCTTCGTCTCGCGATACGCCACCAGTTCCACACCCCGGAACAGACCACGGCCACGCAAATCGCCCACATTCGGGTGCTGTCCAAACGCGGCCTCCAGGGCGGATTGCAGTTTGCTGCCCATGCGTCCGGCGCGCGCCGGTAAATCACCCTCTGTCAGTTCACGGACCACCGCAAGAGCCGCAGCCGTGGCGACAGGATGGCCGATATAGGTGTGCCCATGTTGGAAAAACCCTGACCCATCCCGAATCGCACCGAAAATCTTATCGGTGCACAGCATCGCCCCGATCGGTTGATACCCTGCGCCCAACCCTTTGGCGATGCACAGAATATCCGGTGCAACACCGTCGTGATCACAGGCGAACAAATGACCGGTGCGCCCCATGCCACACATCACCTCATCCAGAATCAGCAGCACGCCATATTGGTCGCAGATTTCCCGGATGCGTTTGAAATACCCCTCAACCGCCGGAACCGCGCCAAGCGTAGCGCCGACAACCGGCTCGGCCATGAAGGCCATAACCGTTTCGGGGCCAAGGCGCAGAATTTCCGCCTCCAGCTCGTTGGCGACGCGCTGACCATAGTCAAAGCTGCTCTCATCCAAGGGCTTCTCGGCATATTCATAGCAGGCCGAGATATGGGTCATTTCGATCAGCATCGGCGCGAATTGAGCCCGTCTCCAGGCATTTCCCCCGGCAGACAAGGCCCCCAGGGTGTTGCCATGGTAGCTTTGCTTGCGCGCGATCACGTGGCGGCGCTCGGGCTGCCCGATTTCCAGAAAATACTGGCGCGCCAATTTGATGGCCGCTTCGGTCGCCTCGGACCCGCCCGAGACGAAATACACCCGGTCCAGATCCCCCGGCGCGTGTTGGATCAGCAGATCCGCCAATGCCTCGGCCGGTTCCGAGGTCATGAACCCGGTATGGGCAAATGCGATCTGTTCCACCTGCTGTTGCACGGCCCGGATCACTGCCGGATTGGAATGCCCCAGACAGGACACGGCCGCATCGCCGCAATCCAGATATCGCTTGCCGTCGGCATCGATCAGGTAAGCGCCGTCGCCACCCGCCGCGACGGGAAGTTCAGATTTGGTGTGGCGTGGGAAAACATGGCTCATGTTCCGGTCCTTCCAAGTGTTTCAACCAAAGCCGCGACCGAGGCCGCGTTGTCAGCCCAGAGCGTGCCATCCGGTGCCGTCAGGCTGTTTTCGAATCCAACACGCAGATCGCCGCCGCGCCGTGCGGTTTCGACCAGACAGTCATGTTCCTGCGTCCCAAAAGCGCACACCATCCAATTGGCCGGGCTGGACGGAAACGCATCCAGATCCGTTGGCACGGATTGCTGATTCTGACTGTAGCGCCCCAACACAAGCAACCGGTCTGTCTGGTCCGTCTGGACGATACCTTTTGACTGCCAGTCTTCCAGCAGCTTCACATCTTCTGAATCGTAGAGAATATGCTGAACCCGCGTGCCCTGAGCCGCACATAGCGCATAGACCCGAGGCGCAAGATCAAGGGCCCGCGCGATTTCCCGGACTGAAATCGAGGCCCATTCAGGCCGGACCCGTTGCAGACATTCAAACTGCGACGATACGTCGAACACGCCTGCTGCCTCGGTGGTGATCTGAACATCCATGCCCGGCACCACCCTTTTCAGTTCCGCTATTGTTTCGCGATACAATCCGGCATCCAACGTGTGGTGTCCGTCGGCATCCCGTACATGCAGGTGTATGCCATTCGCACCAGCCTCGTGACAGCCCCGCGCCGTTGCGACGATCTGATCCGTCGTGACTGGCAAGCCCGGGTGATCCGCGCGGCCCCGCCGGGCCCCGTTCGGAGCAACCAGTATATATGGCTGCCCGGTGGTTTTCACTGTGCTCTCGGTCATTGCGCCCTCGTGTTCGTCTGTCCTCAGCTAATGATCTCAAGTTTCGTTTTCAATTTACCAACTGGAAAACATATGTTTTGCTTGTCGCATGACCCGCGCTCTAACTGCCATCGTTACGCAAATGCGCCGCGAGATCGATGAAATGCCTGCGCAAATGCAGGTCGCTGTAAAGTACATCATCGATCATCCCGCCGAGTTTGCGCTGAATTCGATCCGAACCACCACCGATCGCATCGGCATCAGCACGAACGTTCTGATCCGGCTGGCGCAACGCATGGGGTATGACAGCTTTGACGCTTTTCGACGCCCATTTCGAAGCGCTCTGACAACCGACGGTGAGGACAGGTTTGGGCAGGACTGGCTGGAACACCTAAAGGAACAAGGGCAGTCTGGTGCGGCGCAGGCACGATTTGCGCAGAACGAAATAAACGTCGTGTCCAGATCGCTGCGCCTCATGGCCCCCCATTTGACGGAACAGGCCGTCGCGCACATCAGGTCGGCGCGCCGCTGTTATGTGACGGCCACACGATCCAGCCATGCGCTGGCCTATTACTTTCACTACGCCGGACGCATGGCCCATCCCGGGCTTCAGCTGGTGCCCCGCCACATGGGTTCGGCCATCGACGATCTGGTCGAAGCCACCGCCGAGGATTGTCTGTTCGCCATCACGGTTCACCCCTATTCCGCCGACACGATTCAGGCGATGCGGTATGCTCGGGACCGTTCGATGCGCATCATCCTATTGTCGGATAGCGAGGTTATCGCGCCGGGGGTGGAACCGGATGTCGTCCTGCCTGTCAGCACACGAACCTTGCACCCGTTTTCCAGTTTTTCGGGGGCAATGGCCGTTCTTGAATGTCTGCTGGGGCATCTGTTTGACGCCGGCGGAGAGACCGCCAGAGAAAGAGTGGATGCCTATCAGAAGGCGCGGGAAGATACCGGAGCTTATTGGCGACCCGGCGTATTGCCAAAGCTCAGAAAACCATAGGCCGGATCCGTCGAAGCCTCTGGCGTCAACCTCAGAATTCAGCTCTGCTCAGGATCAGCGGCGGATCATTCTTTTCGTTTGGCGCGCGGCTGAGGTCTGGTCGGGATTTCCTTCAGCAATCCTCCGACACCCATTCCGGCAATATCTGCCCCGGTCGTTTCGATCCCGCAGGCAACCCGTGACAGAACCCAATCCGCCCCGTTCAACGCCGGAGATCGCGCGCACCCGGGCAACCCGATCACCGGTCGATCCTGCATCGAACCCAGAAACAGCAGGTTCCCCGGATCAACCGGCATCCCGAACCGATCCACCTGCCCGCCGGCAAGCCGAACAGCAGAAGGTGCAACATCGTCCGGATCCGAGGTCGCGGAACCGGTCAGGATCATCAGCAAATCACCGGTCGTTCTGGAAACCGCCTTGGCCAGCGCATCCACGCGATGCGGCACGATCTGCACATCACACAAATCCAGACCCAGGGCTTCGGTCCGTCCGCGAATGGCGGCGATCCCCTTGTCATTGGGGGGGCCTCCGGGGATATCCGTAACGATCAAACCTGCCGTCTTGTGAACGGGTCTTGCCAGACGCACGGCCCCTTGCGCCAGATTGGCGGCCCGCCGAACATCAGCCTCTGGCACGGCATACGAGATAACCTTGATGGTAGCGACCATGCCCTTCGGGCCCATCTGCTGGTATTGCGGAACCGTCGCAACCGTAATCATCGGGTTGACCCGATTGAACATTTCAAGCGCATCCACATCCAGAACCGCCACGCCCGGCCCGTCCGCCAACAGGTTGACCCGGCCGGTGAACGCATCGGTCACGCGCAGATTGGCCGACGCCGCATCTGGCGCAAGAGCTGCGGCCAAATGACGTGCGGCCTCGTCTTCGTGGCAATCGCCGGGTTCAAGGCGGGCAACGATCACTTCGCGGATGTCCGCCTGCGTCAACTGCGCCACATGCTCTGCCCGCAGTGACAGCCCCTTGCGCAGCTTTTGCCCGTCAGCCGTCACCGAATGGGCTAGAATGGCACCTTTCGCTTCGGAGACTGCTACCGGACCAAACCTCATGCCCTGCCTCGTAGAACGGCCGTCATCTGCGCCAGAACTGCAACGGCAATCTCGGATGGGCCGGCAGCCCCGATATCCAACCCGATTGGCCCATGAATCCTCGAGATTTGCTTATCACTGAAACCCGCCGCCTTCATACGTTCGACGCGTTTGGAATGGGTGCGTGTCGATCCCAATGCACCGATATAGAACACATCCGCATCCAGTGCAGCTTGCAATGCCGGATCATCCAGCTTTGGATCATGCGTCAGCAGGACAATTGCGGTGCGCGCATCCAGCCCGAGTTTTGCAACGGCCTCATCCGGCCAATCCGTGAGGATCGTTTCCCCCGGGAAACGGGCGTTGGAGGCAAATGCGTCGCGCGGGTCGATAATGGTCGGATCATACCCGGCAATTCGCGCCATCGGCACCAGCGCCTGCGCGATGTGAACCGCACCGACAATGATCAATCGCAGCGGCGGGTTGTGAACGGCCACAAAGGTCCGGCCATCTTCTTCAAAACCTGATCGATCCATGCGCAGCCGTTCGGCATAGGCGTTTCGGCGCAAGGCTCTGTGCCCGGTATCGGTATTGACTTCATAAGCGATGGGTTCGCGCCTTGCGCGGGCTGCAACCAGTTCCGCCAGCATCGGTTCGGGCAGAACCTTTCCAACGGGTTCGACGAGGACGCGAATGGTTCCACCACAAGCCAGCCCGACCGCAAAGGCATCTTCGTCGCTCACCCCGAATTCCAGCAAGCGGGCTTCGCCTTCGTCAATGGCCTCAAGCGCTTCGACGATCACCGCGCCTTCGACACAGCCGCCCGACACCGAGCCTTCGATCCGGCCATCGCCGCCGATCACCAGCTGGGAACCAACCCGACGCGGCGCGCTGCCCCAGGTTTCGACAACCGTGGCAAGGGCGGCGCCGCTGCCATCGCGGTGCCACTTCAGTGCCGTTTCCGGGCTGTTGTCGAATCGCTCCATCAGAACCTCCAGACGTCGTCTGTTTCCCAACATAAGCAGGATTGGCGTGATGAAAAGCGCGACGCCCCTGTCAAAACGTCTATATTGAACCCAGCGAGCAGAAGCTAAGGCCTGAACTGCATTCAAGAAATCACAGCATTGATTGTTAGTGCCACGGGTTTTAGCCTGCGCGGGCAGCCGGCCAAGCGACCGAGCCGCGTATCAAACACATTTTTTCGGAGACAAGCAGTTGAAACACTTTCTTGCACTGGGCGCAGTGGTTGGCCTTTTGACTTCAACCGCAGCGTGGGCTGACACATTCGAACGCTACGGAGAAGTAGAAGGCTGGAAAGTCTTCATCGACAACGAAAAGAAGTCCTGCCTGATCGAGGCCGTGGACGATGCGGAAAACGTCGTTCAGATGGGCCTGACCGAAGATCGCGGCGTGGGATATGTGGGGGTGTTCACCAAAGCCGAGACCGACATCAAACGTGGCGAGACGCAAGAAGTGGCCATCCTGATCGGGGACAACATCTATCTGGGTGAAGCCACAGGCATGAAAGGCAATATCACCAAGGGCTATTCCGGTGGCTATGTCCTGTCAGACAGCCCACAATTCGCGGATGATCTGGCCAAGAAAAAGGTCATGATCGTGTTTCCCGAGACATCCTATGCATTTACCGTCGATCTGACCGGCACGTACAAAGCCATGGAGATGGCGCGTAAGTGCAACGAAGAACAGTTGTCATAGGCAACTATTCGGAAAGCGCGGCCAACAGCCGTGCTTTCTGCCCCTGGTCATCGGGTTGCGAGATCACGGAAGCCAGATCTTCGAGCGAGGCTATGGAATGCCCTGCCCTGAAACTGTCGACATGGGGCAGCATGGCCGCCACCCCCTGGGCCTTGGGGGCAAACCCGTCCCAGCGCAGCAACGGATTCAGCCAGATCAGGCGTTTTGAGGACAGGTGCAGCCGCTCGATCTCTTTCTCGAGGCTCTCCGGGTCACCCCGCTCCAAACCGTCGGTGATCAGCAGAACAACAGCCCCCTGCCCCATGACACGTCTTGACCAGTCTCTGTTGAACTGATGCAGACACTCGCCGATGCGTGTGCCCCCTTCCCAATCCTGCGCCTCGGCCCCGGCAGCTGCAAGCGCTGCGTCAACGTCCCGATGATGCAGGTGGCGGGTAATATTGGTCAGGCGTGTGCCGAAAGTGAAGGCATGAACCTTGGCCCAACCTGCCCCCTTGGCGTTCGAGACCGTGTGCAAGAAATGCAGGATGGCACGGCTGTACTGGCTCATTGAACCTGAGATGTCGCACAGGGCCACAAGGTTTGGCCACCGCGGTTTGGGCTCTAGCCGGGCGATATCGCGCAATTCGCCCCCTTGCCGCATGGCTGCGCGCAAGGTGCGGGCGCGGTCGATACGGTGCCCCAGATGACTGGCCTGTCCGCGGCGCGATTCAATCGGTTTGACCGGCAGGGTCAACCGCGCCAGAACGCGCTTGGCTTGCGCGATTTCGGCGGTGCTCATCTGTTCGAAGTCCAGATTGCGAAGACGCTCCTCGGACGATGCCGTCTGCGTTGCATCAATCTCGATTTCGGTTTCGCCTTCGTCTTGCACCGGCTGTTCGGGCGCGTCCTGTTCGACACCGTCCAGAAGGGCCTCAGCCGCGCGTTTTTCGCCAGCATCCGCCTTGCGATCCTCCTGCACGCCCCGAATGGCAGGAAGCATCATGGCCATCATGTGTTCCATATATCGCGGGTCGCGCCAGTACATTCGGAAGACCTGTGCAAACACCGTGCGATGTTCGGGGCGGTTCACGAAACAGGCGTGCAGCGTCCAGTAGAAATCCCGTTTCTGGGTGAAACCCGCAGCTTGTACCGCGCGAATTGCATCGATCACGCGCCCCGGACCAATCGGCAGCCCCGCCTTCCGCAGCGCGCGGGCAAAATGGGTGATGTTCTGCGCCAGCTTCGGGTTGTCGGGAATATCCAGCGGGATTTGCTCGGCCATCAGACGTAATGGGGGCTCTGCCCCCATGCCCCCGGAGTATTTGGAAAAAGATGAAACATCAGACCGGTTCGAGCGTGGCCTTGGCCTCGTCGAGGATGCGTTTGGCCTCGGACCCCTGAAGTTTTTGAATGTCGTCCTGATATTTCAGGATCGCCCCCAGCGTGTCACCGATCACCTCGGGGCTGAGGTTCATCACGTCCAGCGCCAGCAGACATTTGGCCCAGTCAATGGTTTCGGCCACGCCGGGCTTCTTGAACAGATCCTCGGTGCGCAGACGCTGAACGAAAGCCACGACTTCGCGGCTGAGCGCATCGGCGGCCTCGGGCGCGCGCGCGTGCAGAATTTCGATCTCGCGTTCGAAATCGGGATAATCGACCCAGTGATACAGGCAGCGACGCTTGAGGGCATCGTGCACTTCCCGCGTCCGGTTCGACGTGACAATCACAATGGGTGGTTCGGGTGCTGCAACAGTGCCCAGTTCAGGGATCGTGACCTGAAAATCACTGAGGGCCTCCAGCAGAAAGGCTTCGAACGGTTCATCGGTCCGGTCCAGTTCGTCAATCAACAGAACCGGTGCACCGTTTTCGTCCGGGCGCATCGCCTGAAGCAGCGGGCGTTCGATCAGGTATTCATCCGAAAACAGTTCCGCCTGCAACGCGCCCCGGTCGGCCCCGCCCGAAGCCTCGGCTGTTCGGATCGCAACCATCTGTGCCGGAAAGTTCCATTCGTAAACGGCCGAGGATGCGTCCAGACCTTCGTAGCACTGCAACCGGATCAAACGGCGGTTCAGACCGGATGCCAGCGCCTTGGCGATTTCCGTTTTGCCAACTCCGGCCTCGCCTTCCAGAAACAACGGGCGTCCAAGCTTGAGCGACAGGAACACAACCGTGGCAAGGGCCCGTCCGCAGACATAGCCCTGACGTCCCAGCATCTGCTGCACGGTATCGATGGAATTTGGCTGCGTCATGGAATTCCTCTCTACTTCGCGGACAAACAGGTCACGCAAGCGCCATTGCGTCAAGGCCCTAGCCCCTGTCAGAGCTACGACGTTCCGGTTGGTTGACAAGTTTTTTCGGCAACTCGTTCCGGGCTGGTTGGTCTTTCGGGGCAGCTATGCTAGCGGAAGGCCATGACTGATACCCTCACGATCCGCCGCCCCGACGATTGGCATCTGCATCTGCGCGATGGCGCCATGTTGCAGGCCGTTCTGCCCGAAACTGCACGTCATTTCGCCCGTGCAATCATAATGCCGAACCTCGTGCCGCCCGTTGTGCGCGGGGATCAGGCCGCCGCTTACCGCGACAGAATCCTGACCGCCCTGCCCGACGGCATGACGTTCGAGCCACTGATGACCCTGTACCTGACCGAGGATACAGATGCGCAGGACGTCGCGGCCGCCCATGCCAGCGGGCTGATTAAAGCGGTCAAGCTGTACCCGGCGGGGGCCACGACCAATTCGGCCTCGGGCGTGCGTGACTTTGACAAAGTGCGCCCCGTACTGGAGAAAATGGCCGAGATCGGCCTGCCCATGTGTGTTCATGGTGAAGTGACCGACGCCGAGATCGACATCTTTGACCGCGAGGCCGTGTTCATCGACCGCGTTCTGGACCCGATCCGCAAGTCGACGCCGGGCCTGCGCGTGGTGATGGAACATATTACCACGTCCAATGGCGTGGACTATGTCAAAGCCAACGAGGCGGATCTGGGCGCGACGATCACCGCGCACCACCTGATCATCAACCGCAACCATATTCTGGTGGGCGGGATCAAACCGCATTACTATTGCCTGCCGGTCGCCAAGCGCGAGGAACACCGCCTGGCCCTGCTGGCGGCCGCCACGTCGGGTGACGCGCGGTTCTTCCTGGGCACGGACAGCGCTCCGCACACGGATGCCAACAAGGAAATGGCCTGCGGCTGCGCGGGGTGTTTCACCGCGACGAATACCATGTCTCTGGTGGCCGAGATGTTCGACCGCGAAGGTGCGCTGGACAAGCTCGAGGCGTTCGTCTCGCTGAACGGGCCGGGCTTTTACCGCCTGCCCGTGAACGAGGAAAAGATCACCCTGACCAAGGGCGAGCCGGTTGCATACCCGTCAAAGATCGACACGGGCGATGGACCTGTCACTGTGTTCGACCCGGGCTTTCCGCTGCACTGGCGCGTGGCTTAACCCGCCATACGTTCGGCCAGATCACGGGCGCGACCGCCGGTGCGCAGCATCGACCAGATCGCGTCCGCCTCATCCGCTCCGATCAGCTTAGACGCTTTGGCGCGCACACGATCCTCGCGGTCAGACAGCGACATTGGGGTCATCAGGTCATGCGTTGCCTCGCGGCGAATACCGTCACGACGCAGCAAGGCCAGATGCGCCTGCGTTTCCGACAGGCTTTCATCCGCTTCGACCGTGATGCGGTCTTGCAGAGACGTTATGCGCGGGTCCGCGCAGACCTTGTCGGTGTAGCTGCCCGGCAAAGCCGTATCGTACCCCAGCGCCTGCATCGCGATGACCGTCCGGTAAGAGAACTTGGCCCCCAGCCCGGTTGTGGGCGACAGCTGATTGCACACACTCATCCAACGGGGATGGGTTTTGATTTTGATCTCGGCCACTTCGGGTTCCGCGATGTCCAGCGCGCGCGCCGCTTCCAACGCCGCGTGCAGGCCGTGACAACAGGCGTGGAACTTGTGGCTTACCGTTTCGAACAACCATTCATCGCCCAAACCCTCCAGCGCGCCTTGATCCGCTGCACCCTGATGGGTCGCGCCAAATCCATACGTGCCTCCCAACGCGTCGGCGTTGGGCTGAAATCCACGCTGAACAAGCACAGCCGCCTCGACCCCGGCCGAAGCGGCTAGCCCGGCATTGTAAGGCTTGCCCATGGTTCCGAACTGGGCCTTGAGCCCGGCCGCGCGCGTTGCCGTCAAACCCAATACGGAGCGCATCTGGGTTTCATCCAATCCTAGCAACCGCCCCACGGCAACAGCGGCCCCGAATGCACCGGATGTCGCTGTCTGGTGAAACCCGGCCTGATAATGCCCCCTGCCCAGCCACAGGCCGACACGGATTGACGTTTCCATACCGACCAGCGCGGCTTCGAGAAGATCGACCAGAATGCGGTCATCCCACTCGGCCACGGCAAGGGCCGCAGGCAGAATGGCGACTGACGGATGCCCGATATGCGCGAAATGCGTGTCATCGTAATCCAGCGCGTGGGATATGGTTCCATTCACCAAAGCCGCGCCGCGCAATGGGGCCGCGCCCCCTCCGAACAGGTGGGCCTGAGCGTTCCCGCCCTCGGCCAGGACCATATCGCGAACTATACAGGACACCGGCTCGGACGCCCCAGCACGACCAACTGCCATCCAATCCAGAACGGACAGCGACGTGACAATCCGCGCCTGAGCCGTCGTTGAAACCGGGCCCGCCGCGAAGGTGGCCAATGCTGCCGTGAAATCCGTCATGGGCGCAGTCTAGCGTGCGCCCTTGCAGGGTAAAGGCCTAGCCGTAGAGTTCTTTCGCACGCGCCTCGAAGGCGCGGACGATCCGCTGCATGGCTTCGTTGAACACAACGCCGATGATCCCTTGCAGGATGGCGTTCTTGAACTCGAAATCCACATGGAACGAGATGTTGCAGCCCCCATCGGGCGCGTCCTCGAACTGCCAGTCGGATTTCATGTATTTGAAAGGCCCGTCCAGATACTCGGTATCGATCTTTTTCTGATCGGAAAACAGGGTCACCCGGCTGCCGAACCGTTCGCGGAACACTTTGAACGAGATGACCAGATCGGCCTCCATCACCTCGGCCTCACCAACCGCATAGGTCTTGCGGATCCGGGCCGCGGCGCACCAGGGCAGAAACTTGGGGTAATTGCCCACATCCGCAACAAGATCATACATCTGCTGGGCTGTGTATGGCAGGTGGCGGGTTTCCGAATGGATTGGCATGATGTCCGGTATTTGCAGGTGACAATGGCGCGTCATGTCGTATGTTGCGCGCCAAAGATCAAGGGGGCTGCGATGACTAACCGCGCATATGTGATAGATGAGATGATCTCGGCCAAGGCCATCGCCGCCCGAATCGAGGAGTTATGCCGCGAGATAACGGATGAGTTCGGCGATACGGACAAGCTTGTCGTCGTAGGATTGCTGCGCGGCAGTTTCGTCTTCATCGCCGACCTGGTGCGGGAACTGGACCTGCCGATCGAAGTAGATTTCCTTGAGGCGTCCTCTTACGGCGATTCGATGGAGAGCAGCCGGGAAGTGCGCATTCTCAAGGACTTGCGCGGCGCGATCGAAGGCCGCGACGTGCTGGTGGTCGAAGATATCGTCGACACCGGACACACGCTGAACCATGTCACCAAGTTGCTTCAAAGCCGCAAGCCGAAACGGCTCAAGTCGATTGCCCTGCTCGACAAACCCAGCCGTCGCGAAGTTGATTTCCGGTCAGACTGGATTGGCTTTGAAATTCCGGATGAATTCGTCGTGGGTTACGGGATCGACTACGCGCAGCGCAACCGCAACCTGCCGTTTATCGGCAAGGTTCGGTTTACCGACAACTAAATGTACTATTGTCGGGCAACTTGAGTGTCGACCCAGCGCCCCAAATTCAAAAAACCGAATAACAATAGACAGGCATCATTGCCCCCCTTACCCTTCCTATCAGCTTGGGAGGACTATGGATGAAGCGTGTAGTCGCGACAGCTGCTGTCGTTACGGCGATCGTGGCACTTGCAAGTTCTGGTGCTGCAAAAGACAACAAGGGCAAAGGGCAAGGTGCCAATAAAAACAAGGTAGAGAAATCTATCAAGTCAAACGGCAAAGCTGTTCCGCCCGGTCAAATCAAAAGATATACGCGTGGCCAGAAGTTGCCCGATGATCTGAGTTTCGACTACATTGACGACCTCGGCAACTGGAAGCTTAAGCCGTTGGGCCCCGGCCAGCGCTATATCCGGGTAGATGATGAAATTCTCTCTATATCTGACGATACGAAGACAGTTATAGAAGCCGTTGGAATCGTTGGTGATCTGGTCAAGTAAGTGGATCGAGACTAGCAGGTTTTGCGAAGCACGACATCAATCGCGCTCAGGAAAATCCCGGTTCCAATCGGAATAAGCGCATCCGGGAAATCGTAATCCGGGTTGTGCAGTTGCGGATGGTCCTGCCCCGCCCCCAACCAGAACATGGCCGCCTGCGCGCCTTTGCCAAACTGGCCGAAGTCTTCGGAAAAGCGCTGTGGTTGATCGACCAGCCTGCACGCGACGCCCTGTTTGGCACAGGCCTTTGCCAAAACAGCAACGGCTTTTCGGTCATTGACGCAGGCTTCGAACACCTCGTGATATCTGATTTCCACCGCCAGCCCTTCGACCTTCGCCGTCTTTCTGACCAGAGTTTCCGCCTCGGCCATCAGGCTCTCCATCCGCGCGTCCGAAACCGTGCGCAGGGTCACCCATAACTCGGCCTGCCCCGGTGCGACGCCAACTGTCCGCTCGCCCAGAGTGGCATGGGTGACCGTGGTCAAAGCGTAGGTGTCATCCAAGTCACCGCCCGCCCCCAGGTTGGCCAATGCCGGCATCAACGTGGACAAAGCACCTGCCGGTGACACGCCGTCCTGGGGGGCGGCTGCGTGTGAGGTCTTGCCTGTCAGAACGATTTGCATCCCGCGCGAGGCACAGTTCGCGGGACCTTCACACAGTTCTACGGCGCCCAGCTCCAGCCCCGGCAAATTATGCAGAGACAGCACGATGTCAGGCGAAACCTCAGCGAACTGAGGATCGGCCCGGCAAGCAATCGCACCATGTCCGGTTTCTTCGGCGGGTTGGAAAATCAGAACCACGCGGCCGGACTTCGGGCGCTGGTCCTTCAACGCTTCTGCCACCCCGAGGACCATCGCCATGTGGCCATCATGGCCGCACAGATGCCCTTTGCCTGCAATCTGAGACGCATAAGCCAGATCCGAGAGTTCCTGAATTGGCAGCCCATCCAGTTCGCATCGAATTCCAACTGTGGGGCCGGGAACACCGCTGTCGTAAACGGCGGCAACACCGTGCCCGCCGATGCCGCACAGAACCCTGTCCGCATCCGCTTGGCGCAAAAGATCCGCAACCCGCGCTGCGGTATTCTCCTCCTGCCCCGAAAGCTCTGGCTGTTGATGAAACTCGTGGCGCAGGCGGATGAGCTGCGCGATCCGCTCTGGCGTCACGCTTGCTGTAGCTTTGCTTGCCGGGCCGCGCGAAGCCGGGCGAAATCGTCGCCCGCATGGTATGAAGACCGGGTCAGAGGTGTCGCGGATACCATCAGGAACCCCTTGCCATAGGCCGCCTTTTCGTAAGATGCGAACTCTTCCGGGCTTACGAACCGATCCACTCCGTGATGTTTCGGGGTCGGTTGCAGGTACTGGCCGATGGTCAGGAAATCGATATCCGCCGCGCGCATGTCGTCCATGACCTGACGCACTTGCTGTTCGTTTTCACCCAACCCGACCATGATGCCCGATTTGGTGAAGATCGACGGATCAAGCTCTTTCACGCGCTGTAGCAGGCGCAGGGAATGGAAGTATCGCGCACCCGGGCGCACTTCGGGGTAGAGACCTGGCACCGTTTCCAGATTGTGGTTGAACACATCCGGTTTCGCTTCGACCACAATCTCAAGGACATCCTCATCACATTTCAGGAAGTCAGGCGTCAGAATCTCAATCGTGGTTTTCGGAGACCGATGACGCACCGCACGAATGGTCTGCGCAAAATGCTCGGCCCCACCGTCTTGCAGATCGTCACGGTCCACCGAGGTGATCACCACGTGGTTCAGGCCAAGTTTTTCCACCGCATGGGCCACGCGACCGGGCTCAAACGCGTCAAGGTCGTCGGGGCGACCGGTTGCAATGTTGCAGAAAGTACAGCCGCGCGTACAAATCTCGCCCATGATCATCATGGTGGCATGACCCTGGCTCCAGCATTCCCCTACGTTGGGGCACCCTGCTTCTTCGCAGACCGTAACCAGATTGTTGTCGCGCATGATCCGCCGCGTATCCGCATAGCCTTTGCCGCCAGGTGCCTTGACCCTGATCCAACTTGGTTTCTTGGGCTGTGCATTGTCCGGACGGTGGGCTTTTTCCGGATGGCGCTGTTCGGGGATCTTCAGATCTCGCACGGTCGTTTTCCTGACTTTGGGTCAACTCTTGTCGCTCATAACATAGACAGAAGCGCGGTGTTACACCAGCGGCGCATAGCCGCTATGCGTTGCATCCTCGCAAGCGCAGAAGGGCATCATGCGCATATTCGTATTTGCGATTTAAATCCGATATTTAGCAAGAGGTTGGCCTTATTCGCCATCCCAGCGTTTACGCGATTGAATGCGGTTTGGAACTGTTTTAACTCACACCAAAATCATATGTGAATCACAGGAGTTTGACTATGAAAACCGGCGCAAAACTGCCCGACGTGACCTTTCACACCCGTGTCCGCGACGATTCCATCGAAGGACCAAACCCATTCCGTTGGGAAGACAAGACGACAGCCGACTATTTCGCCGGTAAGCGCGTGATCCTGTTCTCATTGCCGGGTGCGTTCACCCCGACCTGTTCGACTTATCAGCTGCCTGGATTTGAGAACGGCTATGCCGATTTCAAGGCCATGGGGATCGACGAGATTTACTGCATGTCCGTCAACGACAGCTTCGTGATGAACAAATGGGCCCAGGATCAGAACCTGAAGAACGTAAAAGTCATCCCCGACGGATCGGGGGAGTTCACCCGGAAAATGGGCATGTTGGTCGAAAAGGACAATCTGGGTTTCGGAATGCGTTCGTGGCGCTACGCGGCCATCGTCAATGATGGCGTTGTCGAGGCGTGGTTCGAAGAGCCGGGGCTGATGGATAACTGCCCGGAAGACCCCTATGGCGTGTCCTCGCCGGAAAACCTGATGAAGCACCTGAAGGCGTCGGCAGAACCTGAAATGGCCTAAGCCGCGAATCCAAAGAAAAGGCCCGTATACACCGGGCCTTTTTTCTGTTCAGCCGATCATCCGGTCTCGTTCCGCCTGTTCCTGATAATGCCGTTTCAGCCGTTGCAAGGCGATCCGCAGGACGATCTTTCCGGACCGTGCTGACCAACCCATTCGCTTTTCCGCCAGCTCCAACCCTTCCAGATAGCAACAGCATCGCAACGCAACATCACTCAGCCCCGGCCCCAGGTCGGACAAGGCGCGAGCAACGCGGTCCTTCGCATCAGAAACCCCCTTTCCTCCATGGCTTTCACTGTCAAAGCTGCTTCGACCACCTGTCGTCAGAAAACGATCCCAGTTCTGTGAAACCTGAGGCCCGATCTGTGCCAGCTCGAAATCTTCGCGCAAGCGCTCGCCGGCGCTGACAAGGGATTCATCCAGAAACGGTTTTCCGTCACGATCCCGTCTGCGCGACAATGCAATCAACGGGCTTTCCGCGGCACTGTACCGAATGCGCTTGACCCGCTCGGCGGACCCGCCTGAAGACCTGCCCTGAAAGGGAGTTTGAGCTTCGGCAAAACCAAAGTCAGTCCCGGCACGCGCCTTGTTTTCTGCCTTGGCGATCAGATGACTTAGCGCCGTTCGCCCGGCTGCGGAAATCCGATAACGCGAAATACGACCGGGATTGTCGCAGGTTATCCAGTCTTTCAAGGCCAAGGCCTGCGCGATCCTGCACTCTACGACCGCGGTTCTTGTTGCCCCAGCATTGCCGGTGTCGCGTACGACGACCGCCTTGTCCATTTCCTCGGCCACGGCAAGGACCGAACCCGTCTCGCTCAGGCGGCGCAACACACGCAATGCCTCATTTTCAAACTCTTCTTCAGCCGCGTTTTCTGACCCGCTTGCCGGACCGTCGGCGCAATCCGAAGCTGAAAAATGTGTCTCTGCAAGCGATTGCAAGGCCGCATCCACCAGTGGATCGTCGCGGCGCATTTCGATGCGTCGAATTTGCCTGAGGATAGTTGACGCATGGCACCCGGCTGATCGCGCGATATCGCGGATCGAGCGACCGGTCTCGGTATGAGCAAGGTATCTTTGCGCCCCTTCTGGAACCCATGCCGGAATGGTGAAAGCCATGTTGTTTTCCATAATTATTTGCCCTCGTCGACAAAACAAACTGCCACTTTTCGCCCTCGGAATGTGGGTTAACCAAATCTAACTAGAGGTCCATTCGTTACTCGTTCGTTAACCACACAAGGCAAGAACCAGATTTGATTCAAAAAGATAAACAGTCGTGAAACCATCGTTCGGGGAGACTCTGACTAAGGCAACACCCGCTTAGGTTGTGTCAAACAGGACCCATCAATTTTCTGAAAAGGGACACATGACATGCAGGACCTGATGACAATGATCGCAACCCTCCGCCGCCCACGCATGTTGGCGCGTGCTGCCAGATTCGGGGCGCGGGATTACAATCGGGACAGGCATCTGCAACGCATCCTGGGATACGGGTCGCTGCCCGGTTCAGGTCAGGCGCTTCTGCGTTTGCTCGAGATGGAAAGAGAGGTAAATGAACTGCGAAAAGAAGATGATGCCGCCTATTCATTGGTGCGGCATCTGGATCTTCTTATTGCGCTGTTGGGTGAGGCGCAGCTGTATCAGGCCAGCCGCGCCTCGGTTCTTCAATGATCAACCGAATGCATCCGGCATGGAGGCCTTTTTCTCGGCGATATAGGCTTCCAGCGCCGCTGCGATATCCGGGTCAATCTGGGGTTGCTGATAATTGGCCAGCAAATGTTCAACCCGTGCCGTCGCCAAAGCCCGTGTGTCACGCGCGCCTTCTTCCTGCCAGGTTTCATATGGCTTGTAATCCAGCACTTCGGATTTCCAGAAGGATTCCTTGAAGTTGGCCTGCGTGTGGGCACAACCGAGATAGTGACCACCCGGCCCGACTTCGCGGATCGCATCCATGGCCTGCGCGTTTTCATCATATGCAACGCCCTTGGCCAGCGAATGCAGCACTCCCAACTGATCCGCATCCATGACGAACTTCTCGAAATCGGCGACCAGACCGCCTTCCAGCCAGCCGCAGGAATGCAGCATGAAGTTCACGCCCGACAGCAGACCCATGTTCAGCGAATTCGCTGTTTCATACGCTGCCTGCGCATCCGGCAGTTTCGAGCCGCAGAACGACCCGGCCGACCGGTATGGCAGGTTCAGACGACGCGCCAGCTGACCTGCACCATACGTGATATGCGCGGCTTCTGGTGTGCCGAAGGTCGGCGCACCCGAGTTCATATCGATCGATGTCACGAATGCACCGAAAATCGCGGGGGCACCCGGACGGATGATCTGGCTGTAGGCAACGCCGGCCATGACCTCGGCCAGAACCTGCGTCAAAGTACCGGCCACCGAGACCGGCGCCATTGCACCGCCCACGATAAAGGGCGAGATGATGCAGGCCTGATTGTTGCGCGCATAAACTTCCAGAGAGCCCATCATCACATCGTCGAATGTCAACGGCGAGTTGATGTTGGTCAGCGAAGTCATCACTGTGTTTTCCTGCACGAAATCCTTGCCGAACAGGATTTCGCACATTTCAACCGAATCCTGTGCCCGGCTGGGATCGGTCACAGAGCCCATGAAAGGTTTATCCGACAGGGTCATATGCGCCTTCAGCATGTCCAGATGGCGCTTGTTCACCGGAATGTCGGTCGGCTCACACACCGTACCGCCCGAGTGGTGCAACCACTTGGACATATAGGCAAGTTTCACGAACTTGTTGAAATCGTCCATGGTTGCATAGCGGCGTCCACCCTGCGCATCACGTACGAACGGAGGACCGTAGACCGGAGCCAGAACCATGTTGCGGCCACCGATCACAACCGATTTTTCGGGGTTGCGGGCGTGCTGGGTAAACTGGCTGGGGGCTGTCTTGATCAGTTCACGGGCCAGACCTCGCGGAATGCGCACACGCTCACCGTCAATATCCGCGCCTGCGTCGCGCCAACGTTCCAGCGCGGCCGGGTTGTCGACAAAGTTGACGCCGATTTCTTCCAGCACGGTTTCAGCGTTGTTTTCGATAATCTCAAGCGCCTCTTCGTTGAGGATCTCGAAATTCGGAATGTTGCGTTCGATGTATTTCGCAGTCTCGATACGAACTGCGGTACGCTCGGCACGGCGGGCAGCGCCACCGCCACCTCTCGCCCTGCGCCGGGTGTTTGCCTCTGCCATGAGAAAATCCCGTCTGATTGGTTAGATTGAGCGTTTTGATACAGGTTTGCCGGAACTCAAGCATAGGGATTGCGGCGCTCTGGGGGGAAAAGCGACATTGCCGCCCCACCAAGAAGCAACCGGTCAGTCAGGAGCGACCACCAACGCTTTCTCCATGGTAAGGCCGCTGCCCGCCTGATCCGTCACTTTCCAGCCCATGTGCCGATACATCGCAATCGTGTCTTTCATCATTTTATGAGTTCGCAACTTCAACTTGGATAGATTCCGCGCCTGTGCTTCTTCTTCGGCAAACTGCATCAATCGCCGCGCAACCCCCTGCCCTTGGGCTTCGGGCGCAACCGCAAGGTTGAACACCATGATTGCGTCGTCAACTTGGTCAAAAACGATGACCCCGACTATACCACCGGATATCGCAAGCATGACGCGGTGGGTCTTGATATCATCCGCGATTCCGGCAGTAACGTCCGGCAGATCCTCGATCCGGCTCATCGCATCTGCATAGGCACTTCCCAGACAACGCGTTACCTCGTCTGCATCCACCACAGCAGCCGTTCTGAACTCGATCTTTGACATGGCACCTGATCTTTCCGCCGGATTGACTCAGCTTTTGCACCAAATGACGCCATACCGCTTGCACATGCAAGGCTTGCAACTTATGAGCCGGTTATGACCCAGACATCCCACGACCGCCTTCTGATCATCGACTTCGGCAGCCAGGTTACGCAGCTTATCGCCCGCCGCCTGCGCGAGTTGAATGTCTATTGTGAAATTCACCCTTACCAGAATGTCACGATGGATTTCGTGCGGGAAATGGCGCCACGCGCTGTGATTTTCTCGGGCGGCCCGGACAGCGTGACGCGCGAGGGCTCGCCCCGTGTTCCGCAAGAGATTTTTGATTTTGGCGTTCCGATCCTGGGCATCTGCTATGGACAGCAGGTGATGATGCATCAGCTTGGCGGCAAGGTCGAAAGCGGCCATGGCACAGCCGAGTTTGGTCGCGCCTTTGTTACACCCAAAGACAAACTGGATATCCTGGAAGGCTGGTTCGCGGACGGCGATGAACAAGTCTGGATGAGCCACGGCGACCATGTCAGTGAAATCGCACCGGGGTTCGAGGTTTTCGGAACCTCGCCCAACGCACCTTATGCGATCACGGCTGATCCATCGCGGCATTTCTATGCCGTGCAGTTTCACCCCGAGGTACACCATACGCCAAAGGGCGCGAAACTGTATGAAAGCTTCGTCAAGCTGGCCGGGTTCAAGGGTGACTGGACCATGGGCGCCTATCGCGAAGAGATGATCCGCAAGATCCGCGAACAAGTCGGAGACAAAAAGGTCATTTGCGGATTGTCCGGCGGCGTTGACAGCTCGGTTGCCGCGATCCTTATTCACGAAGCAATCGGGGATCAGCTGACCTGCGTGTTTGTCGATCACGGGCTGCTGCGCAAGAATGAGGCCGAAGAAGTCGTTGGCATGTTCCGGGACAACTACAACATTCAGTTGATCCACGCCGACGAATCCGAGCTGTTCCTTGGCGAACTGGAAGGTCAGAGCGATCCCGAGACCAAGCGCAAGATCATCGGAAAACTGTTCATCGACGTGTTCCAGAAACACGCCGATACCATCGACGGCGCCGAATTCCTGGCTCAGGGCACTCTCTATCCTGATGTGATCGAATCGGTGTCGTTCTCGGGCGGGCCTTCTGTAACGATCAAGTCCCACCACAACGTGGGTGGCCTGCCGGAAAAGATGGGCCTGAAACTGGTCGAACCGCTGCGTGAATTGTTCAAGGACGAGGTACGTGCCTTGGGTCGCGAGCTTGGTCTGCCGCAGAGCTTCATCGGGCGCCACCCCTTCCCCGGACCGGGCCTGGCCATTCGCTGCCCAGGCGAGATCACCCGCGAAAAGCTGGAGATTCTGCGCGAGGCCGACGCGATCTACATCGATCAGATCCGCAAACACGGGCTTTATGACGACATCTGGCAGGCTTTCGTCGCCATCCTTCCCGTACGCACCGTCGGCGTGATGGGCGACGGGCGCACCTATGACTACGCCTGTGCGTTGCGCGCCGTCACATCGGTCGACGGGATGACGGCGGATTACTACCCGTTCAGCCATGAGTTCCTTGGTGAAACGGCAACCCGGATCATCAACGAGGTCAAGGGCATCAACCGATGCACATATGACATCACCTCGAAACCACCCGGAACCATCGAGTGGGAATGATCGGGCAAAACGCACCTGCGTTCGACGCCAAAACGACCCGATTCCAGGAATTCTTCCCAAGCCGTGCCTGAAAATATCGGGCACGACCTTGAACCTGACGCTTCATAAGCGTTTCAATGATTCAACGAATTCAATCTTTTTGATCGCGTAGCGAAGGCCCTGATACCGGGGACGTGACCGCGCGGCCAGGTCGGGGTGCGGCACGTGAATCAGACACAAAAAAACACCTTCAAGGCCGCCTTGTGGATGACCGGAGCCATTGCGTCCTTCTCCTCGATGGCGGTTGCCGGTCGCGAACTGAGCCTCGTGCACGACACGTTCGAGATCATGATGTACCGGAGCCTCGTCGGGTTTCTTGTTGTCGCCCTCGTACTCACGGCCACAGGCGGTTGGGTTCAGGTTTCCACGCAACGCCTGGGGTTGCACGCTTTGCGAAACACCTTGCATTTCACGGGGCAGAACCTCTGGTTCTATGCGGTCGCTGTTGCGCCTTTGGCGCAGGTGTTCGCATTGGAATTCACACAGCCGCTTTGGGTGATCCTGCTGTCGCCGCTGCTGCTGAATGAACGTCTGACGACCCTCAAGATAACAGCAGCGCTTATCGGTTTTGCGGGCGTTCTGATTGTCACGCGCCCGGGTGCGGCACCGTTGAGTCCCGGCCTTGCAACCGCAGCCGCATCTGCGGTTTTCTTTGCATTTACAACGATCACGACCAAAAAGCTCACACGCTTTGCCAGCATCGGATGCATCGTTTTCTGGCTTACTTCCATGCAAGCGGTGCTTGGGGCCGTCGCGGCCGGTTTTGATGGGCAGATTGCCTTGCCTACGGCGCAAACCGTTCCGTTTTTGGTTCTGGTCGGGCTGGCAGGGTTGCTGGCCCATTTCTGTATAACCAATGCATTGGCTATTGCCCCGGCGACAGTCGTGATCCCATTTGATTTTGCAAGACTTCCTACGATCGCGGTGGTCGGAATGATCCTGTACCACGAACCCATTGACCATTGGGTTCTGATCGGTGCGGCGGTCATCTTTTCGGGAATTTTCCTGAATATCTGGTCTGAAAGCCGTAACAGTTTAGCAACAGTTGAAAACACTAGTCGCAATACGTAACGCACCGTCACCAGTTGACCTTAAAGTAACCAAAAAGAGAGTATTGCTCATCATACACGGGATCGGCGTTCGTCACACTCAGCCAGACGCCATTGAAGCCCGCCAGGGATTGTTAGGGAGGACAGAATGAAAAAAACACTACTCGCGACCTGCGCTTTGTGTGCTGGAGCGACGGCAGGATACGCAGGCGGACTGGATCGAAGCGGTCAGGGCATCAACCTGATCTTCGAAGAAGGATCAGTGGTACAGTTTCGGTTGGGATACACCAACCCCAGCGTAACGGGCACCATGCCAGCTTTGGCCGGACCAAACATTGGGCAACCGGTCGATTCCGGTGAGGTTGCGAACGACTTTTTCACTCCGCATCTGGGCTACAAAACGTCACTGACCGAAAAACTCGATTTCGCGATCATGTATGACCAGCCCTTTGGGGCAGACATTGAATACGCAAACACCTACCCTCTTTCGATCAACCCTATTCCGGGTGGTCGCACCGACACTCTGAGGGCCACAGCGGACACGGACGCAATCACCGCATTGCTGCGCTACAAATTCGATGGCGGGTTCAGCGCAATCGGCGGTATTCGTGCGCAGCGTGTGAAGGCTTCGGTAACCGTCCCGCTTGCAGCCGGATACCAGGTTGACACCAATACCGACACAGCATTCGGCTACGTTATCGGGGTTGCATGGGAGAAACCGGAAATCGCGGCACGTGTGGCACTGACATACAACTCCAAGATCAGCCACGATCTGTCGCAAACAGAAACTCTGAACCCACCACCGGTCCCGCCAATTCCGCCAGGAACCGTGGCCACCTTCAACACAAACAGCGAAATTGAGACACCCCAGTCGATCAACCTGGATTTCCAGACAGGCGTCGCACCCAAAACGCTGTTGTTTGGTTCCATCCGTTGGGTCGACTGGCCACAGCTGGTGTACAATCCGCCAAACTACCCGCCGACCAGCAACCTTGTTGACTACGCCGATGCGACCTTCACCTATTCGTTGGGCTTGGGATATCAATTCTCGGAAGAGTTCAGCGGCGCTGTGACGTTGGGCTACGAGACTTCCCAGGGCACGCCAGTATCAAACCTCGGCCCGACCGACGGGTTCTGGAGCGTTGGTCTGGGCGGAACGTACTCGCTGGAGAATGCCAAGATTTCCGGCGGTGTTCGTTACACCGACATCGGTGACGCGACAGCCAATGGCGCAGGCCCGAATGCGCGCGGAACATTCACTGGCAACAGCGCCTGGAGCGTTGGCTTCCAGATTACATACGCGCTGAACTAATCCAAAGGTGACTAATCTCAAGGCTCCGCTGTTTCAGCGGGGCCTTTTTTATGCGCAGGTTTCGGGTCGTATATCTGTCGAATGAATGGAATTGTGCGGCCATGAACACGCAAAAACACCTTTCTCGGCGCGCCTGGGTCGAACTTCTTCTTCTGGCCGTCATCTGGGGCGCGTCCTTTGTGGCCATCCGGATCGCCCTGGATTCCATTCCCGTTATGACATCGGTTTTGCACCGCACGTTCTGGGCGATGCTGGTGCTTTGGCTGGTGGCCTGGGCAAAGGGACTATCCCTACCCCGCTCAGCCCGCATCTGGGGTGCATTTCTGATCATGGGGTTGCTGAACAATGTCATCCCGTTCAGCTTGATGGCATGGGGTCAGCTTTACATCGACTCGGGGCTTACGGCCATTCTGAACGCAACCACGGCCATCTTTGGTGTTCTGGTTGCGGCGCTGTTTTTCAAGGATGAACGTTTGACACAAGCCCGGGTGATCGGCGTTTTTTTGGGTTTTCTCGGTGTCTCGATCATCATCGGAATACAGACCTTCACGTCTTTCAGCCTGCAAAACACAGCCCAGCTTGCCGTGTTGGCCGGAACGCTCTCGTATGCTTTTGCCGCGGCATGGGCGCGGTATCATCTGTCTGGCCTTCACCCCGTCGTCGCGGCAGCGGGAATGCTGACGGGTTCGACCCTGCTGATCCTGCCGCTGGCGCTCATGACGGACGGGGCGCCAACGCTTGCTCTGCCCGCTATCACCTGGGCTGCGATTGGCTATTACGCCATTGTGGCAACAGCGGGGGCATACCTTTTGTACTATCGCGTGCTGGCGATGGCGGGCAGCGGCAACCTGATGCTGGTGACGCTTGTCATCCCTCCTGTCGCCATCGTGCTTGGCGCGATTGTGCGGAACGAAGCGCTGCCGTCGAATGCCTATTTCGGCTTTGTCATCCTTGCCATGGGTCTTCTGGTATTGAACCGAGCTGGCCGCCGTGATTGACGCCGTGCGCTGCCCGATTTAGCAAAGGCAAAAAAGGGACGGCACAAGATGATCTACAACTCAGCCGAAGACTGGCGCACGGCACGCCGCAAGAAGGTGCTGTTCTTTGGCATGTCCGGTCTGGGCAAGACATATGTCTCGAACATTCTTCGGGACTCAGGGAACTGGTTTCACTACTCGATCGATTATCGCATCGGCACCCGGTACATGGGCGAATACATTACCGACAATGCAAAGGCCGAGGCGATGAAAGTCCCGTTCTTGCGTGACCTGTTGTTGTCGGATTCGATTTATATCGGCTCCAATATCTCGTTCGCAAACCTGACCCCGGTCGCAGCCTATCTGGGCAAACCGGGCAACCCTGACCTTGGCGGGTTGGAAATGCCGGAATACCGCCGCAGGCAGGAACAGTTTCGACTGGCCGAAATACACGCTCTGCTGGATACCGAGTATTTCATCGACCGGGCCGAGCGTCTGTACAAATACCCCCATTTCATCTGCGACACCGGTGGATCGATCTGCGAATGGGTGGACCCCGACGATCCGAACGATCGGGTACTGTCCGAGCTTTCGCAACATACCCTGATGATCTGGCTGAAGGGGGATGAGGAACACACGGCAGAGCTTGTACGCCGTTTTGACAAAGCCCCAAAGCCGATGTCCTATCAGGCCGAGTTTCTGACCAAGGCCTGGACGGATTATTTGGATCTGCAAGGCTGTTCGGAAGCAGATGTGGATCCCGATGATTTCGTCCGTTGGACCTATGCGCAGGCCTTGGCGCATCGCCAGCCGCGCTATGAAGCCATGGCGAACAACTGGGGCGTGACGATTGCCGCCAACGACATCGGACAAATCCGCGATGCGGCGGATTTCGATGAGTTGATCGAACACACCCTTGAGACCACGCGCCATAACGCCTAACTATCAGTTTTCACTGATCTCTTAGAAGCCTGACATATGCCCATCAAAATCCCATCGGAACTGCCTGCTTTTGACGTCCTGACCAAAGAGGGCGTCATGGTCATGGACGAAGATCAGGCAATGCGTCAGGACATCCGCCCGCTGCGCATCGGTTTGCTGAACCTGATGCCCAAGAAAATCCAGACCGAAAACCAGTTCGCGCGTCTGATCGGGGCAACCCCGTTGCAGATCGATCTGTCTTTGATCCGCATGACCGAACACCGGACCAAGAACACCGCCGCCGAGCATATGTCCGAGTTCTATCGCCCGTTTCAGGAGATCAAGGATCAGAAGTTCGACGGCCTGATCATCACCGGTGCCCCGATCGAGCATCTGGAATTTGGTGATGTCACTTATTGGGATGAAATCTGCGAGATCTTCGACTGGACCCAAACCAACGTACATTCCACTTTTGGTGTGTGCTGGGGCGGGATGGCGATGATCAACCATTTTCACGGCGTCAAAAAGCACATGCTGGACGCAAAAGCCTTTGGGTGTTTCCGGCATCGCAACCTGGATCCGGCGTCTCCGTTCCTGCGCGGTTTCTCGGATGACTGCGTTATTCCGGTCAGCCGATGGACGGAAATGAAACAGGATGAAATTGATCGTGCACCCGGTTTGAAAACCCTGTTGGGCAGCGACGATGTCGGCCCCTGTCTGGTCGAAGATCCCGGCCATCGCGCGCTGTATATCTTCAATCACTTCGAATATGACAGCGACACGCTGAAACAGGAATATGATCGGGACGTCAGCAACGGCACGCCTGTCAACGTACCTATCAACTACTATCCCGACGATGATCCATCCAAAACGCCGCAGAACCGGTGGCGCAGTCACGCACATCTGCTGTACGGAAACTGGATCAACGAAATCTATCAGACCACGCCTTTCGACATAACGAAAATTGGCCACTAAAGTTCTGATATCCCTTGGCTTGGCCGTTCTGGGCCTTGTCATACTGACAACCTGGCGCAGCGCCCGGAACGAAGCGCTGGCCGAGGCGGCTTTCCCCCCCGAGGGTCGGATTCTGGATGTGGGCGGCATCGCCGTGCACGCCGTGGTCATGGGGGACGGTCCCGATGTTGTTCTGATCCATGGATCCAGCGGGAACACGCGTGACATGACCTTCGCGCTGGCCCCCATTCTGGCCAGGTCATACCGTGTGATCGTTTTTGACCGACCGGGCCTGGGCTATTCCGAAAGCTTCAATCCGGATGGCGAAACCCTCATTGAACAGGCGGATATCCTGCAACGGGCGGCGGCTCAGCTTGGTGCGGAAAAACCCATCGTGGCCGGGCAGAGCTATGGCGGATCGGTCTCGCTGGCCTGGGCCGTGACCCGACCCGAGAATATCTCGGCTCTGGTTCTGATCGCTCCGGCCGCTATCCCATGGGAAACACCTTTGGATGGGTTCAACCGGCTTGCGTCAACCACGGCGGGCAATGTGCTGGCCTTGCCCCTGATCAGCTCTTTCGTGCCCGAATGGTACGTCACGCAGGCGTTGGACAAAGTTTTTGCACCGCAAACGGCACCCGAAGGCTATGCCGAACATTTCGGGCCCGGGCTGACGATCCGGCGTGGTTCGATGCATGCAAATGCCAAGCAACGCGCCAACCTGCTGGACGAAGTTACCCGTCTGCAACCCAGATATGGCGAGATCTCCGTTCCGACCGAGATCATTCACGGAACGGCCGACGACACCGTTGGTCTTGAATGGCATTCTGAACGTCTGATCGAACAAATCCCCGGGGCCGAGTTGATCGAGTTACCGGGTATCGGTCATATGCCGCAGGTGGTCGCAGCACCCGAAGTTGCCGCCGCGATAGATCGCGCGGCGCAGCGCGCGGGTTTGCGTTAGCCCACGCTCTAATCCATAGTCAGATATGGATTTTATCGCGAGGTGACATATGGCCCGGTCAGGAAAAGGCTCAATCGAGAAGTATTTTCGGAAAGACGCGCCCAAATCTGTACGGGAAGAGATTCAAAACGCGAAAAAGGGCGATATCTTGAACCCGACCTACCCGTATTCCGAAAAAATGAAGACCAAGGATTATGATGAGCAGATGGACCTGCTTCAGATTGAATTGGTCAAAATGCAATCCTGGGTCAAGGAAACCGATCAACTTGTTGCCATCATATTCGAAGGCCGCGATGCCGCGGGCAAAGGTGGCACCATCAAGCGGTTTCGCGAAAACCTGAACCCCCGCGGCGCGCGCAATGTGGCTCTCAGCAAGCCGTCAGACGCCGAACGCAGCCAATGGTATTTCCAGCGCTACATCCCGCATCTGCCCGCCGCAGGAGAGATCGTGTTCTTTGATCGCAGTTGGTACAACCGAGGCGTCGTCGAGAATGTCTTTGGTTTCTGCACACAGGAACAGCGTGAGCGGTTCTTTCGTCAGGTCCTGCCACTTGAAACGGGCCTGGTGAATGACGGCATCCATTTTTTCAAATTCTGGCTCAATGTCGGTCGTGCAGAACAACTGAACCGTTTTCTGGCGCGCGAAAACGACCCTTTGAAGCAATGGAAGCTCAGCGCGATCGACGTGGCCGGGCTGAGCAAATGGGACGAATACACGCAGTCGATCTCGGAAACCCTGACCCGATCGCATTCTGATGCCTGCCCGTGGACAATTGTCCGTTCTGACGACAAAAAACGCGCACGCCTTGCGGCCATCCGAACGGTTCTGCATGCCTTGGATTATGATGAGAAGGACAAGAAGAGTATCGGCGAGGTTGATGCCCATATCTGCGGTGGCCCGGACGTGTGGGAGGCATAAAATGCTGCTCTGCCCTGCCCTGTTGATGCCATCACGAGCATGTATTGGACGGCAATGCATCGGTGGTCTATGTCCTTGTCTTCCAACACCCAATCAATGCACCTGAGGCCGGGATGACGAAACGCGGTTATCACCACGGAAACCTGAAGCAAGCCCTGATCGAGGCAGCCTTGTCCCTGATCGAAGACAAGGGCCCAACCGGTTTCACGTTGTCCGAGGCCGCAAAAACTGCCGGTGTCACGCCTGCCGCCGTCTACCGTCATTTTCAAGGGCGCGAGGACCTGATCGCCGAAGCCGCACGGCAGGGGTTTGAAATGTTCGCAGACCTGATGCAGTACGCCTATGACGAGGGACAGCCTTCAGCCCTTGCGGCTTTTGAAGCAACGGGGCGTGCTTACCTGGCCTTTGCGCGCAAAAATCCCGGGCATTACATCGCCATGTTCGAAAGTGGAATATCCCTGAACCGCACGCCCGAATTGTCCCTGGCCGCCAACCGGGCGAAGTCCGTTCTTGAAAAAGCGGCCGCGGACCTGTCCCAGCATATTCCGCCGGAAAAGCGCCCGCCCGCGTCGATGTTCAGCGCCCATATCTGGGCGATGAGCCACGGAGTCGTCGAGCTATATGCCCGAAACACCGGCGCAACTTCGCCTTTTCCCCCCGAAGATTTGCTGGAAAGCGGTATCGGCATCTACCTGCGCGGTCTGGGTTTGATCCCCCAGGATGAGTGACGCGGTCAGAACGAACGACTGCCCTGCGGCATACTCAAGCCCGATGTCACGTTGATCAGATCCATCTCACCCATCCCCTTGATATCAACGCACCCAAGCTCCGAGACCTGAAACTCGTCGATCAGGGCATATTTCATCTCTTCCGGGGCCACGATGTTCATGGGGTTGGCAAAGACCTGCAACCGGGATGCGATGTTCACTGCAGGGCCAAACACGTCATAGACATATTTCTGAATGCCCACGACCGATCCGACCGCCGCCCCCATCCCCAATCCGATCCGGGCCTGCCACTTATGCGGATGGCTTTCGTTGCGGCGTTCAAGATAGCGCAGGAACCTTACCGCACAATGCGCCACGGCGGTCGCATGATCCGGTGTGGGATCGGGCATGCCCGACACGGCCAGATAGGCATCGCCAATCGTCTTGATCCGCTCACACCCGAATTGTTCGACGATCCGGTCAAAGGCCGTGAAGATGTCGTTCAACTCACTCAAGGTGACTGTCGGGTCGGTCTTGGCCGCAAAATCCGTGAACCCGACAAAATCCAGCATCACCACCGAAACCTGCTGATACAGCTGCGGTGTGACAACGCCGAACGTCTTGAACTCTTCATACACCGCTCGTGGCATCAGGTTCAGCAACAGCCGTTCCACCCTCTCCTTTTCGCGCTCAAGCTCTCGGGTATTTCGCTCGACCATGGTGGAATAGCTGTCGATCATGCTTTCCAACTCGCGAATGCGGGTGATGTTCTGACATTCAACGATCAACACCTGTTCGGACAATCCGCTGGCCAGCGAGACCGTGACCGCAAAGATCAGTGTCCTTCGCTTTGGTTTGATCTGCAATTCGACCGAGTACCGAAGGCCGGACTGCTTTACATCCTCCAGTTCCTTGGGGTCGAGATCCGACAGAACGTCGCTCAAGGCGCTGCCCTTTTCAGGAGTACCGAACCATTCCGTGAAAGGCCCGTTGTAAAACACGAATTGCAGGTCGGATGCGCGCACCACGGCGACGCCCACTCCGATCGCACGCAGCAATTGTTCGTTTATTGCAAGAATGCTCATGCCGCATTCCGGGCGACGATGATAGAACGTTTTCCCTCGATCGCGTTCAGCGCAGTTTTGATGTCGCCGTCCGACATACCATGCTGGCTGAGCGCGTCGCCAAACAGCTCGGCCATGACGTCGAATTCATTGTGCGAAATGTTCAAATGCCGATGAACTGCTTCGATCCTGTCATCACTGAAAGATGCGGGCCCGCCAATCAAGGACGAGACGAACTTGGTTTGATGGTCGATCAAACGCGGCATATCAATGTCTTCGAAATGATGGCCGATCTCATCCGAATCCAGCGCCATTTCATAGAAGGTCATCACGACCCGGCTGATCGTTTTGAAACCGCCATATTTCTCATAAAGTGTCTGTGCCACACGACTACCCGCGCGTTACCAATCAATAACCCCACAACTCTATATCAAATCGATATTTTTGTTAACGCTTATGATCTTCTGGCCGGGAAGGATCAAAAACCGTCTTTCCGCACAGGAAAACCTGCCAGAGCATCACTGAGACCGAAACAAAGCTTTCATACGTTCTTTGGGGATGGGAAACGAAGGAAAGGCAAACCATCAGCGGGATTGTCTTTTGACTGATCTTGAAGCGCTCTGATGGGCTGGGCCGGGTCAGTTTTGAATGCAAGCCAGCCCGCCCTTCTGGAAGAAAGCTTCCTCTGATACCCTCAGCAACCCGCCATCAAAGAGAATTTAGTTTCAATACGGCGTGTCCTCATGTTCACATGCAGAAGATGTGGCACAACCATCGAAAGGACCAAAAATGCAGGAACATGGATATGCGTCCGGGCGCCTGAATCTTCCTTTCGTCGGAATATCGACCTTCGCGAAATCTCCATATGTCGAAAACTGGGACGGAATTGAGGCCGATGTTTGCGTGCTCGGCGCGCCGTTCGACTTTGGAACGCAGTGGCGCCCCGGCGCCCGTTTTGGTCCTCGGGCCGTTCGAGAGGCATCGACCCTTTTCAGTTTTGGCCATGCCGGCGCCTATGATCATGAGGATGACGCAACCTATCTGGATAGCTCGGTTCGGATCGTCGACCTGGGGGATGCGGATATTGTCCACACCAAGACCGAGGCGAGCCACGAGAACATAGCCTTTGGTGTGCGAAAGATCCTGGAGGCCGGGGCACTTCCGCTGGTGATTGGCGGTGATCACTCGGTAAACATCCCCTGCATTTCCGCATTTGAAAGCAACTGCGCCGAAAACGGACCGATACATGTCGTTCAAATCGATGCGCATTTGGACTTTGTCGATGAACGTCATGGCGTCACCAGCGGGCACGGAAACCCCATGCGCCGCGCGATAGAAAAAGACTATGTTTCGGGGATGACCCAGTTGGGTATTCGGAACGTTTCGTCCACGTCCAAGGAAGGGTATGACGACGCGCGTGCGCGCGGATCGGATATCCTGTCGGTACGGCAGGTTCGCAGATTGGGAACACAGGCTGTTCTTGACCGCATACCCGAGGGAAAACGGTACTACGTGACTATTGATATCGATGCGTTCTGTCCCTCGATCGCACCAGGAACGGGAACTCCCAGCCACGGAGGGTTTCTGTACTATGACGTTCTGGAGATTCTTCAGGGGCTGGCGAAAAGAGGTGACGTGGTCGGCATCGATCTTGTCGAGGTGGCTCCTGCCTACGATCCCACCGAAAGCACTCAGATTCTGGCAGCGCAGCTTCTGCTGAATTTTCTGGGTTTCATATTTCACGAACGAGCTCGGCGCACGTGATAAGCGGGTGGAGCCAAAGCTCCACCCCAAAGCATCAGGCGCCGATAATGTTGTGCCCCGGTCCGTAGGGGAATCCGGTGATGTTTTCGGCTCCGTCTTCACCCACAACCAGAATATCGTGTTCCCTGTAGCCGCCCGCACCGGGCTGGCCTTCAGGGATCCACAGCATCGGCTCGATCGAGACCACCATGCCGGGTTCCAGCACTGTGTCGATGTCTTCGCGGAGTTCCAGACCGGCCTCGCGACCATAATAGTGGCTCAGAACACCAAACGAGTGGCCATAGCCGAAGGACCGATATTGCAGCAGGCCTTCGTCGGCAAAGAACCGGTTGATCTCGGCGGTGATACCGGAACAGGTGGCACCGGGTTTGATCAGGCTCAGGCCAAGTTCATGCGCGGCCACATTGGCCTTCCACAGGCGCAGACTGTCGGCGTCCGGCTCGCCCAGGAACAGGGTCCGTTCCAGGGCGGTGTAATAGCCGGAAATCATCGGAAAGGTATTCAGTGACAGGATATCGCCTTTTTGCAACGCGCGTTTGGTGACCGGATTATGGGCGCCGTCGGTGTTCAAACCCGATTGAAACCAAACCCAGGTGTCACGGTATTCGGCTTCCGGGTAGGCCCGCGCGATTTCCACTTCCATCGCGTCTCGGCCGGCCATCGCAATTTCGATTTCGGTTGCGCCTTCGCGGATTGCGGCATGGATCGCAGCACCACCCACATCGGCAGTACGGGCACCGCCTTTGATCAATTCGATTTCTTCAGCGGATTTGATCATCCGCGCGGCCATGGTGTCGGCCGCGATGTCAACCAACTCAGGCTCACCCAGCATGTTCAGCGCCGTGTCGCGCGCCGCAAGCGTCATGTGGTCGCCTTCGATGCCGATCCGTTTTGCATTGTCGATCAGGATCGCAACTGCACGCCAGTAGTTGTCGCGCTTCCAGTCGGTATAAATCACGTTGTCTTCAACCGACCGGCGCCAGGGTTGCCCGGCATCAATATTGGCGGACACGGTGGTGCAACTGTCCTGGGTCACAACGCAGCCATAGGGGCGCCCGAACGCACAATACAGAAAGCCTGAATAATAGGCGATATTCTGCATCGACGTCAGCAGCACCACCGGGATATCCCGCTGGGCCATGATGGCGCGCAGTTTGCCAAGACGGCGGTCATACTCGGATTTGCTGAACGGCAACGGGGCCTTTTCACCATTGTGGCAGGTGAAGAACTGAGGGCGGTTAGAAATGTCAGTCATCCTTGGTCTCTCATCTATGCCGGGCGTGCATTTCCCGGCCACATGTCCCGGCGTTCAGGACAGGCGGTCTCGGGGTCCGAGAGCCGATCACCTCCGTAGTCGCCGCGACGCCATCGCAGCGGAGATGAACAGGTGAATCGTTAGATCAGACGGTTTGCTGCGTCAAGCAGGCGAAAGACCCCGCAGACGTTCGGATCGACGCCGCAACAGTTCGACCGTCGTCAGCAGAGCAATGGACAGGACCACAAGGATTGTCGCAACCGCAAGAATGGTTGGACTGATCTGCTCCCGCAGGCCGGTGAACATCTGCCACGGCAACGTCTTTTGGCTGGCAGAGCCTACAAACAGCACCACGACCACTTCGTCGAATGATGTGATAAAGGCAAAGAGACCGCCAGATATCACACCCGGCAGGATCAACGGCATCTGAATCTTGAAGAAGGTTCGCACCGGTCCCGCGCCCATATTGGCCGCCGCCCGGGTCAGAGATCGATCAAAGCCCACCAGGGTCGCCGTCACGGTAATGATCACAAAGGGAATACCCAGAACCGCGTGGGCCAGGATGACTTTCAGATAGCCTACGAAGTTCTTGTTCATGCCCAGCGTACCTTCGAGGAAGCGCCCGATATCACTGTAGAAAAAGAACATGCCCGTCGCCGAGATGATCAGCGGAACAATCATCGGCGATATCAGGATCCCCATGATCGCACGGCGCCCGGGAACGTGAGACTGGCTGAGCCCAATGGCGGCCAGCGTTCCCAACGTTACCGAAATAACCGTCGCAATCGGCGCGATGATCAGCGAGTTCTTGAAGCTGCGCTGCCATTCGTTGTTGGTGAAGAAATCTCGGTAATGCTTCAGCGAATAGCCTTCCGGATCCAGCCGCAGCATCTCGGGGGTGAATGTAAAGAAATCCTCTGCGTTGAAAGACAGCGGCAACACCACAAGGATCGGTGTGATCAGGAAGACGAAGATCGCACCACAGATCACGCGAAACAGGTAGTGATAGAAAACCTGTTGTGCCGTGAGGTATGGCAGCAACTTGCGCCGATACCGCCCCTCATACAACCAGAAGATAAACCAGGCAAAAAACCAACCGCCGAGCAGCCCCAATACACCACCCATCAGCCCGGCCACTATGAAACCCACGACACCGAATCCGATGATATTGATCCAGCGTGCGAGGTTTTCGTTCTTCACGATGTTTATGTAGACCCAAGCCAGCCCCGCGATCAGGACGGCTCCGGCCAGTATGCCCAGAAGGACCGAACCATTTCCGGCCCCGACGAAAATACCGGCAAATGCCCCGGCAAGTGCGACACTGGGCAGAACCATGGACATGGGTTTGCGGGATATCGGTGTCAGTGCGGCCATCTTGATTATCCCAACTTTACGTTATCGATGCCCACGATCTTGTCGTAGACCCAGTAGAGCAGCAGCACGACCGCCAGAAGGATCGTACCCAAGGCCGCGGCCAGCCCCCAGTTAAGTGAGGACGAAATGTGATAGGCGATTCGGTTCGAGATGAAGACACCCTTGGTGCCGCCCACGATCTCGGGCGTGATGTAGTACCCAATTGCCAGAATGAACACGAGGATCGAACCGGCCCCGATCCCGGGAACGGATTGCGGGAAGTAGATACGCCAGAATGTCGTCCAGTTCGTCGCGCCCATGGATTTGGCCGCACGCGTATAAGACGGCGGAATGGTCTGCATCACCGAATACATTGGCAGGATCATGAACGGCAAAAGGATATGCGTCATCGCGATGATGGTGCCGATCTGGTTGTTGATTATGATCAACCGGGCATCATCAGCGACCAGACCCAGCCAAACGAGGGTATCATTAATTACCCCCTGTTGTTGCAACATGACCTTCCAGGCGGACGTTCGCACCAGAAGAGACGTCCAGAAGGGCAAAAGGACCAGTATCATCAACAGGTTCGACACCCGCATCGGAAGTGTCGCCAACAGATAACTGACAGGGTAAGCAAGCAGGATACAAGCGCCCGTTATCACGAGCGACATGAACAGAGTACGTCCGAAAAGCTTGATCAGGATCCGCTTGTCTTCGGGTTGGGCCTGCGCGCCTTCCGGGGTTCTGCGCATATCGACGGCATTCAGGAAGTAGCCATTGGTAATCGCCGGTGAGTGGGTCTTGATCACGCGCCAGGTTTGCGGATCTCCCCATCCTTCGTGAATCTCGATCAACTTTTCCTTGAAAGGCCCATCCGTTTCAGGATCCAGTTTTTTGATCTGACGCCCGGATTTGCGGAACAGCGAAGACATACCTGTTTCTTCATAGTTCAGACGCGAACCAAGGCGAGTGTGTTCTTTGTTTTCGACCGCAACGACCATATCGCGGACGAAAGCATCGTAAACCGCTTCATCCGGAAGCTCGCCGCTTTGAGCATCCCAACCCTTCAAAGCTTCCACAGTAAGTGGAAGGGTTTCCGACACCATGCTGTTTTCCACCGAACGAAACAGCATCGACGCAATCGGCACGATGAAGGAAAACATGACGAACAGCAGAAGCGGAGCGACGAGCATCAACGCCCGCAATTTCTGCCGCCGCAGTGAACGTGCCAGCGATTGCTTGAGCGGCGTTCCGTCCGCTGCCAGCATCGGCCCTGCATTTTGGCTTGCGTCAGTCATCTGTGCCCCTTGGCTCTGCTTGAGTCTGAGGGCGGCGCGCCGCCCTCGACTTTTTCATGAAAACGCGCGCTTATTGCGCCAACCAAGCTTGGAACTTGGCTTCGATGTCGTCGCGGTAATCCGCCCAGAACTCGTAGTTGTAAAGGAACGTGTTCTTGGCGTTTTCCGGATCGGTTGGCATATGGGGCGCCATATCGATACCCAATTCGGCATGCTTACCCACCAGCGGAGCCGACGATGCACGGGCCGGACCGTACGAGATGTACTTGGCCTGATCCGCCAGACGCTGGGTATCGGTCGCGAACATGATATAGTCCAGCGCGCGCTGCTGACGCTCTTCGCTCAGACCAGCAGGGATGATCCAACCGTCCAGGTCAAAGATTTGCGCGTCCCACAACATGGCAACGGGCTGCTTCTGCTCTTCGATCACGCTGAACAGACGACCGTTATAGGTCGAACCCATGACGATCTCGCCATCAGCCAGAAGTTGCGGTGTATCCGCACCAGCGGACCACCAGACTACGCTGTCTTTGATCGTGTCGAGCTTGGCAAGCGCCTGATCCTGTCCTTCCGGAGTGGCCAGAACGTCATAGACATCGTCCTTTGCGACGCCATCGCACAACAGGGCCCATTCCATGTTGTTGATCGCACGCTTTTCAAGCGAACGCTTGCCCGGATAGGCTTCCAGGTCAAATACGGCGCAGACATCGCTGGGCGGAGTGTCTCCGACCAGATCGGTGCGGTACCCGAAGGTGGTTGAATACACGATCTGCGGGATAAAACAGTCGCTGACCAAAAGGTCGCCGAAATCTTCGGAGGCAGGTGTGCCATCCGGCGCCGGCGCAAGCTGGGTGTCAAAGTCGATTTCCAGCGCAAGACCTTCGTCACACAGACGAATTGCGTCTGCGGCCACAACATCAACCACATCCCAGGTGATGTTGCCGGCTTCGTTCATCGCGCGCAGTTTCGCAACTGCTTCGGCCGAGCTGTCATCATTCAGGATGGTGACACCTGTCTTTTCCGAATAGGGCTCGTGATACGCCTTAAGCTGCGATTTGGAATAAGCGCCGCCCCAGGAAACGATCGTCATTTCCTCTGCGAATGCACCGCCAGCAACTGCCCCAAGTGCCGCTGCTGTCAACAATGTTTTGGTTGTCTTCATGAATTGCTCCCAGTTTTTCCCGTTTATGTGTGTGGTCGGCTGATGCACGGGTTTTCACCAGCCGGTCCCTCAGTGAGGTCGCGCTTGTTCCGCGCGACTTGGCCTATGCGTCGAGCGCACGACAGTCCTGAGCCAGCCAGCCGATCTCGATCTCCTGCCCCGGGGACAGGCGGATTGCGTCTGGCGCGTTCCGGGTCTTGACGATGAACTCATCATTTCCGGCAACGGACATGCGGAAACGGAACACGTCACCCATGTAAATGAATTCCTTGACGGTTGCCTTCAGCGTATGTGCATCGGCGTGCAGGCGATCCTTGTTGAATTCTACCCGCTCGGGCCGGATCGATACTTTTGTCCGTTCGCCGGGTTCGCGAACATTGATCGGAACAGCGTCAATTTCCGAGCCATCATCCAGCTGGACGAGGCATGTATCGCCATCGATCGTCTTGATGACGCCTTCCATTGTGTTGTTTTCCCCGATGAACTGCGCAACGAAGCTGTTTTCCGGTTCTTCATAGAGCTGATCGGGCGGTGCAAGCTGCTGAATGCGGCCATCGTCGAACACGGCCACACGATCCGACATGGTCAATGCTTCGGTCTGGTCATGCGTTACATAGACCGTGGTAATCCCCAGCTCATGCGCGAGACGCGTGATTTCGAACTGCATATGCTCACGCAGTTGTTTGTCCAAAGCGCCCAGAGGTTCGTCCATCAACACCAGTTCGGGTTCAAAAACCAAAGCGCGCGCCAAGGCTATTCGCTGTTGTTGACCGCCAGACAACTGAGCCGGGCGTCGCCCACCAAACGCACCCATCTGAACCATGTCCAGAGCACGTTGTACCTTTTCATCCCGTTCAGACTTGCCCAATTTGCGGACTTCCAAGGGGAAGGAAAGGTTTTCGGCCACAGTCATATGCGGAAACAGGGCATAGTTCTGGAAAACCATGCCAATCCCGCGCTTGTGCGGCGGGATATTATTGATGGGTTTCCCATCAAGAAGAATTTCGCCATGGGTCGCGGTTTCGAATCCGGCAAGCATCATCAGGCAGGTTGTCTTTCCAGACCCGGACGGCCCGAGCATGGTCAGAAATTCGCCTTTTGGCATTGCAAGGTTGAGATCTTTGACAACGAGATTCTCGCCATCATAAGATTTTTGTACGCGCTGAAACTCAACAAACGCGGCATCGGTATTTGTGTCGGTCACAAGACCCCCTGTTGCGTCAAATGATTATCCGAGAGTTGCGGATTTCATTGATCTGTAGTCAGCAGTTAAGACCATGCAGTGGGCACTTGGCAACAATAGATGACGCAATTACGAATTTTCATGTCATATTTGCTGCTTCACTCAGCAAGATTGAGGCGGCACATATGCCATGCAAGGCTTTGATTACTTGAAAGAACAGGCTTGCCAATCCGCTTGCGAATCTCGGGGATGGCTTCAATCGTGCGCAGATTGGTACAGCTGAGGAAAACCGCTTCCACCGATGGATCAGATCCCAGTTTCGTCGCGGCTTCGATCACGGACTGCACCGAAATCCGAGCAACCTTTGCCTCTTCGGCCTGCCCGAATGTCCCGAAAACATCCATGGTTATCCCGTTTTCCGAAAACGCGGCTCGCAGCGGTGCGTTGACCTCTTCGACATAAGGCGACAGAAGCGCAAACTTCGACACCCCAAGATCCGCGGCACAGGCCGTGGCCGCGCGCAAAGGGTTTGTTACCTCTTTTGTATTGCACGACTGTTTGACAAGTTCCTCCACACGCTCTGATCCAATGACCGAACTTGCCGACGTGCAGCCATAACCCACCACCCGGAAAGGACGCGCGCTGGGCAACAATCTTGCCGCTGCCGGCAGGGCCTCTTCCATCTCGGCCAGGCTTTCTGGTGTCACTTCGATGCCGCTGGGTATCCGTGTTACAAACAACGGGTTTTTCCGGTCCGAGAAATACGCGCTGAATTCCGGCTCAATCGTCTCGTCGACCTGAAGTACGATCAATCCAAGCGGCGGGGTTTGCGGGTCGTCTTCGTCAAGCGTGTAAGGCACGTAGGTCATAGCTCGATCATCTCCGGCCCGATACGCGGGCTGATAAAGCGCGGGGCTTTGTCTGTTACGACGATGTTTTCTTCGTGAACCAATATCTTGTCACCAACCGCAATACCAGGCTCCAGGGTCAGCACCATGCCAGGCTCAAGAACGGTCTTGTCCGTCGGGATGAGGGACGGCCATTCAGTCAAAGACATGCCCAACCCGTGCCCCAGCCGACCGGCATCCGTGCCTTCGGATGCCTTGGTCAGCACCGTGTTCATGGCATGAAACAACTCTGCGGCCGTTGCGCCGGGCCGGGCGATTTCGAATGCAGCATCTGACGCGTCTATCAGCCTGGCATAAGCAGATTTCACGTCGGGACTTGCTGGGCCAACCGACCAGTTGCGATCGAAGTCACTGAAGTAACCATCCCAGACCAAGCCGGTATCAAGCATCAGTACATCGCCATCTTTCAAGGGGGACGAAGACGCCGGCGAAATCACGTCAGAATAACCGCCCTGCTCTGCCCCACCTGCGAGATACGGCACCCAGTCGGCACCCTCTTCCAGACACAGTATCTGGAAACCGCGAAATACTTCATCCAAAGGCACGCCGACCCGTGCAATCTCGGGAACGCGCGCGAACGCGCGACCAGCTATGGCGCATGCAGTTTCGATCTTGGTGATTTCTGCACCGGATTTGACCATGCGAAGCTGGCGCAAAATACCCTGATCTCCGGTGATGCAACGCGAACCGATACTGTTTCGCAGGCGTTCAATGTCCGACAGCGGCATACGCGCGTGCGTCTCGTGCCCATCCGGCATTCCGATACGGCCTTTGGCGGGCGTCAGTTCCGTCAGGGCATCCGTCAAAAGCGAGACGCCGTCATCCTGAAGGTCGGGTGAGCTCCACGTTCGGATGTCGTCGATCCAGGTTTGCCCCATCAATGAGGCGCCGATCGAGGGGATGACCGCGACCGGTTTGCCAGCCGCAGGCAGGATCAGGAACCAAGGGCGGGTCGGGCTTTCCCAGAATCTGGTCAGGTATCCGGTAAAGTAGCGCACATCGGTTTCCGTGGTCAGCAGCAGCGCCGACAGGCCCGCGGCATTCATCAACACCTGTGCGCGTTCGGTACGCGCGGCAAATTCTGCTGGCTCGAACCCTCTCATCCGGCGACCTCAGCGGTGATGCGTCGCATGCGGGCTGAACCGTTGAAACGTCGCAGCCTGAATGGCCCGGTCTTTCGGCCCGTTCGATGTGAATTGATATCGGTTTTCATGCAGCCCCCCGAATTATCGCTCGTTGACGTGAGCGGATCGGTAGGGTTCTGTCAACCAAAGTCTATTGTTGACCGGAGGCGCCAATGACCCACTCTGATCCAGCCTTCAGCCGGGCGGAATATGATCGTCGTCTTGCCAAGACCCGAAAGGCGATGGCCGCAAAAGGAATTGACTGCCTTTTTGTCGAAGACCCTTCGAACATCGGATGGCTCACCGGGTATGAGGGCTGGTCTTTTTACGTTCACCAGGGTGTCTTGATCTTTCTTGACGCGGACCCGATCTGGTGGGGGCGCCGGCAGGATGCAAACGGTGCGCT
The DNA here is from genome assembly GCF_059609845.1 of Ruegeria sp. YTSC002. Lineage (NCBI taxonomy): Bacteria > Pseudomonadati > Pseudomonadota > Alphaproteobacteria > Rhodobacterales > Roseobacteraceae > Ruegeria > Ruegeria sp. YTSC002. Next base: position 66,681 of record NZ_JBXWML010000004.1, read on the forward strand.
GCGCACGGTGTGGATGGGGGACGATCGGGTTTTCGGATACGCCGATCACTTTGTGCAGTCGACCACGCGGCATCCTATGCAGGATCTGGCCCAGCTTATTGCGGACTGTGGACACGGCCAGAGCCGAATTGGGGTGGAGCTGGACAATTATTATTACTCGGCCAAAGCCCATATTACACTGACAACGGAACTGCCCGAGGCGACGCTGATGGATGCAACGGCCTTGGTCAACTGGCAACGGGTCGTGAAATCCGACGAAGAAATCGCCCTGATGCGCAAGGCGGCCCGAATTTCAGAGTTTGTGACTGACGGCGTGCTTGAACGCGTTGAACCCGGCCTGCGCAAGAACGAGCTGGTCGCACAGATATACCATGACGCGATAACGGGCGTCGGGGATGACTGGGGGGATTACGCGGCCATCGTACCACTTTTGCCGTCCGGCTCAGACGCCGCCGCGCCGCATCTGACCTGGAATGGAGATGTGTTCAAATCGGGTGAATGCACCTTCTTCGAACTCTCCGGCTGCTATCGCCGATATCATGCTCCGTTCTGCCGGTCGGTATTTCTGGGTCAACCGCCTGATCATCTTAGAAGGGCCGAGGCGGCCTTGGTCGAGGGGTTGGAAGCGGGTCTGGAGGCTGCGCGCCCCGGCAATCGCGCAAAAGATATCGCCAAAGCGCTGGCGGCACCGCTGGAACGTGCGGGGATCGAACGCGGTGCCCGCTGCGGCTATCCTGTCGGCCTCAGCTATCCTCCGGACTGGGGCGAGCGCACGATCTCGTTGCGGGACGAAGACAATACCATCCTCGAAGCTGGCATGACATTTCACTTTATGCCCGGGCTATGGATGGATGATTGGGGGCTTGCGATCACCGAGACCATCCTGATCAAGGAAAACGGTCCGGCCGAGTGTCTGTGCAAACGACCACGCAAAATATTCGTCAAGCCCTGACAGGTGCACGAACGATTGCAGGCCCGCGCCGGATCAAACCCGTATCTGTTCAAGCAACCAGTCACGAAACAATGCGGCCGCCGGATTGCTGGCATCGGCGGAAAGATAATACCCTTCGTTGCATTCGACAGTGCTGTCATGTGCGCTTTCGACAAGACCGGTTGCCATCGCATGTTTCGCCAGAAACTCGCTGATCAGGGCAACCCCGCTGCCATGAACGGCCAAATGAAGCGCCATGCCGAACGTATCGACGAAAACAGCAGGCTGCCGCTGCACGCCCTGCTTGTCGAGCCACGTCTTCCATCCACTGGACGTGCCGACTGCTTCTATCAGGGGAAGGTCAAACGGATCCCCGGCAAGCGTCGGCGCCTTGACAGCGACAAGCCTGTCAGGTCTCAGGCGCTCGGCCCCCCTGCCCACTTGTTTCTCTGACCCGAACCTGACCTGAACATCAGCCTGCGACGCGTGAAAATCGTCAGGCCAGATTGCACTGAGCAGCCGCACGCTGATCTCTGGATTGCGTGCGGTGAAGTCCGCGAGGTTTGGGGCGATGACCCATTGCGCGACGCTGACAGATGTGGCCACCGTCAGGACATCTCCTGGTGCGCTTGCGTCGGCCCTTCCGGCGGCGGCGGCAAGCGCCTCAAGCGCGCTGCCGACTTCGGGCAACAGTTTTCGCCCGGCATCCGTCAGGGCCAGACTGCGCGGATGCCTTACAAAAAGTGCTGTCCCCAGACGCATCTCAAGGGATTTCACCTGCTGACTGACGGCCGATTGGGTCAGGCCGATTTCCTCGGCAGCCGCAGTAAAACTCAGGGTCCGGGCTGCTGCCTCGAAGGATCGGAACCAGGTCAGCGGTGGAAGTGATTTTCCCATTGATCAAGTTAGCCATTAATCTTTCTAATGCGAAAGCACATAATTCAATCATTTGTCAAAAACCACACCCGTTTCTACCTTCTCCCAGCGCGACAGGAGAGGTGTGATGAAGCCGGAAATACGCAAGATTGTTACCTACGACGAGGAAGTTCTTGTCGAGGGATTTCGCCCTGCGGAAATCCCATGGCGCATGTTTGCCGTGGCCGCAGTGATTACCAATCCCTGGGCGGGTCGATATGTCGAAGACCTAAAACCGGAAATCCACGCCTACGGCCCCGTACTGGGAAAGATGATGACGGACCGCATGATTGCGTTGGCCGGCAGTGGTGACGCGATCGAAGCCTATGGCAAGGCAGCCGTCGTCGGGCTGAATGGCGAGGTCGAGCACGCCTCGGGCATTATTCATACCCTTCGCTTCGGCAACCACTACCGGCAGGCGGTCAGCGCGAAATCCTATCTGGCTTTCACAAACACGCGCGGCCCCGCGAATGCGCCGATCATGGTTCCATTGATGGACAAAAACGATGCCGGGCGGCGTTCTCACTACCTGACCGTACACTTCTCGATCCCGGACGCACCACGCGACGATGAAATTGTCGTTGTATTGGGGGCCGCAACCTCGGGCAGACCGCATCACCGCATCGGCGACCGGTATCAGGATCTCAAGGATTTGGGCCATGACGTGGACAACCCGGCCGCGGTCTGAAATCGGCGGGCTGGCCGCGATCCAAACTGGCGCAGGTCCGGACATCCTGTTGCTTCACGGGGTTGGCCTGCGGGCCGAAGCCTGGAGCGCGCAGTTGGACGGGTTGGCCTCTGAAGCGCGCCTGACAGCGCCGGACATGCCCGGTCACGGGGAAAGTCCGCTTGGCTTTATCGGCACGGAACTGTCGGAATACAGTGATGCTGCACACAACTTGCTGGGCAATCTAAACGGTCCGGTCCTTGTAGTCGGCCACTCGATGGGCGCGATGATCGCGTTGGACCTTGCCGCCAAGTCGCCAGATCGGATTTGCGGCGTCGTGGCAATGAATGCCGTTTTTGAACGCAGTGCAAAGGCAGCGCAGGCCGTTCAGGAACGTGCTGCGGGACTGGATGGTGAAACACCGGTTGATCCAACCAGCACGCTGCGCCGGTGGTTTGGTGACATCGGTTCGCCTGAACGTGATGCCTGCCGCGAATGGCTGACGGCCATGGATCCGGCGGCTTACAAGCTGGCCTATACGGTTTTTGCCCAAAGCCAAAATCCGCGGCGCGGCGCGTTGGAGAAACTTGGCTGCCCCGCGCTGTTCATAACCGGCAGTCAGGAGCCGAACTCCACCCCACACATGTCGCGTAGAATGGCCGAAATCACCCCGAACGGACGCGCCCTGATCATCGATGGGGCGGCCCATATGATGCCGATGACACATGCAAGTCAGATCAACGCCGCCATCTCCAGCTTTCAAAGCGAGGTGCAATCATGACCGAACTCGACCCCCGCGACCTCCGGCGGGCATTTGGCAAATTCATGACCGGCGTGACCGTCGTTACCACGCGCAGCGCCTCTGGCATGGCCCTGGGCTTCACGGCGAATTCCTTCACTTCGGTTTCGCTCGACCCGCCGCTGCTGATCGTCTGCCCTGGCAAGAACTTGTCTTCATACGGCGAATTCTCGGCCTGCACCCATTTCACGGTGAGTGTTCTGGCCGAGGGGCAAGAGGATGTGTCCAACACCTTCGCCGGCTTCAAAGGTGATCGGTTCGCCAAAACCGACCACAGCCTTGACGCGCGCGAGATCCCGTTGATCACCGGCGCGGTTGCGACATTTTCCTGCCGGACCCATCGGGTGGTCGAGGCAGGAGACCATTGCGTTTTGATCGGACAGGTCGAAGCCTATTCCCACAACGACCGTCCGGCGCTGGGCTACGCGAACGGGCGGTACTTCAGCCTTGGTCTGGAACGCGGCGCGCTTGAACCGACGGGGCGCCGGATCGTCTGTGGCGCAATCATCGAACACGAAGGCCGCGTGCTGCTAGAAAAAACGGATGCCGGTTTCAGGCCGCCGCAGGTCACATTGTCCGACCGGCGACAGTTGCGGGACAGCCTTCGGCAGGATCTGCATGATCGTGGCATCGACGCAAATCTCGGCGTCGTCTACTCGGTCTATGACGATGCCACAGCGCATCATGTCTACGTATTGGGCAATGCACCGGACCTTCCCAAACACGGCAAGCTTGAGGCCGTCGCGATTGAAGACCTGGCGGCCCTTTCCTACACGACGACGCCAATCACCACCATGATTTCTCGTTTTGCGCTGGAAAGCCGAACCCGCGACTTCTCACTGTATCTGGGCAGCGCGCAGCAGGGCGACGTGCACAGCTTTTCTGAAAGGACCTGATGGATGGAGTTTTCCCTTTTTGCACACATGGAACGGCTGAGCCCCGATCAACCCCATGAGAAGCTGTATGAAGAATTCATCGCGCTGTGTAAAATGGCCGATGAGGCGGGAATGCGTGCCGTCTGGACCGGTGAGCACCACGGGATGGACTTTACGATCGCGCCCAACCCTCTGATGTCTTTGGTAGATATCGCACATCACACCAAGAATGTGCGGCTTGGCACCGGTACAGTGGTTGCACCGTTCTGGCATCCGATCAAACTGGCCGGCGAAACGGCTGCGGCGGACCTGATGACAGGCGGCCGTATCGAGCTGGGCATCGCCCGCGGCGCCTATTCGTATGAATATGAACGGATGATGCCGGGAATGGATGCATGGGATGCTGGCCAGCGCATGCGAGAAATCGCGCCGCTTTTGCCCCGGCTGTGGGAAGGTGACTGTGCCCATGATGGAGAGTTCTTCAAGTTCCCTGCCACCACCTCGGCCCCCAAGCCGGTGCAACCCGGAGGGCCGCCCATCTGGATCGCGGCGCGGGATCCGAACAGTCATGAATTCGGTGTGCAGAACGGCTTTAACATTCAGGTCACACCGCTTTGGCAGGGCATGCACGAGATTGAAACGCTGATGGGCCGCTTTGAGGATGCCTGCGCAAACCATGAGGGGCCGCGCCCCAAGATCATGCTTCTGCACCACACCTATGTTGGCAATGACGATGCTGATCTGGATCGGGCCGCTCGGGAATTGTCTTGCTTCTACAACTACTTCGGGGCCTGGTTTCAAAACAAGCGGCCGGTCCGGCAGGGCTTGATCCAGAAGCTGACCGACGAAGAGATGGCGGCCAATACGATGATGGCCCCGGAAAACCTGGCGCGCGATCTGACTATCGGAACCGCAGAGGGTGTCACGGAACGTCTGAAACGTTATGAAGATCTGGGCTATGATGAGTATTCGTTCTGGATAGACAGCGGTATGAGTTTCGAACGCAAACGCGCATCGCTGGCCCGTTTCATCGACGACGTCATGCCAAAGTTTCAGTGAGGATCGATGATGCATCAGAAACCACATTTCCAGCTTTATATCGACGGCGCGTGGACCGAAGGGGCACACGGGCAAGTGATGCATTCGCAAAACCCGGCGACGGGCCAAGATTGGTCCAGTTTCGCCTGTGCCGCACCCGAAGACGTGAACCGCGCCGTGTCCGCGGCGCGTCGGTCACTTGATGATCCCGCGTGGCGCGACATGACGCAAACCGCACGCGGCAAACTGTTGTTCAAACTTGCGGAACTGATCGAGGAAAACGCCAGTCACCTGGGCCAGCTTGAGACCACAGACAGCGGCAAGCTGCTTGCCGAAACCGCAAGCCAGACAGCCTATGTCGGTGACTATTATCGATATTATGCGGGTCTCGCGGACAAGATCGAAGGAGCGGTTCTTCCGATCGACAAACCGGACATGCACGTCTTCACCAAGTGCGAACCGATTGGTGTGGTGGTCGCTATCGTCCCCTGGAACGCACAGATGTTCCTGACCGCAACCAAGCTTGGCCCCGCGATGGCGGCAGGCTGTTCGGTCGTGCTGAAGGCCTCTGAAATTGCGCCCGCTCCGATGCTGGAATTCGCACGGCTGATCGATGAAGCTGGCTTTCCGCCAGGTGTCGTCTCTGTCATTACGGGGGATGCCGAAAACTGCGCCATCCCGCTTACCCGGCACCCGGACGTGGACCGGATCGCATTCACCGGCGGCCCGGAAACAGCGCGCCATGTCGTGCGCAATTCGGCTGAAAACTTTGCGGTGACCACATTGGAACTGGGCGGGAAATCCCCGATCATCGTTTTTGATGATGCCAATCTGGATGGCGCCGCCAATGGCTTGATTGCGGGAAATTTCGGCGCCTCGGGTCAAAGCTGCGTGGCCGGCTCGCGCGGATTGATACATCGCCCGGTACTGGAAGCGCTTGTTGACAAGATCGAAGAGAAGATGAAGGGCATCGCAATCGGAGATCCATTGGAAACGGCCACCCATATTGGCCCGCTCTGCACCACTGATCAGGTGGAAAGAATTCAGGCGACTTTGGCGAAAGCCACAGAACAAGGCGCACGCGTCCGCTTCGGGGGGAAACCTCTGGACCGGCCGGGCAACTTCATGGCCCCTACGCTGGTGGAATGCACGAGCGCAGAGACAGAGACGCTGAAGGTCGAAATGTTCGGCCCCGTGATGTCTCTGCTGCCATTCGATACGGAAGAGGAAGCGATCACATTGGCCAACGACTCGCAGTTCGGGCTTGGGTCCGGCGTTTTCACTGAAAATGTCGCCCGCGCCCATCGGGTTTCATCCCGCCTGAAATCGGGAATTTGTTGGATCAACACATACCGCGCAGTGTCCCCGATTGCTCCGTTTGGTGGCTACAATCAATCCGGCTATGGCAGGGAAGCGGGAATCGAGGCCATTCACGATTACACAAGGACCAAAACCGTCTGGCTGAATACGTCAGAACAGCCAATGTCGAACCCGTTCATCATACGCTGACAAGAGTTTGTTTCAGTGTCCTTTTGAAAGCGCAGGTCTTGCGCTTGTCCGTCGCACCAAGCTCTCTGAGCCCAGCTCGTTATGATGCAAGGACTTGTGATTTCGGGGCGGGTTTCGAAGCACCCGTACGGCGATCTTAAGCCCATTCGAACAGACCATCTTATGATGGGTTCCAAATACGGCATACGCATTCCCGCCAATGCAGGAGAGACAGTCCAAAGATACAAACGGGGTTATCTCCGGCGCTTCATGGACGCCATCGAAGTCGGCGATGACCTGGTACGCATAATGGGGCGGTGAGCTAGGATAGAAACGGCAGTGGTTGCTCGACAAGTCGAGCGCTCAGCAGTTCCCTGATTCACTTTGGAATGGCGGAGAGACAGGGATTCGAACCCTGGAGACGGTTTCCCGCCTACACACTTTCCAGGCGTGCGCCTTCGACCACTCGGCCACCTCTCCGTGCCGGCGATATTTGGACGAATGCAATCGGATTTGCAAGGCCCCAATTCTGCGAATTCAGGGGAATGGCTTAAATAATTCTGTACACCCACAGAGGGATGACAAGAGGCCGACGCATGCTGGGATCTGGTCGCTCAAACCTCATCACCCGAATCCGAGTCCATATCCGCCTCGGTCAAATCCGCCGGAGCTTCTGCGACTTTGCGTGGCTCATCCTGCTCAGATATGGAAGCGTCCTGCTTGCTTGGGTCAGAGGCCCGCAGGGTTTCGGGATTTCGCAACCAGACATCACGTTGTGCGAACGGGATCTCGATCCCCGCCTCCGAGAATCTGCGGTTGATTTCATGGTTCATGTCGGATTTCACCGACAGAACCCAGTTCACGTCCCGCAGGATCGCCCGTATTTCAAAGTCCAAAGAGTCTGCTCCGAACCCCTGGAACACAACGCTTGGCGCCGGGTTGGCCAAAACCATCGGATGGTTGTTGGCGATTTCGCCCAGAATGGTTTCCACCAGCCGCGTGTCAGTTCCGTATGCAACACCCACCGGAACGATCACCCGCCCGATCGTGTTGCCGCGGGTATAGTTTGTTACAACACCGCTGATCAGGTCAGAGTTCGGAACGATGACATCCGTCCTGTCGAACGTCTCGATCCGGGTCGAGCGAACGGAAATGTCCCGCACATATCCCATCATGCCATTCACATCGATCCAATCCCCCTTGGAAATCGGACGCTCGACCAAAAGGATGATGCCTGAAACGAAGTTCGACACGATTGTCTGCAAACCAAAGCCGATGCCGACGGACAGCGCTCCGGCGACAATCGCCAGCGACGACAGATCAAAACCGGCCACCATGATTGCCACCAACGCGGCAAGGAATATGCCAACGTATCCCGAACCCGCGACAATCGCGTTTTGCCCACCGGGGTCTATGCTGGTTTTCGGCAGAAGCGAATTGCGCAACCCGCTTTGCAACAGACGCGTCAGCGTATAACCGATTGCAAACACGGCAACAAAGGTCAGAAAGTTGCTGGGCGAGATCGTTACCCCGCCGATATCAAACCCAAGCAGCAGGCGCGACCATGCTTCCAGTAGATCAGTTTCCCGCGCACCCCAATAGATCGCCAGAATTGGCAGCGCCAAGATGGCCAATGCAAACCCGACCAGTACGGAAAAAAGCGAATCCCCCGCGGCTTCGCCCTGCCCGGTGACCCAGCCGTAAATCTGACTGATGAACCGTTGCAGGATGACCAAGGCCCCGATCAGCACCAATGTCTTGACCGCAGGAAACACGATGGCTTCGGCCGCATTGGTGAATCCGAAAATTGCCAACAAAGGAGACACGATCCCCAACAGGAACAAAGCCCGGCGCAGGAATTCGACCAATTGGCTGAACCCCGCGGAACGGGTCGGGGCAGCCTGATCCGGTGGCCCGTCCGTTGTTCGAATCTGGCGTATTCGCAACAACAACAAAGCCGTAGCGACAATGATCGGGAAACTAACCACGGCACGGGTCGCGTCGGAGATGTTCTCGATCCGTTCGAACAGCAACGCCAATTCGTGCAGAACCAGCATCAGGGCGAGCAGATCGATATACACGCGCAGTTCGGTGATGCGTGCCGCGGACAGACGCTTGAACCCTTGCGACGCGCCGATCACGTAAACCTGGCGACCAATCCAGTCATAGAAAAACACGATCGCTGCCCAATAAGGAACATTCTGAAGCAAAAGGCTGCCCCGCAACCCCGGAACGCCGGTGAGACTGATCGCCGTGACCACGGCCACCACACCGATCCATGGCAACAGAATGCGCAGTAGTGAGATTACGAACGACCAGACCCCCGTCCCGGCCCCGCCGAGCAACCTCAGGTAGTCGCCTCCAATTTCGGACCACCGTTTGCCAAAGATCAGCAACACGGCTGAAATGATCAGAAGTATGAAGATCGCGAGCCCGCGCGCGCGAATTTGTTCGCGTACGACATCTGAACGAAAGTTAGTGATCGTTTCGTTTGCCAGGCTTTGAATGGCCTCTTTGACATCCACCCATGCCGGCCCCCAATACGCCGGGTTGATCGGCGACGGGCCCTGTTCGAAGAACTCTTTTTTCTGCCGCGCGCGAATGATCTGATCAATTTCGCTGATCAGCCCATTTGCTCGACTGTAGGCTTCTTCGGAGATGATGCGCGGCACACGCAGACTGTTGAGCTGTTCTTCCAAATGCGCGCGAAGCTTGGCTATGTCTTCGGGTTCGGTCGCGTCCCCTTCGGGTTTGGGGCCCAACGCCTTTAGCTGACTTTCAAGCGTTGTGATCCGGTCGGTATTTGCCCCACGAGCCCGATTGAAGTCTTCCCTGTATCTGCTTATTTCCGAACGTAAATTCTCTAGCGCAGCGTCGGATGCCCGGTTCGCCTCGATCACGGCTTCGGCCCGGCTCGCCGTTTTGATCCAACCTTGGTAATACTCGCTTTGACGATCCGTCAGTTGCGCGACAGCGCTATTCGAAAAGCCGACGAAACTCAGGAACAGCAGGGTCAGAAACAGGCGGACCTGTCCAAGCATCACACGTCCTCGAATACGCCGGGAATGCTGCGTGGTGCCTCGGTCATCCAATCCGGAACCGGAAGCTCTTTTTCTCGCAGGAACTCGGGGTTGAACAGCTTTGATTGATACCGAGTGCCGTAATCGCACAGGATGGTCACGATGGTATGACCTGGCCCCATTTCCTTGGCCAGGCGCACCGCCCCTGCCATGTTGATCGCGGTTGAGCCGCCCATGACAAGACCTTCCTCACGCAGAAGATCAAAGATGTAGGGCAGCGCTTCGTTATCGGTGATCTGATAAGAAAAATCCGGTGTAAACCCTTCCAGGTTCTTGGTGATACGCACCTGCCCGATGCCTTCGGCGATCGACCCACCTTCCATCGCGATCTCACCCGTCGTGTAATACGAATACAGGCCAGCCCCCATGGGATCGGCAAGACCGATTTTGACGCCCTTGGGCTGCAAAACCTGGGCCACGCCTGCCAATGTCCCACCCGACCCGACCGCGCTGACGAACCCGTCAACCTTGCCGCCTGTCTGTTCCCAGATCTCGGGCCCCGTGGTTTCCACATGTGCCTGTCGGTTTGCCACATTGTCGAACTGGTTGGCCCAGATGGCGCCATTGGGTTCTGTCTGCGCCAGTTCCTCGGCCAGACGGCGGGAATAATGCACGAAATTGTTGGGGTTGCGATACGGGGCTGCTGGCACCTGAACCAACTGAGCGCCAGCCAGACGCAGCATATCCTTCTTTTCTTCCGACTGGGTCTCGGGGATAACGATAACCGTTTTGAATCCCATCGACGCACCGACCAGAGCCAGACCAATACCAGTATTGCCGGCAGTGCCTTCCACGATGGTACCGCCCGGTTTCAGATCCCCGCGTGCGATGGCATCTTTGATGATAAAAAGAGCAGCACGATCCTTTACCGACTGACCCGGGTTCATGAACTCGGCTTTGCCAAGAATCTCGCATCCAGTCTCTTCGCTGATGCGGCGCAGCCGGATCAACGGTGTTTTTCCTACTGCGTCAGCAAGATCTCGTGCAATGCGCATGGTCGCCCCTTGTCATTTGGTATCTTCGAAGATTTACAGCCGCACTGCCGCGACCACAAGCGAGATAGTCACGCGCGCAAACGATCCCGATGGCGGGCCAGCCAGTACGCAAGGGACACCAGTTGCAAATCCTTGAAAAGATGGCGGTCCGTCATATCGATAAACTCGTCGAACGGCAGAATCCGGCTGCGGATATCTTCACCCTCTGTGTCCAAGCCACCGGTGATGGTTGTCTGGGTCAAGTTGCCAAGTCCGACATAAAGATACATGAAACCCGTAGACGACCCGCTGGAGGAATACGCGCCGCCCGCATATTCCAGCCTGTCAAATCTAACTCCTGCTTCCTCCATGGCCTCGCGATGCGCCGTCTGTTCAGGCGTTTCGCCGGGGTCGATCATCCCGGCAACTGCCTCCCAAAGCCAGGGCTCTGGATCGTTGATCAAAAACACCGGCGGTCTGAACTGCTCGACCAAAAGCACGGTGTCACGGATCGGGTCATAGGGCAGAACCGACACGGCGCTGCCCTGCATCAAACCGCCCCGGTGCAGCACGGGGCCCATGCTGCCGTCATGCTGTCGGAACTGAAGATCGATTTCCTCCATCCCGAAATAGTCGACGTAAACGCGTTCGTGACGGTGCACGATCACGTCTTCTGCTATGTTCCGCGGGTCGCCGGTTCGCCGTTGCCCGGCCATGATCTTAGCCCAGGCACGGGTTTGAATGGCACGCACGCTGCGCGCCATGGTTTTGGGATCGACTTTACCGAAATAGGCCATTTCTTCTTCGGCGGCGAGCGCCGTAACCTCGCCCAATTTGTCCGCCCAGCCCTGCAACGACCACAACTCACCGGGTTGCCATGCGCCCGGTGTCGGGAAAAAGACCTGCGCCTGTACTTCGCCCCCATCCTCCAGAATGACCTTCAACGATTTCAGGTCATAGTCGAAGGATCCTTCGTAATAGGCCAGCCTGGCCAGATCATCGGATGACAAGCCCTGCACCAGCAACCCTTCGGCTACGGCACCTTCAGCAGACAGGATCATAGGGAAATCCTGCCCCTGAACCGCGTGAACCGCGTGGTCGCGCAGCTTGGCAGTATGAAACGTGATTTCGCTCAGCGGACGGCCCAAGACACGCTGCAACAGCGGCAGGTACCGCAGCGTTCCATAGAAGAACAAATCAGACAAATTCAATCTCTCTTGTGACGAAACGGTTCAGCGCCATTTGCGGCTGGCCTGTTCCGTGGCCAGCCCGGCGACAACGGCGCCAATAGCAAGCGTAACCAGAATTTCGGGATAGATCAGTTGCTTGCCATAATCGATACCAATCGAAAAGATGGCCATCACAGCTTCGAACGGTCCGCCATATCGATTGCGCATCGCAAGATCGAACATGCGGTAGCACCCCTGCACGAACAGTGCCCAGAATATCAGCGAGGCAACGCCGGTCAGGCCATTGTTTATGCCCGCGGTCCAGCCGCGCCCGGCGCGCTTGCCCATGATTTTCCAACCACAGATCGCACCAAGAGCCATGTTCACATAGGTGAAGTAACCATAGTCCTTACCCTCTTCGCCGTTTTCGATAACCATGCTTGAAACAAGAAAGGCCAGCACGATGAGACAAACAGCGGCGACGAGACGCGAGGCAGTGGGCATATGACGGTCCGTGGGTTAACTTGGTTTTGCTATTGTGATCTGTGTCACATCGCAATTGCCCGTGTCAAAGGCCGCACCGCATGCAGTCAAATAATAATTCCACATGCGGCGGAAACGCTCATCAAACCCCATGTCCGAGATCTGATCCCATTTGTCGTTGAACGTTTCATACCAGCGTCGCAGGGTCAGGTCATAGCTTTTCCCGAATTCTTTCGAGCGTACAACCTGCAATCCGGCCTGATCTATCTGCTGACGCAAGATAGTCGGTGACGGCAGCATCCCGCCCGGAAAGATGTATTTCTGAATGAAATCAACGCCGTTCTTGTAAAAATCCCAGCGGTGATCACCCACCGTTATGATTTGCAAGGTCGCCTGAGCGCCAGGCTTCAACCGTTCACGAACGGTTTCGAAATAGACCGGCCAGTATTTTTGACCCACCGCCTCAAACATCTCGATGGACGCTATGCCGTCATAGACCCCGCGTTCATCCCGATAGTCTTGCAGCTTGAACTCGACTCGATCTGATAATCCTGCCTTTTCAATACGTTCCTTGGCGTACTTGAATTGCTCCTGACTGATGGTCAGGCCGGTGACACGCAAACCCCGTTCCTTTGCGGCATATTCCGCGAAACCGCCCCAGCCACATCCGATCTCCAGAACATGATCCCCCGGTTTTGCACCCATCTCATCCACAAGACTGGCGTATTTGGCTGTCTGCGCATTCTCGAGGCTTTCCTGCCCGGTTTCAAATATCGCACTGGAATAGGTCATCGTCTCGTCCAGCCACGAGCTGTAAAAATCATTACCCAGATCATAGTGATACGAGATGTTCTTCTTGGCTTGCGCCCTGTTGTTTCGGTGCAGCCAGAACCGCAGCCTTTCATAGGCCTGAACAAGAAATTGGCCCGTAAACCCGTCATAAACAGTCTCGGTTCCAAGATGCACAAGATCCATGAAAGACCGCAGATCAGGCGTACTCCAATGCCCGTCCAGATACGCATCGGAAAAACCCAGTTCGCCTTCGCGGATCAGGCGCGCAAAGACATCTTCGTCGTGAATATCGACCTGCGCAACCGGTCCGGCTTTTGCGGCTTCTGCGCGAAACGTGCGACCATCGGGCAGTTTGATATCCAGTCGTCCGGAATCCATCCGGTTCAACATTTTGAAGACTTGGGCGAAATATCTGGGCAGGTTTTTCTGCCCTTCGGTCGTCGTCAGGATCATCCGCTCTCCCCTCTGCGGTACGTGTACAAAGCTAGGCGGCGAAATTGTTTCTGGCAAGTTTTCAGTTCCTTAGTGGGGTTTTCGGCTTTCATATGCGCGTAAGGCGCGGGTCCGACCTTCGGACAATCCGACGATCGGCTTGGGGTAATCCGCATCCGGGCGCAGACCCCATGATCGCGGGACGGCATCAAAATAAGACAGGGCGGTTTTGCCGGGTTCGGCTTGGCCTTCAGTGATCCAGTGGCGCACAAACACCCCGTCTGGATCGAATTTCTCTGCTTGTGTCTGTGGATTGAAAATCCGGAAAAACGGGGATGCATCGGGCCCCGAGCCAGCGACCCACTGCCAGCCCATCGCGTTGCAGGCCGGATCCCAGTCGATCAGGCAATCCTCGAACCACTCCATCCCTATTTTCCAATGAGTCATCAGATGCTTGGTCAGATAGCTTGCGACGATCATCCGCGCCCGGTTGTGCATCCGACCCGTCACATACATTTGCCGCAGCCCGGCATCGACAACGGGGATTCCGGTTCTGGCCTGCCGCCAGGCGATGACCTCGGGATGGTCAGGATCTGTATTCCACGGAAAACTGTCCCATTCTGGCTTCCAGTTGGATGTCACCAGTTGGGGCGTGTGGAACATGAGATGATAAGCGAATTCACGCCAGACAAGTTGGCGCAAAAAGGCGTCGGTTCCCCGTGTTCCGGTCAACGCGGCCCGCTGGATCACGTGCCAGACGGTGCGTGGCCCGATCTCACCCAAAGAGAGGTACTCTGACAGGTTGGAGGTCCCATCCTGATCAAGCCTGTCCCGAAGATCGGAGTATTGAACGATCCGGTCGAGAAACTCTTCCAGATGATCCAGAGCGGCCCGCTCGCCAGGTTGCACATGAGGGCGCACGACCCTCGCCCCCCTGTTCATTGCACCCCCCAACCGACAATCGCTCAAGCCGTCAGAAGCAGGCCACGACACAGGTACCTTAAGCGCAGTAACTGGCGCGTCAGGAAGTTGTACTTCCCGACCCTGAACCGCACGCCACATGGGTGTGAAAACCCGAAACGGATGACCCGATTTGGTAGCAACAGTCCAGGGTTCAAAAAGCAGATGCCCGGAAAATGACTTTGCAGTCACGCCTTTTTTTGCAAGTACAGACTTGATCTTCTTGTCGCGTTCAATCGAGGCAGGATCGTAAGCGCGAGACCAGAAGACTGAGGTTGCGCCGGTCTCGGCCATGACCTGCTGCAATTGTTCAAGCGCATCACCGCGTCGGAGGATCAATCGACTGCCCATATTGGCCAGTGACGCTTTGAATGCCTCCAACCCCAAGCCCAAACGCCACTTTGGCGCGGCCCTCATCTGGTCGACAATATCGTCATGGATAAAAAGCGGTATAACCGGACGGCCACTTTCGACCGCCGCGGTCAACGCGGGGTGATCCGACAGTCGTAAATCCCGTCGAAACCACATAACGATCGGAGCCTGCTCTTGCACCACAATCCGCCCTTGAGTTTTTTAGGTTCTACGCACCCTCAAGGGTAGTGGATCACAAAACGCGCTCAAGAGCCTCTAGAAGCTGATCAATTTCCTGCTGTGTGGTGTAATGGGTGAAGCTGACACGCAAAACACCTTGCGCCGGATCAACGCCCATCGCCCGCAAGGGGCGCACCGCATAGAAATCTCCGCCACCTGCCATGACACCATATTGCGCCAGTTCCGCCGCAACCGGTTCAGCCGGACGGTTCAACGAAAGCGCAACGGTGGGTGCGCGCCGGCTGGCGTCGGAAGGACCGATCAGACGCACCGCGTTTCGATCCTTTACCGCATCCAGAACCGGTTGCAGCAACGACACTTCGTGCGAACGCATCAGATCGTGGGCAAATACGCCCTGTTCTGCCGCACCCGTGTCGGGCCCGCCGTGGTGGGCGCAAAGCATCTCAACATAGTCCGCCATACCTGCACTGGCCGCAATCTGCGCGTGATCGGGGCCAGCGGGGGTAAATCGTTTATACAGGACATCGCCGTTGAAATAATGCGCCTGGTTGGGCAACAGCTCTCCCAATGTGCGGCGGATGACCATGCACCCCTGATGCGGGCCATAGGTCTTGTACGCAGAAAACAAATAGATATCCGGCCCCAAATCGCCAACATTCGGAAATCCGTGCGGGGCGTAGGATACGCCATCAACGCAGACAAACGCACCCGCCGCATGCGCAATGGCAGTGATCTCGGTGACCGGATTGATCTCACCAACCACATTAGAGCAATGCGGGAAACAGACCAGACGCACTTTTTCGTCCAGCATGTTTTCAAGATCCTGAGGGTTCAGCGACCCGGTTTCCGGA
This sequence comes from Ruegeria sp. YTSC002, assembly GCF_059609845.1. NCBI lineage: Bacteria > Pseudomonadati > Pseudomonadota > Alphaproteobacteria > Rhodobacterales > Roseobacteraceae > Ruegeria > Ruegeria sp. YTSC002. Next base: position 82,687 of record NZ_JBXWML010000004.1, read on the forward strand.
TCAATCTGCCATTCCCTCACCTCTATCCCGGCCTCAGCCAGACGACGCCACGGACCAGAGTTGGCTTCGTGATCCTGATTGGTCACGACGATCGCCTCGCCGGGCTTCATCCATTGCCGGAACGCCTGCGCCAGGACATAGGTGTTCTGGGTGGTTGAGGGGCCAAAACTCAGCTCATCCGTGTCTACGCCCAGAATGGCGGCCATGCGCGCACGCGCTTCGTCCATTTCGGCGCCCGCAAGGCGGCTGGCCTCATATGGGGCGTAAGGCTGCACCTTGCGCTGCGTGTAGAACCGCGTCAGCCGGTCGATCACCGGTTTGCAGGTGTAAGACCCACCCGCGTTCTCGAAAAACGCCTGGCCCTGAAGGCTGGGTTCGGAAAAGGCCGGGAATTGCGCCCGAACGAAATCGATATCCAGAGAGCTCATGCCTCATTGCTCCTTAGTTGTGCAGTCAGATCAATGAGATGCCCGCGCATGTTTCCGGACACCTCAGAAATCATGGCAGGTCTTCCAGCCCAGCCTGTGCTTGGGCCTTTGGCCGACGAAACACGGGGCAGCCCTTCGCCTTGGAAGGACACCGATACTTAGACAGGGCCGCCCACAACCGTCAAGCGAAAGCAAAACGCAAAAGCCCCGGCGCGATGCCGGGGCTTTGAAAGCTTGCAGAGCTGTCGGGCGCTTACGCAGACCTCACCCCTGAACCTTGGTATAGATCCCCTCGCCCGCGAGAATTCCGCGGAAGCCGCCGGGCTCATCAAGTCCGAAGACGATCAGGGGCAGATTGTTGTCGCGCGCCAGTGCGATGGCCGAAGCATCCATGACACGCAACCGTTTGGCCAACACGTCATCATAGGTCACGGTATCATACCGCACGGCGTCAGCATGTTCCGCAGGGTCTTTGTCATACACCCCATCCACTCCGTTCTTGCCCATGAAGATCGCCTCGCACGCCATTTCGTTGGCGCGCAGGGTGGCTGCGGTGTCTGTCGTGAAATACGGGTTGCCAGTACCGGCGGCGAAAATACAGACCCGCTTTTTTTCGAGGTGCCGAACAGCCCGGCGGCGGATATAGGGTTCGCACACCTCGTCCATGCGAATGGCCGAGATCACGCGGGTGAACACTCCGATCTCTTCCAGTGCAGATTGCATCCCCAGCGCGTTCATCACCGTGGCCAACATGCCCATGTAATCGGCCGTGGTCCGCTCCATGCCCTGGGCTGAACCGCTCAGGCCCCGAAAAATGTTGCCGCCGCCGATGACCATGCATATCTCGACGCCCAGATCGTGAACCGATTTCACTTCTTGCGCGATGCGTTGAACGGTTGGCGGGTGCAGACCGAATCCCTGATCCCCCATCAACGCCTCACCTGAGATTTTCAACATGACCCGTTTGTACGTTGTTTTCGGGGTCTCGGCTGTTTCAGAAGAAGGGGAAAGGCTCATGTTGCGCTCCGGGCTGGCACGGGGTTAATTTCCGGCGCAAAATGAAGCAAAAGCTCCGCAGGTTCAATGCGGTTGGTGAGGATAGAGGCAACCGCGCATGACCCGGCGATCAACAGACCTGTTTTTTCGGCAACTGCCTCCTGTTCCGGACGACAGGCCGGTTCTGATTGCGGGGCCGACGGCATCGGGAAAATCAGCGTTGGCGCTGGAGATCGCCGAACGGCACGGCGGGGTTATCGTCAACGCGGATGCAAGTCAGGTTTATGACTGCTGGCGCGTCATCTCGGCCAGGCCATCCGCCCAGGAAGAAGCCCGCGCGCCACATCTGCTGTACGGACATGTCGCCTATGATCAGGATTATTCCACTGGCCATTGGCTGCGCGAGGTCCTGCCTCTGCTGAAAGGGCACCAGCGCCCGATCATTGTCGGTGGGACGGGCCTGTATTTTTCGGCCCTGACCGAAGGCATGGCGCAAATTCCAGCGACTCCACAGGCGGTTCGGGCCGAGGCGGATCAGATGCCCATGGCAGACCTTCTGGAGGGGGTCGATGGCGAGACGCTTGCAAAGCTGGACACGCAGAACCGTGCCCGCGTGCAACGCGCCTGGGAAGTGCAGCGCGCCACAGGTCGCAGCCTGTTGTCCTGGCAGGCCGAAACGCCGCCACCGGAACTTCGGCTGAACGAGACCCTACCGATCGTTTTTGACGTTGATAAAACGTGGCTGCTGAACAGGATAGAACGCCGCTTTGACCAGATGCTGGAACAGGGCGCGATCGAGGAAGTGCGCGCCATGCAGGACCGGTTCGATCCCACCCTTCCGGCCTGCAAGGCCATAGGCGTGCCGGAACTCAGGGCATATCTGGACGGCACGATGACTTTGGATCAGGCGCGAGAGCGCGCAACCATTGCGACACGGCAATTCGCCAAGCGTCAGCGCACCTGGTTCCGCGCCCGTATGAAGGCCTGGAATCACGTCGATCCCTCTGTGTGATACCCGGCACGCCTGACGTTGCACGAACAAGGCGCCCGCCAAGTCTCAAAGCTTAAGAGAACTTAATGATTTGCTGCGGTTTCCCTTAACAAACCGGGAAAAGAATGGAGAAGTCGGCATCGTTTTGGACGGCCTGAAGAAATGCGTCTCAACGACTTCAACAGATCGCGAATGTCGTTTTTGTACTACTTATGACGATTTCGAACATTGACCTTATCAGAAATCTGGTGCCGAATAACGACATGGGGATGAACAGAGTCCAAAAAACAAAATCCTTCACTCTGGCGACCGTAAGAAACCGGGTCGCGTAGAGCCATAATCAATCAACAAAATCAGTGTCACAGGGAGACATCCATGACGAATACCGTATCCACCGAAGACAAGGTGCACTGGGCGGCAGCGATGCACGCTCAGGAATACCGCGACGGCAAGCTAAGCCGAAGGGAATTCATGACGCGCGCAACCAGTCTTGGGGTTACTGCCGCAGCGGCCTATGGCATGATCGGATTGCCGACACCTGCTTTGGCCGAAACAGCAAAGCAGGAAGGCGGCACGCTGCGTGTGCAGCAGGAAGTCCGCGCCCTCAAAGATCCCAGAACCTATGACTGGTCGCAGATCGCAAACGTGACGCGCGGCACGCTGGAATATCTGGTCGAGTACAACTCGGACGGATCGTTCCGTGGCATGCTGCTGGAAAGCTGGGAAGTCAACGATGACGCAACCGAATACACTCTGAATGTCCGTCCGGGCGTCAAGTGGAACAACGGCGACGATTTCACGGCTGACGACGTTGCCCGCAACATTGCGCGCTGGTGCGACAAGAGCTCGGAAACCAACTCGATGGCGGGCCGCTTTGCAACTCTGATTGACGCGGATACCGGTCAGGCCGGTGAGGGTGTCATCGAAGTCGTCGACGCAACCACGGTCAAACTGAACCTGCCAAAGCCGGATATCACGCTTATTCCCGGCATGGCCGATTATCCCGGCGCGATTGTTCACAGCTCGTTCAGCGAGACTGACCTGCTGAACAATGTGGGAACCGGCCCATATCTGATGGACGAACTTGAGGTTGGCGTTAAAGCCGTTCTGGTTCGCAACCCGGATCACACCTGGTGGGGCGAAGAAGTGTACGGCCGCCCTGCCTTGGACCGTATCGAGTACATCGACTACGGAACCGACCCTTCTGCCTGGTTGGCAGCGTTGGAATCCGACGAAGTCGACATGCTGTATGAATCGGTGGGTGAATTCATCGACGTGATGGACGGGCTGGGCTATGTGAAGTCAGAAGTGGTAACCGCCGCGACCATCGTTATTCGCCCCAACCAGCTGGCCGAGATCGACGGGCAGAAACCTTATGCGGACAAACGTGTCCGGCAGGCCCTTCAGATGGCCGTAGACAATTCCGTTTGTCTGGAACTGGGCTATGGCGGTCGCGGAGCCCCGGCGGAAAACCACCACGTGGCGCCGCTGCATCCGGAATATGCCGAGCTTCCGCCGCAAAAAGTTGATCCCGCGGCAGCCAAGGCGCTTATGGACGAAGCCGGTTTTGGAGATTTCGAGCACGAGATCATCTCGATCGACGATGACTGGCGTCGCAACACCACAGATGCCGTTGCCGCGCAGCTGCGCGATGCCGGAATCAAGGTCAAGCGGACCGTTCTGCCGGGCAATACCTTCTGGAACGACTGGGCCAAGTACCCGTTCAGCTCGACCAACTGGAACCCGCGTCCGCTGGGTGTGCAGGTCTGGGCGCTTGCCTATCGTTCGGGCGAAGCCTGGAACGAGTTTGGCTATGCCAGCCCCGAGTTCGACGCTCTTCTGGAAGAGGCTCTGGCCATTGCCGATGCGGACAAGCGTCGTGAGGTCATGGCACGTGGCGAAGCCCTGTTGCAGGAAGACGGGGTTACCATTCAGCCCTATTGGCGCTCGCTCTATCGTCACATGAAAGAGGGTCTTGTTGGAACCGACATGCATGTGACCTTCGAACACCATCACTACAAGTGGGGCTGGGCTGCCTAAGCACTGCCAATGACACACAAGGGGCGCCTGACACGGGCGCCCCTTTCCAGCCGCAGACTTGCCGACGCAGGGTCGGACGTCCGAGGCCAGAAAATGGTCCAATGATCTGCGGAATACCTGAACAACAGGGGCCACCATGGGACTATTCATCCTACGACGGTTCGGAGTGATGCTGCTTACGGCATTATGTCTGACATTCGTCGTCTTTTTCCTGACCAACCTATACCCGAACCTTGAAAAGCTGGCGAAAACGCAGGGCAACCAGCGTATGTCGGATGAGCAGGTCGAAGCCTGGTTGGAAAACCGCGGTTACCTACAGCCAACACTCGTAAAATACGGCCAATGGCTGGGCGTGATGCCAGGTTTTCAGAAAACGCTTGAAGACGGCCAGTTTGTGGGAACCTGCACGAGACCCGGTTCGACGGCAGAGGACACGGCAAGATATTGCGGTGTTCTTCAGGGCGATTGGGGATATTCGACCGTATTCAAGGACGAAGTCGGAACCATTGTTGGCAAGCGTCTGGGCAACACAGGTTACCTGATGTTCTGGGTTTTGGTCCTGATGGTTCCTTCTGCACTGATCGTTGGTGTTCTGGCCGGTATGCGAGAGGGATCAGCCCTGGATCGATCGTTGTCGACCTTCTCAATCATCACGACAGCAACGCCGGAATACGTATCGGGCGTTATCTTCATCGCGATCTTCACCTCGTCCACCGTGGGGCTGAAATGGTTCAAAGGAACCGCGACGCAAGCGATGGAGAACCCGACATTCGAGAACTTCTTCCTGCCGGTTCTGACCATTGCGCTGTACGGTATGGGTTACATCGCCCGGATGACCCGCGCTTCGATGACCGAAGTGATGACGGCGCAATACATCCGAACCGCACGGCTGAAGGGTGTCTCGTTCCCGAACATCGTCATGAAACACGCCTTGCGCAACGCGTTGATCGCGCCGTTCACGGTTATCATGTTGCAGTTCCCGTGGCTGCTGAACGGCGTGGTGATTGTTGAAACCCTGTTCAACTACAAGGGTTTCGGCTGGGCGCTGGTTCAGGCCGCTGGCAACAACGACATCCAGCTTCTGCTGGCGATTTCGGTCGTGTCGGTCTTTGTGGTTCTGATAACGCAGCTGATCTCGGATATCGGCTACGTCTACCTCAACCCGCGCATTCGCATTTCATAAGGAGGGTGAGATTATGGAACCACTAACCTGGACCGGCTCTATCGCCTTCCTGAACCCGCTGCTGATGATCGCACTGGCAGCACTTTTCCTGTCGATCCTGGTCTGGATCATCGCCAGTATCTTTTTGCCTGAACAGCAGATTGTCGTGAACCCGGATGGATCCGTCAGTTCCGGCGGCGGCGTCCGTGGATTGATCCAGCTTGCGCTGTATTACAGTTTTCTTGCCAGCGTGGGACTGGCCGTGGCTTATCTGGTGCTGGGCATCCTGATGGGCACAGGTGCAGGGATCATCGGCGCCATTTCCCAGCAATTCCTGCCTGTATGGGTCGCGCTGATCATCATGTTCGCCATGTCGATCGCCTTCAAGAGACGGTTGGGGTTGTACGGCAAACTGTATGACAGTCCCATCGGAATGATCGGCTTTGGCCTTGTGATGTTCTGGGTCTTTACCGGCATCTTCGGCGCCCTTGATCTGATCGTGACCCATGACCCGCTGACACAGATCTCTGGCATGAAGAACAAAGTGCCGGGAACGCCTCTGCCGAATCTGGAGGACGGCGAGTATGCCTGGTATCTTCTGGGCGGCGACAATCTGGCGCGCGACGTATTCAGCCGGATGGTCAAGGGGGCCTGGGTTGTGGTGCAGATTGCACCGCTGGCAACGATGTTCGCCTTCATGGTCGGCATTACGTTAGGGCTGCCCGCCGGTTACTATGGGGGCCGTTTTGATACGTTCCTGTCCTTCCTCGCCAACCTGATCCTCGCCTTCCCGGTGATCCTGCTGTTCTACCTGCTGGTGACGCCGGAAATCGTGGCGACCGGGGTGCCGAACTACATGGCGGCCGTGCTGTTCGTGTTCCCGATCCTGTTCATCGGCGTATTGCTGAATTCGCGCTATTACACGCGCCCGAATTTCCGCACGCCATTGCTTATCGGTGTTCTGGGTGTTGCGATCTGGCTGTATCTGTCGCTGATTTCGACCGGTGGCTACATCATCAATACCGACGCCTACCGGATCTGGGGTCTGCCGACCTATCTGGACCTGTTCGATATCCCCGGCGGTATTCTGGTGGTGTTCGTCTCGGTGGTCTTCGTCAACTCGCCCACGGTCTTCCGTATCGTGCGCGGCCTGGCGCTGGACATCAAAACCCGCGATTACGTGGCTGCAGCCCAGACACGCGGCGAAGGGCCGTGGTACATCATGCTTTGGGAAATCCTGCCAAACGCCCGTGGCCCTCTGATCGTCGATTTCTGTCTGCGCATCGGTTACACCACCATTCTTCTGGGGACTTTGGGCTTCTTCGGACTGGGCCTTCCGCCGGAAAGCCCGGACTGGGGATCCACGATCAACGAGGGGCGCAAGCTGCTGTCGATCTACCTGCACCCTGCCCTTCCTCCTGCCTTTGCCCTGCTGTCGCTGGTTCTTGGTCTGAACCTGCTGGCTGACGGACTTCGCGAGGAAAGCCTGAAGGACTGATGTGATCGAGGCCGGGGGGCCAGCCCCCCGGACCCCCCGGGATATTTTTGGCCAGATGAAGGGGACCCCCGCATTTGGTGAGGAGTAAGCAAAATGAGCAAAATGGCGGATTATGACGGCCCGATCCTGGAGATCGACAAGCTGTCCATCTCGTTCTTTACCCGCCTGCGGGAAATCCCCGCCGTGATGGATTTCTCGGTCAGCGTAGAGCCCGGCGAAGCAGTGGGGCTGGTTGGTGAATCCGGTTGCGGTAAATCGACCGTGGCGCTGGGCGTCATGCAGGATCTTGGCAAGAACGGCCGCGTCGTCGGAGGCACGATCAAGTTCAAGGGCCGCGATCTGGCAAAGATGTCGAGCGAGGAGTTGCGCGACATTCGCGGCAATGAAATCGCGATGATCTATCAGGAGCCCATGGCCTCGCTGAACCCGGCGATGAAGATCGGCAAACAGTTGATGGAAGTGCCGATGATCCACGAGGGTGTAAGTCAGGAAGAGGCTTATTCGCGCGCGCTGGAAGTGGTGACGGACGTTCGCCTGCCGGACCCCGAGCGCATGTTGAATTCGTTTCCGCACCAGTTGTCGGGCGGTCAGCAGCAGCGCATCGTGATTGCGATGGCGCTGATGTCGAAACCGGCGCTGTTGATCCTGGATGAGCCGACAACCGCTTTGGACGTGACGGTCGAGGCCGCTGTGGTCGAACTGGTCAAGGATCTGGGCAAGAAATACGGCACTTCGATGTTGTTTATCTCGCACAACCTCGGGCTGGTTCTGGAAACCTGCGACCGTCTGTGCGTGATGTATTCGGGTGAAGCGGTCGAGCGCGGCTCGATCAAGGATGTGTTCGACGAGATGCAGCACCCTTACACACAGGCGCTGTTCCGTTCGATCCCGCTGCCGGGCGCTGACAAGAATTCGCGTCCATTGGTGGCCATTCCGGGGAACTTCCCATTGCCCCACGAGCGGCCTCCGGGCTGCAACTTCGGACCGCGCTGCGACTATTTCGAAGAGGGTCGGTGTGACGCGAAAGACATCCTGATGGAGGCGGTGCCCGGCAATGACCGGCACCACACCCGGTGCCTTAAATTCCAGGAAATCGACTGGAACGCCCCACTTGCGCTGGCCGATCAGAAAGAAAAAGGCGACATCGGCCGAACGGTTCTGAAAATAGACAATCTCAAGAAGTATTACGAGGTTGCGGCAAATGCCTTGTTTGGCGGTGGTGAGAAGAAGGTTGTGAAGGCCAACGAAACGCTCAGCTTCGAGGCGCACGAATCCGAGACACTGGCCATCGTTGGGGAATCCGGCTGCGGCAAGTCCACCTTCGCCAAGGTTCTCATGGGGTTGGAGACGGCCACGGACGGGCAGATCCTTCTGGACAACCGCAACATCGAACAGGTGCCCATCGAAGAACGCGATGCCAAGACGATCGGCGAAGTTCAGATGGTTTTCCAGAACCCGTTCGACACGCTGAACCCGTCGATGACCGTTGGCCGTCAGATCATACGGGCGCTGGAAATCTTCGGTGTCGGAAACTCTGAGGCCGAGCGCAAGAAGCGGATGCTGGAACTGCTTGATCTGGTGAAGCTGCCGCGCGCCTTTGCGGACAGAATGCCGCGACAGCTGTCGGGTGGTCAGAAACAGCGCGTAGGTATCGCACGCGCCTTTGCCGGCGATGCACGTATCGTTGTGGCGGACGAACCCGTCTCGGCGCTGGATGTGTCGGTTCAGGCCGCCGTGACGGATCTGTTGATGGAGATTCAGCGAGAGCACAAAACCACGCTGCTGTTCATCAGCCACGACCTGTCTATCGTGCGTTACCTGAGCGACCGGGTCATGGTGATGTATCTGGGCCATGTTGTGGAATTGGGCACTACGGATCAGGTTTTTGCCCCGCCCTATCACCCTTACACCGAAGCGTTGCTGAGCGCGGTTCCGATTGCGGATACCTCGGTCGAGAAACAGCACATCGTTCTGGATGGTGATATTCCTTCGGCGATGAACCCGCCACCGGGTTGCCCGTTCCAGACGCGGTGCCGCTGGAAGTCCGAAGTGCCTGACGGACGGTGTGAATCGCATGTGCCGCCGGTGCAGACGCTGGCAGATGGGCATCAGGTGAAATGTCACCTGGCCGAGGATATTCTGGCCCGGATGGAGCCGGTGATAAAAGTCGCGGCGGAGTAAACCCGTTTCTGAACCTTGGAAAGGGCCGGTCAGTAACCGGCCCTTTTTTGGCGCCGTGATTTGTGGGGAGACAGACGGCGCTTGGGAGTGGCGTGAGTGGTGACCCGGTAATTCGTCAGCCGGTCAAAACGTTGTTGCCGAAATGCATGAACTCCTGGTTCATGCCGGCAATGTCACCGGCTTCAAGCTGAAGGCTGGCGCTGTCGAGCATCCTGTAGCTCTGCTGCCCCTTCACCCAGTCATCGGCAGATTGCAGAGTGGTCAGCGTGTAGGACGTGATCTCATTCAGGTAATGTGTGGGGATGATCACCTTGGGCTGGAGCTTGGACACGATGTCGTTGCCCTGATCGAAGCTGAGAATATGTTCCGAGCCATCCACCGGCAGGGTCAGAACATCCACCTGACCGATTGCGTCCCAGAACTCCTGCGGCGGGTTGTGGCGGTTGTCGCCCCAGATCAGCGTTCGAATGCCGCCGGTCTCGACCAGATAGACGACCATATCCATGTGGCCCACGTTGTTCGGCGGGCAGGCTTCCACGCCGAACTCGGCCAGCGCATTGGTCCAGTCATACCAACCCGGCGCGACACAGGCGTGCTTGTCGGCAAAGCCGGTGATCTTGATGTCAGCAAACTCGAAATTGCCGACCATCCGATCCAGCACCATGGTCGAGCTTGGGCGTTCAATCGCATCGTGATCGAAATGGGCATGGGTCGACAGGGTGATGTCCACCGGGATTTGCGGGAATTCGTTGCGGAACCAAAGACCCCACGCGCCCGACGGATCATCGCGCCAGGGATCAAACAGCACTGTTGCCCCGTTGGGCGAGGTGATCTTGATCGCACAATGACCATAATAGTCGATGCCAACCGTCCCGGTGCTGGCCTGACCCGTTGCGCCTTGCAGATCGATCACATGGTTGTTGTTGCCCGGCTGTAGCCACGCCTGAGATTGCGCCTGGGCCGATCTTGCGCCCAGCACAGAAGCGGTCGCGCCGACCCCGGCAGCGCCTGCCGCCATGAAGAAAGACCGGCGCGACAGACCCGGCGCCAGATGATCCTTGTCCCCGTTCAGGATGGTTGGTTTCAGATCTTTGCGATCCATTTTCGTGTACCTCTCTGTTGGACCCGCGCAGTTTTTCCGCGCGTCCCAGCCAAAGGTAACAAGCCAAATCATATTGGCTCAGACCGAAAAAATGGGGGCGGAATGTGGGGGAAAACCCCATATTCCGCATTCACGAAATCGAGAGCAAATGACTGCGCAGGTTCTGGCTGCGCCCTTCGAGCCCCAGCTTGCGGCGGATGTTGTTGCGGTGAAAATCAATTGTCGATGTTTCCCGCGACAGGGCCTTGGCAATGTCCTTGGTCGTTTTTCCAAACATGACCATCTGTGCAATCTCGATCTCGGTCGGGGTCATCACTGCAAATGCATCTGTCAGTTTGTCCGACAGTGCAGACGTGAGCTCGTTCAGGTTTTTCTCGGCCAGTTCAAGATAGACATACTGCGCTTCGTCCCCGGCAAGCTGCGCCCGGACCTTTTCGAGATATGGCAAAACCCGGCCGCGCACCTGTTCGACTATTTCGTGATCGCGGCTTTTGCGATCATCATCCAGACTGGACAGCAGGACGCGCAGCGCCGTGTTGGTTTCCTGCAACTCGCGGGTACGATCCGCGACACGGGTTTCAAGCTGCGCCAGTGTTTCGTTGAGCTTTTCTTCCAGCGCGCGGCGCAGGTAAACCTCTTGCAACAAAGCCAAATCCGACTCGACCATGCGTGCGAACTGCGCCAGCCCTTCGCGGAACAACAAGGCACGGCGGTTCTGCTTGCGATCCAGAACACAAATCGTTCCGAATACCGATCCATCGGGCCATTTCAGCGGCAGGCCGATGTAAAATGTCATCCCGTGTTCCAGATCGTCATTGTCGGCCCAAACCGGATCGCATGCAGCATCTTTGACCACCAATTCTCCGTCCCGCTGCAAGACGCCCTGACAATACAGCTTGGGGTTCAACTGGAAACTCAAGCCGACCGGATATGGGTTTTCGGGATGATCCGAGGTGATCAGCACCGCATGATCCGGCGCGTCGGTTTTCATGATCAGGCTTGCAGGCACATCCGCCAGCTCTGCGACCAGATCAACCAGTTGCTGCCAGTTGGCCAGCGTTTCTTGCGGGATCTCAGGGTGGTCAGCAGGCATGAGGCGGCCTCACCAGTTACTGGAGGATACCCTTGCAGGTTAGTTGGACTGGTTGCGTCGGATCAAGAACCGGACGTTCTGCGCCGCGGCATCGGGCTTAACCGCCCCAGATGACCTTCACGTAGTTCTGGGTTTCCTTGTACGGCGGTATGCCGCCATGCTTTTCCACCGCTTTTGGGCCGGCATTGTAGGCGGCCAAGGCCAATGGCCAGGATTTGAACTTGCGATACTGCCAGGACAGGTATCTGGCCCCACCCTCGAGGTTCTGCTTGGGGTCATGCGGGTTGACCCCCAAAAGCTCAGCGGTCTGAGGCATCAATTGCGCCAATCCCAGAGCACCTTTGTGAGACTTCGCCTGCGGGTTCCATCCGCTTTCCTGCTGCACAAGGCGCAGGAACAAGTCTTCGGGAATGTTGTGAAGGCGGGCAGCCTGTTTCGCCAGGTCCAGATACTGGCCGCGATACTTTCCTGTATATCGCTTGCTGGTCTGCGCACGGGATGTCTTGGGTTTCAACCGCGCGGAATCGCGATACTGCGTCGCCGCACGGGTATCCAGAATCTTGGACTGCTTGAGGAAGATATCCTTGCGGCTTTTGGTAGACAGCGTTTGCGCCTGCACAGGCAAAACGGCCAGCACAAGGCAGACTACAGAAAACCCAGCAACCCAAGAACGCATCAATGCCTATCCTGCTCGATAAGAAACCAGTCGGATTATAGGTATTCCCACAAAAAATGAAAGCTTGGTAAAGACCAAAGTAAGACTCTTGTCCAACACTGTTGTATCTACTGTTTTCAACCATGATGCAGGCCGTATAGGGTCTCACGGAACAAGTCGCGCCAGATTCGGCGCACATACGCGAAAACAGAACGAGGATTTTCATGGCGGGTTCAGTCAACAAGGTCATTCTGGTAGGTAATCTTGGCCGCGACCCCGAGGTCCGGTCGTTCCAGAACGGCGGAAAGGTATGCAATCTGCGCATTGCCACGTCAGAGACCTGGAAAGACCGCAACACGGGCGAACGCCGAGAACGAACGGAATGGCATTCGGTCGCCATCTTCTCGGAACCGCTGGCCCGTATTGCAGAGCAATATCTGCGCAAAGGCAGCAAGGTTTATATCGAAGGTCAGCTGGAAACCCGCAAATGGCAGGATCAGTCCGGGCAAGACCGCTATACAACCGAGGTTGTTCTGCGCCCCTACCGCGGTGAATTGACCTTGCTCGACAGCCGCGGTGAAGGCGGCGGCAGCGGCGGTGGTTACGGCGGCGGCCAGGCCGGTGGCAGCGGGTACGGAGACCCTTACGGTGGTCCGTCCAGTTCCCCGGCACCGGCACCGGCATCGGGCGGAATCGACGACGACGAGATTCCGTTCTAGGCAATTCGGAGACACGACATGACATGGTCCTTTTCTCTCGGCCGATTGCTCGGGTCCGAACTGAGAGTCCATGTCACGTTTTTTCTGCTTCTGGCCTGGGTGGGCTTTGCGGCCTATTCCGCCGGTGGCCTGCCGGCCGCCATAGACAACCTGTTGTTTGTTCTGGCCTTGTTTGCCTGTGTGGTCGCCCATGAGTTCGGTCATGCCCTCATGGCGCGGCGGTATGGAATCAAGACCCCAGACATAACATTGTTGCCGATCGGTGGGTTGGCCCGGCTTGAAAGGATGCCGGAAAAGCCTTTGCAAGAAGTCTTGGTGGCACTTGCAGGTCCGGCGGTGAACATCGTGATCTGGGTCATTCTGGTCGCCTTTGGTGCTGGACTGCCGATCGAGACGCTTTCCCAGATCGATTCACCGGGCATCGGGTTTCTGAACAGGTTGGCCTACATCAACCTTCTGCTGGCCGTATTCAACATGATCCCGGCCTTCCCCATGGACGGAGGGCGCGTGTTCCGCGCCCTTCTGTGCCTGCGCATGGATCGCGTCAAAGCAACACGTGTGGCTGCGGTCGGAGGTCAGATCGTTGCGGTGGGTCTGGGGTTTTTGGGGCTGAGCTCAGGCAACCCGTTTCTGGTGCTCATCGCCGTGTTCGTGTTCATCGCCGCCAACGCCGAAAGCCAGGACGTCGCCCTGCGATCTGCGGCACGCCGGGTTCTGGCCCGGGATGCGATGATCACCGAGTTTCACGCGCTCTCCCCCAACGATACGTTGAGCACGGCAGCACAAGCCGTAATTCACACCACGCAGCACGAGTTCCCTGTGTTGGATACGGATCAGTCTCTGCTTGGTTTTGTGACCCGAGATCGACTGTTTGCCGCGCTCGCAGGCGATCAGCCCAGATCGGCACCTGCCACCTCGATCATGAATGCCGATGTCCCCGCAGTTTCGCTTACCACCGGCCTCGAGACCGTGTTGGAACATCTGCACAACGGCGCTCCGGCCATCGCTGTGGTCACTCGGGGTGGTCGCATGATCGGTTACATCACGCGCGAGAACATCGGTGAACTGATGGTCATTCAGGGGCGCTAGGCTTTCAGGTCAAGCCGTGGCAAGCGCATCTGACAGAACCGAAAGAACCGCATCTTTCGGCACATCTGACGTCACGAACGCCTGTCCGATCCCACGCGCCAGAATAAACCGAAGCTGACCGTCCACGACTTTCTTGTCTTGTCCCATCAGATCCACCAGCGTGTCGGCACTTGGCAATTCGCCCGGAATATCGGCCAGATCCGTTTTCATCCCCATCGCACGCAAATGCGCGCGCACCCGGCTTGGATCCTCTTGTGAACACAGACCCAGCCGAGACGACAGTTCAAACGCCAGCGCACAGCCTATTGCCACACCTTCACCATGCAGAAGACGGTCGGAATAGCCTGTTGCGGCCTCCAGAGCGTGGCAGAACGTGTGTCCCAGATTGAGAAGAGCCCGGTCGCCTTGTTCGGTTTCATCCCGCGCGACGATATCGGCTTTCATTTGCACTGAACGCGTTACCGCGCGCACGCGGGCCGCCATGTCACCCGAGGAAATGCTTGGCCCGTTCGCCTCTAGCCAATCAAAGAATTTCGCGTCGCCAAGCAAACCGTATTTCACGACTTCGCCATACCCGGACAAAAAATCTCGCTGGGTCATGGTCCCAAGGACAGAGGTGTCGGCCAGAACCAGAGACGGTTGATGAAACGCGCCGATCAGGTTTTTGCCCTGCGGCGCGTTGATGCCGGTCTTTCCACCAACCGAGCTGTCCACTTGCGCCAGCAAGGACGTTGGAATCTGCACAAAACGAACACCACGCCGCAAAACCGCCGCGGCAAAGCCTGCCAGGTCTCCGATGACGCCGCCGCCCAAGGCCACGACAACATCCCGGCGTTCGACTTTTTCAGCGAGCAACCACTCGACGGCGCGCTCGAAATGCGGCCAGCTTTTGGTTGCCTCTCCGGCGGGCAGCGCCAGCGCGGTCATCTCGATCCCCGCGGCATTCAGCCCGGCGCGCAGCGCCTCGAGATGCAGACCGGCCACGTTTTCATCGGTCAGAACCGCGACTTTTGGCCGGGCCAGAAGTGGAGATATCCAGCCCCCCGCCCGCGTCAGAAGATCCGGACCGATTTCAACATCATACGAACGGTCATCCAGGTCTACATGTACTGTTTGGTGCATTTATTTGAGTTCCAAAACATCAGGGCGTGTCATCAGGGCGTCGACAACGCGGCCTGCCATATTTTCGATCGAGGTCTCACCATCCGAATCCACAGCCAGATCGGCCTGAGCATAAACCGGCACGCGGGCCTCATAGAGGGCTTTCAATGTCGCATACGGATCGGCCGTGCGCAGCAGAGGACGGGTGTCTTTGTGGCGCACACGGTTCCACAGAACATTCAGGTCCGCGCGCAGCCAGACGGCAGCGCCCTTTTCGGCGATGATGCGACGGTTTTCCGGCTGGAGAAACGCCCCACCCCCCGTCGAGAGGATGCCTTTTTGTTCATCCAGCAAGCGCCTGATGACCTGCGATTCCTTGGCGCGAAAGAAAGGTTCGCCGTCACGTTCAAAGATTTCAGGAATCGTCATGTTGGCGGCTGATTCTATCTCGGCATCGCTGTCCAGAAACGGAACACCCAGCCGGGCAGCCAATGCGCGCCCCACCGCGGTCTTGCCAGCCCCCATCATACCCACCAGAACCACGGTTTTGTGCAGATCAAAGCCGCCCTGTGTGTCTGTCGAATGTGTGTTATGCTTAATTTCGCTCATTTAAACGTGAATGACGTGATCTTGGGAAAAATGCCAGTTATAACTTGGCCAAAATCAAAAATTGAGGCAGCGTGGCGCCATGGGCCGACTGATCAAATTCCTGATATATGTTCTTTGCCTGGTCTTCATTGGGCTGGTCGCCTACGCCTATATTGGCCCATTCTTTGGTGCGGATTTTTCTGCGCCTCAAAGTGAAATCCGCGAACCGGTCGTATTGGATGTCGACTAAACAGGCGCTGTTGGCGGTCTTTCTGGCGGGATCGGCACATGCGCAGACCCCGTTATCCGCGATCGAGTGGCTTGCGGATCCGCCGCAAAACCTGCCCGGAACCGTATTGCTGGAACCGCCGGTGGCACAGAACGGCGGATTGCCCGAAATTGAGGTCACGCCGCTTGAAGCGTTGTCGCAGCCTTTGGGCCTGGTCGCATCATCCGTCACCGGGTTGCCCGTGGATTTGTGGCAAGGCAGCGATGCGAACCGGCTGGCGGAGCTGATCGCGAAGACGCCCGTTCGCGACAACCCGGCCATGCAACGCCTGTTGTTTACATTGCTTCTGTCGGAAACCCGCGCACCGGCGGGTCCTGATGCGCAAGAGGTCATGCTGCTGGCGCGGCTGGACCGTCTGATGCAACTGGGCGCGGCTGATCCCGTGCAATCGCTGGTTCAACTGGCCGGGCCGACCGATACACAGGATCGGTTTCAGCGCTGGTTTGACGCAACGCTGCTGACCGGCGATGAGGATCGCAGCTGCACCGCCCTTATCGCCGAACCGCACCTGTCAAAGGACTACGCCGCGCAAGTGTTCTGCAAAGCCCGGCGCGGAGATTGGGCATCGGCCGCGCTGACGCTTGAAGCCGCGCATGCCCTGGACATCCTGCCACCGGAAGAACTGGCGGTTCTGGATCGTTTTCTAAGCCCTGAACTCTATGAAGGCGCGGCTTATCTGCCCCAACCTGAAAACCCTGATCCATTGAGTTTCCGACTGTTCGAAGCGATCGGAGAACGGCTTCCGTCCGCCTCGTTGCCACGAGCTTTCGCCAACGCGGATCTTCGGGATGTGGCCGGATGGAAAGCACAGATCGAAGCCGCCGAACGGCTTACACGCATTGGCGCTTTGACGCCCAATCAATTGCTTGGACTTTATACCGAGCGGTCCCCGGCTGCGTCCGGCGCAGTTTGGGACCGGGTCGCAGCCATCCAACGATTTGAAAGTGCATTGGATACGCGAAACGCTGAAGCCATTGGAAAAACATTGCCTCCGGTCTGGCAGCAGATGCGCAGCGTTGGGCTTGAAGTACCCTTCGCCGAATTGTTCGCCGAGCGTCTGTCGAAGGTTTCGCTGTCGGTGCCGGCAACTGAAAACCTGCGCTGGCGCATTCTGATGTTGTCTGACCTGTACGAACAGGCAGCACTATCCGCGCCGGACAACTCGATCGATACCCTGTTTCTTGCGGCGCTGGCACAGGGCGATCCGGGGCGGGCGGTTTCTCCTTCTCCGTTGGCGGATGCGGTTTCTCAGGGGTTCGAATGGGCGGCGCCCGCACCCAACGACATTGACGCCTTGCTGGACAACGGTCAGCTTGGTGAAGCCATACTGGAAGCCATGCAGCTGTTTGCGCATGGTGCACGGGGCAATCTGGTGGATCTGACCGCAGCAATCGCAACCTTCCGACGCGTGGGCCTGGAAGACACCGCGCGGCGCGCCGCGCTGAGCCTGTTGATCCTGCAAGAGCGTTGAAGATGGCTATCCCGGCGACAAACGAACTTTGGATTTCGACCTTTCTACAGGCACAGGCCGCGGAACTTGGCGCGGCGACAAACACGTTGCTGGCCTATGGGCGCGACCTTAAGGACTTTGCGTCCTGGTTGGGGCACAGGGGATCCGGATTCAATCAGGCAGATCGTGATCAGATCGAAGCCTACCTGATCGACTGCGAGGCAGAGGGCTTGTCGCGCTCTACCCGCGCGCGGCGATTGTCAGCCATCAAACAGCTCTACCGATTTGCGTTCGAGGAAGGCTGGAACGAGACGAACCCCGCCATCCAGATCAAAGGTCCGGGACGGCAGAAGCGATTGCCCAAAACGCTGGACGTGCCCGAAGTCGACCGTCTTCTTGAAGCCGCCCGACAAACCGGGCGCAGCAAGGCCGATCGCATTCGCAATACCTGTTTGATGGAAGTTCTCTATGCCACCGGGATGCGCGTGACCGAACTTGTGTCCCTGCCCGTTTCCTCGGCCCGTGGCGATCCGCGCATGCTGTTGGTGCTGGGTAAAGGTGGCAAGGAACGCATGGTGCCCCTGTCCCCACCGGCGCGGGATGCTTTGGCCGCCTGGTTGACCGTACGGGACGAAGCCGAAGACCAGACCGTCGAGAAAGGCGGTCAAAGATCCCGCTTTCTGTTCCCGTCGCGCGGCAAGTCCGGCCACCTGACGCGGCACAGGTTCTTTCTGCTGGTCAAGGAACTGGCCGTTCAGGGTGGTGTTTCTCCCGAGAAAGTCACCCCGCATACCCTGCGTCACGCCTTTGCCACGCATCTGCTGGCCAACGGCGCTGACCTGCGTTCGATCCAGACTTTGTTGGGCCACGCCGACGTCGCAACGACCGAGATTTATACTCATGTTCTGGATGAACGGCTGACTGAACTGGTGTTGCAACACCACCCGCTGAGCAAAGACCCTGACGAAGACCGGGGCTAAGCCCTTGATCCAGCGGGGCGGCATCCCCATAACGGATGCATCACCCTAACCCACCAAGGACCAATGGAACCCTCACCTTCTCTGATCGACAGCACATTCTGGTTTACGTCAGGTGCGATCCTCTTGTTGCTCGTTTTGTCCGGCTTTTTTTCGGGTTCGGAAACAGCGCTCACAGCCTCTTCTCGCGGAAAACTGAGGGCTCAGGCCGACAAAGGATCACGCGGGGCGAAAAAGGCGCTAGAAATCACCGATGACAATGAACGCCTGATCGGATCGGTTCTTCTGGGCAACAACCTTGTCAACATCCTGGCGGCCTCGCTGGCGACGGCCTTGTTCACCCGGCTGTTCGGCGAAAGCGGCGTGGCATTGGCGACACTGGTCATGACTCTGCTGGTGCTGATCTTTGCCGAAGTGCTGCCAAAGACCTACGCCATCACCAATTCCGAAAAGGCCGCGGCGGCTGTCGCGCCGATTATCAGCGTCGTCGTGACGGTGTTTTCACCCATTGTGGCCGCGGTGCGGCTGCTGGTGCGCGGTGTGTTGCGTCTGTTCGGCGTGCAGATCGATCCCGACAGCAACATTCTGGCCGTGCGCGAAGAGATTGCCGGCGCTCTGCAACTTGGTCATTCCGAAGGCGTGGTCGAAAAAGAAGACCGCGACCGCATCTTGGGTGCGCTGGATCTGGGCGACCGGACGGTGGAAGAGATCATGCTGCACCGCTCGAATATCGAGATGATCGACGCCAATGCTGCCCCCGAGGCGATCCTGAAACAATGTCTGCAAAGCCCGCACACCCGCCTGCCTGTGTTCCGGGACGAGCCGGAAAACATTGTGGGTGTTGTCCACGCCAAGGACCTCTTTCGCGCCATGTATGCGCAGGCAGGCAGCAGCGACGGCGGGACCGACCGTTTGGCAAGCTTTGACATCGGAAAGGTGGCAAACGCCCCTTACTTTGTGCCCGAGACCACGACCTTGGACGACCAGATGCGGGAATTCCTGCGCATGCACAGCCATTTTGCATTGGTTGTGGATGAATACGGGTCACTGCGGGGCCTGATCACGCTTGAAGATATTCTTGAAGAAATCGTGGGCGAGATCGCCGATGAGTTCGACATAGACGAAGAGGTGCCTGTAATACGCACCGAAGATGGCCAGTATCTGGTCGAAGGTTCCATGACGATCCGGGATGCCAACAGGGCACTGGACTGGTCTCTGCCGGATGACGAGGCGAACACGCTTGCCGGCCTGGTGATTCACGAGGCACAGATGATCCCTGACGTCGGTCAGGTGTTTTCGTTCCACGGTTTCCGGTTCGAGGTCACGGCGCGTGAAGGCAACCGCATCACCGGATTGAAAGTGCGCCCCCTGTAACGCCTGCGATTTTTCCGAAACGTTCCGAGCACTGCCAAAGCGCCTGCCGTCAACTGAACGACCCAATGGCGCTGAACCGGGCGCGGATTTTCCGGTCATCGTACAGTTCGACCCAAGCACTGAGATGGGCGTGACGGGCCAGTTTGATCACCCCGGCTTTGTTTCAGCTGTGCAGTAAAGTGGAAAAGCGGCCTTCAAGGCCGAAAACCACTGGGCGATGCCGCACTGAACAAGACGAAGGCCGCCGTTTTCTTTCGCTCGATTACAGGTTTCGACGCACTTTGGCTGTGCGAGAAGGCACTGCAAATCCAAAGCTCGTGCAATACGTGACATGCGACACTTGTTGTCGCTAACAGACGAGTAATATCCCCATCGGCTCGACAGTTTTTCCAAAACCATAGGGAGGAACACTGTGAAAACCACCTGTCAGGTTGCCGTCATCGGAGGCGGCGTCGTCGGCTGTTCGGTGCTCTATCACCTCACCAAGCTGGGCTGGTCGGACGTGATGCTGCTGGAACGGTCCGAACTGACCAGCGGATCGACCTGGCATGCTGCGGGCGGGTTTCACACGCTGAACGGCGACACCAACATGGCCGCGCTGCAAGGCTACACCATCCGGCTCTACAAGGAGCTGGAAGAGATCACCGGCATGTCCTGCGGGCTGCACCATGTGGGCGGCATCACCCTGGCCGACAATCAGGACCGGTTCGACATGCTGCTGGCCGAACGCGCCAAGCACCGCTTCATGGGGCTGGAGACCGAGATCGTCGGCCCCGACGAGATCAGGAAGATCGCCCCCATCACCAACACCGACGGCATCATCGGCGCGCTGTATGATCCGCTGGACGGGCACCTCGACCCCTCGGGCACGACCCACGCCTATGCCAAGGCCGCGCGGATGGGCGGTGCCACGATCGAAACCCACTGCATGGTGCGTGAAACCAACCAGCGCCCCGACGGCACCTGGGACGTGGTCACCGACAAGGGCACCATCCACGCCGAGCATATCGTCAACGCCGGCGGCCTCTGGGCGCGCGAGGTGGGCGCAATGGCAGGCATCTACTTCCCTCTGCACCCAATGGAGCATCAATACCTCGTCACCGACAATATCCCTCAGATCGAGGCGATCATCGATGCGGGTGGCGAGCATCCGCATGTAATGGACCCGGCTGGCGAAAGCTATTTGCGGCAAGAGGGGCGCGGGTTGTGCATCGGCTTCTACGAACAGCCCTGCAAACCCTGGGCCGTGGACGGTACGCCATGGGAGTTCGGGCACGAGCTGTTGCCGGATGATTTCGACAAGATCACCGACAGTATCGAGTTCGCCTATCGCCGCTTCCCGGTTCTGGCCGAAGCGGGCGTGAAGTCGGTGATCCACGGCCCCTTCACCTTTGCGCCTGACGGCAACCCGCTGGTCGGGCCGGTGCCGGGCGTGCGCAACTACTGGTCGGCCTGCGGCGTGATGGCCGGGTTCAGCCAGGGCGGCGGGGTCGGCCTGACGCTGGCGCAATGGATGATCGAGGGCGAGCCCGAACGCGACGTCTTTGCCATGGACGTGGCCCGCTACGGCGACTGGATCACCCCCGGCTATACCCGCCCCAAAGTGATCGAGAACTATCAGAAACGGTTCAGCGTCGCCTACCCGAACGAGGAGCTGCCCGCAGCACGCCCCAACCGCACCACGCCGATGTATGACATCTTTTCCGATCTGGGCGCGGTCTGGGGCCAGCAATACGGGCTCGAGGTCGCCAATTACTTCGCGCAGGATGGCGAGCCAACCTATGAAACCCCGTCCTTCCGCCGCTCGGACGCGTTCGAGGCAACGGGCCGCGAGGTACGTGCCGTGCGCGGGGGCGTCGGCATCAACGAGGTGCACAATTTCGGCAAATACCTGATCACCGGTCCTCGCGCCCGCGACTGGCTGGATCGGATCATGGCCGGGCGCATCCCCGCCCCGGGCCGCCTGTCGCTGACGCCGATGCTGTCGCCCAAGGGCAAGCTGATCGGGGATTTCACCGTGTCATGTCTGGGCGAGGACGAGTTCCAGCTCACCGCCTCATACGGGGCGCAGAATTTCCACATGCGCTGGTTCCGGCAGCATCAGCAAGACGGCGTAACCGTCGAGAATATCAGCGACAAACGCAACGGATTCCAGATTGCCGGCCCCAAGGCTCGCGAGGTTCTGGCCGCCTGCACCCGCGCCGATATCAGCGACATGCGCTTCATGGAGGTGCGGCGCATGGTCGTGGGCATGACCGACTGCATCGTGCAGCGGGTCAGCTATACCGGCGATCTGGGGTTCGAGATCTACTGCGATCCGATGGCCCAGAGGCAGCTATGGTGGACCCTGTGGCTGGCCGGCCAGCCGCATGGCATCACACCCTTCGGCATGCGCGCGATGATGAGCCTGCGGCTGGACAAGTTCTTCGGCTCGTGGATGCGCGAATTCTCACCCGACTACACGGCGGCCGAAACCGGGCTGGATCGCTTCATCGCTTTTGGCAAAAGCGCCGACTTCATCGGCCGCCCCGCCGCCGAGGCCGAACGTGCGACAGGCCCTTCGCGCAGGCTGGTGGTCTTCGAGGTTGACGCACTCGATGCCGACGTGAACGCCTATGAACCGATCTGGCTCGACGGCAAGGTCGTGGGTTTTTGCACCTCGGGCGGTTATTCGCATTATGCCCGCAGATCCGTCGCCTTCGGTTTTCTGCCACCCGAACGCGCAACAGATGGGCTTGAAGCAAAGATCGAAATATTGGGCCAGATGCGCAAGGCAAAGGTCATCTCGACACCCTTGTTTGACGCAGACGGCGCCCGAATGAGGGGATGACTCGGGCGCGGGCCGACGGCATTGTACTGAAATGACTGAAACACCCATTATCCTTCTGGCGGCGGGCCAATCCAGCCGCATGGGCGACATCGACAAATTGATGCAGCCGATCAACGGCATCCCATTGGTCGCCCGCTCGGCAAGCGTGGCCTGCGCCGTGGGACCTGTGATCGTCGCCCTGCCCCCTGAACCAAATCCAAGATATGGCGCGCTTGATGGCATGGATGTTCAAATCGTTCCGGTCCGGGATGCGGCAGAAGGCATGAACGCCAGTTTGCGCGCCGCGATCCAAAAACTGCCGCCGGATGCACCCGCCGCCATGGTTTTGCTGGCCGATCTGCCCGATCTTACGGAAGCTGACCTGGCAACAATCCTGAAAGCGCGACAAACCCATCCCGACAACCTGATCTGGCGTGGCACAACCGAGGATGGAAAGCCCGGTCATCCGGTGGTGTTTGACAGATCCCTTTTTGATCAACTGTCACAGTTGCAAGGGGACGACGGTGCCCAGGAGATCGTGCGAAAGTATCAAGACAGTGTTTATCTGCATCCCCTGCCCGGCCGAAACGCGCTGTTGGATCTGGATACCCCGGATGACTGGAAGGACTGGCACAGAAAACATGCCCTCTGAACAAACACGGCCCGGTCTTGTCGACCGGGCCGGTGCCCAAAACAGGACTACCACTTTGCTCAATCTCCAAAGCGCGGCCAGTGTGCTTTCAGAAACACCCCGGCTCTCAAACAGCCAAACCTAAACAAGACCCCCTCGTTAACACGCCGTTATCACTTATGGTGATCGAGTTAGCCTCCAGCGCCCCCTAGCGCTTTTGGCTCCCCTCACTTGGGCACCTTCATCCTCACCTATCCGATCGTTTGAAACAACGTAAAATTGGAAGGAAGGGTTAATTTGGGTCTTCTGCAAATGGCTTTTACGCAACATCGCGCCAAACTGAAATCAACCTTAAGGCGATCGACTGTTTTCACAAGCGGTAGCGATTCGGGATTAAGCGCAAACTTATTTGCCATTATCCGCAATCAACAACATTTTTTTTGTGTCAAGCCATGTCTCGACCAAACCCACCCACAACCATTGGAAGAGCAGACCTTTTTCCCATCATTCGGAGGGATGATTGTCAACAAAACAAAACAAATTCAATGTTTTTGAAAGTTTGACGCCGTTTTTAGCAACAATCCTCCGATTCGCCCTGGTTCGGATCGGTGAAAATCCGCGAATCCCGATCAACGTCGACCGCAACACAACACCGACTTTGTGGCAAAATTAAGATTTATTAATTGATCAGTCAGGAAACGCCAATTCTGAGCAGGCATCTGTTGTCTCAACGCGCAGCCGCAACTGCGTGATGATAACAGGAGACACAAATGAGCATCCGCAAATCCTCGCTTCTACTTCCCCGCACATCCAACTGGGCAGGTGCCAGCGCGCTCGGCGCGGCCCTTCTGGCAACGACGGCCATGCCGTCGATGGCGGACGAGGCATTGGCTGATCTGGTTGAGACCGTTTCACCGTCGGTCGTGACCATCATCGCCGAACACGACGCAGCGCCGACCCCGGCCCAGGGTCAGAACTTTGACTTCGATGGGCACCCTTTTGGTGAATTCTTCAAACGCTTCGGCGGCCCGGAAGGGTTCAACATGCCGCAACGTGGCCCGTCCCAGGGCCTGGGCTCGGGATTTGTTCTGGATGAGGCCGGATACATCATCACCAATCACCATGTCGTCGACAATGCCTCGACCGTGACCGTGCGCCTCAGCGATGATCGCACCTTAGACGCCGAAGTGGTCGGAACGGATCCGCTGACGGATATCGCGGTTCTGAAAATCGACGCGGGGACTGACCTGCAAGCCGTGGAACTTGGCGACAGTGACGCAATCCGCGTGGGCGAAGACGTGGTCGCCATCGGCAATCCCTTCGGCCTGAGCTCGACCGTGACCACAGGCATCGTTTCGGCAAAGGGCCGCAACATCTCGGAAGGACCCTATGCAGAGTTCATCCAGACGGATGCGGCAATCAACAAGGGCAACTCGGGCGGCCCCCTGTTCAACATGGAAGGCGAAGTGGTTGGCGTGAACTCGGCCATCTATTCACCCAGCGGTGGTTCTGTGGGGCTTGGATTTGCCGTCACGTCGAACATCGTTGAACACATCGCAACCGATCTGCGGGATGACGGACAGGTGAGCCGCGGTTGGCTGGGCGTGTCGATCCAGAACGTAAGCCCGCAACTTGCGGCCGCGTTGGGAATCGAGGCTTCCTCGGGCGCGCTGGTCTCTGACGTGGTTGCAGGCAGCCCGGCAGATGGTGCCCTGAAGCAGGGAGACGTGATCCTGACCTTCAACGACGATGCCGTAGACTCCAGTGGTGATCTTCCCATCCTTGTGGGCACGACCAAGGTCGGCACCGACAGCACTCTGACCGTGTTGCGTGACGGCAAGATGGAAACGGTGACCTTGACGGTTGGCCAGCATCAGGCCGCATCGGCCGAGGCAGACAAACCGGTCGAGGCAGAAGTTGCAGGCACGACGCTGGGTGTGACCGTGGCCCCCCTGACCGAAGCGGTTCGGGCAGAAACCGGTGTTGCTGAAACTGTCGAGGGCGTCGTCGTCACCGACCTGAAGCCCGACAGCCCCGCGGCAAAGGCCGGCCTGAAGCGCGGCGATGTGATCGTCAAGCTCGGCAATCAGGACACTGTTACTCCGGACGCGCTGAAGGCGGCGCTGGACAGTGAGAAAACCGATCCTGCCCTGGTGCTGATCAACCGTGGCGGCAGCCAGATCTTCGTCGCGGTCGAACTGGCCTGACCCTGAACATGCGTGCGCCGCTTGATGGGGATTTTCGGCGCACGCCTCACCCGGCGGATCAGAGTTGTCCACTATCCGCCGGGCTTGCCGGGTGCCGGCCCAGCACCCGGCAAGAACTTCTTCTAACCATATGCTTTAGTTAAAATTTGTGATTAGATATCAGAAGAAAGGAGCCCGAGCATGAGCCGCCGTCTGTTGATCGTCGAAGATGATGCTGACACCAGGGACTTCATCGCCAAAGGTTTTGGCGAAGAAGGGTATGTGGTCGAAACCGCGGCTGACGGTCGTGAGGGGTTGTACCATGCCACGGATGGTGGGTTCGACGCCATTGTTCTTGACAGGATGCTGCCCGGTCTGGACGGGCTGTCGCTGATCAAGTCCATGCGGGCCGCCGGTTTGAAAACCCCGGTTTTGATGCTGACGGCGATGAGCGCCGTGGACGAAAGGGTCAAAGGGCTGCGCTCGGGCGCTGACGATTACCTGGTCAAGCCTTTTTCGTTTCAGGAACTGCACGCCAGAATCGAAGCCCTGTTGCGTCGCCCTCAGGAATCCGAAGAGACGCCGACTTTGACCTGCAAAGACCTTCAGATGGATTTGTTGACCCGCAAGGTCACACGCGATGGGCACGAGATCACCCTGACACCGCGTGAGTTTCAGATTCTCGAGTTTTTCCTGCGCCGCAAAAACCGTGTGGTATCGCGCACCATGTTGCTTGAAGGCGTTTGGGATTATCATTTTGACCCGAACACCAACGTCGTCGACGTGCATATCTCGAAGTTGCGGCGTCAGCTGGACGAAGGCGGCGATGCCCCGTTGATTGAAACGGTCCGCGGAGCAGGTTACATGATGTCCGATGGATAACCTGCGGCTTTCGTTAAACAATTCAAGAACAAGGCTGGTCGCGACCAGCATGATTCTGAGCACGATTCTGACGGCATCGGTGCTCGCGTTCGTCTATGTGACCGCCAACCGAAGCATCGAGGCCGAGACCCGCTCGGTCGTATCAGCAGAGTTGACGGGGCTTGCAGATGAATACGAAAGACGCGGGCTGATTGGGTTGATCACTGCAATTGAGCGCCGTTTGCCAAGTGCCCCAGAGCGGGACGCGCTCTATCTTTTGACAGATCGGTTGGGCCTCAAACTTGCGGGCAATCTCAAGTCCTGGCCGGTGAACATTGCCGCCGGAAGCGGTTGGGTAGACTTGGAATTGCGCCGGGCAGACAATGATCAGTTCGTGTCCGTCTCAGCCGCATCGATCCGCCTGCCGGGCGGTGAGCGCCTTCTGGTTGGGCGGGATGCTACGTCACGCCAGCAATTCGACAGGGTTCTGTTTCGCTCGGTTGCCCTGGCGCTTGGGATTGCATTGGTTCTCAGCGTCATCACCGGATGGTTGTTCACACGGTTGGTATTCTCGCGCCTTTCGGATATTGCCAGCACGGCTGAGAATATCGTTTCAGGCGATCTGTCAAAGCGGATGCCGCTGCGCGGAACCGGGGACGAATTCGATCAGGTTTCGGGCACATTGAACAACATGCTTGACCGGATCGAGGAATTGATCAGCAACCTTCGTACCACCTCGAATTCGATTGCACATGATCTTCGTTCACCTTTGTCTCGTCTGCGGCAAAGGGTCGAGGCCCTCTCTGAACCTGGCAAAAGCGATCTGGATCGCGAGATCGACATTGCACGGGCGACGGGTGAAATTGATCACGTCCTGCGCGTGCTGGGGCAACTCACTGAAATCTCGCGGGCCGAGGCCGGTCTGGGGCGCGAGCAATTCGAAACCATAGATTTGCAGCAACTTGTTGGCGATGTTGTCGAGCTTTATGAGCCGGTCGCCGCCGATCAAGGTGTGCAACTTGAAGTCAGGGGTTCCGCCCCTGTCATTCAGGGGCACCGGCCGCTTCTGTCGCAAGCTCTTTCCAATCTGTTGGAAAACGCAATGCGCTACGCGCCGGAACGTACTGCGATCACGATCTCGATCGGTTCTCGCGACGGTTTCACCCAACTGAGCGTCAGGGATCGTGGCCCCGGCGTTCCGCCCGAAGAACTGGATCGCCTTCAGCTTCCCTTCGTGACACTTGACCCCGCGCGGACGGAACGCAATGCGGGTTTGGGCCTGGCTCTGGTGGCCGCAATTTCACATATGCACGGTGGAAAATTTGCCGCCCGGAACTGCGATCCCGGGCTGGAAACCACGATCAATCTGGCACAACAGCGTTAATCCGGAACACCGTGTATCGCCATGGTCTTGTTCTTGTAACGCGTGTCGGCGGTGACATCCGCGCCGAACCAATCCGGTGGCACGTATCCTTTGGCCTGCTCCTCCGAAGTGAACTCCACCTCGACCAGACGCAACGGCGCCAGATCGCCAGAAAAAACGTCCAGCTCGAACAACAGACCATCGGGCAAATGGCCGGTGTAGCGCTCTTTTTCAACCCTGCGCCCTTCCGTTTCCGGCCAGAAGGTTTCGAACTGATCCGCGGTGATCTCGGCCTCGCGCTCTACCCGGACCAGGCCACCAACCCCTTTCAAGGTCAGGAAATACGCATCGTTTTTTTGCCTCAGCCGCAGCTCGGTGGAATCGTCGGGCGCGGTCAGATAACCCTGTCTTACAACGGCTTTTTTCGCTTTGCTCAGGTCCGGCAGGTTTGAAACCAGAAATTTGCGCTCGATTTCCTTGCTCATTGGTTCGAAATCACTCCGTTTTCCAGCTCTTCAAACAGCGCCCTGTAAGACGCACAAGACGCACTGCGCCCGGCATAGGTACAGACCGGGGCACGATACTGACCCATCTTTTCGATATCCGCAGCGAAAGGAACCACCGTCTGCAAAAAGCGTTTTGGATACAGCTTGCGCATCGCCTTCATGGTTTCCTGATGCAAAACCTTCCGGTGTTGCACCATCGAAAAAAAGGCCCGCAGTTTTTTCTTGCGCAGCTTGTGTTGTTCAAAAAAACTCACCAGCTGATCGAAACTCCGCTCGGACAGGGGCGTCGGAATGACCGGCACGACGATTTCATCGGCAGCTTTGAAGATATTCTCGGACAGGGTCGAAAAATTGGGCGGGCAATCCAGAATGATCACGCCATAGTCGCTGCCCGCGGCAATCAAAGCTTTTTTCAGCCGCGAACGTTTGTTTCGCATCCGCGACAGGAACACGTCGAAGTCGCGGAAGGTCAGGTTCGCCGGAAGAACGTCCAGCCCTTCGAAATCGCTGGCCCGGATTGCCTTGGTAAACCGTCCCACATCTTCGAAAAACCGCGCATCCGTCAGCTTTTTCGAAGGCTTCACCCGAAAGTAGAACCCCGATGCGCCCTGGGGGTCGAGATCACACAACAGCACCTGTTGCTCCGCCTGCGCATAGGAATAAGCAAGGTTCACCGAAGTTGCGGTCTTGCCGACACCGCCCTTGTTGCTGTAACAGGCAATGATCTTCATTCCTCACTCCTTTTGTCGGTGAAACAAGGTCCGGAACAAGTGCCGGGTTTCCGGCCCGTCGAATTTCTGAAAGCTGGCAATCACGCGGCTCCGCTCGGCCTTTTGGCGTTGATCCAGAACCGCAATCAATCCCCCCACGGCCAGAGCCATCCGCGCATCCACATGACCCCGCGTGTCGCTGTGCTGCGCGACAAAAGCCAACAAGGACTTTTGCTGAACAGAGCAGTCGTTGAACACGCCCAGATTGTCCTGTAGCTTTTTCAATGGCTTGATGATGTTCTTGAAGCTCTTTTCATCGAACAGAGGCCCAAATATCTCCATCAGATAGCGCAGCTTCTTGCAATCAATACGAAGGTCATGCACGGTTTCGTCCGGCGTCTCGTCGGTGATACCGCGTGCGGTTTTGCAGACTTTTCGATACCGTTTCCAGATCAATGCGCACGCATATTCATGTGCTGCCCGTTTCGCGTTAGATCCGGGCGTCAGGCGATCCGTTCCGTTGAACATCGCCGTCAGATCGGACATACGGGCGTTGTATTCGTCACTGCGCAACCGGCGGGACAAACGTGACAGCTCCTTGGCGCGCTCCTCCTCGAAAAGGTCGAACATCTCTTGCAGGCCCGCGTGAAGACTGGGCGGTACCAGACTGAAGTATTTATCTTTTTCCAGAAGATAGACATCCAGATCACGCATGCGCCCGGTGGCGTCCATGAGATCGGAAAAGACACGTTTCAATTGCACTGTCTGCGCGTCTGAAAAAACGCCATTGAACAGGCTGATCACGGATCGGACCTTCCGCAGAGACACCCGGTAATCATGCAGAAATTCCGTGTCGATATCGGCGATAATTCCTTCTTCGTTTTGCCGGGCAACTTTCAGATAGGTTTGAATGATATCTGCCGCGACCTGAATGGATGGCTCAGCTTTTCCCAACTGGATTTCTGGCTTGGCGCGATAGGCAGCCATGCCCGGGAAAAGCCCGGCGTAAAACGCTTCGACACCCGCCTGCCCCTCGCACGCGGTGGAAATCGCGGTGTTCACCTTTTGGAATTCTTTCTCATACCCCCGCAGCCGCTGAAGCTGAACGATTGCTGCCTGACCCGTCCGCGAAGACAGGCACCAGACCGTTCCCCTGACCAGAGTTTTGTCAAGCTCATCCAATACGGCGAGGGATTTCACCTGAATCTCCCCGGCTCCGATCTGCATCAGCGCGCGCAGTTTGGGGAAACCCTTCAAAGCCGCTTTCACGGGGCCCTGCGGTAGCTCTTGAACAAACCGCCCCTGCCCCTTGCAGCGTTGAGACAGCGGCGCACGGCCATTTCGGAAAAGCCACAGTGTTTCTCCGACCTCAAGCAGAACACGACCTGAATTCCGCAACGATTGATCGTGGCAATCCAAAAGCACGAAAGATCTCGATTCCGTTGGTGGACCGATCCTGATCGCAAACCCGGGAATGAGCTTTTCAACAAGCGACTGGTCAATGGATTGGGACAGAATGCACTGAATACCTGAAGGTTCGGTCATGATCCACCAATCCGGGGCGTTTTCAGGTATTCATTGACGCTGGTCTCAACGGTCTTCGGCACGTTGGTTCCTTCTTCGACGGTTCTGATCCTTCATCACGTTCAGCCTATTCGGCTGTTACCTTGGCCAGCAGACTGTCTGGCCCTGGACCGACCCGCTTTTGTGTCTTTCGGCTTTTGAAACCCGGACCGCCGAGGCAGCATGACCTCATGAGAGCGGAAACACCACAAGACAGCAAGACATTATGTTTCGACAATGCGCAAACATGGGTGACAGACCCCAGAGGTGCAATTAAGACAGGCTCATGAGCGATCCGGTTTCTTCGATCCGCAACCTTGGCCCGGCTTTCGAGCAGGCCTGCGCGCGTGCCGGCATCCACTCGGCTGATGAACTGCGAGAGCTGGGAGCGGATGAGGCCTATGCCCGGCTTTTGCGGGCTGGCACCAAAGCACATTTCATCGGCTACTATGTTTTGGTGATGGGGCTTCAGGGACGCCCCTGGAATGATTGCAAGGGTGAAGAGAAAAAGAAGCTGCGACAGCGTTTCGACGCGATCAAGGCCGGCAACAGCACCGCGCCGGAAAACCGGATGGTTGCTGATCTGGATGCCATCGGGGTCCGCGTTGCACCCAAAGATCTAAAGCAGGTCTGAACAAAAAAGGCCGCCCCTGACGGAGCGGCCCGATCTTTCGGCATAAAACCGGCTTAGCCGACCAGTTCGATGCCCGAGAAGAAATATGCGATCTCAACAGCCGCGGTTTCCGGTGCATCCGAACCATGGACCGAGTTTTCGCCAACCGATTCAGCAAATTCCGCACGGATGGTGCCGGGTGCTGCGTCCGCCGGGTTGGTTGCGCCCATGACTTCGCGGTTCTTGGCAATGGCGCCTTCGCCTTCCAGAACCTGAACAACGACCGGAGCCGACGACATGAACTCGCACAGTTCGTCGTAGAACGGACGCTCGGCATGAACTTCGTAGAACTTGCCGGCTTGTTCCTTGGTCATGTGGATGCGCTTCTGCGCAATGATGCGCAGGCCAGCTTCCTCGAACTTGGCATTGATCTTGCCGGTCAGGTTGCGGCGGGTTGCATCGGGTTTGATGATCGAAAAAGTGCGTTCCAGTGCCATATCGGGCCTCTCCTTGGTCTGACGGCGCGGGCTGGGCCGCGCGAAATTCATCGCGCGCCGCCTAACACGGTATTTCGCCGGTGAAAAGTGGAATGATGGCGCGATTGCGCCTTTGGGCGTCAGATTGCGTCGGGAAGCGGGTCTCGTGCATCCACCCAACGGACATACAGAACCGCCAGAAGACCCAGAAAGCTGCTGGCTGCCATCATCGACAGCACCAGATACGGGCCGTTCTCGGGGCTGACCGCCGCTCCGGTAATCGAAGTGATGACCGCACCGAGCGCGACGATCAGGGCCCCTGAAAGGCCCGCCGCGCTGCCGGCCAGTTTCGGTCGAACCGACATGACGCCCGCAGACGCGTTAGCGTTCGTCAAACCGTTTCCAAAACCAACAAAGATGGCTGATCCAAAAAATACCCAAACCGACCCCATCCCACCTAAAAACAGCAACAGCCCGCAGAACGGCCCGACCGAGGCGATGATACGTCCGGCCAGAATCATCGTCGTCAACCGAGTACGCGCGGCGATCCGACCCGTCACGAAATTGCCGACCATGAAACCGCCGGTGATGATTCCGATCCCCAGGCCCAGCGTCGCGGGGCTCAGATCGAACCAGGCGGCGGCCACCAGGGGCGCCCCGGTGATGAAACTGTAGAATCCCCCGATCGAGAACGCCGCGCACAACGCGTAGCCCCAGAACCGCCGGGCACGAAACAGGTGCGGGAATTCGCGCATCTGCGCGGCGAAGGTGGCCGACCGGTTGTGGTTGGTCTCGCCCATGTCCGCCCAGAGCAGCGTCAGCAGCGCCGCCCCTGCAACAGTGTAAAAGACGAACCCGGCCCGCCACCCGAACAGCATGTCCAAACTGCCGCCCAGTATAGGGCCCAGCATCGGTGCCAAAGCCATTGCCATGGCAACATATCCCAGCTTGCTGGCGGCCTCGTTGGGCGGAAACTGGTCGCGGATCGACGCGGCAGACAGCACCGAGCCCCCGACCACGGTGGCCTGCATCAGACGAAACCCCAGAAAGGTCCAGATCGACTCCGCCAGAACACAGCCCAGTGACGCCGCCACGAAAACCGTCATGCAGACCAAGAGAACCGGCCTGCGCCCGAACCGGTCGGACATCGGCCCAAGGATCAGTTGCAGAACCGCGGAAACCGCCAGGTAGCCCGCGATCGACAGGTTCACCAGTGCATAATCCGCACGAAAGTCGACCGCCATGTTGGCAAGAGACGGCAGAAACATGTTCAGCGACAGCACCGACAGACCGGTCGCAAGGACAAGGGTCACCAAAGAGGGCGAAGTCTGTGCCGCGCGCATTCCAACTACCGTTTTGCGTTCCCGAGACGGCTACCACATGCGGGTCTGCAAGCCCATGCCCAATGCCCTGGTCATCTAATGGCGCGTTCCGAAGCGGTGGAATGTCGCACACGGAGATTTCGGTTTCAAATTTCTGACTATTTTTGTAA
The DNA here is from genome assembly GCF_059609845.1 of Ruegeria sp. YTSC002. Lineage (NCBI taxonomy): Bacteria > Pseudomonadati > Pseudomonadota > Alphaproteobacteria > Rhodobacterales > Roseobacteraceae > Ruegeria > Ruegeria sp. YTSC002. The sequence continues at coordinate 115,630 of NZ_JBXWML010000004.1, forward strand.
GTTTTTTTCTGCGAACAGATTCCGAAACCTGTGAAAGACACGACCATGACATACAAAATCGTTATCCCCGCCTGTCTTCTTGCCTCATCCGCGCTGGCAGATCAGGCCCCCTTGCCGATGGAATATGAACTGTTCGAAACTGCGGTTCCGCATGTCGACCTCGAGGAATGTCCCGTGGCGTTGCAGGGCCCGGGAACTTTCTGCCGCGCGACCGTGCACCATGACGAAATACACGTTTTCGCTTTCAGCGAGGACGGCGATCAGCCTCTGGTCGGGTTCAAATCCTACCCATTCGAAAAGGCTGCCAGCGTGTTGGATTGACGGCCAATTGGCCCATTGCCCCCATTGACAAGCCGTGGGCCGTGCCTCAGTGCTCGGCCCATGTTACGGATCGAAGACATCACCTATGCCGTTGAAGGTCGTCCATTGTTTGATGGCGCAACCGCGACGATTCCCGATGGTCACAAGGTTGGCCTTGTCGGTCGGAACGGAACCGGAAAGACCACGCTGTTCCGCCTGATCCGGGGCGAGTTGGCTTTGGAATCGGGAAATATCTCGGTCCCGAAGCGCGCTCGGATTGGCGGTGTGGCGCAAGAGGTGCCCTCCTCTGACGTTTCGCTGATCAACACGGTTCTGGCCGCCGATACCGAACGCAGTGCATTGATGGCCGAGGCCGAAAGCGCCGAAGACCCGACACGTATCGCCGAGATTCAGACCCGTCTGGCCGATATCGACGCCTGGTCCGCCGAGGCCCGCGCGGCTTCGATCCTCAAGGGGTTGGGCTTTGACGACGAAGACCAGCAGCGCCCGTGCTCGGATTTCTCGGGCGGCTGGCGGATGCGTGTTGCGCTGGCGGCGGTGCTGTTTTCTCAGCCCGACCTGCTGCTGCTGGACGAACCGACAAACTATCTGGACCTCGAAGGCGCGCTGTGGCTGGAAAGCTATCTGGCCAAATATCCGCACACGGTGATCATCATCAGCCACGACCGCGGCCTTCTGAACCGCGCCGTGGGGTCGATCCTGCATCTGGAAGACCGCAAGCTGACCTATTACGCCGTGCCCTACGACAAGTTCGCGGAACGCCGTGCGGAACGGCTGGCACAGGCGGAATCGGAAAACGCCAAGGCCAAGGCCCGCATCGCACATCTGCAAAGCTTTGTGGACCGGTTCCGCTACAAGGCGTCGAAGGCCGTTCAGGCCCAGTCGCGCCTGAAGATGATCGAACGCATCCAACTGGTCTCGACCCCACAAGAGGCCGCCCTGCGCGCCTTCAGCTTTCCGGAACCCGAGGAACTGTCGCCGCCGATCATCCAGATCGAAGGTGGCGTCACCGGCTATGGCGAAACCGAAGTGCTGCGTCGCCTGAACCTGCGTATCGATCAGGATGACCGAATCGCGCTGTTGGGCAAGAACGGACAGGGCAAGTCGACCCTGTCCAAACTGCTTTCGGACCGGCTGCCCCTTTTGGCGGGCAAGATGACCCGCAGCAGCAAGCTGCGCATCGGCTATTTTGCGCAGCATCAGGTGGATGAGCTCTATGTGGACGAAACACCGCTGGACCACCTGCGCCGTCTGCGCCCCGACGAGGCGCCCGGCAAGTGGCGTTCGCGACTGGCCGGTTTCGGGTTGAACGCGGATCAGGCGGAAACCGAGGTCGGACGTCTGTCGGGCGGACAGAAAGCGCGCCTTTCACTGCTGCTCGCCACGATCGACGCGCCCCATATGCTGATCCTTGATGAGCCGACCAACCACCTTGATATCGAAAGCCGCGAGGCGCTGGTCGAGGCGCTGACGGCCTATTCCGGCGCGGTGGTTCTGGTCAGCCACGACATGCATCTGCTGAGCCTTGTCGCGGATCGTCTCTGGCTGGTTTCGGACGGTACCGTCAAACCTTTCGACGGCGACCTTGAAGCCTATCGGTCCCTGCTGCTGGCGCGCGACAGACCCGCCAGGGAAAAGCACCGGACGGCCAAATCGAAACGCCCCCCGCGCGAGACGATATTGGCCTTGCGCGCGGATCTGCGCAAATGCGAGGACCGGATCGAGAAGCTGGCGGAAATGCATGACAAGCTTTCGACCAAACTGGCCGATCCGGCGCTGTACGAGGACGACAGGATCAACGACCTAGAAACCTGGAACCGCAAGTTCACCGAAGTCACCGAGGCCATGCAAAAAGCCGAGGCTTTATGGATCGCCGCCGCCGAACGGCTTGAACAGGCAGAAACAGCATGAAAACACCCGTCAAAGACACCGACGCTATGATTGCCGGTATGCATCCCCACTTGCAGCCCGGTGAGTTTGCCTTTGTCGTATGGCCTGAAGACAAACCCTGGCCAAAGGGCACGCGGGCCAGCTGTGTCGAGGACGAAGGGTTGTCTCTCATCGTCCCGATCAGTGCGGCACCGCAAGGTGCCGTCGCGATGCGATGCATCACGTTGCAGGTCCATTCCTCGCTGGAAGGTGTTGGTCTGACCGCCGCCGTTTCCAGCGCGCTGGCTGGGGCCGGCATTCCCGCAAACATGGTCGCGGGGTATCACCACGATCACGTCTATGTCCCATCAGGGTGTTCGCAAGATGCCATGCGTATCCTGCAAGACCTGCAACGGAGCAGCAAATAGCAATGGACAGCGCATTTCTGATTACCGCGTTTACAACGCTTTTCGTGGTCCTCGACCCGCCCGCGCAAACGCCGATCTTCGTGGCTCTGACTCAGGGCATGGACTGGCATACGCGCCGCTCCATCGCGGTTCGGGCCTGCCTGACGGCGGGCTTCATCCTGGCCCTGTTTGCCGCCTTTGGCGAAGCCCTGCTGGGGTTTGTTGGCATCTCGATGGAAGCGTTCCGCGTTGCAGGAGGCGTCCTGCTATTCCTGACCGCGCTGGATATGCTGTTTGAACGCCGCACCAAGCGACGCGAAAGCAGCGCCGAGGAAGAGGAACACCCGGACCCGTCCGTCTTTCCCCTGGGCATCCCGCTGATTGCAGGCCCCGGATCGATTGCAACGATGATTCTGCTTGCGGGCCAGCAGCCGGGCATTCAGGGCCTTGCCATTGTCATCGGCGTGATGCTGGTTGTGCTGGCGATGGTCTTCGTGATGTATCTGACCTCTGGCGCGGTCGCACGGATTTTGGGCAAGACCGGGCTGAACGTGTTGACCCGGCTGCTGGGAATGCTGCTGGCCGCCTTGTCGGTGCAGTTCATTCTCGATGGCCTCAAGGCCTTTGGTTTTGCGTCTTAAACCCCCATATATGTGACGTGCAACTTGAGTGGGGTGAACCCTGTGGACAGCGTCGATATCGGACAACTGGTCTATCTGGTCGTGCTTGGGCTGGCCGTCGCGTTCTGGTTCGTTTCGCAAAACCGCCAGTCGCTGAACAAGACGTTGCAGCAGGTGATGGCCTGGGTGTTCATTTTCGTTGGCGTCATCGCCGTCATCGGCCTGTGGGAAGACATCCGGTCTTCGGTTGGCCCTGCCCCGCAGATGACCGTCACCGGCAACGCGATCGAGGTGCCTCGTGCCTATGATGGTCATTATTACCTTCCGGTTTTGGTAAATGGTGAGCCGATCAACTTTCTTGTCGACACAGGCGCCAGCCAGATCGTGCTCAGCGCTCAGGACGCTGCGCGCGTAGGTATCGATCCTGATCAGTTGAACTATTTCGGCCGCGCCCTGACCGCCAACGGCGAGGTGCGCACAGCGCCGGTGCGGCTTGAGACCCTGACCGCAGGCCCCATTACCGATCAGAACGTATCGGCCTGGGTCAATGAAGGCGAACTGGATAAATCGCTTTTGGGGATGGAATACCTGCATCGTTTCTCGAGCGTCCAATTTGCAAATGGCAAGTTGATCTTGTCCCGTTGACGGCCCTGGCCGCTTGAGAACAAAAATAGAACATGCTAATGTTCCGGCATGTCCACTCAGCTTCTTGGCCACAAACCTGCGCGTCAGGCACCGGGGGTAAGCCTCCATCCGCAGATCACCCTGCAACTGGGCCGCGTGCACGAGGCATGCGGCCCCGCCCGGCGCAGCTTTGCCATGTGGCTGGCCAGTCAGACACAGGGGCCGGTCTTGTGGATTTCCCCCGCGTGGGAACCCGGCCAGCTGAACCCCGATGGGATGATGGCCTTTGCCGATCCGGCCCGGTTCATCTTTGTTCAGCCCACCCGTGCCGAGGATCTGCTGTGGTGTCTGGAGGAGGCGCTGCGCAGCGGGGCCATTCCGCTGATCGTCGGCGACCTGCCCGGCGCGCCGGGGCTGACACCGATACGCCGGATGCATCTGGCCGCCGAACAAGGGGGGGCGATGGGGCGGGCTCCGCTTGGTTTGCTGCTGACACCCGGAGACGGTGGCGCGCAAGGGGTTGAGACGCGCTGGCATATGGCGGCCACCCATCGGGACGAGGCTCGGATCTGGACCCTGACCCGCCGCCGCGCCCGTGCCCTGCCCCCGGTCACATGGCAGGCCACCATGACCGCCGCCCGTGCCGGGTTGCATCTGGAACGGATCGAAACCGAAGACACACCGGCTTAAAGCCACGCGGATCACGCAAGATGTGACTGGTCAAAACCCGGGCCGCGCCCTAGCGTCACCACATGAGCCATCCGATCCATGACAGCCGCTATTCCTGGCTTCGCCTTCTGATCACGCTCGCCATTGCAACAGTGGCGAATGTGGGCATGTGGGCGGTGATCGTGGTCATGCCCGCAGTCGAAGCCGAATTCGGGGCCGGTCGTGCCGAAGCCTCGATGCCGTACACTCTGGCGATGATCGGTTTTGCCCTGGGCAACATGTGGCTGGGGCAGTTGGTGGACCGGCTGGGCGTCACCAGCGCCCTGATCGGAGCAGCCGTCTTGAGCGCGCTGAGCTATGTGCTGGCAACGCTGGCACCGAGCATAATGTTGCTATCCGCGGCGCATCTTTTGCTTGGGCTGGGCACGTCGATTGGGTTTGGCCCGCTGATCGCCGATATCTCACATTGGTTCATGAAACGGCGCGGCATTGCCGTCGCATTGGTCGCCAGTGGGAATTACCTGTCCGGCGCCATCTGGCCCACCATGCTGTCCGGAATTCTGGCGCGGGATGGATGGCAGCAGGTCTATCTGACGCTCGCCGTGCTGACGCTTGTCGTCGTCATTCCCCTGTCGCTGCTACTACGCCGCAGGGTGCCGATCGAGGCACACGGCACCGCTGCGGCATCCGCCCACATCAATGCACGAAGCGTCGGTGTATCACCACGCGCGCTGCAATATATTCTGGGCCTGGCCGGGATCGGTTGTTGCGTCGCCATGTCGATGCCGCAGGTTCATATCGTCTCGTATTGCGTCGGGCTGGGATATGGGCCCGCAGTCGGGGCCGAGATGCTGTCGCTGATGCTATTGGGTGGCGTTGTCAGCCGCATCATCTCGGGTCTGCTGGCTGACCGGCTGGGCGGAGTCATGACGCTTTTGATCGGTTCGCTCCTGCAATGCATCGCCCTGTTCCTGTTCCTGCCCTACGACGGAATGGTATCGCTTTACGCCATCAGCCTGCTCTTTGGCCTGGCACAGGGCGGCATCGTGCCCAGCTATGCGCTGATTGTCCGCGAATACATGCCGCCGCAGGAAGCTGGCGCGCGGGTCGGGTTCGTCATGATGATGACCATTCTTGGCATGGCTCTCGGAGGGTGGATGTCAGGGTGGATATACGACCTCACCGGAAACTACCAACTGGCGTTCGTGAATGGCATTCTTTGGAATGGCCTGAACATTGCGATCGTTCTGATGCTGCTCAGGAGATCCCGCCCCGGACGAGAACGGGTTATAGCATGACCCTTCTGACCCGTCGCAGCCTGCTTGCCGGGTTGGCAACCCTGCCCCTGACCCGGGCGGCACATGCCGCATTGCGGCCATATATCTTGTCGGATGAAGGCACCCGGATCGGGTTCACTTTTGATCTTGCGGGGGTGGCTCAGTCAGGGACAATGCCGATCCGGACCGCCGATGTTCAGATTGACACAGGTCGGCTACAGAACAGTCAGGTCACTGTGACACTGGACGTCAGCAAAGCCAGAACGCGGCTGCCCTTTGCCCGTATGCCCATGCTCAGCCCCAGCGTATTGGACGCGAAACAGCACCCAACGATCCGGTTCGTGTCAACGGACATACAGTTGGGCCCGGAAGGGCGAATATCGGATGGCGCTCGGATCACGGGTGATCTGACGGTCCGCGGCGTGATCCGCCCGATCACGTTGGAGGCCAATCTGTACCGGCAGGCGGGAAGTGAAGTGAACGATCTGAGCCGTCTGACCATTGGCCTGAAGGGCGCCCTGAACCGGCACGACTTCGGCGCTTCGGGCTATGCTGACCTGGTTCATGACACTGTCGGCCTGGACATCCACGCAGAGATTATCCGCGCGACCTGACCGCCGAACTGCAAAAAACGACTCGCGAAAGTCGATTTGATGCGCGCATTGTGCGGCGACCCTGCCAATCTGAGACCACCATGCGCACGATCATTTCATTTGCCGCCCTGTTTCTTTCGGTCATTCTGCTACAGCTTTCGACAGGAGGCGTCGGGCCACTTGATGCCATATCGGGCATCACGCTGGATTTCACGACAGAACAGATCGGCCTGTTGGGATCTTCGCACTTTCTGGGTTTTTTCATCGGCTGCTGGTGGGCACCCCGTCTGATGGGCAATGTTGGTCATTCGCGCGCATTTGCAGTTTGCACCGCGTTGGGCGCGATGGGCCTCATCGGACATACGCTGACCGAAAACCCATACATCTGGGCGGCCTTGCGTGTGGCCTCGGGCACCTGCGTGGCAGGCGCGTACACGGTGATCGAGGCCTGGCTGAACGCAAAGGTCACAAATGAAACCCGGGGGCGTGCGATGGGCACGTACCGGATCGCGGATATGGGCGCGTCCCTGTGCGCCCAGTTGATTATCGCCGTTCTGCCCCCGGCCTCTTACGTCTCGTATAACCTGCTGGCGATCCTGTGCTGTGCGTCGCTGCTGCCGCTGACCCTGACCAAAGCAAGCCAGCCCAAAACACCTGACGCGCCCCGCCTGAAACCCAAGCTGGCTTGGCGCAGCTCACCCTTGGCCGTGGCAGGCGTGATCGTGGCCGCGCTCAGCTCGGCCTCGTTCCGAATGGTGGGTCCGGTTTACGGGCAAGAGGTCGGCCTTGGCGTCGATCAGATCGCATTCTTCCTGGCCTCTTTCGTACTGGGTGGTGCGCTTGCTCAATACCCCGTCGGCTGGCTGGCTGATAAATATGACCGGCGCTGGGTCCTGATCTGGCTGTCGGCTGCCGCGGTACTCAGCTGCGGCGTCACCATGGCGGCAAGCGGCACCGGAACGATCGGCGTCATGTCGGCGGCGGTGTTCTTTGGCCTGACAACCTTCCCGATCTTCTCGGTCTCTTCCGCCCACGCAAATGACTTCGCCACGACCGAGGAACGGGTGGAGCTGTCTGCGGCCCTGATGTTCTGGTTTGCCTTGGGGGCGATTGCATCGCCCTACGTAACCTCGACTCTGATCCAGCAATTTGGGCCCGGTGCCCTTTTTGCCTTCGTGGCGTTCGGGCATGTCTTCCTGATCGTGTTTGGTCTGGCGCGGATGCGGTCCCGCCCCACCCCCGAGGAGCGCACGAATTATGTTTACGCCCCGCGGACCTCATTCACGATTGGTCGTCTTTTGAAACGGTCGCGGGAAAACTCGAAAAACTAGACACCCGCTGGTTTTTGCATGCCTTTCGTGATTGGCCCGGTCTTTTCGGTCGGCCTTGCATGAAACAAGGACGGGTCTGTCCATCTCAGATCCAACGCGTTGCGATTGCCCAGGTCCGGGAACGCGCACCAGATCGCCGGGGCAGCGCGATTTTCGGACCATTCGGCGTCCAAATTGACTTGCAGGTCAATGTCGGGCTTTTGCTGGACGATCACATCATGTAGACGGGCGCGCAGACAGTTACGCGGAAACGGATCATGGCTCGGATTCTCATCACCTCGGCGATCCCCTATATCAACGGGATCAAGCACCTCGGCAATCTGATCGGCTCGCAATTGCCTGCCGACTTGTATGCACGTTACCAGCGCGGCCGGGGGAACGAGGTCATGTTCCTGTGCGCCACGGATGAACACGGCACACCCGCCGAGTTGGCGGCAGCCAAGGCTGGCAAGCCGGTGGCGGAATACTGCGCCGACATGTATGCGATTCAGGCCGATATCGCCAACCGGTTTGGGCTCAGCTTCGATCACTTCGGCCGCTCGTCCAGCGAACAGAACAAGCGCCTGACCCAGCACTTTGCGGGCAAGCTGGATGACGCGGGCCTCATCCGCGAAGTCAGCGAGAAACAGGTTTATTCCAACGCCGATGGCCGCTTTCTGCCTGATCGCTATATCGAAGGCACCTGCCCCAATTGCGGCTATGACCGCGCGCGCGGCGACCAGTGCGAAAACTGCACCAAGCAGTTGGATCCGACGGACCTGATCGAGCCGCGCTCGGCCATTTCCGGGTCGACCGATCTGGAGGTACGTGAAACCAAGCACCTGTATCTGCGCCAATCCGCGATGAAAGACAAGCTGGATGCGTGGATCGACAGCAAGACGGACTGGCCGGTCCTGACCACGTCAATTGCCAAGAAGTGGCTGCATGACGGTGACGGCTTGCAGGACCGTGGCATCACCCGCGATCTGGACTGGGGTGTGCCGGTCAAAAAAGGCGATCAGGATTGGCCGGGGATGGAAGGCAAGGTCTTTTACGTCTGGTTCGACGCCCCCATTGAATACATCGCCTGCGCCAAGGAATGGGCGGACGCCAACGGAAGGGCCGATGCGGATTGGGAACGCTGGTGGCGCACCGACAAGGGCGCGGATGATGTGCGCTATGTCCAGTTCATGGGAAAGGACAACGTGCCGTTCCATACGCTGTCCTTCCCGGCCACCATCCTGGGCACCAATACGCATAATGAAGAGACCGGATCTCCCGAACGCTGGAAGCTGGTCGATTACATCAAGTCGTTCAACTACCTGAATTATGACGGCGGCCAGTTTTCGACCAGCCAGGGCCGTGGCGTGTTCATGGATCAGGCGCTGGACATTCTGCCCGCCGATTATTGGCGCTGGTGGCTGCTGAGCCATGCGCCGGAAAGCAGCGACAGTGAGTTCACATGGGAGAACTTCCAGCAATCGGTGAACAAGGACCTTGCAGACGTTCTGGGCAACTTTGTCAGCCGGATCACCAAATTCTGCCGCTCGAAATTTGGTGAGGCCGTGCCCGACGGTGGACAGTTCGGCCCGCGCGAGCAGGCCTTGATCGAAGAGCTCACCAAACGCGTCCGCACCTATGAAGGCCACATGGAGGCGATGGAAGTTCGCAAATCCGCGCAGGAGCTACGGGCAATCTGGGTTGCAGGAAATGAATATCTACAGGCCGCAGCTCCGTGGTCCACGTTCAAGGAAGACCCCGAGCAGGCCGCCGCGCAGGTACGTCTTGGCCTGAACCTGATCCGGCTTTACGCCGTTCTCAGCGCGCCGTTCATCCCAGACACCTCGGCCCGTATGCTGAGCGCGATGAACACGCTGGATACCAGCTGGCCGGACGATGTCGCCACTGCGTTGAACGCTTTGCCGTCCGGCCACGACTTCACCGTGCCCGACGTTCTGTTCGCCAAAATAACGGATGAACAGCGTGAAGAATGGCAAGAGAAATTCGCTGGGACCCGCGACTGAACCATCCGATACCAAGAACCAGGGGGGGCCATTCCGGCCCCCTTCTCGTTCGGGCCCGATGACCACGCCGGGACCTAAGCCAGCATAAGTGCTGAAATTTTTGACATCGGCCCCGATCGACTCAAGATTCATCACGCTTGAGATATCGGCACAAAAAAGTCATCCTGAGACCAAGTTCCTCCGACTCGGGTCGCCCTGGCGACCGGGTCGGTATCTTTTGTTTCTGCATCGAACGAGGCTTTCGCCATGTCCCCAGCATTCATTTCGCCCAACAAGACCAGCAGGCATTTGGCCGCCGTATTCGTGCTGATGTCCTTGGGTTTGGCGCATCCTGCGATCGCGCAAGAAGAAGGGGCACCGCCAAAGGTTTCCATAGCGGCGGCCTATACCGAGGAAATCACCGACGAGGCCACGTTCATCGGGCGCGCCGAGGCAATCAACAAGGTCGATATCGTGGCGCGCGTGAACGGGTTTCTCAACAGCCGCGAAGTCGAGGATGGAGCGACGGTAAAGGAAGGCGACCTGCTGTTTACCATCGAACCCGACCTGTATGAGGCCACGCTTGAGGCCCGAAAGGCCGATCTGAACCGGGCGGAAGCGAATCTTGAGCTGGCAAAGGTTGATCTGGCGCGTAAAGAAGAGCTTTACAAACGTGACGCGACGCCGGAATCGGAACGCGACATTGCCCGCGCCAATGAACTGGTCGCAGAGGCAGAGGTGAAAGCAGCCAAAGCTGCGATCCGGCAGGCCGAGCTTGACCTGAGCTATACGCAGATCCACGCACCATTTGATGGCCGTATCGGCAGGATCACCACAAGCGTCGGCGATGTTGTTGGCCCAAACAACCCTCCTCTGGTCAATATCGTCAGCGAGTCGCCGATCTACGTGAATTTCTCGTTGAACGAAAAGCTCTTTACCTCTGTTTTGCAGACCGTTGGCGAAAACTCAGCCTCTCTTGCGGATAGTCCGCAAAGCCCAAACGTCCATGTCAAACTGCCCAATGGAACAGAGTTGGATGAAACCGGCAGAATTGTATTCGTTGACAACCGTATCGACCCATTGACCGGGGCAATCACGATGCGGGCCCAATTCGACAATACGGACCGGCTGATCCTGGACGGCGCTTTCGTGAATGTGCAGATCGAAGCGCTTGAACCGACCTTGCAGGTTCTGGTGCCGCAAGCCGCCTTGCAGCGCGATCAGCGGGGCGATTTTGTCCTGGTGGTCAACGACAAGCAAATGGTTGAACAGCGCTACATCACAACAGGTGACACTTTTGATACTGCGATTATTGTGCTGGACGGGCTGCGTGAAGGTGAAAGCGTCATTGTCGAGGGCTTGCAGCGGGTCCGCCCCGGTGTCGCGGTTGACGCGGTCGTGGCCTCTGAGCAGCCGGGAGAGTAACAGATGTTCTCAGCCCTGTTCATAAGCCGCCCCAAGCTGGCGCTTGTCATCTCACTGGTGCTGACCATCATGGGCGGCATCGGGTACCTGGTACTGCCGGTCGCGCAGTTTCCGGATATCACGCCGCCTGTGGTCAACGTCTCAACCACCTATACCGGTGCAAATGCCGAAACCGTTGAAAACACCGTTGCCGCGCCGATTGAAGCGCAGGTCAACGGTGTGGACGACATGATCTACATGACGTCCAGATCGTCGGACAACGGGTCCTACTCGCTGGATGTGACCTTTGAGGTGGGCACCGATCCTGACATCGCATCGGTCAACGTTCAAAACCGGGTGGCGCAGGCCATGTCGTCATTGCCAGCCGAGGTCACTTCGTCCGGCGTGGTGACACAGAAATCCTCGACCAACATGCTGATGTTGGTCACTCTGACCTCACCCGATGGGACCTATGACAGTGTGTTCCTGTCGAACTATGCCTCGATCAATCTGCGCGATGCGCTGGCGCGTGTGCAGGGCGTCGGCAAGGCCGATGTTCTGACCAACCTTGAATACGCCATGCGGATCTGGATGGACCCGGACAAGATGGCGGCGCTGTCCATCACACCGGGGGATGTCATCAATGCAATCCGGGAACAGAATATCGAAGTGTCTGCCGGTTCGATCGGTGCACCACCTGTACCCGAAGGGCAGACGTTTCAATACACGATCAAATCCAAAGGCCGCCTGACATCCGCAGAAGAATTCGGTGACATCGTGATCCGAACCGGTGACGCCGGCGCCATCGTCCGCGTCAAAGACATCGCTCGGGTTGAGCTAGGCGCAGAGTACTATGCGGCTTCGGGCTATTTTCAGGCGGTTCCTGCCACGGTCATCGGCATCTATCAGGCCCCCGGTGCAAACGCTTTGGCGGTTTCGGAACGTGTGCAGGCGGAATTGGCGCGGCTGTCCCGCGCCTTTCCGACGGATGTCGAATATGATGTCCCCTTCAATACAACCGACTTTGTCGAGGCCTCTTTGAACGACGTGGTCTCGACCCTGATCCTGACCTTCATTCTGGTTATTTCGGTTGTGTTCGTGTTCCTGGGAAGCTGGCGCGCAACGATCATTCCGGCGGTGGCAATTCCGGTGTCCCTGATCGGCACTTTTGCCTTCCTGCTGGCATTTGGGATGTCCCTGAACACCATCTCGCTGTTCGCCCTGGTGCTTGCCATTGGTATCGTGGTGGACGACGCCATCGTCGTCGTCGAGAACGTGGAGCGCATCATTGCGGATGAAGGGTTGCCCCCTGCTGAAGCGACCCGAAAAGCCATGGGCCAGATAACTGGTCCGGTCATCGCGACCACTTTGGTTCTTCTGGCGGTGTTCGTGCCGGTGACGTTCATGCCCGGCATCTCGGGGCGGTTGTATTCCCAATTTGCGGTCACGATCTCGACCGCAGTCGTTATCTCATCCATCAACGCGCTGACCCTTTCGCCTGCCCTGTGCGGGCTGGTCCTGCGTGCCAGATCCGGCCCTCCCAAAGGGGTGCTTGCGATGTTCGAAAGCTTCATCGGCACCGTGCGCAACGGCTACGTGGCAATTGTACGAAAACTGCTGGTTTTCCCTGCCATCGCGCTGGCCATCGTTGTCGGTCTTGGTTTTGGTACGGGGACAATCATGTCCAACACCTCTGCCGGGTTTATCCCGCTTGAGGACAACGGGTACTTGTTCGTTGATGTTCAGTTGCCGGATGCTGCCACACTGGAACGGACCGAGGCGGTCACCGCACGTCTGGACGAACAGATAAGCGAAATCCCGGGCGTTGCGAGCACGGTTCTTGTCAACGGCTTTTCGATGCTGAACGGCACGATCACAAACGGCGCTGCGATTTTCGTCAATCTCGACAATTGGAGCGAACGGCAAGAAGACGATCTGAGCGCTGATGCCATTCTGGCCAAGGTACTGGCGATTGCGAATGGTGAATCAGCGGCTTCGATCCTGGCCTTCAACCCACCACCCATCCAGGGTCTTGGTATGTCAGCGGGCGTAGAAATGGAGGTTCAGCAAACCGGCGGTGGCACACCGCAGGATCTGGCCTCGGCCGTGGGTTCGTTCGTGTATTCTGCCAATCAGAGGCCCGAGATCGGGCAGGCCTATACAACCTTCCGCGCCAACGTCCCGCAGCTGTTCGTTGATCTGGACCGCGAAAAAGCCAAAACGCTGAATGTCTCGGTCGCCGAGATTTTTCAGACCATGCAGGCACAACTGGGGTCGTACTATGTCAATGACTTCAACCTGTTCGGCCGCGTCTACCGCGTGATGATTCAGGCCGATGGCACCTATCGGGACAATGTCGAGGATATCGCGAACCTCTATGTCCGCTCTCAAAACGGCGACATGGTGCCGCTGGGCACACTGATCGACGTGGAAAACGTTTTGGGTCCGGTTCTGCTGAAGCGCCACAACCTGTTCCGGTCTGCCACGGTGACGGCCGTCCCTGCACCCGGCTTGTCCAGCGGCGACGCAATCAACGTGATGACCGAGGAATCCGCAACCGCCCTGCCCCCGGGTTATGCGTTCGAATGGACAGGGACGGCACAGCAACAGCTGGCCTCGGGCAGTCTGGTGATCATCATCCTCGGGCTCGCCATCCTGTTTGGATATTTGTTCCTGGTGGGTCAGTACGAAAGTTGGACCTTGCCTGTTTCAATCCTGCTTTCCGTTGTCGTGGCCTTGTTTGGGGCCGTGGCGGCGGTGGCCATCGTGGGCAGTGACATCAACCTCTATACGCAGATCGGAATGATCATGCTTGTGGGGCTGGCCTCGAAGAACGGTATTCTGATCGTCGAGTTCGCCATGGAGCAACGCGCCAAGGGGCTTTCCATCAAAGAGGCCGCCGCAGAGGCTGCGTATCAGCGTTTCCGCGCTGTGATGATGACTGCCTTGTCCTTCCTCCTCGGTGTTGTCCCCCTGCTGGCCGCGAACGGAGCCGGTGCCGCCAGTCAGAAAGCGATCGGTGTCGCGGTGTTCGGCGGGATGCTGGCCGCGACGCTGGTTGGAGTGATCGTGGTGCCCGTGCTCTACGCCCTGATGCAGGGCTTGCGAGAATGGTTGAAGGGCAGCAAAAAGGACCCCGACCCTACGGAAGAAGCCGCCTGAGCAAATAAAAGCCCCACCTGAGCTGGTGGGGCTTTTATGCAATTCCGCTAATCGGCTTCAGACGTTTTTAAGCTGGCTTTCATCCTCAGACCGTGCGGACATCCATTGATCGATCCGCGAAATCTGTTCGGCACTCAGCCGCAAGCCCAATTTGTTGCGGCGCCAAACCACATCTTCGGCGGAGCGGGCATATTCCTTGTCCATCAGCCACGCGACCTCTCGCGCGGTCAGGGTCGCGCCAAAGTCCTCTCCCAGATCGGATACGTGTTTCGCATCTCCCAAAACATCCCTTGCTTCTATCCCGTAAGCTCTAATCAGGCGGGCAGCCCAGGTTTCGGTCAAAAAGGGATAGGCCACCAGAAGATCGCCTTTCAGGGTTTCGACAGCATCCACCGGAAAATCACCCCCCGGCAGAGCGGCACCAGCGGTCCAGGGGCCGGGCAGGTTCGGAAAAAATTCTCCAACCTTCTCAAGCGCGCTTTCCGCAAGCCTGCGATAGGTCGTGATCTTGCCGCCAAACACATTCAAAACAGGCGCCCCGCCCTGCGCGTCGACTTTCAACGTGTAATCCCGTGTCGCGGCAGTGGCACTGCTTGCCCCGTCATCATAAAGCGGCCGTACGCCGGAATAGGTCCAAACGACATCGTCGCGGGTCACGGCGCGTTTGAAGTATTTCGATGCGAAGGCGCACAGGTAATCCTGCTCGGCTTCGGTGCAGACCGGTTTCGTGGCCGGGTCCGGATGGTCCTGATCCGTTGTGCCGATCAGAGTAAAATCCTGCTCGTATGGGATGGCGAAAATGATGCGGCCATCTTCACCCTGGAAAAAGTAGCATTTGTCGTGATCGTAAAGCCTGGGCGTCACGATATGACTGCCCCGCACAAGCCGTACGCCCTCGCGAGAGTTCACGCGGATCTTGGTTTGAATGATGTCGCCCACCCAGGGTCCGCCTGCATTGATCAGCATTTTGGCCCGGACCAAACGGGTCTCACCGCTGCTTCGATCCCGAATGGACACTTCCCAAAGATCACCGACCCGCTCGGCCGAGGTCACCTCGGTCCGCACCATGATCTGCGCGCCGCGTGCCTCGGCGTCACGCGCATTCAGGACCACCAGTCGCGAGTCTTCGACCCAGCAATCGGAATATTCATAAGCCGTTTCGAACTTGTCCTGCAACGGGCCCCCCTCCGGTGCCGACCGCAGGTTCAATGATGTCGTTCCCGGCAGGATTTTGCGCCCGCCCAGATTGTCATACATGAACAGGCCCAACCGGATCAGCCAGGCCGGACGCCGCCCGCGCATCCACGGCATGACCGTGCTGAGCAACCGCGAGGTCGGCGTTTCGGAATCAAACCGCATGTCCTTGTGGTAGGGCAGCACAAAACGCATTGGCCAGCTGATATGTGGCATGGCGCGCAGCAGGGTTTCACGCTCGATCAGGGCCTCACGCACCAGCCGAATTTCAAAATACTCAAGGTATCGCAATCCGCCGTGAAACAATTTGGTTGAGGCCGAAGATGTGGCGGAAGCCAGATCGTTCATCTCGGCCAGCATCACCGAAAGACCCCGCCCGGCGGCGTCCCGAGCAATTCCACAGCCATTGATCCCGCCACCGATAATGAAAAGGTCTGTGATCTGGTTGTCCGTTGACTGCATATCCATTGATTCCCTGCCTGACCCGGTTGCGGGCATTAGCCAGAATGGCTTTCGCTTCGTCAATGTTTATGTTCGTTTATTTTCCTTTTGCAACACTGTTATGATTTTTCAGCAATCCGGCTTGCCTAAATCAACAAAAAGAACAAAAACGAAAACCAATCCTCTGCACCGGAACCGCCCATGTCCTTGTCCTTTCGCCAATCCGACATTCTGGAAATCGCCAGCACCGAAGGGCGCGTTACCGTCGACGGGCTTGCTGAACGCTTTGGTGTCACCGTTCAGACAATCCGGCGCGACCTGACCGAGCTTGCAGATGCGGGCAAGTTGGACCGGGTTCACGGGGGCGCGGTTCTGCGATCAGGCGTTTCAAATATCGGATATGAAGACCGCCGCGCGCTGAACGCGGAGGCCAAGACCCGTATCGCACAGGCATGTGCGGCTGATATCCCCGATGGCGCGTCAATTTTCATGAATATCGGAACCTCGACCGAGGCTGTGGCAAGGCAATTGCTAGACCACAAAAACCTGTTGGTGGTGACGAATAACATGAACGTCGCAAACATCCTTGTCGAAAACCCGGACTGCGAAGTTATCTTGGCCGGTGGCGTTCTGCGCCGGTCTGATGGGGGTCTGATCGGCAACCTGACCGTATCGGCCATCCGGCAATTCAAGTTCGATATCGCTGTCATAGGATGTTCGGCCCTGGACACGGATGGCGATCTTTTGGACTTCGACTTTCAGGAGGTTCAGGTCAGCCAGGCCATCATCGAACAGGCGCGCCGCACTTTTCTGGTTGCCGATCATTCGAAGGTTCAACGCTCGGCCCCGGCGCGAATAGGATCAATCGCCGAACTTGACACGGTCTATACCGACCTTCCCCTGCCCGGAAAGCTGCCAGAGCACTGTCGCGAGTGGCAAACAGACGTCATCATCTGCGACTAGAGGCGGGCAAACAACAACGTTCGGGCAAGTTGCGCGGCTTGCCAGATGGGACCCGGCCTGACACTATCCTTCATACAGGAATTTGTGCACGGGAGGGGAGGACCGGGCCATGATTGCGCTTTTGTTTTCGTTGTTTATTGCCACGATGGGGCTGAACTATTTCAAGTTGACCAGGGCGGGCAACGCCTTGTTTTTCGTCACGTTGGCCATGTGTATCTACTGGCTGAAATTCCACGCAACCACACCGCTGACAATTCAACTTTGAGGGGCTTGCCATGACACCTAAACTGTCCCGCACCCTCAACGCGATCGGTATGCTTGCCGTCTGCCTTGTACTGGCGCTGGCGTTTTTCTATCAGCTTGTCCTGTATGAACTGCCCTGCCCGCTTTGCCTGCTGCAACGTGTTGGGTTCGTTGCCGTCGGCGTGGGGCTTGGTTTGAACCTGCTCTACGGTCCACGGCCGCAACACTATGCCATCGTGCTGATTGCGGCCCTGTATGGCGGTACTGTATCGATCCGCCAAATTCTTCTGCATATCGTACCCGGCACCGGGCACTATGGCTCACCTGTTTTGGGCCTGCACTACTATACCTGGGCCGGGATCGCCTTTTTCCTTGTGTTGCTGGGCACATCGATCATGCTGTTGTTTGATCGCCAATACGCCGACCCTTCTGGTCAGGAACCAAGGTTCGGCGGAAATACTCTGGCCAAGATCGCGTTTTTCGTCATGCTGGCTTTGGCGGTGCTGAACGCGGGTTCAACCTTGTTGGAATGCGGACCGGGTATCTGCGCCGACCCGCCGACAAGCTACAAGTTGATTGACGAATTGGACGCCGGCAACTGAAGATACCGTAACCTTCCCCAAAAGGAGGCGCGAGCATGGGACTATTGGGACAGCCGCTTGGCTACTATGACTATCTGACTTTCGTGGCATTGATCCTGCTTCTGGCGGCGGTGATGGCACTGTTTCTCTTTCTCATGGGCCTTCCGGGTCGGATCGCCATCAAACGCAACCATCCCCATGCCGAAGCCGTAAAGATCATGGGCTGGATGGGGTTTCTGGCCGTGGTGCCCTGGGTCCATGCTTTTATGTGGGCGTTCCATGATGGCGTTACGGTCGACATTCGCCGTGGCCCTGACGAGGAAAAAGACGCCATTCGTGATGAAATCAAACGTCTGGGTGGTGATGTCCGGCCTGAATATCAAGATCGTCTGGACACAGACGATCCCCAACAAAGCTAAGGCCAAAGGAAGTCACAAAACATGTTCGTCGCCCTTGGCATCACGTTATTTTACATCATTTTCGTCTGGCTTATTTTCTTCAAGCTGGAACTGCTGAAATTCAACATCGCCTGGGGCATCGTATCCTTTTGGGTTGGCGCGCACCTGTTGCTGATTTTTCTGGTCGCATTGCGGTTCTTTCAACCCTTCTCGGCCGACAGCCACGTGGTGCGTTCGACCATACAGATCATTCCCAAACTGACACAGCCGACGATCCTGACCGAAGTTCTTGTGGAACCGAACACACCGGTCACCAAGGGTGATCCGCTCTATCGCTTTGACGACACGGTGTTTTCACTGGCGGTGGACAATGCGAAGGCGCAATTGGTCGCCGCTGAACAGAATGCCAAGATTCTGGAACAGGATGTGATCGCATCGACCGAAGCTGTTGAACGCGCAAACGCGCAACTGGCCTATGCGCAGTCTCAGCAAGCGCGCTATGAAACTCTCGTGCCCGCCGGTGGAGCGCGGCAAGACGAACTGGACCGCTGGAACGAGCAGGTGACCGAAGACCTTGCTGCCGTCAAACAGGCCGAAGCAAACCTGGAAAAAGCACAGCTGGCTGTGGAATCCCAGATAGACGGTGTGAACACGGGTATTCTTCAGGCAAGGGCGCAGTTGGCCGAGGCTGAGTATTTTCTCGAAAACACAACGATCTACGCGCCTGAAAACGGCATTATCGTATCGCAGCAAGCCCGCCCCGGGCTGGTCGTGGGCGATGTGCGACTGGGCGCGATCGCCAGTTTCGTGACCGAGGACAGCCCCTATATTCTTGCGACCTTTCGCCAGCAGAACCTGAAATTCGTGGAACCGGGGCAAGAGGTCGAAGTGGCGCTTGATCTTTACCCGGGCGAAATCCTGACGGGCAAGGTCGAGGCGATCTGGTGGGCCACGCGCCAGGGGCAACTGATCCCTTCAGGCCGCCTGCCCGGCTTTGAACTGCCGAAACTGCCCGGTCGAATTGCCGTGCAGATCACCGTCGATGTACCTGAAGGGCACACTTTCCCGGCTGGCGGCCACGCCGCAGTGGCGATCTACACCGGACAGGGCAAAAGCTTTGAGTTCCTGAGACGCATCAACATCCGTCTCTATTCCTTCGCCAACTTCATCCGACCGCTGGATATCTGAGGATGCGCGCCATGACACTCCGCCGGTTGATGGGAACCGCTCTTTGCGCCGCCACTTTCGCGGCCTGCACGCCCGTGGGGCCCGATTTCGTGCGCCCGAACTCTCCGGTCGTGAAGCAATGGATCGAGGTAAACAGCCCCAGCGTTGGCCAAAGCGGCCTGACATCGCGCAGCGCACCCGTGGTGAAATGGTGGGAGACATTCAATGACCCGACCCTCAACCGGCTGATTGCCGAGGCCTATGCCCAGAACCTGACGCTTCAGGTCGCGGGGGCACGGGTGCTGCAAGCGCGGGCGCAGTTGGGGATCGCTTTTGGAGAGCTTTATCCACAATCGCAAGCGATTGGCGGGTCGTTGCAGAGACGGCAAATCAGCGACAACCTAGGGCCTGTTGCCGATATCAACCGGATCATCCCCCTGGATACCGAGTTTTCGACGTCGCAGGTTGGGTTCGATGCCCAGTGGGAACTGGACGTCTGGGGCGCACAACGGCGCGGTGTTCAGGCGGCTCGGTCAAATCTGGCCTTGCAGGTCGCAAACTATGATGATGCGCTGGTGACACTGACCGGCGACGTGGCCGCGCTCTACGTCAATATCCGCGCGTTGCAGGAATCTTTGGCGGTCGCCCGGGAAAACATCAAATTGCAGCAGGAATCGGCGGACCTGACACAGCTGCGGTTCACCAACGGAGTCACGACCGAACTGGACGTTCAGGAATCCACAGCCCTGCTCAACAATACCAAGGCCCTGGTGCCCGAGTTGGAAAGCGACCTGCAACAGACCAAGAATGCCCTGTCCGTGCTGCTGGGAACCACGCCGTCCCGGATGACCAGCCTTCTGGGAAATTCTGGCCGTATCCCGTCTGCGCGAACAAATGTGGCCGTTGGCGTGCCGGCAGAACTTCTGCGCCGCCGCCCGGATGTCCGCGCGGCAGAACTGGCCGCCGCGACTCAATCGGCGCAGGTGGGCATCGCAATGGCTGACCTGTATCCTCAATTCGTGCTGTCGGGCGCGATCGGTTTGCAGGCATCGGGCGGGCGCGATCTGTTCAGCGGCAACAGCACCACCGGTCTGGCCAGTGCCGGCGTGGTCTGGAACGTGCTCAACTATGGCCGCATCAAGAACAATGTCCGCGCTCAGGACGCTGCCTATCAGGCGCTGATCGCCAATTACCAGAACACCGTACTGACCGCGTATTCCGAGGTGGAAAGCGCAATGGTCGCCTATGCACAGGCGCGCAAACAGGTTGGATTCTATCAGAAAAGCGTCGATGCCTCACGCAAGGCCGCTGATATCGCCGTCAGCCAGTACAGGGACGGTATCGCCAGCTATTCACGCATTCTGAACACCCAGACCGCGCTTTTGCGGTCGCAGGCAAACCTGATCGAAGCGCGGCAGCAGGTGTCCAGCAATCTGGTTGCGGTTTACAAGGGTCTGGGAGGCGGATGGCAGATCCGTCAGAACCAGGAATTCCTGCCTGAAACCGTGCTGGCGGAAATGGCCTATCGCACTGATTGGGGCGATCTGCTTGAAAAAACCCCGACCCGAGCCAGCCTGAACTAAGCGCTACTTGGTCAACCCGCGCAGACCGCCCGAGATCAGGATATTGACCTCGTAAAGGATGCGGGGCGCGGCCAGCCCGCCGGGGCTGGCCAGATAGTTGGGGCTCCATTCCGGATCGAATTTCTGTTTGAAGGCGCGCAGCCCTTCGAAATGATAGAACTGCTCGCCATGCTCATAGACAAAGCCGCCGATGCGGTTCCAAAGCGAGGCAAGTTGACGGTTTTC
This sequence comes from Ruegeria sp. YTSC002, assembly GCF_059609845.1. Lineage (NCBI taxonomy): Bacteria > Pseudomonadati > Pseudomonadota > Alphaproteobacteria > Rhodobacterales > Roseobacteraceae > Ruegeria > Ruegeria sp. YTSC002. Next base: position 136,684 of record NZ_JBXWML010000004.1, read on the forward strand.
GATGCCTGAGAACGGCGCCGCACCCAGCGAGAACCAATGGAACCCCTGCTGTGATCCCCAGTTCATCATCTCTGCAAACAGCGCGTCCATGACAAAGCTTGGGCTGTCAGGTTCATAGCGCATCAAATCCAGTGACAGCTCGGATTTGTTGCCGCCCTGAAACAGGTTGGCGAAGGCCATGATCTTGCCTGTTTTACCGTCACGCAGAACCGCATGATCAAAATAGGACAGGTACTGATCGTCAAATCCCCCAAGTGCAAAGCCCTTTTCAGCACCCGCCTTTTGTGCCAGCCAATGATCGGAAATAGCACGCAATTCCGGCAAAACCGAGGCCAGGTCTTCTTTCGGAATGATTTCGAATACAAAGCCCTCCCGCTCGGCCCGGTTCCTGGCCTGCCGGAACCGCTTGCGCGACTTTCCATCCAGCGAGAAATCCTTGAGCGGCACCCGTGCGACCTCGCCGATCTTCAGGATCGACAGGCCCAGATCCAGAAATGTCGGCAGGTATTTGGTTGAAACACTGTAGAAGGCACACAGCTTGCCTTCTCGGTCCGCCATTTCCCTGAGCTGCCAGATCAATTGCTGCCCCGCGGCTTCATCGCCAACCGGCTCTCCCTTCGAGATCAGAGCGTTGCCCGTGTCTGCATACGCAATGAATGCGGTCTCATCCGGTGAAATCAGGAACTGTTTGTCACCGGTAAGCGAGATTTGGGATTCGGTATCTTCGCTCTCCATCACCAGCCTTTCGACCACTCCGGGGATTTCCGTGCGCACAGGTGTCGGAATCTCTCGCCCGAACAGAGAGTTCACGGCCACGATGCCCACGATCACCGCCACGATGAGGCTGGAGCGCAAAAAGCGCGAAGCATCTCCGTTCCAGGCAAATTCCCACCACAGGGCGTTCTGGTACTCGACATGGGAATAGGCGAACAGTCCGATCCAGAATATCACCGCCAGCAGCGCCACGACACTGACCAACCAGGGAATATTCAGCCTGAAGATCGACGCGCCACTGACCCGGTAAAACGCCCCACGGAACATGGCCAGAAGGCCAATCGTGCCCAGCATCGACAGCGCTTCGTGAGTGTCCAGCCCCTTTGCCAGCGAGGCAAAGAACCCGGCCACCATCAACAGCATTGCCACCACCCATGCGCGGTAGAGCTTTCGAAACAAACCGCGAGACACCAGCAAAAGCAGCACTCCGACAGCACTGCCGGCAAGGTGCGATGCCTCGACGAACGACAGCGGCAAAACCTCTCTCAGAACGCCAAGGTTCTGCGTGCCCGCTGGCAACGCTCCGGACACCAGCAGGATCACTCCGGCCACTGCCGCAACCCCGGCTGCCACCATGGGAACGATAGGGCGGATGACCCGATAGACCCATGTCGCGGCCCCGCCGATCCTGTGCCTCTGCGTCAGTGCCGACGCGACCGCTATGGACACGCTGGCGATACCGAAGGGCAAGAAGGTGTAAACGACCCGATACAGCAACAAGGCTGCGATCACATCCGAACGCCCCGACGCCCCAAGCCCCGCGATCAACGTGGCTTCGAATACCCCAAGCCCGCCCGGTGCGTGGCTGAGGATGCCAACGGCGATGGCGGCGATGTAGATCGTGAAGAAATAGGGATAGCCGACGCCCAGATCGTCCGGCATCAGGACATAGAGCGCCATGGACGCGCCAACCAGATCTCCGATGGCGGCCAGTGTCAGAAGGCTGGCCAGTTTGCCACCCGGCAAGTCAAACCCGATACCTGCGACGGCCAATCGCCTGCCCCCGCTGGACAACCATATGAACATCGCGACCAATGCCCCCAAAAGGCACAATCCGATGGCGGTTTCCACCGTTTCGCTGACAGGCATCACTTTGGAGATTCCGTCCGGATGCACGGTCAGCAACACACCCAGAACCAGAACAAGCCCCATCCAGAACGCGACCCAGGACGTTGCGATGACCCCGGCCACCCGCCCCAGATCCAATCCCAGAGACGCATATATCCGATATCGGATCGCCGTCCCGGTGATGTAGGAAAACCCCAGGCAGTTCGATACGGCATAGCCGCTGGCCCCTGCCAATCCGGCTACAGGCAAAGGCACTTTGCCGCCTGCCACACTCTGCACGGCAAACACATCATAGAGCGACAGAGAAAGAAAACTGAACGCAGTCCAGAGCAAGGCGAAAAGCATAAGTTTCCACGACGTCATCGCGACATCGGTCTGGACATCCGACCATTTCACATGCGCCGACAAATCATGCAAAACCGTCAGTGCGATCCCGGTCACAAGAACCGGTATCGCAATCCGCAACCAGGGTTTTTCCAACATTGCCGTGAGCTTTTCAACCCAGTGCACGGCCAGAGGTTCACCGTCACTTTCCGCATTGGTCATGCTGCACGTCCCCGCCAGTTTCCGATCACAGATACCACGCCCGGCTCACCCGCCCGTCGGTCATCAAGACTTCACTTGTAGACCAACACTGGCACATTTTGTATTTATCTCAAAGCGCTAGAGCCGCCCCTTGCGTGTTGACAGCAGAAGGTTCGTTTCCGAACGCGTCACGCCGTCGATTTTTCGTATCTGAAACAGAACTTCATCCAGTTCAGCCAGGGTTTCGGTGCTGATCTCGGCGATCAGATCCCAACTGCCATTTGTCGAATGAACCGCCGTCACCTGACGCATGGCTCCGATCCGGGCCATCACGCGTTCCGTACCACGCCCTTCAATCTCGAGCATCATCAACCCGCGCACCGGGCTTTGCGCCAGATCGCGACGCGTCAGGACGGTGAAGCCAACGATTTCACCGGACTGTTTCAGCCGCTGCAACCTGCTGCGCACCGTGGTGCGCGTCACGCCCAGTGTTTCCGACAGCTCTGACAGGCTTGCCCGTGCATCCCGTTGCAACGCATTGAGCAGCCGATTGTCCAATTCGTCCATGGCATCTTCTCATAAAGGATTTTCCGAGACCATTTTGAGCAATTTGCCGACTTCACGCAAGACAGTCCGACGGCCTAAATGAACACATGGAACTCAAGGATATCATACTGGTTGGCGCCCCGATGGACGCCGGGAAACGTCGTCAGGGATGCCGGATGGGCCCTGATGCGTATCGCGTGGCAGGGTTGGATCAAGCGCTGTCTGATCTTGGTCACACCGTTCACGATTGGGGCGACGTGCAGGCCGAGATCGTCGACATTCCCCAACACCCGCACCTGTTCGCCCTGCCCGAATGTGTGGGGTGGACGCGCGCTCTCAGCAAGGTTGCGCAAGACGCGGCAGGTCAGGGAATTCCCATTTTCATGGGGGGTGATCACGCCCTGTCCATGGGGACGGTGGCCGGGATGGCCGCCCATGCTGCTCGGATCGATCGCCCCCTGTTCGTACTATGGCTTGACGCCCACAGCGACTTTCACACTCCGGACAGTACCGGCAGCGGCAATCTGCACGGCACGCCGGTGGCGTATTTCACCGGCAGGCCCGGATTCGAGGACTTTCCCCCTTTGCCCGCCGTCATACCGACGGATCGCGTCGGCATGATCGGGTTGCGCTCTGTCGACCCGGCGGAACGGGCGGCGCTGGAACACGACCGCGCCATGCTGGCGGATATGCGCAGCATCGATGAAAATGGCATCAAGGCCCCCCTGTTGGCCTTTCTGGATCGCGTCAGGGCAGAAAACGCTTTGCTACATGTGTCGTTGGATGTCGATTTCCTCGACCCGGCAGTGGCACCCGCAGTCGGCACGACCGTGCCCGGTGGTGCGACCGAGCGTGAAGCCCATTTGGCCATGGAGCTGCTGCACGAAAGCGGGCTTGTCTGCTCGCTGGACCTGGTCGAACTGAACCCGTTTCTGGATGACCGGGGCCGAACCGCAAAACTGATGGTCGATCTGGCTGCCTCTCTGATGGGTCGCCGTATCTTCGATCGCCCAACCCGGAGTTTCTGATGCTGTCACTTCAAGCGCCATCCGCCGTTGTCATGATCCGGCCACACGCTTTTGCATCCAACCCGGAAACACGTGATGACAACGCCTTTCAAACGCTGAGCACCGTATCTGCCGAGGCGACATCGGACGCGGCCAGGGATGAACATGATCGGGCGGTACAGCAATTGCGCGACGCCGGTGTCACTGTTCATGTGTTTGACGATTTCGGCGACCTCAACACACCTGACAGCGTTTTTCCCAACAACTGGTTCTCAACGCATCCCGGCGGCCATGTGGCGATCTACCCGATGTTCGTGCCATCGCGCAGACGCGAACGCAGGACCGATGTAATCGAACTGCTCAAACAGGAATACCGCGTGCAGGATGTCATCGACTATTCCGGGTTGGAACAAGATAACCTGGCTCTGGAAGGGACCGGCGCGATGGTTTTGGATCACGTGGCCCGCATCGCTTACACGGTGACGTCCAATCGCGCCGATCCGGTCCTGTTGGAACGGTTCTGTACACATTTCAACTATGAGCCAATCGCCTTTGAGGCCCGCGATGCCAAGGGCCGGGACGTTTATCACACCAACGTATTGATGGGTATCGGCACGCATTACGCCTTGATCTGCCTCGATATGATATCGGACCCGGCTCGCCGCGTGACCGTTCGCAACCGGCTGGAGGAATCCGGTCGAACGGTCATTGACCTGACGCACGACCAAATCGCCGAGTTCGCAGGTAACGCCATTGAACTGACCGGGCGGGACGGGTTGGTGCTGGCCCTGTCCAGCAGGTCACTCGCCGCCCTCACACCAGACCAAATCGCAACAATCCAGAACAGTGCAACACCGTTGCCGCTGTCCGTTCCAACAATTGAAACCGCCGGTGGGTCCGTGCGCTGCATGATTGCAGGCGTTCACCTTGCCCGCCGATAGGAGAGCACCATGCAACCTTCAGACAAGGCCCTGGTACCATTCGTTTCCGTCGACAACATGATGCGACTGGTTCACCACATTGGCGTCGAACAGATGATCACGCAGATTGCCGCTCAGATCGAGGCCGATTTCAAACGATGGGAGAGCTTCGACAAGACGCCGCGCATTCCAGCGCATTCTCCTCATGGCGTGATTGAGCTGATGCCAACTTCGGATGGTGAGGCATATGGGTTCAAATACGTAAACGGTCATCCCAAGAACACCTCCGAGGGGCTGCAAACCGTTACTGCATTCGGCCTGCTGGCGGATGTCTACACCGGATATCCGACGCTGTTGACCGAAATGACTATGCTGACCGCGCTGCGCACGGCGGCGACTTCGGCATTGGTCGGGCGCTATCTGGCCCCTAAAAATGCCAGGACAATGGCCATGATCGGCAATGGCGCACAGTCCGAATTCCAGTGCCTCGCCTTCAAGGCAATGTGCGGGATCGACACCGTTCGGCTTTACGACATCGATCCGAATGCCACGTCGAAATGCGCTGCGAACTTGCAGGGCAAGGGCCTGACAGTCATCCCTTGCAAAACGCCGGAAGACGCCATCGAAGGTGCCCAGATCATCACCACCTGCACGGCAGACAAGAAATACGCAACGATCCTGACCGACAACATGGTCGGGCCCGGTGTGCACATCAACGCCATCGGAGGCGATTGCCCCGGCAAGACCGAGTTGCATCGCGACATCCTGTTACGTTCGGACATCTTCGTCGAGTACCCTGAACAAACCCGGATCGAAGGCGAAATTCAGGCGCTGGATTCAGATCACCCTGTGACTGAGATGTGGCAGGTCATCACTGGCGCGGCCAAGGGGCGCACCGATGAGCGGCAGATCACTTTGTTCGACAGTGTAGGCTTTGCCATCGAGGATTTCTCGGCCCTGCGCTATGTGAAACAGGCGATTGAAGGTACAACCTTCTTTGAACCTCTGGACATGTTGGCCGACCCGGACGATCCGCGCGATCTGTTCGGAATGTTAATGCGAGCCGGATAGCACGCAATCTTGGGGGCGCTGCCCCCGCCGCGCTGCGCGCGCCTCCCCCGGGATATTTTCAGCCAGATGAAGCAAGGGGTCAGAACTTCATCTGGCCACAAATATCCCGGAGCGCGAGGCAGAGCCTCGCTTCTTAGCTATCCCGCAAGCGATGGCAGGTAGAGGACAATACCCGGGAAAGCAACGAGCGCAGCGATGGTCAGGGCGTCAGCGATGAAAAAGGGCGTGACGCCTTTGAACACATCTTGAACACTCAGGTCCGGGCGTACACCGGCAACGACAAAGCAATTCAGCCCGATAGGTGGTGTAATCAGGCAAAACTCGGCCATTTTGACAACCAGAATACCAAACCAGATCGCACACATCGGACCGGACATTCCAAACGCGCTGTCGGCGGCACTGACGGTTTCACCACCATTCAAGGCCATCACCGCCGGATAGACCACGGGCAAGGTCAAAAGCAGCATTCCAATTGCATCCATGAACATGCCCAACACCGCGTATGCCAGCAGAATGCAGATCAGGATCATCATCGGCGACATCTCGAGCCCCGTGATCCAATCCGAGAAAGCACCCGGCAGGTCTGCAAAACCAAGAAAGCGCACATAGATCAGAACGCCCCAGATGATCGAAAAGATCATCGCCGTCAGTTTGGCGGTTTCCAACAGCGCGGATTTGAGCTCGGCCCAGCGCATTCCGTGGAACAAGGCAAAACAGAACACGATGAAGGCACCAATGGCACCGCCTTCCGTCGGAGTGCCCCACGCCTTTTCACCAAACGGATTGTAGACAAAGCAGATGATGATCAGGATGACGGCGACAATCGGGAAGGCACCGGGAAGTGCCGCAACGCGCTGTTTCCAGGTAAACCCCGTGACCGGCGGGCCAACGGATTTGAAGATCACGGCGATCCCGACGATCAGAAGGCCGTATACGATTGCGGAAAACGCGCCCGGAATAAAACCCGCCAACAGCAGCTTCCCGACATCCTGCTCGACGATGATCGCGTAGATCACCAGAATGGCCGAAGGCGGGATCAGGGATGCCAGCGTCCCGCCTGCGGCAACCACACCGGCTGCGAAGCGTTTGTTGTAGCCCACCTTCAGCATTTCGGGAATCGCGATACGGGCAAAGACGGCGGACGTCGCGACCGAAGCACCGGACACCGCAGCGAAGCCGGCCGTGGCGAAAACGGTCGACACCGCCAAACCTCCGGGCACCCATGCGACCCAGCGTTTTGCGGCCTCGAACAAAGCGCGGGTAAGCCCCGCGTAATATGCTAGGTACCCGATCAGGATGAAGGTCGGAATCAGGCTGAGAGTGTGGGACGCGACCTTGGAATGTGGCACCTGCCCCGCGGTCTTGACCGCCACTGTCAGCGCCTTGCCAAACCGTTCCGGATCGTAACCGAACTTGGCCCAGAAAATCCAAACCAGTCCGACAAGCCCCGCCAAACCGGCTGCGAAGGCAACCCGCATACCCGCCACGACAAGAACCAGAAGGCCGCCTGTGACCCAGAGGCCAATCTCAATCGTGTCCATGTATCAGTCCTGCCCTTCGAACTGTTCGGCCTCGGCCGCTGCCAGCGCCGCTGCATCCTGTATCAACGGAACGGCCGCCGGAGCGTCCAGCCCCAGCCAGAACGCCCGGCCATACCCCCAGACTTGCAGCGCAAGGCGCAGGCAGAGAACGGAAAATGCAACGGGTGCCAGAAGCTTGGCCGGCCATAAGGGAATGCCGATGTCGATCGAACTGTCCCGGCTCCACATTGGGGCGCCGAAATCAAACGACCGGTCGAAATGAGACCAGCTGCCCCAAACCAGAGCCAGCATCAGGATCAGAATCAGAACCACCGAGAGCAGTTCAAACAGCCACAACGCCCGTCCGTGCAAGCGGGAAATGACGATATCCATCCGGATATGCCCCCCATCGCGCTGAACATATGAAATGCCCAGAAAAGCGATGAGAGGCATCGCCTGTTCGATCCAGTCAACATAGCCCGGCAAAGGAGCATTCAGCGCATTCCGACCACTGACCGACACGACGGCCAACACCATCAGTGAAAAAACCGCCAATCCGCTGATCAGCGCCAGAAACCGTTCGAGCACGAGCAAACGCTGATCCAACTGGCTCAGACGGCTGCCGTCTACCAGAACCGTGGCTTGTCCTGCCATCCCGGTGATTCCTTGTTGTTTGTTGCCGGGCGCCCTGAAAGCACCCGGCCTTGTGGATCAGTTGCCGCCGCGCTGTTGCTTCAGCGTCGTCTGGACAAGATCGTAAAGGTCCTGCGCCGGCAGACCCTGTGCGGTCATGTCCGCAATCCATTTTTCACGGATCGGATCAGCGGCCTTCGTGCGGAACTCTTCAATTACCGCGTCGTCGATCATGACCTTCTGGACACCCTTTTCTTCCAGGACGCTGTCCCATTGTTCGAGCAGGCCGCCATAATTCGCCAGGTAATGGTCGATCGCTTCATCGATCGAGCTGTCCAGAGCCTCACGATGTTCGGCTGGCAGCGCCTCGTAGGCATCGATGTTGACCACAACCGGGCAGTTCACCGTTCCCGGATTCAGGTTCGCGGTCCACCAGTCCGCTTCGTTGATCGTCCCGAATGACAGGTGCGCGTGCTGGGCAAAGGCCACGGTGTCGACGACGCCCGATTCCATCGCATTGAAGGCTTCTGTCGCTGGAACCGATGTGGGCACTCCTCCGACCGCCTCGAAGGCCTGACCAAGGCCACCGGTCGCCCGGACCCGCATTCCGTCAAATTCAGCAAGTTCATCCCGCGGCTCGCCGGTGCCGACAAGGTTATACTGCGGCATTGGCGAGGTCATGATGATGCGGGCATTCCATTGTGCCATCTCTTCCTTGACTGCCGGATGGTCGTATACCGCATGGCTGACCGCAACTTCTTCCTGCAAGTTGTTCACACCCAGAAACGGCAATTCCAATACGGTGATCGCCCGGTTCTTGTCGCGGTGGTAGCCGGCACAGAACTGAGCCATCTCGAAGGCGCCGATTTCGATCCCGTCCAGGTTTTCCTTGGGTTTGGACAACCCGCCATAGCTGACATTGATGGTGAATTCGCCACCGGTTTTCTCGCTGACCAGTTCGGCCAGTTTTTCTACATGTTCCGTAAAGGCGCGGCGCTTGCCCCAGACGGATGCGTTCCATTCCGTTGCGGCGGCTTCGGTCACAAAAGCAACGCCAAGGGCGGCGATTGCGGCACCGCTCAACATCTTTTTCATAGTTTCGTCTCCCATAGGTGCGCCCCCTACCGAGGCGCTTGTCGATCAAGCTAGCGCCAACATTCGATCGTGCCAACCCTGTCCGGGATTTGCGTAATTTTTGGGAAGTAGACCCAAAATGACCTAAAACGACAGAAGCGCTGAGCTCAGCCGTCCTTGCAAACGCAATTGACAGGCAGCACCCACAATTCTCATTACATTCAAGCTTTTGTTTTCACTATATTTTGACGATCTTCTTTCCAAGTTTTTTACAAATCTATCCACATTGCAAAAATTTCTTTACAAAGAAATCCAAGGATTACACCAATTTATTTATTTATTTTCAGAACGCGGTAATATTCAAACTTGGGGAGGAACAGGATCGACATTGCCTGAATGACAGGCAAAAAATCCACATGCAATCCAGTCCAGAGGGAGGAGCCTCAAAGATGACCACCGCTGCCCAGGCAGATGCCAAGACTTATCCGCCATCCGCAGAAACCGTCGCTCGTGCGCATGTCGATGCCGCAAAGTATGCCGACATGTACGCAGCCTCAATCAGCGACCCCGACACGTTCTGGGGCGAGCAAGGCAAGCGCATCGACTGGATCAAGCCCTTCACTCAGGTCAAGGACGTCAGTTACGAATTTGGCTCGGTCAAGATCAACTGGTATGCCGATGGCACGTTGAATGTATCGGCCAACTGCCTGGATCGTCATCTGAAAACCCGCGGCGACCAGACCGCGATCATCTGGGAACCGGATGATCCGAATGACCCGGCCCAGCATATCTCTTACGCAGAATTGCACCGGCGCACCTGCCGGATGGCCAACATTCTGGAATCCCTGGGTGTACGCAAGGGCGATCGCGTCGTCATCTATCTGCCGATGATCCCCGAAGCCGCTTATGCCATGCTGGCCTGTGCGCGGATCGGCGCAATTCACTCGATCGTTTTCGCGGGCTTCTCGCCCGACGCTCTGGCCGCACGGATCAATGGGTGCGACGCAAAGGTCGTGATTACGGCAGATGAGGCCCCGCGCGGTGGTCGCAAAACGCCGCTGAAGTCCAACGCAGACGCCGCCCTGCTGCACTGCAAGGACACGGTGAAATGCCTTGTGGTCAAGCGCACTGGCGGTCAGACCACCTGGATCGACGGTCGCGACTATGACTACAACGAAATGGCGCTTGAGGCGGACGACTACTGCGCCCCTGCCGAGATGAGCGCCGAAGATCCGTTGTTCATTCTTTACACGTCGGGTTCGACCGGTCAGCCCAAGGGCGTTGTGCACACGACCGGCGGCTATCTGGTTTATGCTGCGATGACACACGAGATCACATTCGATTATCACGAAGGTGACGTGTACTGGTGTACTGCGGACGTGGGTTGGGTGACTGGCCACAGCTATATCGTATATGGGCCGCTGGCCAATGGCGCGACCACGCTGATGTTCGAAGGCGTGCCGACCTATCCCGATGCCTCGCGTTTCTGGCAGGTCTGCGAAAAGCACAAGGTGAACCAGTTCTACACCGCCCCCACCGCAATCCGCGCGCTGATGGGTCAGGGCAACGAGTTCGTCGAAAATTGCGACCTGTCCAGCCTGCGCATCCTGGGCACCGTGGGCGAGCCCATCAACCCCGAGGCCTGGACCTGGTACAACGACGTTGTCGGCAAAGGCAAATGCCCCATCGTCGACACCTGGTGGCAGACCGAAACCGGCGGTCACCTGATGACGCCGCTGCCCGGCGCACATGCGATGAAGCCCGGATCGGCAATGAAGCCATTTTTTGGCATCGAACCGGTGGTTCTGGACCCGCAATCCGGTGTCGAAATCGAAGGCAACGGTGTCGAGGGCGTTCTGTGTATCAAAGACAGCTGGCCCGGCCAGATGCGCACCGTCTGGGGCGATCATGAGCGGTTCGAGAAAACCTATTTTTCGGATTACAAAGGCTATTACTTCACGGGTGACGGCTGCCGCCGCGACGAAGATGGTGACTATTGGATCACCGGTCGTGTAGATGACGTGATCAACGTGTCCGGTCACCGCATGGGCACGGCCGAGGTGGAAAGCGCGCTGGTTGCGCATGCTGCTGTGGCCGAGGCTGCCGTGGTTGGATACCCTCATGAAATCAAAGGGCAAGGCATCTATTGCTACGTCACCTTGATGAATGATCGCGAGCCCTCGGACGAGCTGATGAAAGAGCTGCGCACATGGGTCCGCACCGAGATCGGCCCGATTGCGTCTCCGGATGTGATCCAGTGGGCACCCGGCCTGCCGAAGACGCGCTCGGGCAAGATCATGCGCCGTATCCTGCGCAAGATCGCCGAGAACGATTTCGGATCGTTGGGCGACACTTCGACACTGGCCGATCCGTCGGTGGTCGAAGACCTGATCGAAAACCGTGCGAACAAGTGAGGATGTGATGGACGCTGCCACGATCACCACGCCCGCCGTTGTCATCCTTCTCGGCCCTCCGGGTGCCGGGAAAGGTACACAGGCCCGGATGCTGGAAGAGAAATTCGGACTTGTTCAACTCAGCACCGGTGACCTGCTGCGCGAAGCCGTCGCGGCCGGAACCGAAGCCGGCAAAGCGGCAAAGGCCGTAATGGAAGCCGGCGATCTGGTCAGCGACGAGATCGTCATCGCCATCCTGCGCGACCGCATGGCACAGCCGGATTGCGCCAAGGGCGTCATTCTGGACGGTTTCCCGCGCACGACGGTTCAGGCCGAAGCGCTGGACAGCCTGCTGGCCTCCAACGGCCAGAAGATCAACGCCGCGATCAGCCTCGAGGTGGAAGACGCAGAAATGGTGACCCGTATTTCGGGCCGCTACACCTGCGCCGGCTGTGGCGAAGGGTACCACGACCAGTTCAAGAAGCCTGCCGAAGAAGGCAAATGCGACAAATGCGGTCATACCGAATTCAAGCGCCGCGCGGATGACAATGCCGAAACGGTGGCCTCGCGCCTTGCAGCGTACCACGCGCAGACAGCACCACTGATCGCCTACTATGACGGTCAGGGCGTGCTGAAGCGTGCAAACGCCATGGGCAGGATCGAAGACATTGCCAATGAACTTGAAGGGATCGTTGGCGAAGCAATGAATTAGGGGGTGGATAAGAGCCGCAAGGCTCTGATCCCAAACAGAATACTTCAAAAGACCGCCTTGGCGGACTGGTGGAGTTTTGCCTGACGTCACGTGGCGTCTGGCGCAAGTGAGAAGCGGCCCGACGCACTGGAGGATGTAGGCATCGGGCCGTCCAACGAGGAAGCGAAGGAGGAACCCGCGATGGCGGATCATTCAACAAACTCCGCGCAGACTGCCGAGTCCGACAAGGGCTATTGGCAGGCCAACCTGCGCCTCATCTACATCAGCCTCGCGATTTGGGCGCTGGTGTCGTTTGGATTCGGCATTCTGCTGCGTCCGATGCTGTCGGGGATCGCCGTCGGCGGAACCGATCTGGGCTTTTGGTTCGCACAACAGGGATCGATTTTGGTCTTTCTGGTGCTGATCTTCAACTACGCCTGGCGCATGAACAAGCTAGACGCCGAATACGGTGTTGAGGAGTAAACCCCATGGATCAGTTTACCATCAACCTGCTGTTTGTCGGCGCATCCTTCGCGCTGTACATCGGCATCGCGATCTGGGCCCGGGCGGGGTCCACATCTGAATTTTATGCTGCGGGTCGCGGCATCCATCCTGTCACCAACGGTATGGCAACGGCGGCAGACTGGATGTCTGCGGCTTCGTTCATCTCGATGGCGGGTCTGATTGCCTTCACCGGCTACGACAACAGCTCGTTCCTGATGGGCTGGACCGGTGGTTACGTGCTGCTGGCTCTGCTGCTTGCGCCCTATCTGCGCAAATTCGGCAAGTACACCGTGTCCGAGTTCATCGGCGACCGCTTCTACAGCCAGACCGCGCGTATCGTTGCGGTGATCTGTTTGATCGTTGCCTCGGTGACATACGTGATCGGTCAGATGACCGGCGTCGGCGTGGCCTTTGGCCGCTTCCTCGAAGTGTCAAACACCTCGGGCCTGTTGATCGGTGCAGCGGTTGTGTTTGCCTACGCGGTGTTTGGCGGAATGAAAGGCGTGACCTACACCCAGGTTGCTCAGTACTGCGTGCTGATCACCGCCTACACCATTCCGGCGATCTTCATCTCGTTGCAGCTGACCGGCACGCCGGTTCCGGCGCTGGGTCTGTTTGGTGACACCGCCAGCGGTGAACCCCTGCTGACCAAGCTGGACGCCATCGTGACCGAGCTGGGCTTCAATGAATACACGGCCCACCACTCGAACACACTGAACATGGTGCTGTTCACCTTGTCGCTGATGATCGGTACGGCGGGTCTGCCGCACGTCATCATGCGCTTCTTCACCGTTCCCAAAGTGGCTGACGCACGTTGGTCTGCTGGCTGGGCGCTGGTCTTCATCGCTCTGCTGTATCTGACTGCCCCTGCGGTTGGTGCCATGGCGCGTCTGAACATCAGTGACATGATGTGGCCCAATGGTGGCATCGAAGGCGGAGCTGTGTCTGTTGAACAAATCGACAATGACGCCCGCTATGACTGGATGGCCACGTGGCAGAAAACCGGTCTGCTGGATTGGGAAGACAAGAACGGCGACGGCAAGATCCAGTACTACAACGACAAGAATGCCGACATGCAGGCACTTGCCGAAGAAAAAGGCTGGGTCGGTAACGAGCTGACCAAGTTCAACCGCGACATCCTGGTTCTGGCCAACCCCGAGATTGCCAACCTGCCGGGTTGGGTGATCGGTCTGGTCGCGGCTGGTGGTCTTGCGGCTGCCCTGTCCACCGCTGCGGGTCTGCTGCTGGCAATCTCGTCGGCTGTGTCGCATGACCTGATCAAAGGTGCGATCAACCCGCAGATCTCGGAAAAAGGCGAGCTTCTGTCGGCTCGGATCGCAATGGCTGTTGCCATCGTTGTCGCAACCTATCTGGGTCTGAACCCACCGGGCTTTGCGGCGCAGACAGTGGCGCTGGCCTTCGGTCTGGCGGCGGCTTCGATCTTCCCGGCGCTGATGATGGGGATCTTCTCGACCCGCATCAACAACACCGGCGCGGTCGCAGGCATGCTGGCTGGTCTGACCGTCACCCTGGTCTACATCTTCCTGCACAAGGGCTGGCTGTTCATTCCGGGCACCAACTCGTTCACCGATGCAGACCCCCTGCTGGGTCCGATCAAGTCGACCTCGTTCGGCGCGATTGGTGCCATGGTCAACTTTGCGACGGCCTACATCGTTGCAGGCATGACCAAGGAAACTCCGCAGGAGATCAAGGATCTGGTCGAAAGCGTACGCATTCCCCGTGGTGCGGGCGCAGCTCAGGATCACTGAGTATGATGCGGTTGTCGGCACTTGCCTTCGACCGCGTCTTTCGATCCACTGTTCCCGCCCGGCATACCACCGGGCGGGATTTTTTAACCAGAACACCGGAGACATCAGATGCCCCTGTCCCACGATGAAATTGCCCGGTTTCTGAAATCCGTTCATCCCTATGACGCATTGCCCGCTGACGCGCTGGACCAGATCGTCAAGCAGATCGAGGTCTGGGAGGTTGAGGAAAACGCGTCAGTCTATGAACTCGGCCATACCCTGCCCGGTGTGTTCGTGATCTATGAAGGACAGGTTGAGATCACCGACGAGAACGGTGCAGTCGTTTCTCATCTGGGGTTGCGCAATTCCTTTGGTGAGCGCGGCTTGCTGAGAGACGGCAAGGCCGCCACCAAAGCCCGCGCGCATACACCATCGGTCCTGGTGGTGCTGCCACCGGATTTGGTGCGGAGTTTGATCGACAACCACGACGTCGTCGCCAAATTCTTCAACCGAACCCGAGGTGATCGCAGCGGCCCCCAAAGCCTTGCGACCAGTTCGATTGACGTTCTGATGGCACGCAATCCCGCCACCTGCCCTGCGGACACGTCGGTTCAGGAAGCGGCACGAATCATGCGCGACAAACATATCTCGTCGCTTTGCGTGACCGATGGAGAAAAGTTGCAGGGCATCGCCACCCTGCGGGACATTTCGGGCAAATTTGTCGCCGACGGATTGCCCGCAACCACACGGGTTTCCGAAATCATGACCGCAAACCCCGTGACCCTGTCGCCCAGCGATGTCGGTTCGGATGTTCTTCACATCATGATGGAGCGCGGCATTGGCCACATCCCGATTTCCGAAGGCGGTCGTCTGGTCGGGATCGTGACACAGACCGATCTGACCCATTATCAGGCCGTCAACTCGGCCGAGCTGGTTGGTCGGATCGCAAAGGCCGACAGCGCTGAAGAAATGGCGCGGGTGACGGCGGAAATTCCGCAGTTGCTGGTTCAGTTGGTTGCTGGTGGGAACCGGCATGAGATTGTCACGCGGCTGATCACCGATATTGCCGACACCGTTACCCGCCGCCTGCTGAAACTGGCTGAAACCGAACTGGGGCCGCCCCCTGTACCCTATCTGTGGCTTGCCTGCGGCTCACAGGGGCGGCAAGAACAGACCGGCGTATCCGATCAGGACAATTGCCTGATGCTGGATGACAGCGTCACCGACGCCGATATGTCCTATTTCACCAAACTGGCCAAATTCGTCTCTGACGGGCTGGACGTCTGCGGATATTTTTTCTGCCCCGGCGACATGATGGCGACAAATCCGCGCTGGTGCCAGCCGGTTCGTGTCTGGCGCGACTATTTCAAAGGCTGGATTGCCAAGCCAAACCCCGAGGCGCAAATGCTGGCCTCGGTCATGTTCGACCTGCGCCCCATCGGCGGCGCGTTTGAGTTGTTTGCCGATCTGCAAGCGGACACTCTGGCAGCGGCCAGGGCAAACTCGATCTTCGTCGCGCACATGATTTCGAACTCGCTCAAACATACGCCCCCTTTGGGCCTGCTGCGCGGTTTCGCGACGATCCGCTCGGGCGAGCATCGCAACACGCTGGATCTGAAACACAACGGAGTGGTGCCCGTCGTCGATCTGGCGCGCATCTACGCGCTGAAAGGCGAGCTGACCGAGGCCAACACCCGCGCCCGCCTGAAAGCAGCCGAGTCCAGCGGTGTGCTCAGCCCCTCTGGTGCGCGTGACCTGCTGGATGCCTATGATCTGATCGCAGAAACCCGGCTGGAACATCAGGTTCGGCTGGTTAAATCCGGAGCGATGCCCGACAACTACCTGCCACCGTCCGAATTGTCGGACTTTGAGCGAAGTCATCTGCGTGATGCTTTCGTGGTGGTAAAAACGATGCAATCGGCAGTTGGCCACGGCAAGGGAATGCTGGGCTGACATGCGTCTGAGGAACGGAGAGACCACATGTTTCTGGAACTGATCGGCACGGTTTTTGCGGGTATCGCATTTGCAGGCATCGTTCTTCTGTTGAACAAGCTGACCGGAGGACGTTTGCCGAAATGGACCACTCCGGTTGCGGCCGGTCTTGGAATGATCGGAATGACCATCACCAGTGAATACTCCTGGTATGACCGCACGCGCGACCAACTGCCCGAAGAGATGACAATCGTGCAAGAAGTCGAAAGCCGCGCATTTTATCGTCCCTGGACCTACGCGGTGCCATTCGTTGATCGCTTTGCGGCAATCGACACCGTATCTGTGCGGACAAATGAAAACGTTCCGGAACAACGGCTTGTCGATCTTTACTTCTTTGGCCGCTGGGCTCCGGTTTCGAAACTGCCGGTGGCCGTGAACTGTGCAGAAAACCGCCGCGCCAACCTGGCGGATGGTGCCGAATTTGCCGAGGACGGGCGTCTGGTGAACGCTGACTGGATTGCAGCCGGAGCCAATGACCCCGTCATCGCAGCCACTTGCGGGGTGTGATCATGCTGACCGGATTGAGTTTGAGGCTCAGGATTTTTCTGTTCTTCTGCCTCCTTGCTTTTGGAGGGGTTGCGATAAGTGCCACCGCTCTCTGGATCACCTATTCCCGCGCGGGAAATCCTGATCTTTTGAATGATTTCGTCTTTGCTGAAATCCTGATCGGATTTGGATTGCTGGCACTGGTTGCAGGTGTTTGGCTGCTGTTTGACGACAACGTCGCCAAACCGATCGAACGGCTTTCCGCCCAGTTGCGTGCCCGTGCTCATGCCGGTGTAAGCACCGACCTGGACATGCAGGCCGCGCGGTATCTGGGTGATCTTGCCCCGGCAGCGGCGGGATTGGCGGAACAACTGGCCTCGAACGCCATGCGCACGGCCGAGGCCGTGGCCGCCGAAACCGCGCATCTGGCCGCCGAAAAACAGCGCCTGACCGCGCTGCTGACGGAAATCCCGGTGGCCATGCTGCTGGCTAGTCCGAAACATCAGATCGTTCTGTACGACGGTCAGGCCGCCGAGGTTCTCGCCCAGATCGCGCATCCTCGTCTGAACGCATCTCTTTTCGAATATCTCGAAGCCACCGGCCTGACAGACGCATATGCCAAGATGTGCAAAACCGGAAAGGACGTCTATTGCACCCTGTCCAGCGTGGACGGTCGGCAGACTTATTCCGCCCGGATGAAACCCTTGGGCGATGCACCCGGATATATGCTTGTCTTCGAAGACAGCGCGACACATATGTCACCGGACGATGCCCGCCCGCTGGTCTATGATTTCGAACTTCTCAATACACCGGGGGATGATGCGTTCGAGAACCGCCCCCTATCGGATCTATGTTTCGTGGTTTTCGACACGGAAACAACCGGTTTGCTACCTCACAAGGATGAGATCGTGCAGATCGGCGCAGTGCGCGTTCTGAATGGTAAAATCGTTCAGGGTGAGCATCTGGACATGCTGGTTGATCCCGGCATTCCGATTCCCCCGGCCTCGACCAAAGTACACAAGATCAGCGATCGTATGGTTCAGGGGGCGCCCGATATCGCCGAAGCCGGACGCGTATTCCATCAGTTTTCGCGCGACGCGGTGATCGTGGCGCACAATGCCCCGTTCGACATGGCGTTCCTACGCCGCCATGCCAAACGGATGGGTGTCGAGTGGGATCATCCGATACTCGACACGGTTTTGCTGTCTGCGGTGCTGTTCGGGGCAAGCGATACGCACACACTGGACGCCTTGTGTGAACGGCTGGAAATCACGATCCCCGAAACGTTGCGCCATACCGCACTGGGCGACGCGGTTGCCACGGCCGAGGCATTGATCAAGATGCTGCCGATCCTGCAAGCACGCGGCCTCACGACTTTTGGCGAGGTGATTATGGAAACCCGCAAACATGGTCGTTTGCTGGAAGATATGAACTGACGGCACAAATTGCACTCGGCAGTCAGCTTTTCATGGACAATCCGGGCCACGCATGGCACCTGATGCGCGGCCAAGGATTAAGCGCGCAATGACCGAAAAGACCTTCAGACCGACCCCGGATCAAAGCCCCGCCTTTCGGGAAGCGCTGGGATGCTTTGGCACCGGTGTCACGGTGATTACCGCGCAATCCGACAATGGCCCGCGTGCCATTACGGTGAATTCATTTGCCTCAGTCTCATTGGATCCGCCACTGGTCCTCTGGTGTCTGGCCAAGGAATCATTCCGATTTGATACGTTCAGTACCTGTGATCTCTATTCGATCCACGTCATGGCGCAGGATCAGCAGGATCAGGCGTTGCGGTTTGCACGCGATGGGGCGGATTTCTCACATGCGGACTGGACCGAGGATGAGGCCGGGCGTCCACATCTGGCCCAGTGTCTGGCCCGGTTCGATTGCCGCCTTCATGCCCGTCATGACGCTGGGGATCATCTGATCATCGTGGGTCAGGTGGAACAGGTCATGTATCGCACCGGCAAAGGGCTGATCTTCAAACGCGGGCAGTTCGGCGGGTTTGTCGACCTGATCTAATCGTCCAGCGACCCGTGAACGGCCAACGCTTCCAGTTCCGCGTCCTGCGGAGTGATCACGCGAAAGGCTTCGTGCACGCCTGTCTCTGTCAGTTCCCTTGCGACGGTCAACAGCGTGTTGGCCGGATGGTCTTCGCACAACTCTGACATGTGGTCGATTTCAGCTTGCGCAACGCCCAATGCGGCCTCGACCGAAGGTGCGCCATAGAACTGCACAAAATGTTCGGCCAGATCACGCGTGATCTGGTTTTTCTCTGCGGCTTCGATCTGCGTCACGGCCACAAAAGTTACCCGGCCAAAGGTTTCCAATCCCAGCCAACCGTTCGCAAAGGCCTGTCGCGCCTTGCCTTCAAGATCACCCTGACCCCAGTTCGAAAACTCGAACCCGCCCGAAACGCACCACTCACCGGTGCGCGCCGGGGAATGAAACACGTTCATGTCGCTTTCGTCGAAATGGATCGCTCGGGCCAGTTTCATTCTCGGTTCTCCAACAAGTCGGTCAGGGGGCGCAGATGCGTATCGACCCCGTCGCGGATCAGCATCCCGAAACGTTCATCCGTTCCAAGGAATACGCCACCATCGATCAGCGGTTCGCCCACGCCGCGCAGCAGGCCCATCCATTCGGCGTGCAAGGACGCGTTGCCATCCTCCTGCCAACGGTTGAGCCAGGTCAACATGTGTCGTGACCAGCTTTCCACCAACTGCGTTGCAGAAACCTCGGCACAGCCTTCATCGTACAGCGCGGTGATATCTGGGGTTTCACCCGGCGCATCACTGGTTTGCAACAGCGTCAGCTCCCAACCGACGACCAGCCAGTCCGGCTCTTCCTCGGGCATTGATGTTGACGCAGCCGCGCGGAGCCGGCCGCACCGCGCCCCGTTCACGCAAATCAAGCCATCCCAACCCAGATGCACCGCAACTTCTGGTGGGGCCAAAGCGCCCAGCGCGTTCTGGAATCCCACAGCGCAGAGTGGCAACATCACCACTGCATCCTGCAATGGCACCTCGGGGGCAAAAACAATTGCCACCCGCAGGAAATCCGCCTGAATATTGTAAACCACCGTCCCCGCATCACAGCCCAGCGCAGCCATTGCCAGCGCGCGCTCGAACGGGTCTTCCCCACCCTGAACCGGGTGGCCCGTCAGCAAGGGTGGGAAAACCGGCAGGCTCATGCGTTGCCTTTGGCAATCATGTCGCGGGCGATCTTGCGGAATGCCTCGGCCTGCGGGCTGTCAGGTTTGCTGACCACGATGGGCGCGCCTCCGTCAGCGGCGACCCGGATGTCCAGATGCAAGGGGATTTCGCCCAGCAGCGGCACGCCCAGCGCCTCTGCCTCGGACTTGACACCTCCATGACCGAAAACGTGTTCTTCATGCCCGCAGTTCGAACAGATATGCGTGGACATGTTTTCGATCATCCCGATGATGGGTGTCTTGAGCTGATTGAACATGTCGATCCCCTTGCGGGCATCGATCAGGGCCACGTCCTGCGGCGTCGAGACGACAATGGCTCCGTCCACCTGGAACTTCTGGCTCAGCGTCAGTTGCACGTCGCCTGTACCGGGTGGCAGATCGACGATCAGAACATCCAACGCGCCCCATTGCACCTGGCTCATCATTTGTTGCAGCGCACCCATCAGCATCGGCCCACGCCAGACAACCGCCTGACCTTCATTGGTCATCAAACCCATCGACATCATGGTGACGCCGTGGTTGCGCAGCGGCAGGATCGTCTTGCCGTCAGGGCTGGCCGGGCGGCCCGAGACACCCAGCATCCGGGGCTGCGACGGCCCGTAGACATCGGCGTCCAGCAGACCCACACGTCGCCCTTCCGCAGCCAATGCGCAGGCAAGGTTGGCCGAAACGGTTGATTTGCCTACCCCACCCTTGCCGGACGCAACGGCAATGATCCGATCCACACCCGGCACCGCCTGCGGCCCGGTTTGCGATGGCTTGGGTTTCGGTTTCAGTTCCGGCGGGGCCTTATCGGAATGCGCGGTCATCAAGGCCGAAACATTTGCAACGCCCTCCACCATCTGAGCGGCCTTTTCAGCCGTGGCGCGGACGGGTTCCATCTTTTCCGCGTGCTTCGGGTCGATCTCAAGCACGAAGCGTACCGTGTCGCCATCTACATTCAGGGCGCGCACGATGCCCGCGCTTACGATGTCCTGCCCGGATACCGGGTCGGTGATCTTTTTCAGGTTCGCCAGAACCGCGTCACGAACACTCATGCTTGTTCCCCTTGATGTGCCCTGCTGACAGGGGCGCGCATATCGACTCGCCGCTCATTGCACGTGTCTCCGTCTTTGTCTGTTCATTTGACGCATCCCGCCCCGCGAAGTTACGTTGAGCCATGCGCTTTGTCCTCTTGTGCCTGAGCCTGACGCTCTCTGCCACCCCCTCTTGGTCACAAGAGGCGATTGGCCTTGCGGCCCCGGCCGAGGTTAAAGACTCTGGCCTGTTGCAACATATCCTTCCTCGCTTCTCTCTCAAGACCGGGATCCGTGTTATTGCAGACGACGCCGGGGTTATGGTGCTGGAAACCGCGCCGCCCGGTGATCCGGTCTTTGCCCGCGGCGAGGTGATCTATCACCTGCGTATCGAAGACAGTGACCGCCAGGCCCGTTTTCTGGAATGGCTGAAGTCGGACATCGGCAAGCGCACGGTGGAAAGCTTTGCCCCGACAGACGGAGGGCCCTACTCTGCCAATTTTGATATTGTCGAGGTTGAGTCCGGTGACATCGTCGAAGGCGACAACCAACTCGGCGAAGAATTGTCGATGACCCATTGCGGGCGCTGTCATGTCATCGGGCCAAGGAACCGTATGAATGGCCTGGGGTCGACGCCCTCTTTCGCCGTTCTGCGCGCAATGCCTGACTGGTCGCGGCGGTTCGAGGCGTTTTTCGCCCTGAACCCCCACCCTGCATTCACGCAGATCGACGGGCTGACGCCCCCTTTTGATCCCGAACGCCCTTCCCCAATTCACCCGGTTGAGATGACATTGGATGATCTTGACGCGATTCTAGCGTTCGTATCGCGCATCGACGCCGCAGATTTGGGCGCCCCCCTTAAGCTTCAGTGATCCTTTCTGTCTGAATAGTAATCCTCGGTCGTGACGACCCGAGGCCTGGGTTTTGACTGGAACGGATTGTCTTGCTGTTGGAACTGCACGTTCACCCGGCAATCGTCACACATCTGGATCATCCGCGCCTGATCCGAAGTCGCGAACATCGGGTGCGTGCCCGACAGCTTCTCCATGATCCGCTCGACCGTGGATTTCACGCCGAACAGCGCCCCGCATTCCACGCAGGCAAAAGGTTCTTCTTCGTTCAGAACCTGCTGTGACAGGGCCGCGTCGCTGAGATCAAGTTGTGGAACAAGCGTGATCGCATCCTCGGGGCAAATGGTCTTGCACATCCCGCATTGCAGACAGGCGTCTTGCTGGAAGTTCAGTTGCGGCTTGTCCGGGTTGTCGATCAAGGCACCGGATGGGCATAGCGACACGCAGCTGAGGCACAGGGTGCAGCTGTCGGTATTCACTGCAACCGCCCCGTAAGGCGCATTCTCGGGCAATGGCAAAGGCGCGTCGGCCTGCGGGTTCAGCGCCTGCGCTGACAGCCGTGCAATTTGCCGGCGATTGCCCATAGGCAGAACCGGATCGGACAAAGGCCGGGGCACCGCTTGCCCGTACAGCAGATCGGACATCGCATCGGGGTCAGCCTCATCAATCAGGCCGGTGCCCTCTGGGCCTGCAATGGCATGTGCCAATTCAAGTTCCCGGTTCAGCGCTTCGCGTTCGGTCGACGGTGCCAAAAGAACATCCACCCGTGCAAACCCATGCGCCAGAGCCGCCAGCATCTCGGCATGGCCAAAGCCGGATATCACGTTCAGTTCCAAAGGGATGACGTCCGAAGGCAATCCACGCCCGAAACGCGCGGCCAACCTAATCATCTCGGCCCCGTGGGCGTCATGGACAAGCAGCCGAGGCGCGGTGCCGCCGGCCCGTCGATAGGTGCGAGCCAGAATATGCATCCGCGACAACAGCGCCGAAACAGGTGGGTCTTCATAGGTTATGGCCGTCGAAGGGCACAGCGCGGCGCATGCACCACAGCCTGCACATACCATCGGGTCAATCGCGACATGCTCGCCCGCCGGGGAAATCGCTCCGGTTGGGCAGATATCCAGACAGTTGGAACAGCCCACCTGCCCGGCCCGGGAATGGGCACACTGGGTTTCTTCCACCCGCACATAAAGTGGCTTTTCGAATGTTCCCACCAATTGCGCGGCTTCAAAAGCCAGCCTTTCCACCGCAACCGCATCCCTGGGATCAGCCCGCAGATAGCCTTCGCGCTTGACCGGGGCCTGTACGAAAGGCGTTTCTCCTGCCAGGTCAATGACAATGTCGCACGCGGAATGCGCGCCGTCCTTTGGATCGGTCCATGCAAACGCGCCGCGCCCACCGGGCACGACCTGCTGAAGCGCGTCCAGACGCAGCGAAAACCCACCGAGCGCACCGGAAACCGAACGCAACCGCCCCCGCACCACGTCATAGTCCCGCGAGAGAGGTTCCGTGAGATCAGTCGTCATAACGGTCACTGCCAACGAATCCGCCAGACGCTCAGCCAGATCAAAGGCCACCGCACCGGGCCCGATGATGAAACAAGTGCCTTCACTGAAGACATCCACACTGGGTGTTACCGGTTGCGCCAGAACGGCCTCGGCCGCCAATGCGGCCATCTTGGGGGTCGCATCCGCACCTTGGTCGGACCACCCGGCCCGATCGCGCAGATCGACAAACCCGGGCGCGTCGATATTCAGGTCTTCGGCCAGTGACCGAAAAACTTCCTGCTCTTGCAGGCAGGCAATGACTGTTTCGCCTTCCTGCATCAGCTTGGCGGCTGTTTCCAGTTCGGATGCACAAAGCGCGGTATGCACTCTGGAACACCTGATACTGCAAGCGCTCTCAATCACGTCCGGGTCCAGCGCCTGAGTACCGGCGCAATCACATAGCAGAAGTTTCGTGGCCATATCCGCTCCTCGGGAAACCGTCCCGGTTCCATGCACACTAGGCTGTACCCCCGGGAAAGCAACTTCAACCCCTTGCCGCATTTCCTGCACAGGGTTGAATTTCGGCAATAAATGCCAGGAAACACAAGCATTCACGGGGCCTGCTCACGCAGTTGCTACCTTGGACTACGACCAAAGTCGTAGAGCATAGGCTTGGCACAAAGCCGGTTTGTGTACCATAGTGGACGTGGAAAGGCACGTGAGAGCCTTTCGGGGAGGAGCCAGTGGCCAAGGCCGCAAGCCAAAGTGAAATGCCGGTTGGCGTCATCGTGCGCAAGACACCCGGGGTCACACGTTGGGCCCGGTGGAACTGGCGTGCCGTGGCCCTTTTACCCGGCGCGGGGCCGGCCGACTGGCAGGAGTTGCGCCGCGAAGGCGATGCGGTCGAGTATCACGCGGCCACCCTGCCCCTGACGCTCTGGGCAGATGAAACCGAAGCCTACATGGTCAACCTGTCGGATGGTCAGCCTTCGCTGTACCTTGTGCTGCGGGACGAACTGAAGGGCGAAACACCCCTGAATGCAGTGCTGATCACCGCCTCTCCGTTCGAGGGGCAGGACTATGCGGATACCGGCGAAGAAATTGTCGAGAAAATCCCGATGACCGAAGGGTTGATTGCCTGGGTTCGCGATTTCGCTCTGAAACATCATCAGCACGAAGTGTTCGTCAAGCGCCGCCGCGACAAGAAGCGGACAGATCTGGTTGAAGACGGCAAGGGTGACGCGCGCATCCGGCAGACGTCGGACGTGTACCGCGCCCCGAGAAAGGCGCTGCAATGACCCGGCCCGATGGTTTCTGGTCTCGCCGAAAGGCCGCCGTTCAGGCCGAAGCCAAAGCCGAAGCGCTGGCCCTTGAAGAACAGGTAATCGCAGAACGGCAAGCGGAGCTGGAAGGAAAGAATGACGCCGAGATTCTGGCCGAGTTCAACCTTCCCGACCCAGAGACCTTGCAACCCGGTGACGATGTTTCGGGCTTCATGGCCAAGGCCGTGCCCGATCGCCTGCGTCGCCGCGCCCTGCGTCGGCTGTGGCGGCTGAACCCGGTTCTGGCCAATGTCGACGGGCTGGTTGATTACGGCGAGGACTATACCGATGCGGCCTGCGTGATCGAAAACATGCAAACCGCCTATCAGGTTGGAAAAGGTATGTTGGCACATATCGAAGCACTGGCGGCCGACGCGGAAGAGGCCAAAGATGATGCACCCGAAGACGAAGCCGGTACGCGCGCTGAACCCGAGGCCGCGCCGGTCGAACCCGATCCCGTTCCCGAGCCGGTTTCAGTCGCTCGGGCGGAAGAGCCGGAAGAAGTCGACCTTCCCCCGGTGCCACGTCGAATGACATTTGAATTTGAAGGATGACCGAATGACCGCAAGTGACGCGCACGCTCTGGACGTTTCAGCCGAGGATCGCCTGCGCGCGGATTTCTACAACTTTCTGGGCTTGCTTCTGGCCGGCCCGCCCAACCAGATGCTGCTGGATCAAATGGCGGGCCTCAGCGGGGATGACACTGATCTTGGTCAGGCCATCCAAGCCATGGCGCGGGTTGCAAAGGTCACCAAGCCCGCCGCCGCGGAACGGGAATTCAATGCATTGTTCATCGGTTTGGGTCGGGGCGAATTGCTGCCCTATGCCAGCTTCTACCTCACGGGCTTCCTGAACGAGAAACCACTGGCGCAGCTGCGCAATGACATGGCGGTGCGTGGGATCACACGCGCCCAGAACGTGTTTGAGCCCGAGGACAACATCGCCTCATTGATGGAGATGATGGCAGGCATGATCGTTGGGCGTTTTGGCAGCCCGGCATCCCTTGGTGACCAGAAAGCGTTCTGGAGCAAACATATCGGCCCCTGGGCCGCACATTTCTATTCGGATTTGGAAGCTGCCGAGAACTCGGTTCTCTATGCATCCGTCGGCACCGCCGGTCGGGTGTTCATGGAGATCGAGCGCGAAGCGTTCCGGATGACGGCGGGGTAGCCCGCACATCGCCGGTGCCCTGTGGGCACCAAACCGCAATTGGGACAGGAGGAGCCCATGAGCAAGACCAAGGAAGAAGGCGCCACACGCCGCGACTTCCTCAAACTGGCCGGAACCGCAGCACCAGCTGCCGTTGCCGCCGCCAGCCTGACCGGGAAAGCCGAAGCGGCCGAACTGCCGACAGACGATACCCGCATTCAGGATACCGCGCATACGCGCGCCTACATCGAGAGCACCCGGTTCTAGGATCGGACGTTTTCACACCCGACTGACGGTTGCGATTGGCCCCGACGTCGGCTTCAGCAGTACCAAGCCAGCCGTGGCATACACGGCGCGCAAGGGAGGAAACAAATGCTTAGGAAAAAGACCAACGGGGTTGCGAGACGCCCCCAGCGGACAAGTATCCTGTCCCAGGTCGGCGAGAAAACCGTCGATCGCCGCGCATTTCTGCGTGGCTCGGGCCTGACGATCGGCGGCCTCGCCGCGATCAGCGCCACGGGTGGAACCGTGACACCAGCCAGTGCCCAGACAGCGGCAAACCAAGCCGTTGAAAATATCAAATCCGTCTGCACGCATTGCTCGGTCGGCTGTACGGTCGTTGCCGAAGTTCAGAATGGGGTCTGGATCGGGCAGGAACCCGGTTGGGACAGCCCGTTCAACCTGGGTGCACACTGCGCCAAAGGGGCATCGGTTCGCGAGCACGCCCATGGCGAACGCCGCCTGAAATATCCGATGAAAAAGGAAGGCGGAGAGTGGAAGCGCATCAGCTGGGAAGAGGCGATCAACGAGATCGGCGACGGCATGATGAGCATCCGCGAAGAATCCGGGCCAGACAGCGTATACTGGTTGGGTTCCGCCAAGCACAACAACGAACAGGCCTATCTGTTCCGCAAGTTCGCGGCCTATTGGGGCACGAACAACGTGGACCATCAGGCCCGTATCTGCCACTCGACCACCGTTGCGGGTGTTGCGAATACATGGGGCTACGGTGCCATGACCAACAGCTACAACGACATGCACAACAGCAAGGCGATCTTCATCATCGGCGGCAACCCGGCCGAGGCGCATCCCGTCTCGCTGCTGCATATTCTGCGCGCAAAAGAGCAGAACAACGCACCGCTGATCGTTTGCGACCCGCGCTTTACACGCACTGCGGCGCATGCGGATGAATATGTCCGTTTCCGCCCCGGCACAGATGTTGCGCTGATCTGGGGTATCCTCTGGCACATCTTCGACAACGGTTGGGAAGACAAAGAGTTCATCCGCACCCGCGTCTGGGGCATGGATCAGATCCGCGAAGAAGTTGCCAAGTGGAATCCGGACGAGGTGGAACGCGTCACCGGTACTCCGGGGTCGCAGTTGAAGCGTGTTGCCCGCACGATGGCCAACAACCGTCCGGGTACGGTTGTCTGGTGCATGGGCGGCACCCAGCACACCAACGGCAACAACAACACCCGCGCCTATTGCGTACTTCAGCTTGCTTTGGGCAACATGGGAACCTCGGGCGGAGGCACCAACATCTTCCGCGGCCATGACAACGTTCAGGGCGCAACCGACCTTGGTGTTCTGTCCCACACCCTGCCCGGCTATTATGGCCTGTCCGCAGGCGCATGGGGTCACTGGGCCCGCGTCTGGGGAGAAGACCCGGAGTGGCTGGCCGGTCAATTCGCCACGATCAAGGACAAGGACGGCAAGGACAAGCCGTTGCAGAACGAGCGCGGCATCCCGGTTTCCCGCTGGATCGACGGTGTTCTGGAAGACCCGGCGAACATGGATCAGGACAACAATGTCCGCGCCATGGTTCTGTGGGGCCACGCGCCCAACTCGCAGACCCGGATGACGGAAATGAAGACGGCGATGGAGAAGCTGGACATGCTGGTCGTGATCGACCCGTATCCCACCGTTTCTGCCGTTCTGCATGACCGCACCGATGGCGTTTACCTGCTGCCGGCCTGTACGCAGTTCGAAACGCGTGGCTCGGTCACGGCGTCGAACCGTTCGCTGCAATGGCGTGACAAGGTGGTTGACCCGCTGTTCGAAAGTCTGCCGGACGAGGTCATCATGGCCAAGTTCGCCAACAAGTTCGGCTGGGCGGATCGGTTCTTCCGCAATATCGAGATGGAAGACCCCGAAACCCCGAATGTTGAAAGCATCACGCGCGAGTTCAACGCGGGCCTCTGGACCATCGGCTATACCGGTCAGTCGCCGGAACGTCTGAAAAGCCATATGGCCAACCAGCACACGTTCGACAGAACCACGTTGCAAGCCATTGGTGGACCAAACGACGGCGAATACTACGGTCTGCCGTGGCCGTGCTGGGGCACACCGGAAATGGGCCATACGGGGACACCAAACCTCTATGACATGTCCAAACCGGTGGCCGAAGGCGGCCTGACCTTCCGTGCCCGTTTCGGTGTGGAGCGCGACGGCGACAACCTGCTGGCCGAAGGGGTCTATAGCGTTGGATCGGAAATTCAGGATGGATACCCTGAATTTACGATGCAGATGCTGATGGATCTTGGCTGGGACGGTGATCTGACGGCCGAGGAACGCGCGGCCATCGACGCCGTGGCGGGGCCAAAGACCAACTGGAAAACCGACCTGTCCGGCGGTATCCAGCGGGTCGCGATCGCACATGGCTGTGCGCCCTTCGGGAACGCCAAGGCCCGCGCGGTTGTCTGGACCTTCCCGGATCCGATTCCGCTGCATCGCGAACCGCTCTATACGAACCGGCGCGATCTGGTGGCCGACTATCCGACCTACGAGGACCGTCAGGCCTATCGCCTGCCCACCCTTTACGCATCGATTCAAAAGAACGACTTTTCAAAGGATTACCCGATAATCCTGACGTCAGGTCGTCTGGTCGAGTATGAAGGCGGCGGTGATGAAACCCGGTCGAACCCGTGGCTGGCGGAGCTTCAGCAGGACATGTTCGTCGAGATCAATCCGCGCGACGCCAACAACCTTGGCATTCGGGACGGATCACAGGTCTGGGTCGAAGGTCCCGAGGGCGGAAAGGTCAAGGTGATGGCAATGCTGACCAACAGGGTCGGTGCCGGCGTGGCCTTCATGCCGTTCCACTTCGGCGGCCATTTCCAGGGCGAGGACCTGAGGGAGAAATACCCCGCTGGTGCAGACCCCTATGTGCTGGGTGAAAGCACCAACACCGCCCAGACCTATGGCTATGATTCAGTGACCCAGATGCAGGAGACCAAGGCGACTCTCTGCAAGATCTGGGCAGCGTAAGGAGGACGACAAATGGCTAGAGCAAAGTTTCTCTGCGACGCTGAACGCTGCATCGAGTGCAACGCCTGCGTAACCGCGTGCAAGAACGAACACGAGGTGCCGTGGGGCATCAACCGCCGCCGGGTGGTGACGATCAATGACGGCAACCCGGGCGAACGCTCGATCTCGGTCGCCTGCATGCATTGCTCAGACGCGCCCTGCATGGCGGTGTGCCCGGTCGACTGCTTCTATCAGAACGAAGAAGGGGTCGTGCTGCACTCCAAGGACCTGTGCATTGGCTGCGGCTATTGCTTCTACGCGTGCCCGTTCGGTGCGCCGCAATATCCGCAGGCTGGCAACTTCGGATCGCGTGGCAAGATGGACAAATGTACCTTCTGCGCCGGCGGCCCCGAGGAAACGCACTCGACCGCAGAGTTCGCCAAATACGGTCGCAACCGGATCGCCGAGGGCAAGCTGCCCATCTGCGCCGAGATGTGTTCCACCAAGGCCCTGCTCGCCGGAGACGGCGACGTGGTTTCCGCAGTTTACCGCGAACGCGTCGTGGCGCGCGGTTTCGGTTCGGGCGCCTGGGGTTGGGGCACGGCCTACGACCAGAAAGACGGCTGAAGTCCGGCCTTGAAAAAACAGCCTCCCGCCCTTTGCGGGGGGCTTTTCAGGTGATGTGATCGGGGATCCGTTTCCTGAAACGTCACACCAAACATATTTGAGAGGCACGCATGACCAATGATGTTTACTGGCTGCTGAAGCTTGACCTTGATCTGGATAAAAAGGATGAGTTCGAAGCGCTTATGGCAGAAATGGTCACGGCCACGCAGCAAGAGACCGGCGCCAGAAGCTATGAATGGCACATGACCGGTTCGGCCGTCCATATCTTCGAACGCTACGCCAGTTCCGAAGATGCCATGATACATATGCAAAACTTCGGTGCCAATTTTGCTGAACGGTTTCTGGCCCTTCTGACGCCAGTGGGGTTGGACGTGTATGGTCCGGCCAAGGATGATCTTCGCGAAGCGCTCGCACCGGTCGGCGCCGTCTTTCACCAGCAAATTGGCGGGTTTGACCGCTGATATGAAATTGCACAGGAGGATACCCCTATGCGTCTGATCCAGTATCTGCTGGTTTCGATTTTTCTGACCGGAGCCGCATGGGCGCAAGAGACCTCTGAACCCACGGCAGATGAGCGCACCTCGACCGGTGGAGCAACAACCCTGGAAGACATTCTCGCCCGGCAGCGTGGTGAAACCGTCGACAACAGCTATCGTTCCGAGAACACAGGTCAGGGCAATGCCGAGGGGTTGCTGGGGCAGCTTGGCACGCGCGGTGTGGCCTCGGACAGTGACGTGTATCGCGCTTTGCGCTATGGCTCGGCTGATGTGACGGTGTCTTCTCATGGTCCGGCAGACAGCGTGCTGATTCAGGATGGCGGCATGTGGTGGCTGACCTTCCGCACCGGACCGCTGCGCGAGTACGGCACCTATGTCATTGCCGGGATGCTGGGCATTATCCTGTTGTTTTTCCTGATCCGCGGCAAGATTCGCATCGACGGCGAGAAAACCGGACGCACGGTCACGCGTTTCAACGGGTTCGAGCGCTTCGGCCACTGGCTGTTTGCCGGGTCATTCCTGATCCTTGGCGTCACGGGCCTGCTGACGCTTTATGGCCGCGACTACCTGATCCCGGTTTTCGGGAAAGAGGGGTTTGCAACCATCGCGCAGGGCTGCAAGTGGTTGCACAACAATCTGGCCTGGGCTTTCATGCTTGGGCTGATCATCGTCACGGTAAACTGGATTGCCCACAACATCCCCAACCGCGTCGATCTGAAATGGCTGGCCGCGGGTGGCGGGTTGTTCACCAAAAACAGCCACCCACCGGCAAAGAAGTTCAACGCCGGACAAAAAATCATATTCTGGGCCTGCATCCTGCTGGGCGTCTCGATCAGCCTGTCGGGTCTGTCGCTGCTGTTCCCGTTCGAGATGCCCTTGTTTGCCAAAACCTTCCAGATCGCCAATTCGACCGGTATTCCGCAAATGATGGGCCTGAACCTGCCGGTGCAGATGTCGCCGCAGGAAGAAATGCAATATGCCCAAGTCTGGCACGTGATGGTGGCCTATGTGTTCATTGCGATCATCGTGGCGCATATCTATCTCGGCTCGGTCGGAATGGAGGGCGCCTTTGACGCCATGGGCACCGGCGAGGTCGAAGAACAATGGGCCCGTGAACACCACTCTTTGTGGCTGGAGGAAGTTCAGGAAAAAGAGGCTGGCAAGACCGCCACCTCGCCCGCTGAATAGATGCGGGGGCTGGTTCTGGCCCTGGCGCTGATCCCGCTGCCCGCCATGGCCGAATTCTTCACGCTCAAGGGACACGGCGGCCCAATCATGGGGATCGCCACAGCCCCGGACGGGCGGATCGCAACAGCCAGTTTCGACAATTCCGTCGGGCTCTGGGCTGATCGGACCCCCGAATGGCTGGAAGGTCACGAAGCCGCCGTGAACGCCGTTGCCTTCAATGGCACGGCCATCTATTCCGCCGGAGATGACTTCACTCTGCGCAAGTGGCCCGGCGGCGACGTGGTTGGGCGACATCAGGGCAAGATCGTGGGTCTGGCAGCGTCCAAGACCCACGTCGCAACCGCCAGTTGGGACGGAACGATTGGGGTTTGGCCCGTGAACGGAACCGCCCCCACAACTCTTGGGCCGACCGGAAGCGGTGTGAACGCCGTGGTGTTTTCTTCAGACGGCACACAGCTTTATTCAGCGGGCATGGATGGATCGCTGCGCATTTGGGACGTAAGGAGTGGACAAGAGATCACCCGGCTCATCGAACACGGGTTCGGCATCAACGAACTGGTCCTGAATGAACAGGACAACTGGATCGCTTACGGTGCCGTTGACGGAGTGACCCGAATACTGGACCTTTCCACCGGTGAAGAACGCGATTTCACTCTGGATCGTCGCCCGATCCTTGCCTTGGCGCTCAGCCCGGATCGTCGGTTTCTGGCCGTGGGCGACGGTGAAGGCTATATCATGGTCATCGATACCTCGGACTGGCGCATCGCGCAGGACTTTCGCGCAACGTTGCGGGGGCCAGTCTGGGCCCTGGCCTTTTCGGTCGATGGTGAAAACATCCATGCGGGCGGAATTGACGAGGCCATGTACAGTTGGCCAGTCACCACCTTGTCCGACCGGCAACAGATGGCTTCTGCCGAGCCGAGTTTTCTGCAAAACCCCGACGAGATGGACAATGGTGAGCGTCAGTTCGCGCGGAAATGCTCGATCTGTCACAGCCTGACACCCGACAGCCAACGCCGCGCAGGTCCCTCCTTGCACGGGGTTTTCGGCAGACGCGCGGGCACGTTACCGGGATATTTGTACTCGGATACGCTGCAAGGCTCTGATATCATTTGGAATGACGTAACAATAAATGCTCTTTTCGACGAAGGGCCTGACCATTACATTCCAGGGTCCAAGATGCCGATGCAGCGAATTACACAAGCTCAGGATCGTCAGGATCTTATTGCTTTTCTGCGCCGCGCAACAAGCGCCCGGAACTGAACTGGAGGAGACCATGAAAGCCTTTCTTGCCGCGGTCGCCGCAATGGTCGTCATTGCCGTGGCAGCCCCTGCCGTGCTGGATCGGATCGGGTTCACCGCCGCCGATGCCACGTCCGGCTCTGCCGTGCGCCTCGACTGAATGTCGCACTACCTAACCACCCGCGAACTGGCCGATCTGCTGCGCATCGGCGAGCGCAAAGCCTATGATCTTGCCGCCTCGGGCGAGGTGCCCTGTGTACGCGCCATGGGCAAGCTGCTGTTCCCGCGGGCCGAAATCATTGCCTGGCTCAACGCGTCGCGATCCGGTCCGCAGGTCGCCGAACCGCCCCTGCCACAGATTGTTGCCGGCAGCCACGATCCCCTGCTGGATTGGGCGCTGCGTGAAAGCGGATCGGGGCTTGCCACCTATTACGACGGCTCCTTTGACGGGCTGACACGGCTGAGCGAACGCAGCGCACAGGCGGCTGTGTTGCACATCCACGAAGACGGAGGGTTCAACGAAAAATCCCTGCGGGACGCCTTGGGCGAAGGGCCGGTGGTGCTGTACGAAGTCGCCCGGCGCAAGCGCGGGCTGCTTCTTGCCCCGGGCATATCGGATATCAAAACGTTCAAGGATCTCAAATCGCGCCGCGTGATCATGCGTCAGGACAGTGCGGCCAGCCAACACCTCTTCGATAGCCAGCTGGAAGCCCATGGCATGAGCCGAGACGATCTGGACGTAACCCCCGGCTGCGCGCGCACCGAGGAAGAACTGGCCATCGCCCTTCACGGCGAAAAGGCCGAGGCCGGCTTCGGGCTGGGTGCTTTGGCAGGGCTTTACAACCTGGGTTTCGTCCCCACCCATTCCGAAAGGCTGGATCTGGCGGTTTGGCGCAGGTCATATTTTGATCCGCCAATGCAAAAACTGATAACTCTGCTGCGCTCGGATCAATTTGCCCAAAGGGCCCGTGAATTCGGTGGCTACGACCTGTCGGGCCTGGGCACGATACACCACAACGGTGCCA
Organism: Ruegeria sp. YTSC002; assembly: GCF_059609845.1. Classification (NCBI taxonomy): domain Bacteria; kingdom Pseudomonadati; phylum Pseudomonadota; class Alphaproteobacteria; order Rhodobacterales; family Roseobacteraceae; genus Ruegeria; species Ruegeria sp. YTSC002. The sequence continues at coordinate 170,503 of NZ_JBXWML010000004.1, forward strand.
GCGGATGACCCCTCGCCCGCCTTTTACCTTGTCAGGATACGCCCGTCACAGGCCGGCTTAGTCGGCGTTCGGAAAGAACACCTGCTGCCCGTCCAGCCTGAACGACGCGATCGCCTCCTGCCCGTCCGGCCCCGTCAGCCAGTCGATGAAACGTTGGCCGGCTGCCGCCCGCACATGCGCGTGCTTGTCGGGATTCACGAGGATCACGCCGTATTGATTGAACAGGCGCGGATCCCCTTCGACCAGAACGTCAAGGTTTCCCCGGTTTCCAAAAGACAACCACGTGGCCCGATCCGTCAGCGTATAGGCATCCATTCCACCGGCCACATTGAGGGTCGCCCCCATGCCAGATCCGGTTTCTCGATACCACGTACCCGAGGCGTCGGCAGGGTCCAGCCCGGCCGCGGACCAATAGCCCAGTTCGGCCTTGTGCGTTCCGCTGTCGTCACCGCGTGATGCAAACGGCGCTTCCGCCTCGGCGATTTTTGAGAGCGCGGCCAAAACATCGGCGCCGCCGCGAATTCCGGCAGGGTCAGACTTGGGGCCGACCAGAACGAAATCATTGTACATCAGATCCTTCCGCTCCACGCCCCAACCGTCAGCAACGAATTTCTCCTCGGCCGGTTTGGAGTGAACCAAAAGAACATCCCCGTCCCCGTTGATGGCGTTGCGAATGGCCTGACCGGTTCCAACCGCCACGACACGGACATCGATACCTGATTCGGCTTCGAACCACGGCAGGATGTATTCCAACAGTCCCGAGTTCTGCGTTGACGTTGTCGACTGCACCACAATAAACGGCTCTTCCGCCGAAACCGCGCTGGTCAACAGGCCCAAAGCCACCGCCGCTGCCCGAATTGGTTTCCGGAACATCACACTCTCCGATTTCTCTGTTTCAGGTAACCAATCCGCCTGCCAAATAGCGGCGCGACGCATCACTTTCGGGAGAATCCAAAACCTGTTTTGCCGTACCGTGTTCCACGACATGTCCGCCCTGCATCATGACCACGTCCGAGGCCAAACGGCGTGCCTGACCGATATCATGCGTCACCATCACGATCCGCACAGCCCGAGCCGACGCCCGCAATATCATTCGTTCAATCATCTGGGTCGCGCTTGGATCCAGTGCGCTGGTGGGCTCGTCCAGAAACAAAGTCTCGGGGTCCAGCGCCAGCGCCCGTAGAATCGCCAATCGCTGCGCCTCCCCTCCGGACAATGACCGGGCGGGTTGTCTGGCCTTGCCGTCCAGCCCTCCTTCGGTCAGCAATTCGGCGATACGGACCTTTCGGGCCCTTCGCCCCATGCCTTGACGCTTGAGAACGAAGTCAAGGTTTGCCGCAACCGATCGACGCAGCAGAACCGGTTTCTGAAATACCATGGCCTGGCGGGCTTTCTGTGCCGCGCCAAGCGGTTTTCCATCCTGGACGACCCGCCCCCGATCCGGCGTGATCAGCCCGTGCAGACAGCGCAGCAACAGGCTTTTGCCTGCACCGTTGGGGCCAAGAATCAAGGTTGGTCCCGGCCCATCCAGATCCAATGACGAGACCTCCAACAACGCCTTGCCATTACTGCGGATTTGCAGGTTCTCGACCTTCAGGCAATTCACCATGTCGCAGAGCAGGTCACGCATGACGCACCCCCTCCTGTTCGGCCCGCAGGCTGACCGCGCTGACCATCGCGTTCACGGCCACCGCGATCCCGATCAGGATTGCCCCCAAGGCCAGTGCCAGCGCCAGATTTCCTTTCGAGGTTTCCAACGCGATCGTCGTGGTCATCACGCGCGTCACATGGTTGATGTTGCCGCCCACGATGATCACCGCGCCCACCTCGGCAATGGCGCGCCCGAACCCCGCAAGCAAGGCCGTGACCAATGCCAGCCGTGCATCCCACAGCAGCACAGGGACCGATGCCAGCCGTGACACGCCCAGTGATCGCAGCTGCTCGGAGTATTCCTCGGCCAGCATTTCGACCACCTGCCGGGTCAATGCCGCGATAATGGGAGTGACCAACACGACCTGAGCAATGATCATGGCCGTCGGGGTATACAAAAGTTCGAGCACACCCAACGGGCCGGAGCGGGACAGCATCAGATAGACCAGCAGCCCCACGACCACGGGCGGGAACCCCATCAAGGCATTCATCAGAACGATCAGCATCCGCCGCCCCGGAAACCTCGCCACAGCCAGAGCGGCACCGACGGGCATGCCGATCAGGGCGGAAATCAGAACCGCAAACACGGATACTTTCAGGGACAACAGCACAATCGCCCACAGCTCTGAGTCTCCCTCAAAGATCAGCGCGATTGCAGAGCTGAATTCTGATGCAAATCCCTGCATTTTTTTCCACTTTTTCGGCATTCCGTGCGAAATGCGCTCATTTACAGGTAAATACTACTCTGTTTTCAAATCGAGTACAGACACAAATCCGGCATTCAAAATGAAAAACGCGGCCCCGATTGGGACCGCGCTGGAATTTTTCGAATTGACGGCGTGCGTCAGTTCAATGCTGCATCAGTGATCTGATGCGTCCAGGCCCCTTCAGGCGTTTTGGTGATAACCGGATCAGACCCGCCTGCCAGCAATGTGTTGACGGTGCGGTCGAAATCAGCCGGGTCCAGCGCGCCGTTCGACCCTGCGGTCAACTTGGCGATCTCACCCATCATACGCTTTTGGTGCTCTTCCGTCTGAGCACCGGTTGCATCGTTTTCCAGAACGATTTCCGCCGCTTCGTCCGGGTTCTCCTCGGCATATTTCCAACCCTTCATCGACGCGCGAACGAACCGCTCCATCTTGTCGACGAAAGCCGCATCGCTTAGGTTCTCTTCCAGAACGTAAAGACCGTCTTCCAGCGTCGCCACGCCCTGGTCTTCGTATTTGAAGGTCACCAGCTCATCCGGGCTGACACCGGCATCGATGACCTGCCAGTATTCATTGTAGGTCATGGTGCTGATGCAATCCGCCTGACGCTGAAGCAACGGGTCGACGTTGAAGCCCTGTTTCAGAACTTCCACGCCGTTTTCGCTTTTGCCATCGGTGCTGATGCCCAACTGGCTCATCCAGCTCATGAAGGGAAACTCGTTGCCAAAGAACCAGACACCCAGCGTGCGGTTCTTGAGGTCCTCGGGCGACGATATCCCGGCGTCTTTCCAGCAGGTCAGCATCATGCCAGAACTTTTGAAAGGTTGCGCGATGTTCACCAGCGGCAGCCCTTTTTCACGGGCAGCAAGCGCGGCGGGCATCCATTCGACGGTGACATCGGCGCCACCGCCTGCAATCACCTGCGTCGGCGCGATGTCAGGCCCGCCGGGCAGAATGGTGACGTCCAGCCCCTCTTCTTCATAAAAGCCCTTGTCTTTGGCAACGTAATAGCCCGCGAATTGTGCTTGCGTGACCCATTTCAGTTGCAATGTCACCTCATCCGCCGCCAGCGCCGCACTGGCTGCCAGACCAAAGGCGGCAACCGCCCCGCTGAGTAGCTTGTTCATCTTCATTTCTCCTCGTTGCTTGTTGTGCCCCAATTTCGGGGTCTGTTGATTTCTTTGTTTTATCCGCGCTGTGACGGGTGCCAGAAGGTCACCACTTTTTCGATCCCCGCCACCAGCCCATAAAAGGCTGTACCTGCGAGTGCCGCAACAACGATTTCGGCCCAGACCATGTCCAACGACAGTTGCCCGACACTGGTAGAGATCCGGAACCCCATACCAAGTGTCGGCGAGCCGAAGAACTCGGCCACGATAGCGCCGATCAGCGCCAAAGTGGTGGAAATCTTCAGTCCGTTGAAAATGAAGGGCATCGCCGCAGGCAGTCGCAGCTTCAAAAAGCTCTGCCAATAGGTTGCGGCATAGGTCTCCATCAGATCGCGTTGCATCGAGGTCGCTTCACGTAGCCCGGCCACGGTGTTCACGAGCATCGGAAAGAATACCATCACAACCACCACCGCCGCCTTGGAGTGCCAGTCGAACCCGAACCACATCACCAGGATGGGGGCGGTTCCGACAATCGGCAGGGCGGCCACGAAATTGCCGACCGGCAACAGGCCCAGGCGCAGGAAATCCCAGCGGTCCACGGCAATCGCCATCAGAAAGGCGGCAATGCACCCGATGACATAGCCGCTGAGCGCGCCCTTGATGATGGTCTGCACAAAGTCAGCCCACAGGATCGGAAGGCTGTCCGCAAACCGCACCGCAATCACCGATGGCGCAGGCAGGATGACCAGTGGAACCTCAAGCCCGCGCACCAGAAGTTCCCAGATCCCGATGACCGTCAGGCCAAAGATCAGCGGGGCCAGAAGCCGCACCATTCGGGTGTCGGCGTAAGGCCCGCTGGCCAACCGGCTGTTCAACCACCAGCCAAAGAGCCAAAGCAGGACAGCACAGAAAACCAGTATCATTGCGCCATCCCCATTCGTTTCAGTACGGCCCGTTCAATCAGCCCCAGCAGCCCGACCAGGCACGCCGCCAGAATGGCAGCCGCGAACAGGGCCGACCAGATCTGTACCGTCTGACCGTAATAGCTGCCAGCAAGCAACCGCGCGCCCAGACCGGCAACAGCCCCTGTCGGAAGCTCACCAACAATGGCACCGACCAGCGACGCAGCGATCCCGATTTTCAGCGAGGTGAACAGATACGGCATGGATGCCGGCAGGCGCAGTTTCCAGAAACCCTGAGACCGGCTGGCGTTATACGTCCGCAACAAATCCAGCTGCATCGCATCAGGACTGCGCAATCCTTTGACCATGCCGACGACAACCGGAAAGAAACTCAGATAGGCCGATATGATCGCCTTGGGAATGATCCCTTGAATACCAACGGAATACAGCACCACAATGATCATCGGCGCCAGCGCGATGATCGGAATGGTTTGACTGACAATGGCCCATGGCATGACCGACAGGTCCATCACACGGCTATGCACGATACCCACGGCCAGAAGGATCCCCAGCCCGGTGCCAATCGCAAACCCAAGCATCGTTGCACTCAGCGTGACCCAGCCGTGATAGATCAGTGACCGTTTCGAGGTGATCTTTTTCTGGAACGTCGTTTCCCACATCTCGATGGCGACCTGATGCGGGGCCGGCAGTCGAGGCCGGTCCTGTTCCCATGTGGCCGGGATGGCGAATGTGTTGTTCAAAACAAGACCAACCTCGGACATGTCACGCCGGTCCTTTGCGGATGGCGGCTGTACGACGGCCCCAGCACGTTCCTGTTCGGTCAACACGCCCTTTATGTTCATCGGAATACAGGCCACGTACCAGAACAGAACAATTGCGGCGATGACTGTGAATACGGCGATGACCTGCTTCATGCACGCCACTCCATTCTGAAGACCGGAACGGTATCCGGTGGCACAGGAGGTTCCTCGGCCGTCACTTCAAACCCTTCACGGCGATAAAAGCGTTGCGCCGCCGTATTGGGCCGATGCGTCGTCAGCCAGAGAAAATCCCGGCCCTCTTTTGCCTTGTCGACAAGGCGCTTGCCGATACCCTGTCCCGTCCGGCTGCAATACAGCGCGCCGATTTTGTTCTGTGTCGGGTCCACTGACATGTAGCAATCGACCGGATCACCTGCGACCCACATTTCACGGTCGTCGAATGCGTCGCTGATCAGTTTTGCCAGTTCATCGACCGGCAGTTCGTCGGGCATCCAGTCTGTTTGCGTGACCCAGTCATGAACAACCCAGGCACAGGCTGGCACATCGCCTGGTGCCGCGCGCCGGATTTTATCCGCATTCAGGTTAGTCGTCATTGGAATGCCCACCCCGCAAACCTTCTCGGACGCGATGCGCGACCTCAATGAATTCCGGAGTATCACGGATATCCAGCGGCCGTTCCTTGGGCAGCGGGCTGTCAATCACATCTGCAATCCGCCCGGGCCGCGGGCTCATCACCACGATCTTGGTGCTCAGGTAAACCGCCTCGGGAATGGAGTGTGTCACGAATCCGATCGTCTTTTCCGTCCGCGCCCAGAGCTCAAGAAGCTGCTCGTTCAGGTGGTCCCGCACGATCTCATCCAGCGCCCCGAACGGCTCGTCCATCAGCAGGATATCCGCGTCAAACGCAAGGGCCCGCGCGATACTGGCCCTCTGCTGCATCCCGCCCGACAACTGCCAGGGAAACTTTCCGCCAAACCCTTCCAGATCAACGAGTTCCAACACCCTCTTCACCTGCTCATCCTGTTCGACAGCGGTGAATCCCATTATCTCAAGAGGCAGTTTTATATTCTTGGCAATTGTGCGCCAAGGATAAAGGCCCGCCGCCTGGAAAACATACCCATACGCCCGGTTTCGACGCGCCTCATCAGGCGTCATGCCATTGACGGTCAGCGTCCCGCCCGTAGGTGTCTCAAGGGCTGCGATACAGCGTAGAAAGGTGGTTTTGCCACAACCGGACGGCCCGATGAAACTGACAAAATCGCCCTTTTCAATTGTCAGGTTCACGTCCTTGAGCGCCTGTACTGGCCCATCATTGGTCTGGAATGTCAAGTCCAGCTGCCTTGCCTCGATGACGGGCTGGGTCGTGCTTTCAGTGTTCATTTTATTGCCTTGAGAAGAGTGGTGCCAGGGCCGCCTGCAAGGCCGCCCCGACTGATCAAACACCGGTCGCCGGAATTCCCGTCCGCTCGACGGGCCTTGGGGCCGTCAGCTCTTTCCAGGTGCTCAGCGCCTTGTTGACGGTAGTGTTCGCCTCGCGCGCGACAAAGTCCCCATGACCTTCCTGCGTCCGGATTTCACCGTCATGCACTGCCACCTGTCCCCGTGTCAGGGTAAAGCGTGGCAGACCTTTGACCTCTTTGCCTTCGAACACATTGTAATCAATCGAGGACTGCTGGGAACCGGCACTTATCGTTTTGGTCTTCTCAGGATCCCAAACGACAAGATCAGCATCCGCCCCGACCAGAATTGCACCCTTTTTAGGATAGCAATTCAATATCTTGGCAATGTTTGTTGAAGTGACGGCCACGAATTCATTCGGTGTCAGGCGTCCAGTGTTGACCCCATGGGTCCACAGCATCGGCATCCGGTCTTCCAGCCCGCCGGTGCCGTTCGGGATCTTGGTGAAATCCCCAACACCAAAACGTTTCTGTTCGGTTGTGAAGGCGCAGTGATCGGTGGCGACCACACTCAGCGTTCCCGATTGCAGGCCATTCCACAGGCTGTCCTGATGCTGTTTATTGCGGAACGGAGGGCTCATGACCCGTCGCGCCGCGTGGTCCCAATCCTGATTGAAATATTCACTTTCGTCCAATGTCAGGTGCTGGATCAGGGGCTCTCCCCATACTCGCTTACCCTGCATTTTTGCCCGGCGGATGGCTTCATGCGCCTCTTCACACGAGGTGTGTACAACATACAGTGGCACACCCGCCATGTCCGCGATCATGATTGCCCGGTTGGTGGCTTCGCCTTCCACCTGCGGCGGGCGGGAATACGCATGTGCTTCGGGGCCGGTGTTCCCTTCGGCAAGCAGCTTGGCGCTCAGCTCTGCCACCACATCCCCGTTCTCTGCATGTACCAGAGCGGTACCGCCAAGCTCGGCAAGTCGCTTGAACGAGGCGAACAGCTCATCATCATTCACCATCAGCGCGCCCTTGTAGGCCATGAAATGCTTGAAGGTGTTGATACCGCGCGTCTCGATCACGGTTTTGATGTCGTCGAACACCTGTTCCCCCCACCAGGTCACCGCCATATGGAACGAATAGTCACAATTCGCCCGTGTCGACTTGTTGTCCCAACGTTTCAGCGCATCCAGCAGGCTTTCACCCGGGTTGGGCAGTGCAAAATCGACAACCATGGTCGTGCCACCAGCCAGCGCCGCCCGCGTCCCGCTTTCAAAGTCATCGCTGGAATAGGTGCCCATGAACGGCATTTCGAGATGGGTATGAGGGTCAATCCCGCCCGGCATGACAAAACAGCCGGTGGCGTCCAGTTCCTTGTCCCCCGTCAGGTTCATACCGATTTCGGTGATCACGCCACCCTCGACCAATACGTCCACCTTGTAAGTCAAATCCGCGGTGACAACGGTTCCGTTTTTGATGACAGTACTCATTTTGAACTCCCTGATGCGGTCTGCGCCGCTTGCTTCATCTGGCCAAAAATATCCCGGGGGAGTCGCCCTCGGGGCGACGGGGGCAGCGCCCCCTATTCCACGATTTCGGCGGTCTCGACCACGGCATGCAGCAGAACATCCGCACCGGCTGCCGCCCATTCCTTGCTGATTTCCTCGGCCTCATTGTGGCTCAGCCCGTCAACACAAGGGCACATGACCATCGCGGTCGGAGCAACCCGGTTGATCCAACAGGCGTCATGCCCCGCACCCGAAATGATATCGGTATGCGAATAGCCCAGCCGTTCAGCTGCGTTTCGCACGGCCGACACGCAAGCATCGTCAAATTTCACCGGATCGAACCCGCCGACTTTCTCGAATTCGATCTGAAGGCCCATCTCGTCAACGATATCCTCGGCAGCCACCCGCAGGCGGTTTTCCATGTCGGTGATCACCTCCAGCTCGGGCGAGCGGAAATCGACCGTAAACACCACCTTGCCCGGGATCACATTGCGTGAGTTCGGGTAGACATCGATATGCCCCGCCGCACCCACCGCATGCGGAGCATGAGACCATGCGATCTCGTCGACCTTCTCCAGGATCCGCGCCATGGCCAGCCCGGCATTCTTGCGCATCGGCATCGGTGTCGATCCGGTATGCGCATCCTTGCCCGTTACCGTGATCTGCGTCCAACTCAGCCCCTGACCATGAGTGACGACGCCGATATCTTTGCCTTCGGCTTCAAGGATCGGCCCCTGTTCGATATGCAGTTCAAAGAACGCATGCATCTTGCGGGCGCCAACTTCTTCATCACCTCGCCAGCCGATCCGGTTCAACTCGTCCCCGAACTTTTTGCCTTCAGCGTCTTCGCGGTTATATGCCCAGTCTTGCGTGTGCATCCCTGCAAACACGCCCGAGGACAGCATCGCCGGTGCGTAACGTGTGCCTTCTTCATTCGTCCAGTTGGTGGCGACGATCGGATGTTTCGTCTTGATTCCCAGGTCGTTCAGCGTCCGGATCAGTTCCAGCCCTGCCAGAACACCCAGCACACCATCGTATTTGCCGCCGGTCGGCTGCGTATCCAGATGCGATCCCACGTAAACCGGCAGCGCGTCCGGGTCGGTGCCTTCGCGGCGGGCGAACATGTTGCCCATCTGGTCAAGCCCCATGGTGCACCCCGCTTCCTCGCACCACTTCTGGAACAGGGCGCGGCCTTCCGCGTCTTCATCCGTCAGAGTCTGGCGATTGTTGCCACCGGCAACACCCGGGCCGATCTTGGCCATCTCCATCAGGCTGTCCCACAACCTGTCGCCATTGATCCTGAGATTCTGCGCCGGAGCTGCCATGTTCATCTTCCCTGTTTGCTTGCGATTTGGCTCGCTTTTGGTGTCTTGATTTGACCATATGGTCAAACTCACGCTATCACGGGTTCGGTATCAGTCAAGAATTTGCGCGGCACGGCTGAAATTTTCAGTGTATTCCGCACCTGTTCGACGAAAAAAGAGACACGTTGAAAACATGCCAAAAGACCGCGCACCGACCCGTATTCAGAAAAAGAACCGCGCCGCGATTCTAGAGGCTGCCCTGAACGTGTTTTCGGCCCACGGGTTTCGCGGTGCAACCGTTGATCAGATCGCGGCAGAAGCAGGTCTGAGCAAGCCGAACCTGTTGTACTATTTCCCATCAAAAGAAGCGATCCACACTGAATTGCTGTCCGGCCTGCTGGATACCTGGCTGGCCCCGCTGCACGACCTGGACGCAAACGGCGATCCGTTGGAGGAAATCCTGGCATACATTCGGCGCAAGTTGCAGATGAGTCAGGAGCTACCACGGGAAAGCCGCCTTTTTGCCAACGAGCTTGTGCAGGGCGCGCCGCGCATTCATGATGCATTGTCCAATGATCTCAAGGCACTGGTCGACGAAAAAATCACGATCCTTACCGGTTGGATGGATCAGGGAAAAATCGCGCGGGTGCATCCCTACCACCTGGTGTTTTCGATCTGGGCCTTGACGCAGCACTATGCCGATTTCGATGTTCAGGTTCGTGCAATTCTGGGCAACGAAGATCCGTTCGAGGGCGCGGAAACCTTTGTTGATACCATGTACCGCAAACTTCTGAGCCCTTGAAAAAAGGGGCCGAAAAAACGGCCCCTTGATGATCTGTCGCAATCCCCTCATTCGGCCGCCTTGGCCATCGGGTTGTTCGGATGCGTCGTCCAGTTCGCATAGGTTGGCTGAACTTCTTTTCCGGTACGGGGGTCAACCTCGCCCGCTGCCATCGGCACCATATCGATGCAGCCTTCGATCGGACAAACATCGACGCAGAGGTTGCAGGCGACGCATTCGTCATCCATTACCTCGAAGACGCGGTCCTCGGACATGGAAATCGCCTGATGGCTGGTGTCCTCACAAGCTGCGTAACACCGGCCACATTTGATGCACTGATCCTGATCGATCTTGGCCTTGGCGACGTAGTTGAGGTTCAGATACTGCCAGTCAGTGACATTGGGCACCGCACGTCCGATCACCTCATCAATGCTGGAATATCCCTTCTCATCCATCCATTCCTTCAGCCCTGCCGTCAGTTCGTCGATGATCTTGAAGCCATAGGTCATTGCAGCGGTGCACACCTGAACGTTGCCGCAGCCCAGCGAGATGAACTCGGCCGCATCGCGCCATGTGGTGACGCCGCCGATGCCGGAAATCGGCAGGCCTCGGGTCGCCTCGGCCCGTGCGATCTCGGACACCATCGACAATGCAATGGGCTTGACTGCGGGGCCGCAATACCCACCATGGCTGCCTTTGCCGTCAATGGACGGTTCTGGGCTGAACGTGTCCAGATTGACGCTGGTGATCGAATTGATGGTGTTGATCAGTGACACCGCATCCGCACCACCGTTTCTGGCTGCCGCAGCCGGTTTACGGATGTCAGTGATGTTCGGCGTAAGCTTAACGATGACCGGACGGTCGTAATACTGTTTGCACCAGCGCGTGACCATCTCGATATATTCCGGAACCTGCCCCACGGCCGAGCCCATGCCGCGTTCGCTCATCCCATGCGGACAGCCGAAGTTCAGCTCGATCCCGTCCGCACCGGTTTCGGCCACACGCGGCAGAATGGCCTTCCATGCTTCTTCCTCGCACGGAACCATGATCGACGCGATCAAAGCGCGATCCGGGTAATCGGATTTGACCCGCGCCATTTCCTCGAGGTTCACCTCGAGCGGACGATCCGTGATCAGTTCGATATTGTTCAGGCCCAGCAAACGGCGGTCGGCCCCGTAGATAGCGCCATAACGCGGGCCATTCACGTTCACGACCGGAGGTCCCTCGGATCCCAGCGTTTTCCAGACAACGCCGCCCCAACCGGCTTCGAAGGCGCGGCGCACATTGTATTCCTTGTCCGTCGGCGGCGCAGAGGCCAGCCAGTACGGGTTGGGGCTGGAAATACCCAGAAAGTTTGTCGTCAGATCGGCCATGGCTTCTCCCTTCCCGGCTCAGCCGGTTTTTTTGAATATCATTTCGGTCGGGCGAATACGCCCGGCCTTGAGGTTTTTGACGTAGTTTTGGAACTTTTCGGGCGCCGTTTCGCCCATCATCAGGTGGATACCCAGCGGCGCTGGTCCGGTCTTGGCTATCTTGGCAAACACATCTTCGAAGAACTGGATCGCAAACGCGGTGCGGTCAGTTTCAGCAACCAGCTCAAGACCAGCCGCGGCCGCGGCGTCCTTGTATACATCCGGCGCGTGAACAAAGGAGGTTTCCGGCGATGTGGACCAGGGAAGCGGAAAAGCCAGCGGCTCATCCACCTCTCCGCCCATGACATCGAACAGGGCAAAGGTGCCACCGGTGGCCAGAACCCGTGACACTTCCGCGAACAGCCCCGCTTTGTCTTCGATATTCATGCCCACATGCATCATGACGGCAAGGTCGAACCCGGCATCCGACACAGGCATGTCCAGCGCACTGCCAACGTGAAAGCTGGTCTTTTCGGAATGCCCGACCAGATCGCTGAGCGCAGTTGCGGTTTCCACGAACTCGGGCGTCAGGTCGACCCCTGTCACCGTTGAATCGTATTTGTCCACTATGTACCGGGATGTGCCTCCAATGCCGCATCCGATATCCAGAACGCGTGTCGCATGGGTCGGCGAAAGCTGCGCAAACAGGTTGTCGGTTGCTAGAACGCCGCCTGTATGGAATTCATCCCCAGCCTTCAGATCCGCAACGGTGGCCGCATCCGGATCGATGCCGCTGGCCTCCAGCGCCGCGCGGACGCGTTCGGTCAGTGCACCGGTGGTATAGTGTTGAGCAACGGCTTGTTCGATCTGGGACATGGGAATACCTCAGCAGCGAAAGGAATGGGGTGAATACCCCACCCTATCACGAAACGAGCGTCGCGTGGATGTCCATTGCCGCGTCCCGACCTTCGGCAACGGCCGTTACGGTCAGGTCTTCGCCACCCGCAGCACAGTCACCACCGGCCCAGACACCAGCCAAGGAGGTTCGGCCAGCCCCGCTGACGACGATCTTGCCGCCATCCAGCGTCAGGCCTTCGGGTGCGCCCTCCAGCGTCTGACCAATGGCCTTGAGCACCTGATCTGCCGGCAAGCGGATCGTTTCTCCGGTCCCGATGAGCTGACCGTTCTGGCTGGATGTATATTCCAGCTCGATTTCGGCCGCTGCACCATTGCCGTGGATGGCCACTGGCTGAACATTTGTCATGATCCGAACGCCATGCGACGCTGCCAGGTCCTGCTCGTACCGGCTGGCCCCCATGGCGTCGCGGTTACGGCGATAGGCAATCGTGACGTTTTCGGCCCCCAGAAGCTTGGATTCCACAGCGGCATCCACAGCTGTCATGCCTCCGCCGATGACGACCACATTCCGTCCAACGGGCAGATCGGCAAGGTCACTGGCCTGCCGCACGTCCGAGATGAAATCGACCGCGTCCCGCACACCGTCCTTGTCCACCCCGTCCGCACGCAGGGCGTTGACGCCAGCAAGACCAATGGACAGAAACACCGCGTCGTAGTTTTCGACCAGCCCATCCAATGAGATGCTTTCGCCCAAAACCGATCCGGTCTCGATTGAAATCCCTCCGATTTTCAGCAGCCAGTCCACCTCGGCCTGTGCGAAATCGTTGGTCGATTTATAGGCCGCAATACCGTATTCATTCAGGCCGCCGGGCTTGGGCTTGCTTTCATGGATCACCACATCATGGCCCAGCATGGCCAGCCGGTGGGCGCAGGCCAGACCCGCAGGCCCGGCCCCCACAACCGCAACTGTCTTACCGGTCGAAGGCGCACGTTCGAACGGATGTACACCCGAGGCCATGATTTCATCGGTGGCAAAACGTTGCAGGCGCCCGATTTCAACCGGCTTGCCTTCGGCCGCCTCGCGAACGCAGGCCTCTTCGCACAATGTTTCGGTTGGACAGACCCGAGCGCACATTCCGCCCAGAATATTCTGTTCCAGGATCGTGCGCCCTGCTGATTGCGGCTGACCGGCCTGAATCTGGCGAATGAACAACGGGATATCGATTTCCGTTGGACAGGCCGTTACGCATGGTGCGTCGTAGCAGAAATAACAGCGATCTGCGGCAACTGCGGCCTCATGCTGGGCAAGTGGCGGATGCAGATCGGTGAAATTCGAGGTCAGCTCATCGCTTGAAAGCCGCCCGGCTACGATACCGGGTGCCATCTGGCCCTGTGCCATCACTCTACTCCCTGTAGATATGTTTGTTATGCTCTCAGCTTGCCACAAATAAATTTTTTATCAATTGGTAAAATTTGCCAAATGGTCAAAAAATGAAAAGCCTTGCAAAAACAACTGTGTTTTTGGGCACTTCGCCCGCGGATTAAGCATGAAAAGCGTTGAAACATTGGGTCCAAAGGCAGGATTTGGCCAAGAAAGGGATGTGCGGGGATTGGCAAACAAGGTTCTGTGAGCATGGCTCACCGCCGATTTCACCTTTCGACAGGAACCGGGCCAACCTCGGAAAACCTGCAAAATGACCTTGCTCGCCGCTTCCTCGGCGCGATGAGAGGAATGCCATAGATAACAAGAAATCAAGCTTTCGGCTTTTGACGCCCCACCCCGCTTGCTGTAATCCGGATCAAAGGGTGCCGGTTCCGGCGGCTTTCAGGAATGGGCATAGATGCAGGCAAATTCTCGGAAATTCAACATCGCGGTTGTCGGGCAAAACAACCGTTTGCAATATGAGGCCCTGTTGTTCGCGGCCTCGCTTCGCCATTGTTCGCCCGGGTTCAAAGGCAGGCTGTTTGTCGCCACACCCAACCCGGGCCCGCGCTGGACCCACAACCCCAGCATCCAGGACGAAGACGTTCTGAAGGCCCTGAAACAGTTGGATGCCGAAATCCTGCCATTCGACTCGCATGTTTTTGGCGAAAGCTACCCTTATGGCAACAAGATCGAGGCTTTGTTGGCCCTGCCAGAAGGTGAACCCTTTGTGTTCTTTGATACGGACACGCTGATCACCGGCGACATCACAAGCGTCCCGTTCGATTTCGACCGCCCCGGAGCGTCATTGAAGGTCGAGGGCACGTGGCCAAAGCCGACGCTGTACGGCCCCGGCTTTGACGGTATCTGGCGGGCGCTTTATGCGCGCTTCGGATTGGATTTCGAAAGCTCGGTGGATCCGGACCAACCCGATGGTTACTGGCGGCGCTACCTTTACTTCAACGCGGGTTACTTCTTTTACAAATGCCCCAGGATGTTCGGTGAACGTTACCTGGACTACGCAAGAACGATCCGGGATGAGAACATTCCCGAACTGACGGGCCAGAACCTTGACCCATGGCTGGATCAGGCGGCCCTGCCGCTGGTCATTCATTCTTTCGGCGGCGGGCGGGATGCTTTGCCTGACGGGCTTCTGGATGGGTCCGTCAGCTGCCACTATCGCCTGTTCCCTCTGCTTTATGCCCGCGAAAGCGACCATGTTATCGATGTGCTGGAAACCGTCGTGGCCCCCAACAAGGTCAAAAAAGTGCTCAAGCAATATGACCCGCTGAAAAAGCTGGTTCTTCAGGGCAAAGGCGCAAAAATCCGCGCCCTGTTTGATCAGGACAATCTGCCGCGGCGGGAACAGGCGCTGCGCAATGCGATCAAAAGCAAAGGCCTCTGGTTGCGCTGACAGGATCGTTGTGCGCAGGCGGGCAATGGCCTACAGATTCCGCAAGACAGATACCAACAGGAGTTTTTCACGATGTCTGACGGCCCGACCTACGGTTTCGACACATTGCAAATTCATGCGGGCGCCCGCCCCGACCCGGCGACCGGAGCACGCCAGACACCGATTTATCAGACAACTGCCTATGTGTTCCGTGATGCAGACCACGCAGCGGCCCTGTTCAACCTGCAAGAGGTGGGCTTTATCTATTCCCGCCTGACCAACCCAACCGTCGCCGTTCTTCAGGAACGCGTGGCGACGCTTGAAGGCGGCGTCGGGGCGGTGTGCTGCTCGTCCGGGCATGCGGCACAGATCATGGCGCTGTTCCCGCTGATGGGGCCCGGCTGCAACGTGGTCGCCTCGACCCGTTTGTATGGCGGCACGGTCACGCAGTTCAGCCAGACGATCAAACGCTTTGGCTGGTCGGCAAAATTCGTGGACACCGATGATCTGGATGCCGTGAAAGCTGCCATCGACGAAAACACCCGCGCGGTTTTCTGCGAGTCCATCGCCAACCCTGGCGGTTATGTGACTGATATCCGTGCGTTGGCAGACGTTTCTGATGCTGCGGGCATCCCGCTGATCGTCGACAACACCTCGGCCACGCCCTACCTGTGCCGCCCGATCGAGCACGGCGCGACGCTGGTAGTGCATTCAACCACCAAGTACCTGACCGGCAACGGCACCGTCACCGGCGGGTGCATCGTGGATTCTGGCAAGTTCGATTGGTCCGCGAATGACAAATTCCCGTCACTGAGCGAACCCGAGCCGGCCTATCACGGCCTGAAGTTCCACGAAACCTTTGGCCCGCTGGCCTTCACCTTCCACGGCATTGCCATTGGCCTGCGTGATCTGGGTATGACCATGAACCCGCAGGCGGCGCATTACACGCTGATGGGGATCGAAACACTGTCGCTGCGGATGGAGCGTCACGTCGAAAACGCCCAGAAAATCGCAGCGTGGCTGGAAGCGGATGACCGCGTGGAATACGTCACCTATGCGGGATTGCCGTCATCACCTTACAAAGACCGGGTCAAATCGCAGTATCCACGTGGCGCCGGTGCACTGTTCACCTTTGCGGTGAAGGGCGGTTATGACGCCTGTATCAAACTGGTCAACGCTCTTGAGATTTTCAGCCATGTGGCCAATCTGGGCGATGCCCGCTCGTTGATCATCCATTCGGCCTCGACCACCCACCGCCAGCTGACGCCGGAACAGCAAGAGGCTGCCGGTGCAGGTCCGGGTGTCGTGCGGGTGTCTATCGGCATCGAAGACGTGAACGACCTGATCGCGGATCTTGATCAGGCCCTCGCCAAGGCCAGCGCCTGACAATGGCCGGGCACGCCACAAACGCACTGGGCCAGCCCATCGGTTTGCCGGTGACGGGTGACTTTCCGCGCCCGACACCGCCTTATACACCGATGGAAGGCCGGTACTGTACTGTCGTGCCGCTGGATGTGAATCGCCATGCGCCCGGACTTTTCCGGGCGTTTGCAAATGACAGGGATGGCCGCAACTGGACATACCTGCCCTATGGCCCGTTTGACAGCGAACCGGAATTTGAAGACTGGGCCCGCGCCAACTGCATGGATGCGGACCCGATGTTTCATACCGTATTGGATGCGGACGAAGTGCCGGTGGGCATGGCCTCTTATCTTCGGATCGAACCCGCGGCGGGTGCCATCGAAGTCGGCCACATCCACTTTTCGCCGCTGCTGCAACGCAAGCCGCAATCGACCGAGGTCATGTACCTCATGATGAAACGGGTTTTCGACGAGCTTGGCTATCGCCGGTACGAGTGGAAATGCGACGCACTGAATGCACCGTCACGCAATGCCGCTGAACGGCTGGGGTTTGCTTTCGAAGGGGTGTTTCGGCAGGCGACCCACTACAAAGGCCGCAACAGGGACACGGCATGGTACGCGATCATCGACACTGAATGGCCGCGCATTCGCGATGCATTCGAAGCCTGGCTGTCGCCCGACAATTTTGACAGCAAGGACCAGCAGCGCAAACCGCTGATGGCCCGTGCAAAGGATTGACCCTATTCTGAAATCTCAAATTCCATCGAGACGCTGACGGAAACCGAAACCTCGCCGCCCGCGACGGGAACACCACCCGCATCCGCCATGCTCAGCGCGCGCATTTCTGCCATCGGACGGATACCTGCCGATTGTTCCGAGATCGACTGAACCGGGCCGAGCGTCACGCCCGCGGCCTGTGCCAACTGCTGTGCCTTGGCAGTGGCTTCGCCGACGGCCTTGGCGCGCGCCTGCGCCTCGATCGGTTTGGGATCCTGCACGCCAAAGCTCAGGCCCCCGAAATCATTGGCGCCGTCCTGAATGACCGCGTCCATGACCTTCCCCAGTTGGGTCAGGTCGCGCACACGCACAAACACGCGGTTGGACGCTGTAAAGCCGGTGATTTCAGGCTTCTCGCCATTCTGTCCATGACGACCCGACCAGACGGGCGACAATGACAGGTCCCGTGTCTGGACGTCACGATCTTCGATACCCATCTCGGTCAGGCGCGCAAGAACTTTGGAAACGGCATCCGACGTCGCCTGCATCGCAGCCGAGGCTTCGGCGTTTTCGTGGGTCACGCCCAGGGTTATCGTCGCCATATCAGGCGCAATCTGCACTGTTCCGGTTGCATCAACGTTGATGCGACGTTCTTCCGCATGAGCGGCCCCGGCAGCCGTAGCCGCCATCATCGCGGCCAGAAAAGCGAATGTCTTCAAGGTTATCACTCCAATTTGTTCTGTACTAAGATGGGTTGGCAGGGCTTGGCCATACAAGAGGAGATACCGCCTTTTTCTTTCCCTCGGCGGGTTCCTGCTTTAATGTCGGCCTGCAAACGCAACGTCGTTTGCATTGACGTTGATAATTATGGTTCCTCCGGATTATGAAACCCGCCTTTGCGCTGTCTTTTTCTGCGACCGGAATAACACTGCACCACCGTTCCGATGACGACTGGTTTGTCATCGGTACGATTCCGCTGGATGTTCCGGACTTGTCCGGGCAGATGCAGGCGTTGCGGGAAAAAGCATTTGCGCTGGAAAATGATCTGAGCTGCAAGCTCGTGCTGCCAGAAGATCAGGTTCGGTTTCTACAGGTTTCGACTGATGGGTTGCCATCGCAAGACCGGACGGAACGTATCGAAAGTGCTCTGGTCGAAGCCACGCCTTATACCTTGTCGGAACTGAGTTATGACAGCCAGACCGAAGGCGACACGACCTGTGTTGCTGCCGTGGCGGTTGAAACGCTGGCCGAAGCGCGGACCTTTGCCTCGGAACATGGCTTTGTGGTGGTGGTGTTCACCGCCCAAGACAGCAAGGGCGCGTTCCCGCGTGAGGCCTTGTTTCGCGAAACCTCGGACGCTTCCGATCTGTCACAACCGGAAAACCAGCCATCGCCGGTGGAAACAGGCGCAGGTGAACAGGCCGATGATTCCGGCCTGCCCACCCATCCGATTGCCGGCACCGCCGCGCCCGAGGCTTTCCGTGCACCCCGGGAAACAGCGAACAATCTTGATACATCTTCAGGGGTAAACCGGTCTGCCATTCCTGTCTTTGCCGCTGTGCTTCTTGTTGGTGGGCTTGTTGGCGTATGGCTGGCATCGGGGTCCGCCCCTGAACAGGATCAGGCGGAACAGAGCCCGGCGCAGATTGCGGTTCCGGCCTCTGAACCAGCCGCAGAGCCCCTGCCTGAACCAGAGCTGGACACGGCTGCGCTGGAAGCCCCGCAACAAGTCGCTCCAGAGCTTGCGACCGATGACGCCGAAGAGCCTGCGAAAGCGGCCTCAGAAACCGAGACCGGCACGCAGCCGAATCTGACTGCAACAGATGCAGCCATTCTGGAGGCCCTCAAGGTTGCCCCCACCGCGGTGGACTCCGTCGCTCGGGATCCCGAGACACTGAAGGACGTCCAGGCCGTTACGGGCGTCAGCACGTCAGCGCCCGCAGCGCCGGAAACACCCGAGACAGTAGAACCGCAGGAATTGTATCTGGCATCGCTCGACAACGCCGATCTGTTCAAGGATGCGGTTGCCCTGCCGCCCGACCCCAGTTTTGACACCGACGCTCCTTTTGAACCCGACGTATCCCTGAACATTGCGGGCACACGGTTTGATCTGGGTGCGAACGGCCTGGTCGTGCCAACACCGGAAGGCAGCGTGAATCCGGATGGGGTTGTTGTTTATCTGGGACGCCCCTCCAAGGTTCCGCCTGAAACTCCGGTTCGTTTCGAAGAAGAACCGGTGGTTGACGAGGCCGACGACAGATTGGCAGGTATTCGGCCAAAGCCGCGCCCGGCTGACCTGGTCGAGGATTTCGAGCGCGGTCAGCTGGGTGGCCGGTCATTGGAGGAATTGGCATCCAAGCGACCGAAAGCGCGCCCGGAAAGCCTTCAGGTCAAGCCAAAGGTCGATGAGGCACCTACGGCCCTGGCTGTCGTAAGGGTCCCGCGCCCCAAGTCCCGCCCAGCCGGATTGACCCCTGCCAAAGCATCTGCTTCGAACCGCTCGAATCTGGGGTCTACCGCAGCATTGGATCAGAAATCCGATGACGCAGGATCGTTCCAACCAAAGACCGTTGCACCCAAAATCCCTTCGACCGCGTCGGTCGCACGACAAGCCACGATCGACAACGCAATCAACCTGCGCAGGCTGAACCTGATCGGGGTCTACGGCACGCCAGCCAACAGACGCGCATTGGTGCGACTTCCCAGCGGGCGTTACAAAAAACTGAAAGTCGGAGACCGCCTTGATGGCGGCAAAGTCATCGCGATCAGCGACAGTGAGCTTCGATATCAGAAAAAGGGCCGCAACGTGACCCTGGCGATGCCGCGCAGCTGAAACCGGCATCCGATCTTCTGACGCAACAACTGTCACATAAAAGCGCCGAAGGCAGATGAACTGCCCCCGGCGTGTCAGTGCGTTGCAATCAGGCTGCGGAAATCTCGCCGCTTTCGATCTGTTCACGTTCGATGGATTCGAATAGCGCCTGGAAATTTCCCTCGCCGAAACCGTCGTCGCCTTTGCGCTGAATGAACTCGAAGAAGATCGGTCCGATGACGGTTTTCGAGAAAATCTGTAGCAGAATCCGGGTCTCACCACCGTCGACAACGCCTTCACCATCGATCAGGATGCCGTGTTTCATCATCCGGTCCAGCGGCTCCTCGTGGCCGGCCACGCGGGTTTTGGACATCTCGTAGTACGCCTTGTTCGGGCCCGGCATGAATTTCAGGCCGTTTTCCGCAATTGCATCGGTCGAGGCGTAAATGTCGTCACTGCCGACGGCGATATGCTGAATGCCTTCACCTTTGTATTTCTTCAGGTAAGACACGATCTGACCCGTTTCACCACGATCTTCGTTGATCGGAATACGGATGCGGCCACAAGGAGATGTCAGCGCGCGGCTGAAAAGCCCGGTGAACTTGCCCTGAATGTCAAAGAAGCGGATTTCGCGAAAGTTGAACAGGTCGCCGTAGAACTTGAACCACTTGTCCATGTTGCCCTTGTAGACGTTGTGCGTCAGGTGATCGAGATAGAAGAAACCCACACCCCGTGGTTTGGATTCTTTGATCCATTCGAATTCCTGATTGTAGGGCGATGTGTCGTAATATTGATCGATGAAATAGATCAACGATCCGCCGATGCCCTTGATCGCAGGCACATTCATGGTCTTGTCAGCGCCGTCGTAAGGCTCCGCACCTTTCGACACGGCATGGTCATAGGCCTTTTGCGCGTCCACAACGCGCCAGCCCATGGATGGCGCGCAAGGGCCGTGCTCGTCCACGAACCTCGCGGCAAAGCTGTCGGGATCCGCGTTCAGGATATAGGTGACATCCCCTTGCTGCCACAGCTCGACGGCGGGTTTTTCCTTGTGGCGGGCCACCAGGTCGAACCCCATCTTTGCGAACAGGTCCCGCAGTTCCTGCGGCTCAGGATGGGCAAACTCGACGAATTCAAACCCATCGGTTCCGGCTGGGTTTTCCTCGCTGATAACAGATTTCGGGGCGTTGTGTGGGAAAGGACCCATGGCGCGTCTCCTTCAAAAACAGGAATTTCTTTGCTGATTCAAAAATATGACTTTTATGACGCTGTTTCTGCGCATTGTTTTCGTGTAAACTGCCAACAGGCGCGCAAAACGCGCATAAAAGTCAATAAAGGCAGGATTTTTCCGCACATGCTGGACGCGACCGACAAGCGATTGCTTTCCGCCCTGCAAAAGGACGCACACCTGACCGCGCACCAGCTGGGCGAAATGCTGAACCTGTCGCCCAGTCAGGCAGGACGCCGCCGCCAGCGGCTTGAGGCCGAAGGGTACATCACCGGGTATGCCGCCCGGCTGGACCCGTTGAAACTTGGTCTGCAAGTGCAAGGTTTTGTTCAAGTCCATCTGGGGACTCATGGCCCTGAACAATCCGCAAGCTTTGCCCGCATGGTCGACACCCGCCCCGAAATTACCAGCGCATGGACGATGACCGGAGAGGCAGATTACCTGCTGCACATCTATTGTGACGATCTTTCCGCGCTCAACAGCTTGCTACATTCGGTCATCCTGCCGCATCCTGCCGTTGCAAGGGTTCAGAGCCAGATCGTAATGGACCAACTGAAACGCGACGCGCCCCTGCCCACCTGAACGGGCCCGAGAGGACATTTATGGACGTTTTCCTATATCAGGCTTCGATCTATCTGGCGGCAGCGGTGATCGCCGTTCCCCTGTCTGCACGGCTGGGGTTGGGATCGGTGCTGGGATACCTGGCCGCCGGGATCATCATTGGCCCTGTTCTCGGGCTTGTCGGCGCGGAAACGGAAAACCTTCAGCACGTTGCCGAATTCGGTGTGGTGATGATGCTGTTCCTGATCGGTCTGGAACTGGAACCGCGCGCCCTGTGGGATATGCGTGACAAATTGCTGGGATTGGGCGGGTTGCAGGTTGCGTTGTCAACGGCTGCAATCGCCGCCGTGGCAATGTACGCCAACCACCCCTGGTCGGTCGCTCTGGCCGTCGGGCTGACCTTGTCGCTTTCATCGACGGCAATCGTTCTTCAGACCCTGTCTGAAAAGGGCCTGATGCAGACAAATGGCGGTCGAGCTACGTTTTCGGTGCTGTTGACACAGGACATTGCGGTCATTCCGATCTTGGCCCTGCTGCCACTTCTGGCCTTACCTGCCATGCCTCATATCGAGTCGGATGGTTCGATCGACCGCGGGGCCGGAGACCTTCACGGTGCGGACCATCACAGCCTTTCTCTGGTCGAAGGTTTGCCGGGTTGGGCCGTCACGCTGGTCACGATCGGCGCAGTTGTGTTTGTCATTCTGGCCGGTGTCTACCTGACCCGCCCGCTGTTTCGCTTCATCCACGCGACCCGCCTGCGCGAGATGTATACCGCCCTGGCGCTTATGATCGTGGTCGGGATTTCCTTCCTGATGACCCTCGTCGGGCTTTCCCCTGCCCTGGGCGCTTTTCTGGCGGGCGTGGTTCTGGCCAGTTCCGAGTTCAGACATGAAATGGAAAGTGACCTTGAGCCATTCAAAGGGCTACTGCTCGGGCTATTCTTCATCACGGTCGGTGCTGGCATCGATGTTGCCTATTTCTTTGATGACCCCCTTGACCTGATCGGTCTGGCGCTTCTTTTGATCCTTGCAAAAGGGATCATCCTGTATCTTGTAGGCAAGGCCTTCAAGTTGCGTGGGCGCGATCACTGGCTGTTCACCCTGGGGCTGGCGCAAGCGGGTGAGTTTGGCTTTGTGCTGCTGGCATTTTCCACGCAACAGAATGTCATCCCCCCCGACCTGTCCCAAAAACTGCTGATGATCATCGCTTTGACGATGCTGATCACACCGCTTCTGTTCATCATCTACGATCTTCTGTCGCGAAAGATCGGCGACACTTCCAAAGAACCTGTGCCGGACGAAATTGACGAAAAAGGCCCCGTCATCATCGCCGGGATTGGTCGGTTCGGGCAGATTGTAAACCGGCTGGTACGGGCCAGCGGGTTCAAGACGGTCGTGCTGGACCACAACATCGAAACCATTCAGTTGATGCGCCGTTTCGGCGTCAAAGGCTTTCTGGGCGATCCCACTCGCCCCGAGCTGCTGCGCGCTGCGGGGTTGGAAAAAGCGTCGGTCCTTGTCGCCGCCATGGATGACCACAAGCAAGTCACACGGCTCGTCAGTTATGCCAGACGGCAGCGCCCTGACCTGCACATCATCGCCCGCGCCCGCGACCGGACCCATGTATACGAGCTTTATCAGGCTGGCGCCAACGACATCGTGCGGGAACTGTTCGACAGCTCCTTGCGCGCAGGCCGCTATGTTCTGGAGAATATCGGGCTGAGTGAGTATGAGGCCGCACAGGCGGAACAGACCTTTTACCACCATGACCGGATGTCTGTTCGCGATCTCGCCGAACTATGGGTCCCGGGTCTGCCGACAGCCGAAAACCAGAAATACATCGAGCGTGCACAGCAGCTGGAAAAGGATTTGGAAACCGCGCTGCTGGAACTGGCTGAAAAGCACGCCAAGAAATCCGCCTGACCCAAGCCTGTGCCCGGGTCAGGCAAGGAGTCAACCGTCAGACACTCCTGCCTCGGCAAAGGTTGCCATACCGGAATGGCAGGCCACGGCGCTTTTGAGAATATTGATCGCCAGCGCCCCGCCCGAGCCTTCGCCCAGCCGAAGACCAAGGCTCAACAGCGGTTCCTTGCCCAGCTTCGCCAATACGGCACCGTGCGCGGCCTCGGCGCTTTGGTGGCCCGCCACGGCGTGATCCAGCGCGGTATCCGACAGCCTCAACAGGCAGGCAGCGGCGGCCGAGCAGATGAACCCATCAAGGATCACAGGAATGCGCAATATCCGCGCGGCGGCAATCGCGCCGGCCATCGCTGCGATCTCACGCCCTCCCAGGCAGCGCAGGATCTCAAGGCCATCCTCTGACCTGTGCAACGCTACACCTTCGGCCACAACGCGGGTCTTGTTGGTCAGCCCTGCATCATCGACGCCCGTCCCGCGACCTGTCCAATCGGCCGCGTCACCACCGAACAGCGCGCAGGCAATGGCGGCTGCCGGGGTGGTGTTGCCAATGCCCATCTCGCCCACGACCAAAAGATCTGCCTGCGGGTCCACGGCCTGCCAGCCGGTGCGCAGCGCATCCAGCAGTTCGGCTTCCGTCATGGCCGGTGCCTGGGTGAAATCTGCGGTCGGGTTGTCCAGATCCAGCGCGTGAACATTCATCGCCGCACCGGCCGCCCGCGCCATCTGGTTGATCGCCGCACCACCATGTTCGAAGTTCATCACCATTTGCACGGTCACTTCCGACGGAAAAGCCGAGACCCCCTGTGCAGTGACTCCGTGGTTTCCGGCGAAGACGATGACCTGTGGCGCCGTGATCTGTGGCCGGGCATCTCCTCGCCATCCTGCGTACCAGATTGCCAAATCTTCAAGTCGCCCCAGCGCACCCGGGGGTTTCGTCAGTTGTCCGTTTCGCTCTGCCGCGCCCTGCGCCGCGGTGGCATCCGGCCCCGGAGCCGCTGCGAGCGCAGCGCGGAACGCGTTCAAATCATTCAGTTCAGGCAACATGAAAGCCTCATTGCATCAGAGTGGTCCTGTGTGTTTAACCGAAGCAATGAATCCAACAAGACCCCGAAAGGCACGGGCGTGCAAAAAAACGACACCAAACCCTTTTCCCTGTGGGATATTCCGCTGGCGCTGGTGCTGCTGACCCGCCTGCCCCTGCCCCGATTGCCCGAACCTGTGTTCAAGCGGCAGGCACAGGCGGCATGGGCCTTCCCCATCGCCGGGCTGGTCGTCGGGGGGATGGCCTGTCTGGTTGGATGGCTGGCAATGGTCTTTCATCTGTCCCCTTTTGTTGCCGCGACCTTGTTGGTTGCGACGTTGATCATGATGACGGGCGCGATGCACGAGGACGGTCTTGCCGATACGTTCGACGGGCTCTGGGGCGGATTCACCCCTGAACGTCGACTTGAAATCATGAAAGACAGCCAGATCGGAACCTATGGTGTTCTCGCTTTGGTTTTTTCTCAGCTTGCTCGGGTTTCGGCCGTTGCCGCGATTTTGGCAACCGGGACGATTTGGGCGATTCTGGCAGCCTGCGTGTTCTCACGCGCCCTGATGCCGGTTTTGATGTCATCCCTGCCAAACGCCAGAAAATCCGGGCTGAGCCATTCGGTGGGAACCCCCGGCGCGATTTCGGTCAGCATGTCCTTGGGCCTTGCCGTTCCAATCGCCGTTTTCCTGTGCGGGGGTGCGGCGATCACCGCCATCTTATCTGCTGCCTTGGTTGCAGCCATCTTGGCGCTGACAGCGCGCAAGAAAATCGGCGGCCAGACCGGGGACATACTTGGGGCATCGCAACAACTGGCCGAGATCGCGTTTCTGCTTGCCATCAGCGCCCGGATTTAGGACACGCCGCCTGTTTCGATCCGCAGTGTCCCACCGCAATGCTTGCAATGCACTGCATCCGGATCATGCCGATACAACCCGCAGCTTGGGCATTTGTGACGTACCTTCTGCGGCATGAAAATCGCCTGCGCCAAACGGACAAACAACGCGACACCCACGACCATTATGAAGACCGAGAACAGCTTCCCGCCAGGGGTGTCCAGCGTGATGTCACCGAAGCCGGTCGTCGTCAGGGTCGCCATGGTGAAATACAGCGCATCTATGTAAGGCGTCTGTACGTCTTCCGGAATGAAGAACACCAAAACCGCCGTAGAGGTGGCAAAGACAAAAACCATCAGATTGATTGCTGCAATCACCGCGTCTTCATGGGTGCGAAAAAAGCTACTGTCGCGTCGCAAGTCCCTGAGCAGATGGTATGAGTGGATCAGACGCAAGGCCCGCAGAATCCTCAGGAAAGCCAGGTTGCCCGTCAGGAACGGATCCAGAACCAACGACATGATAACGACAATGTCCGCCAGCGTATAAATCTGGCGCAGCAGCTTCCAGCGGTCTTTTGAAATCCAAAGCCGCGCAGAGAAGTCCAACAATATCAAGAAACCGATCAACTGGCTTGCAAGAACCAACCCGGCACCGTGAGGGACGTGAGCCGTCGCGACAAAGAAAACGATTGTCGCAACATCGAACAGGATCAGCGCGTACCGAAACCAGACCGAAATCGGGTCATGCCCGATATACAGATATCTAACTGTCTGCTTCATGTCCGCCCTGTAGCTTGCTGCATCTACAGTGAAATTAGCGGCACTCGCGGAATTCACCAAGCCACGAAAAAAGGCCGCCCCAAACTTGGAGCGGCCCGTTTAATCACAGAGTTCGCTATCAGGCAGCGCGAGAGGTCAGAACTTCGTCTACCTGTTTGGCGGCGGATACCTCGCCTGCACCAGAAACGGCCGCGACCTCGCGGGTCAGACGTTCCAGGGCGGCTTCGTATAGCTGACGCTCGGAATAGCTCTGCTCGCGCTGATCGTCCGTGCGGTGCAGATCGCGGACCACTTCCGCAATCGAGATCAGATCGCCCGAGTTGATTTTCTGCTCATATTCCTGAGCACGGCGCGACCACATGGCGCGTTTGACCTTTGCCTTTCCCTTCAGCGTTTTCATCGCCTGACTGATCACGTCGGGCGAGCTGAGCGACCGCAGACCGGATTCGGTAACCTTGTTGGTCGGCACGCGCAGAGTCATCTTGTCTTTCTCAAATGAGATGACAAACAGCTCCAGAGAGAATCCCGCGACTTCCTGTTCTTCGATCGAGATGATCTGGCCTACGCCGTGGGCGGGGTAGACAACATAGTCGTTCGGGCGGAACTCGAGCTTTTTCGACTTTGTCATTCAGTTTTTTCCTTGCTTACGGACGGGACACGGACAACAAAAACACCACATGCGGGGACTGTTTCAGCCCCGACAGGCGGCGATATTGTCACAAATTCAAATCTCCAAAGCGAGCATACTTGTGGAGCGCATCCCAATCTCGGTCATCATACAAGAACCGAGTATATCACAAAAATACGACACCCGAAAGTTTACCCTGCGGTAAATTTTCATATTCAACCTGTTTTCAACAGGTTGCGCCGTGTTCTTTGCACATCAAACAGGGGTTTGAGCGCGAATCGTTCAACCACCCTCGCCCGGTGCTTCCGAGAAATACTTCTCCATCTTGCCTTCTTCACCGTCGCGTTCTTCCGCATCGGGCAGCGGATCTTTCTTGGTGACGATCACAGGCCACATTTCCGAGTACTTGCGATTGAATTCGACCCATTGATCCATGCCCGGTTCAGTATCGGGGCGGATCGCGTCGGCCGGGCATTCCGGTTCGCAAACACCGCAGTCGATGCATTCATCGGGATGGATGACCAACGTGTTCTCACCTTCATAGAAACAGTCCACCGGACATACTTCGACACAGTCGGTGTATTTGCAGGCGATACAGTTTTCGGTGACAACATAGGTCATGATCGGATTCCCGCTTGCGGTTTGAGAGTTTAGCTAATTCAGTCTGGCCTACTCTTCAAGATATGATCAGCGATCTTTGGTGCGAGAAAGATCAAGTGAGCGGCGATCTTTCTTGGTCGGGCGACCTTTTCCCTCAAACCCCGGATTTTTGGGCGGGACGTTCTGTTTTTCGGTCATATCGAAATACAGCGTTTGCGCTTCGGGGGCCGGACCACGGCGATCCCCGATTCTTTCGATGCGCACGACGCGGACGATACGGCCCTGAGGAAAGGTCAGAACGTCGCCCGGAGCCACGACCTGCGCCGGTTTCAGCACCCGGTTTCCGTTCAACCTGACATGGCCAGCGCTGACCTGTTTGGCGGCCAGGCTGCGGGTCTTGAAGAACCGCGCCTGCCACAACCATTTGTCAACCCGCAGCCTGGCCTCGGCCATTTCGGATCAGTTACCGTCCTTCAAACCCATCAGCGCAGCAGCAAACGGGTTGTCGGGATCAATCGCCTTTTCCTTTTTCGGAGGCCGTGACGAGAAGGTCTTGGCGCCCTGAGGTTTGCCGCCCTTCTTGCCGTGAGGTTTGCCACGGCCATCCTGCGGTTTGCCACGCGATTTGCCCTTGCCCTGTCCCTGTTCGCGACGCGGGGCCCGGTTGGGCTGTCGCTGACGGGCCCAAGTGAAGGTATAGAACACTTCAACCTCGGGTTCGTCAGAAACTGGTTCTGCGGGATGGCTTTCCGCGCCAGCCTCGGCTGCCGCCTCGGTGCTTTCGGTGGCCTCGGCTGCTGCCTCGGCGGGTGCTGCGACCTCTTCTGCCGCGACTTCACTTGCCGGGGCTTCTTCGGCGGTCGGTTTGTCAGCCTCATCTGCCGCCGGTCGTTCGACCGGTGCAGGTTTGACTTTCGGCCGCTCGCCGCGTTCTGCCTTGTATCCCAGCCCCTGCATCAGATCAGCGAACTGATCCAGCGTCATCCCGGTGATCGACAGCATATCGGGTTTGGCTTCGAACCCGCCGCGGCTGTCTTCAGCGCGCAGCATGTCCGCCAATCGTTCCAGCATGTCGATACGGATCGAACGCTCGCCCGCATCGCGGTAGCCACACATGGTGTCATAGCCCTGCGGTGCATCCTTGGCGACCGGCACTGTCACCAATCCCGGAGGCGGTGCTTCGGGGAATTCCTGCAAACCGCTGGACAGCGCCCAAAGCACGAGACGCAGACGCGTGGGGGCCGGTTTCAGCAGCAGCGGCATGAAAATGGTGAACTGGCCGAACCGGATACCATGCTTGCGCAAGGCGCCACGGGCGTCCTGATCAAGATCCTTGACCTCTTGTGCGACCTGTGCGCGGGGCAGGATACCCAGCGCTTCGACCATGCGGAAAGCAAAACCCTTGGCAAGGCCGCTGAGTTCCTCATCGCGGGACAGGTTCAGCAGCGGCTCGAACAGAGCGGCCACCTTGCGGTCAATGAAGTGCTGCAAACGGCGCTGCACTTTCTGCTCGACATCCGGCCCCGCGGCTTCATCAACGAAAACTTCGACCATAGGTTTGAGAGGTTCCGCCCCGGCAACCAGCTTGCCGACGGCGTATTCACCCCACATCAGGCCACCCTGATCAGTGAAATCAATTTCAGTATCGGGCGCGTTGTAGAAGCGATCGGCGCGCAGATGGAATTGCGGCGCGAGTGCTTGCAGAGACGCCGATTTCAGAGCTTTCGCCTCGGTTCCCTGCGCGCTTTTGTCCGGGATGAACCGGAACCCTTCCAGACGACCGACGAATTCGCCTTCGACGGTCACTTCACCCTTGTCATTTACTTCGGCCAAAAGGGCCTCCTTCTGCTTGAGCCGGCGCAACAAAACGGATGTGCGCCGATCCACAAATCTTTGCGTGAGACGCTCATGCAGAGCGTCGGACAGTCTGTCTTCTACAGTGCGGGTTTCGTCACGCCAATGTGATTCGTCACGAACCCACCCTTTTCGCTGCGCAACATATGTCCACGTGCGAATATATGCCAATCTTTTAGATAACGCGTCGATATCGCCGTGGGTCTGATCGATCCGTCTGATCTGCCGTGCCATGAACTCGTCGGGAATAGTTCCCCGTTCATGCAGGTGGCCATAGATCACCTCCAGCAAACTGGCGTGTTCCGCATGGCTGATACCGCGAAAATCAGGGATTCTGCACACATCCCACAGCAACCGGATGGACGGGCCGTCGCCTGCACGGGCGACAACCTCGGTCACTTGCGACAGCGATTTCAACGCGTTCAGGTCGTCGGCAGGGCGGGCCTTGATCAGGTGTTCATCATCCGGGCTGACCTCAAGCGAGTCGATCAGCGCTTCAATCGATCCGAACCGAAGGGCGGCATTCCGCCAGTTCAGCTTTTTCATCGGCGTAAACCGGCTGTCCATGATCGCCTGCGCCACGCCCTCGTCCAGCGGCGGGGCCTCTCCGGTTACGCCGAAGGTGCCATCCGACATCCCGCGACCTGCCCGGCCAGCGATCTGCGCCAGCTCGTTCGGCGCAAGTGGACGCATCCGGCGCCCGTCGAACTTGGACAGGGATGAAAACGCAACGTGGTTCACATCCAGGTTCAACCCCATCCCGATAGCGTCCGTAGCAACCAGGTAGTCAACCTCGCCGTTTTGGTACAGGTCTACCTGTGCATTCCGGGTCCGCGGGCTGAGCGCGCCCATAACCACCGCAGCACCACCTTTCTGGCGGCGCAACAATTCGGCGATGGCATAGACGTTTTCGACCGAGAACCCGACGATGGCGCTGCGCGGGGGCATCCGGCTGATCTTCTTGGAGCCAGAGTAGACCAGTTGCGACATCCGCTCTCGCCGCACAAACTGTGCCTGGGGGACCAGCGCCGCAATGGGGCCACGCATTGTGTCCGAGCCCAGGAACAATGTCTCGTTCGTACCGCGTGACCTGAGCAGACGGTCGGTGAAGACGTGACCCCGTTCCGGATCGGCGCAGAGCTGGATCTCATCGATGGCAACAAAATCAGCGCCCATGCCTTCCGGCATCGCCTCAACCGTGCACACCCAATACTGGGCGCGGGGTGGTACGATCCGTTCCTCGCCGGTAACCAGCGCCACCACCGACGGACCACGGATCGCAACGATCTTGTCATAGACCTCGCGCGCCAGCAGGCGCAGCGGCAGACCGATCACGCCTGTCCGATAGCCCAGCATGCGCTCGATAGCGTAATGGGTTTTGCCGGTGTTGGTCGGGCCAAGTACGGCCACGATTCGGGATGACCCGCTCACATTCGCCCCCTGCCCCGAGCCTTACAGCGCCTTGCCTTCAACCTGAGGCTTCAGCCGATTCACGGCATTGGTTACTTCTTCGTGATGGGGATGTATAGCCAAGGCCCGAGAATATGCTTCGTAGGCTTTCCGAGGTTCCCCGACAACTTCGAAGATCAGCCCCAGACCGTAAATCGCCTCATAGTGATTTGGATTCAGCGTCAGCACATGTTCCAGATCGGCGGCCGCCATACCAAACCGCTCGACCCCGAAAAAGGCAGATGCGCGCAGATGCCAGCCTTCGGCAAAATCAGGCGCGTGATCCGTCAGCGCCGTCAGGTGATCCAGAGCAGCGTCGACATCGCCCTCGTCCAAGGCCTCGCGTCCCCGCTCCAGCAACAGATCAGCCGACGGCGAGCCGGATTGCGACCACAACGCCTGCAACTGCCGATCCAGTGCAATTGCCTGGTCGGGAGTCGACTGCGCCAGCTTTTGCAGCAGTTCATCCTCGTCCCGTGAATCCGCCTGTTGCGCGAAACAACTGGTGGAAAACGTGACTAGGACAAAAAGTGCCGCAACGGTACCTTTGAGATTGTGAATTGCAATGCTCATAACAATAGTCAGTGTAGCGTTGCGACCGGGGATGTCCATTCACGGCGCACTAACAATATGAGGAAAAGCATGAGCGAGACTCTTGAAAAGGCAGCTGCCGCGCTGAACGAAAAACTGGATGGCGGCGCGTTTGATGACACGGCCAAGTTTGCCATCACCGATCTGGGTTCGATCGTTCTGGACGAAAACGGTGCGCGGGTCAGCGATGAAGAGGCCAATGTCACCATGAGCGCTGACGTAGAAACGTTCGAACAGATCCTCAGCGGTGAACTGAATCCGACCGGCGCGTTCATGTCCGGAAAGCTGAGCATTGATGGCGACATGGGTGTTGCCATGAAGCTTGCCTCGGTGCTGGCCTGATGGAGTTGTCGCCGGCCCCCTTTTTTGAAGACGTGGCCGGCGGACCTGCCGGTGGACAGGCCCATTGGTTGATGACGTCTGACCAAAAACGCATTCGCGTGGGTCACTGGCGTCCGGTTGGTCGCGCCCATGGCACCGTCATGGTGTTTCCCGGACGCACCGAATACATCGAAAAGTATGGCAATACCGCCCAAGAATTCGTGAATCGTGGCTTCGCGGTGCTGGCCGTCGACTGGCATGGTCAGGGTCTTGCGGATCGGCTTCTGGAAAACCCACGCATCGGCCATGTCGATCATTTCACCGATTACCAGCACGATGTTCAGGCAACCCTGGACCTTGCAGACGCTTTGGATTTGCCGAAACCGTGGTACGTCGTGGGGCATTCGATGGGCGGCGCCATCGGGTTGCGTGCCGTCATCGAAAAAGGGTGCTTTGCCGCTTGCGCGTTCACGGGCCCGATGTGGGGAATTTTCTTCACTCCGGTGATGAAACCTCTGAGCCGCGTTACGGCCTATTGGGGCACGGCGCTTGGCCTTGGCGAACGCACCCCCCCGACCACAACGCTTGAAAGCTATGTCCTGTCGCAACCTTTCGACGGGAATATGCTGACCCGCGACCCCGACATGTACCGGATGATGCAAGATCAGCTGAATGCGCATCCCGAACTGGCACTTGGTGCCCCCTCAAACCGCTGGCTGCGCGAGTCGCTGGACGAATGTGAATGGTTGATGGAACAGCCCGCGCCGAAGACACCCTGTCTGACTTTTCTGGGCAGCCACGAACAAATCGTCGATCGCAAGGCCATACGGGCACGTATGGCCAATTGGCCGAACGGCACATTGATCGAAATCCCCGACGGAGAACACGAGGTACTGATGGAAGCACCCGACGTTCGGGGGCCGGTTCTGGACCAGCTTGCCAAGCATTTCCTGGCCAACCAATCAAATGGGGCGTCCAGGCTGGTTTCCTCGTAAACCTTTTCACCTTCGGGACTGGCCGCTTGTGATCCGGGCGCGCCAGCCCTAGATGTTTGCAAAAGCAGTCTACAAAAGGTGATCCATGCGCGACCTTCCCTTTCCCGTCCGTGACGCAAACGCAATGGGCGGTGCCGACAATCTGGGCAATCTGCCCGAATGGGATCTTACGGATCTCTACGCATCCGAAGAGGCGCCCGAACTGGCGCGCGACCTGGACTGGCTGGAGGGCGAATGTGCGGCTTTCGCTGCTGACTATGAAGGCAAGCTGGCAGAACTGGACGCCGCGGCCCTTTTGACCTGCGTTCAGCGCAATGAAAAGATCAACTCCATCGCAGGCCGGATCATGTCCTTTGCCGGTTTGCGCTATTATCAGCTGACCACTGACGCAGAGCGGGCCAAGTTCCTGTCGGACATGCAGGAAAAGATCACCGTTTTCACAACGCCTCTGGTGTTTTTCACGCTCGAGATCAACCGGATTGAAGATGATGTGCTTGGGGCGCATTTTGCTGCCAACCCGGATCTTGAACGATACGAACCCGTGTTCCGCCGCATCCGCGCGATGAAGCCCTATCAGCTGTCTGATGAGCTTGAGAAATTCCTGCACGATCTGGGCGTTGTCGGCGACGCGTGGGAGCGTCTGTTCGACGAAACCATCGCCGGTCTGACGTTCAATGTGGACGGTAATGAACTGAACATCGAAGGCACCCTGAACCTGCTGACCGAACAGGACCGCTCCAAACGCGAGGCTGCGGCGCGCGAACTGGCCCGCGTGTTTCAGGAGAACATCAAAACATTTGCCCGAGTCCACAACACGCAGGCCAAAGAGAAAGAAATCGTCGATCGCTGGCGCAAGATGCCGACCGCGCAAACAGGACGTCACTTGTCGAACGATGTCGAGCCCGAAGTGGTCGAAGCCCTGCGCGAGGCGGTCGTGGCCGCCTATCCCAAACTGAGCCATCGTTATTATGAGCTGAAGCGCAAATGGCTGGGTCTGGACGTCATGCAGGTCTGGGACCGCAATGCACCGCTGCCCATGGAAGATACGCGCATTGTCAATTGGGACGAAGCCGAAAAGACGGTAATGGATGCCTATAACGCCTTTGATCCCCGCATGGGCGACATCGCGGCCCCGTTCTTCTCGAAAGGCTGGATCGACGCTGCGGTGAAACCCGGCAAAGCCCCGGGCGCCTTCGCGCATCCCACCGTGACCGACGTGCACCCCTATGTGATGCTCAACTACCTGGGCAAACCGCGCGACGTCATGACTCTGGCGCATGAGCTGGGCCACGGTGTTCACCAGGTTCTAGCCGCCGATCAGGGTGAGATGCTGTCTTCAACGCCGCTGACCCTGGCCGAAACGGCCTCGGTTTTTGGTGAAATGCTGACGTTCCGCAAGATGCTGGACAAGGCGGAAACCCCCGAACAGCGCAAGGTGCTGCTGGCGGGCAAGGTCGAGGACATGATCAACACGGTGGTCCGCCAGATCGCCTTCTACGACTTTGAATGCAAGCTGCATGCCGCCCGTCGCGAGGGGGAACTGACCCCGGACGACATCAACGCCCTGTGGATGAGCGTTCAGGCCGAAAGCCTTGGCCCCGCATTCGAATTCATGGACGGGTACGAGACCTTCTGGGCCTATATCCCGCACTTTGTTCACTCGCCCTTCTACGTCTATGCCTATGCCTTCGGCGATGGGTTGGTGAACGCGCTCTATTCGGTCTATGAAAGCGGCGCCGAGGGGTTCGAGGACAAGTATTTCGAAATGTTGCGCGCAGGTGGATCAAAGCACCACAAGGAACTGTTGGCCCCGTTCGGGCTGGATGCCAGCGACCCGAAATTCTGGGACAAGGGCCTGTCGATGATCTCGGGCTTCATTGACGAGTTGGAGGCGATGGAGGGCTGAGACGCCCTTAACAGAGGGTGGCGACATCTGCCGTGCGGAAACCCTCCGTTCTCGGCGATGTCGCACCCAAGGAGCTCTTGAGTGCCCGCTACGCGGGACGGAGCGGGCCTTGCCTTCAGCAAAAACAAACGTCTGCTCAGCACGCCGTGCGGACGAAGTCGTGTGTTCGAAAAGTGGTGTCTTCACGATTGAAGTTGCTGAAAAGTCGGTGCCGTGCATGATCACGAAAACTGATCATGAGATTGAAGATGATAAAAAGCCGGATCACACTTAAGCAGCTCGAAGCCTTTTCATTTGTTGTGGACATGGGAACCTTTAGAGCGGCAGCCGCTGCCCTTGGCACAACTCAACCCAACATCTCGTCGCGGATCTCTGCATTGGAAGCTGCCTTGGATGTCACGCTTCTTTATCGCGACGCCGGTTCCGTACGTCTGACCACCAAAGGCAAAGAGCTTCTTGAGCGGACGCGGGACGTGCTTCGGGCGGGAGAGGCGTTGCTGGAAGCGGCCGGTCGACAGGAGCTTATCGAAGAACGTTTGCGGCTTGGTGTGACAGAACTGGTCGCCTGTACTTGGCTCCAACCCTTCCTCCGCCAGCTGCGGCGGGAATATCCTAACCTTCGGGTTGAACTTCAGGTCGACTTGTCTCGCCAAATCGAAGAACGCCTTCGAGAAGGGCAGCTTGACCTTGCCCTGCAGAATGCCCCGTTTACGTCGCGGACGTCAGGCGAAAGAATGCTTTCCAGCGAAACATATGTCTGGGTGGCGAATGAAGAAGTTGCCGATGGCCTTGCGGGCGGAGCCTCGGTCGGGCGTTTCTTTGACCGCGCTGTATTGACCCATGCGCGTCACACGGCAGCGGGGAATGCCTTGCATGAATTGGCGAAGGAGCGTGGGTACGATGCTGGCAAGATCGTCCATTCCAGCGCGCTGTCTGCGTGTCTGCCGATGGTCAGCGAGGGGATGGGTGTGGCGCTTCTTCCCAGGTCGCTTGTGCAAGGGGAGTTGGACGCAGGCCGGTTGAATTCGCTCATTTCGGATTGGACTGCGCCGCCTTTGATCTTTTTCGCGCGCTTCAACGCGGACCGGGCGCCACGGTTTGTCGAAAGGGCGAGTGACATTGCGGCGGCTCTTCGGCCGAGCGCAGCAGAAGATAAAAAAAAACTATAGGGTGAAGAAAATCAATTGATTTGATTTCTGATCTGCCATGGTGCCATGTGGACATGCTGACCTTGTGTGCATGTGGAGAGACAGATGAAGGCCGAATCCATTCGAATGGGCGTCGATATTGGCGGCACATTCACAGATGTCGTTCTGGAAAAGGCGGGCGAACAGTATTCGGTGAAAGTCCTGACGACCTACGCGGCCCCCGAAAACGCGATCATCGACGGAATGCACCAAGTCTGCACCAAGGCGGGCATTGACCCCAGCGAAATCGAACAGATCATCCATGGGACCACACTGGCCACCAACGCGCTGATTGAGCGACGTGGGGCCAAAACGGCGTTGATAACGACGGAAGGCTTCCGCGATGTGATCGAGATGCGGACCGAAAGCCGGTTTGAGCAGTATGATCTGAACCTCAATCTTCCTGATCCGCTGTTGTCGCGCCACATGCGATTCACCGTCCCCGGACGCGTGAATGCCAAGGGAGAAATCCTGGTAGAGCTTGAACGTGCGGATGTCGAAGCCGTTGTGGACCGCATTGCAGAAGCGGGCTTCGAAAGCGTCGCGGTTGGTTTGATCCACTCTTACCTCAACCCCAAACATGAGCAGTTGGTACGTGATGTTCTGGTCGAAAAGCTGCCGAGTGTTTCGGTGTCGATCTCGTCCGAGGTATCGCCGCAGATGCGCGAATACGAACGGTTCAACACGGTCGTGGCCAACGCCTATATCAAACCGCTGATGGCCTCCTACCTTGGACGGTTGGAGGACCGCCTGCGCGACGAAGGTGTCGCCTGTCGCATCTTCCTGATGCATTCGGGTGGCGGGATCATCTCGATCCAGAATGCCGCGGATTTCCCTGTCCGGCTTGTCGAAAGCGGTCCGGCGGGTGGCGCGGTATTCGCGGCCCATATCGCGGCCCGCTATGGTCTGGACAAGGTTCTCTCCTTCGACATGGGCGGGACCACAGCCAAGATCTGCCTGATCAAGAACCAGACACCCAAGACCAGTCGCGTTTTTGAGGTCGCGCGGACCTACCGGTTCAAAAAGGGCTCTGGCATGCCGATCTCGATCCCGGTGATTGATATGGTCGAAATTGGTGCGGGCGGCGGAAGCCTTGCCCATGTGGACGGGATGCGGCAGATCCGCGTCGGCCCTGAAAGCGCCGGGTCCGAGCCCGGGCCCGCCTGTTATGGGCGCGGGGGTGAACGACCAGCTGTCACGGATGCCGATCTTGTCCTGGGCAAATTGGACCCAGACAATTTTGCCGGTGGTTCGATCGCCCTTCATCCCGATAAATCGGAACAGGCGTTGCGCGCACATGTGGGCGACAGGCTGGATATGGACGCGGTCGAGGCGGCCTTTGGCGTGGCAGAGGTGGTTGACGAAAACATGGCCAATGCCGCCCGCGTTCACGCTGTCGAAAATGGCGAAGACCTGAGCGAATACACCATGATCGCCTTTGGCGGCGCGGCCCCGCTGCATGCCGGGCGACTTTGCGAAAAGCTTGGGGTTGAGCGGTTGCTTGTGCCGCCCGGTGCCGGCGTCGGCTCGGCCATCGGCTTCCTGCGCGCGCCGTTCAGCTTTGAGGCCAATCGGTCGGTCTATATGAAGCTGAGCGATTTCGATGCGGACAAGATCAAGGGCTTGCTGACCGATCTCAAGGCCGAGGCGACAGGCTTTGTGCGCACCTGCGATGAAGTCAGCCCGATCCTGTCCGAGTTCAAGGTCTACATGCGCTACACCGGTCAGGGTTGGGAAATCCCGATCGCCTTGACCGAAGAACAGGCGATGAACCCCGACGCCGCGACCTTTCAAGCGCGGTTCGAGGAGGATTACACAAAGCTCTTTGGCCGCCCCGTCGCAGGCATGGATATCGAGATCACCGTCTGGTCGGTGAACGCCACGACGCCGCCCGAGGACGTCGCGCGCATTGAAACGACAGACGGCAACGCGCCTGTTGCCCTGAACGGCACGCGGCAGCTTTTTGATGCGGCGGCGGGCAAATACCTTGAGGCCCATGTCATCGACAGACGCCGCATGGAGGCAAGCCAGCGCGCACATGGACCAGCCGCCGTAACCGAAGCTGAGACGACCATCATCGTGCCCGCCAGTCGGGATGCGATCCGGCAGCCTGACGGCTGCATCGACGTCGTCGCTCGCAAACCGAGCGCATCAGAAGGTGCCAAGGGAGCCCACCAATGACCCAAGAACACTCGAAAGTCGCCTATCAGGTCATGTGGAACCGCCTGATTTCGGTCGTGGAAGAACAGGCTCAGGCACTGGTGCGAACGGCCTTTTCGACTTCGGTCCGCGAGGCCGGGGACCTGTCGGCAGGCGTCTATGACACGCATGGCAACATGCTGGCACAGGCGGTGACCGGCACGCCGGGGCACGTGAACGCTATGGCCGATGCCGTCGCGCATTTCATCCGTCGGATCGGGCGACAAAACATGTTCGAGGGTGATGTCTACATCACCAATGACCCGTGGGAGGGCACAGGGCACCTGCACGACATCACGATGGTTACGCCCTCTTTCCATAACGGCACCCTGGTCGGGTTCTTTGCCTGCACGGCGCATATCGTCGATATCGGCGGGCGCGGCTTTGGCGCGGACGCACAGAGCGTTTACGAGGAAGGTCTCTACATCCCGATCATGAAGTTTGCTGAAAAGGGCGAGGTGGATGAGACGTTGGTGCGGATCATCCGGGGCAACGTTCGTGAACCGGACCAGTTGATCGGTGACATCTACGCGCTCGCCACTTGCAACGAGATCGGCCACCGCCGCCTGGTCGACATGATGGAGGAGTTTGGTCTCGACCATCTGGACGGTATCGCCGAATTCATCCTCGACAACTCGCGCCGGGCCACGATTGAAGCCATTGCCGCCCTGCCGCAGACATCCGCGACAGGTGAGATGACGATGGACGGCTTCGACGTGCCGATCACACTCAAGGTCAAGGTCAGCGTCGAAGGCGACCGGATCGTGACCGACTTCACCGGCACCTCCGGCCTGGACAAGAAGGGCATCAACTGCCCGCTGGTCTATACCAAGGCCTATGCCTGCTATGCGCTGAAGGTGGCGATTGCGCCGGAAATCCCCAACAACGCCGCCTCACTTGCGCCGTTCGAGGTCACGGCGCCGGAAAACTCCATCGTCAACGCGCTGCACCCCGCGCCAGTCGCCCTGCGCCATATCGTGGGGCATTTCGTGCCAGACGCGGTCTATGACGCCTTTGACAAGATCGTGCCGGGCCTGGTGCCCGCCGAAGGCGCCGGATGTCTGTGCAATTTCCAGGTCTCCTTGCGCCCGCGCACCGACGCGCCTGCCCCGCCTGATGCGCGCCGGTCTGAAGTGCTGACCTTCAACTCGGGCGGCTCTGGTGCACGGCCCGAACACGACGGCATGAACGCGACAGCCTTCCCTTCGGGCGTGATGA
This sequence comes from Ruegeria sp. YTSC002, assembly GCF_059609845.1. Lineage (NCBI taxonomy): Bacteria > Pseudomonadati > Pseudomonadota > Alphaproteobacteria > Rhodobacterales > Roseobacteraceae > Ruegeria > Ruegeria sp. YTSC002. Next base: position 209,863 of record NZ_JBXWML010000004.1, read on the forward strand.
CGATGCCCATCGAGGCCACGGAACACGCAGGTCCCGTCATCATCTGGCGCAAGGAATTGCGCCCCGACAGCGGCGGCGCGGGCAGAACGCGCGGCGGTTTGGGGCAATACATGGAAGTCGGCGCGCAGGAAGGCCACGAGTTTGACATCCAAGCCATGTTCGACCGCAGCCAGCACCCCGCTCGGGGCCGCCGAGGAGGCCAGAACGGTGCACCAACGACCATCGCTCTGGACGATGGCTCGGCCATGCGGGTCAAGGGCAAGCAGTTCGTCCCACACGGGCGTAAGGTGGTGATGGCCTTTCCGGGAGGCGCTGGCTACGGCGATCCGGCCGAACGCCCGAAAGAGCTTGTCAAACGCGATCTGGCGCGGGGATATATTTCTGAAGAAACGGCTCGGACGGACTATGGCTTGTCCGCTGAGGACATCGCGGCGGTGCAATCTGCCGTCGCCAGGGGGGAACAGATATGAGCAATCAAAGCCCATCAAAGCAAAGCTATGACGTGATCATCATCGGAGGCGCCATCATGGGGGCCTCGACCGCTTGGTTCCTGTCGGACAACAAGGATTTCGATGGCTCGGTCCTCGTTGTCGAACGGGACATGACCTATGAGAACTGCTCGACCACGCACACGAACTCCTGCATGCGACAACAATTCTCAGCCGAGTTGAACGTCCGTATCAGCCAGTTTGCCGCCGACTTCGTCAAAAACATCCGCAGCTATATGGGCGGCGATGAACGCGTACCGGAACTTGGCATCCGCTCTTTCGGCTACATGTATCTTGCCGACAACGACGCCTTTGCCGATGTGCTGCGTGAAAGTCAGCAAGTGCAGCTGGCTGCCGGTGCTGCCACCCAGCTTATGACGCCCGAAGAGATCAAGGCCGCTTATCCCTTTTACAATGTTGATGACATCGTGCTGGGGTCTATCAACCTGGTGGACGAAGGCTATTGGGACGGGGGCGCCGTCAATGACTGGTGGCGCCGCCAAAGCCGCGAGCGGGGCGTCGAATGGATCCAGAACGAGGTTGTGGCGATCACCCGCAACGCCGCCGGAACCCGGGTCGAAAGCGTCACGCTTGCCTCGGGCGAGGTGGTCGCCTGCGGTCAGGTCGTCAATGCCTCGGGTCCGCGTGCCGCGCGCACCGCCCGGATGGCGGGCATCGACGTGCCAGTCGAGCCGCGCAAACGCTATTCCTGGATCTTCAAGGCCGAGCAGCCGCTTGATCGGGACCTGCCGCTGACCATCGACCCCTCAGGTGTGCATGTCCGCGAAAACGGCGGCGGAACATATCAGTGCGGCGGCCATTCCGACCATGACCCGGCTGTGGGCTATGACGACTATGCGATGGACCATTCCCTCTGGGAAAACCACGTCTGGCCCATCCTCGCGACCCGTATCCCGCAGTTCGAAGCCATCAAAGTGCAAGCCGAATGGGCCGGACACTATGCCATGAACACCTTTGATCACAACGCGATAATGGGGCCGCACACCGAGCTTTCGAACTTCATCTTCCTCAATGGCTTCTCCGGCCACGGGCTTCAGCAGTCGCCTGCGATGGGGCGCGGGACGGCCGAATTGCTGACCTATGGCGAATACCGCACACTTGATCTGTCGCCGTTCAACTACGAGCGGATCCCGGCAAACAGGCCGATCATCGAGAAAGCCATTATCTGATGAAGCTTCCCGCCAATCCATTCACCCGCGCCATTGCAGCCGGAGAGAAACAGGTTGGCCTTTGGATCAGCCTGTGCAGCAACTTCGCCGCAGAGGTGGTCTCGACCGCCGGATACGACTGGGCGCTGATCGACATGGAACACAGCGCCAACGACTATTTCAGCGTGCTGGGTCAGCTTCAGGCCTTTGCGGCGTCCCCGACCACGGCCCTTGTGCGTGTGGAATGGAACGACGCAGTCGCCGTCAAGCGGCTGTTGGATCTGGGTGCGCCGGGCCTGTTGTTTCCGATGATCCAATCGGTGGAAGAGGCCGAACAAGCGGTGGCCGCAACACGCTACCCGCCTCGCGGCATTCGCGGTGTCTCAGGGGCAACCCGGGCAACAGCCTTTGGGCGCATCCCTGATTATGTGGCGCGGGTTGAGGAAGAAACCGCTGTTCTGTTGCAACTGGAAACCCGCGCAGCCGTCGAGCAGGCCGAAGCCATCGGCGCGGTCGATGGTGTCAGCGGCATCTTCTTTGGACCCGCAGATATTGCGGCCGATATTGGCAAACTGGGCAAACCGATGGACCCGGATGTTTGGGCATTGATCAAACCGGCTGCGCAAAAGCTGATTGCCAAAGGCATGCCGGTCGGCACCTTGGTCACGGACCCCGCTTTTGCGGCTGACCTTTTGAACGAAGGCTTCACCTTCGTGGCCATTGCGACAGACACGGGGCTATTGGCGGGGGCCGCAGATGCGGCACTGGCGCAAACAAAAGGCGGGTTGCAATGAGTTTCGCGGCATCGCGTCTGAAACCGGTCAAGCCGTCCGCCTCGGCCTGGGTCAGCCAGGCTGCGAAAGAGGCCAAGGCGCGTGGTGAAGATGTCATTGATCTTGGTCTTGGAGAGCCGGATTTCGACACGCCCGACCATATCAAAGAGGCGGCACATCAAGCCGCTCTCAGGGGCGAGACGAAGTATCCGCCCACGAATGGCACGCTCGCGATGCGGCGGGCCGTCGTGGACAAATTCAAACGCGAGAACGACCTGGACTATGCGCTCGACGAAGTGATCGTGTCGAACGGAGCCAAGCAGGTACTGTTCAACGCCTTCATGGCCACGCTGGAGCCGGGTGACGAGGTGTTGCTCTGCGCTCCCTATTTCGGTCAGTACAAGGACATCGTGCTCATCCTCGGCGGTGTGCCGGTGCCTTTGGAATGCCCGGCTAAAGCTGGCTTTCTGCTGACGCCAGAGCAATTGCGCGACGCCATCACGCCCAGGACCCGGTGGCTCCTCTTGAACCAGCCGTCGAACCCGTCTGGCGCGGTCTATTCAGATGCCCAGATTGCGGCACTTGGCGACGTGCTGGCCGATCATGACCGCGTGCTGGTGCTGTCGGACGAGATCTATGAACACATCCTGTTTGACGGGCGCGTGTTCCGATCGTTTGCGGCGCTTTGCCCGGGCTTGAAAGACCGCACCTTGACGGTCAATGGCGTGTCCAAAGCTTATGCCATGACCGGATGGCGCATTGGCTATGGCGCAGGGCATAAGGATCTGATCGCGGCGATGACCAAGGTGCAAAGCCAGATCTCGTCAGGCGCGTGTTCCATCGCCCAGGCGGCGGCGGCGGCGGCCTTGAACGGGCCGCAGGATGACGTCCGCAAATTCTGTCGGGCTTTCGAAGCCCGCCGTGATATGGTGGTCGCGCGTGTGGCAACAATCCAGGGGTTGACGCTTGATCCGCCGGGCGGCGCGTTTTACGCCCTGATCGGCTGCGCGGGTCTGATAGGGGCAAAGACGCCTCAGGGCGAGACGCTCGCAACCGATACGGATGTCACGGCCTATCTACTGAAGGCCGCGGGCGTTGCCGCCGTTCCGGGCAGCGCTTATGATCTTTCACCGTTTTTCCGCATTTCAACAGCCGCCTCGGAAGAGGTGTTGAGCACCGCGATGGATCGCATCGCCCGCGCTGTTGGCGACCTGAAAGGACTTAACCCATGAAAAAGATTGTACTCACCGGCGCGGCTGGCCGCCTTGGCTCGTACCTGCGCGAGCCGCTGTCCAAACTTTGCGATGAATTCGTCTCGTCGGACATTGCCGACAGTGTCTCGAACCTCGCGCCCAACGAGACCTATGTGAAAGCCGACATCACCGATCTGGACGCCATGGTCGCCCTTCTGGAGGGCGCGGACATGGTGGTGCATTTCGGTGCAATTGGCGACGAAGCCCCCATGGATGTGCTTTGGGGGCCGAACTTCTACGGCGCATATACCGTGTGGGAGGCCGCCTATCGCAACAAGCTGCGCCGGGTTGTCTATGCGTCGTCCATCCACGCGGTTGGCATGCACAAGAAGACGGATTTCATTGGCATTGACGCCCCACACAAGCCCGACACCTTCTACGGGCTTGCCAAGTGTTTTGCTGAAGACCTCGCCTCGCTCTACTGGGACAAACGCGGGTTGGAAGCGGTCTGCATGCGCATCCTGTCTTGCGCGCAGCCGACCAATTCGCGCGCCGTGGGAACCTGGCTCAGCTATGACGACCTGATCCACCTGGTGGAACGCGCGATCACCACGCCCATTACCGGCTTCAGCGTGGTCTATGGCGTCTCGAACAACGACCGCGCGCCGGTCGACAATTCCAAGGCGCAGCATTTGGGCTACCGACCCAAGGACAACGCCGAACAATTCGCCGAAGAAATCTATGCCGCAGATGGCCCGCTCGACCCGCACGATCCCGCCAACACGCACCATGGCGGCCCATTCGCGGCTGTGCCGCTTGGCAACAGCGGGATGGCGCATCTCAACCTCGACGAAAACGACACCGGAAAGGACTAGGGCCGTAGATACCGTTGCATTGATCACAGCGGGCGGATCCGGCATCGGCGCAGATAGCGCGGGCCTTGGCCGCAGATGACTCTAAGGTCGGAATTCTGTTGGCTTCCGGAAAAGGCGAAGCGCTTGCCAAAGAACTTGGCGGTGCTGGCGTCACGGGCACCAACAAGTCCGAAGCAGACCTGCAAAAGCTGGTCGATGCGGCCATGTACCACTGGGGCCGTATTGATGTTTTGATAATCTCCGCCGGTCACGGACCGCGCGCACCGGTCCTCGAGCTCACGATGAGGACTGGCACGAGGGCATGGAGGTCTACTTCCTGAACGCCTTGCGCCCCTCGCGTCTCGTCATTTTGATCATGCAAAAACAGGGTGGCGGGGCGATCATCAATATTTCGACCTTTGCCGCGTTTGAGCCGAACCCGGTGTTTCCAACCTCAGGCGTGATGCGCGCCGGGCTTGCTGCCTTCACAAAACTCATTGTCGACAAACACGCAGCCAAAAACATCCGCATGAACAACGTGCTGCCAGGATTCTTAGACAGGCTGCCAGAAAAAGGAAGAATTCCGCTAAATGATCCCGATGGGCCGCTACGGCAACTCGCTTGCTGAAATCGCAAGTGTCGTGGCCTTTCTGGCTTCGGATGGCGGAGCCTACATTTCCGGTCAGAACACCCGGATTGATGGGGGAATTACTCGGTCGGTTTAGGTCCAATGATAGTGAAGCTGAGAGCACCGCTGGTCGCCGGCGCGATTTGAGCTTGTCATCGACGATGTCGGCTTTCCGTGCTTGGTTGCCAGTTATGCATCTTGCAGCATCGGTGGTTTCGGGCTCTTTGTGGACCTCTGATGCGGCGCGGCATTTGCTCAATCTTGGCGTCAGTTGGCGACAAGAACGGCCCATACCGGCCACTCGACATGCCCCTAGATTGCAGCAACTGCAGCCCGCTTTCCAGACATTCGCTGTGTTTGCGAGCTGCTCGGACAGATTAGGGCATGCGTACAGAAAATACTCCACTGCCCAAAGGTTCACAGGAGACCCGAGAAAATGTAGGTTTCTTGTGAATAGAAAGGGAAAAGGGTGTAGATTAGAATGGCACGACAGCTCCTAAACGAAGGTGACAAGACCTTTCTGGTTTATGCCGGTACTGGCACCGACCTGGTATTCAATCATGGACTTGAGCTACCCGGATTTGCCTCGTTTCCTTTGCTCGAACAGCCTGACACTAGAGCGATACTTGCCGGTCAGATGCAGGCTCTTGTCGATCTCGCCAGCGAAATGAATGTCGGATGTATTCTTGATGCGCCCACTTGGATGGCGAATGCCGACCGGGCGGCACCTTTGGGGTACGATGCAGAACGGCTTGTAGAGGTGAACAAAGATGCGGTCAGTCTAGTGGAAGACGTGCGCCGGGCCGCCGCTCGCGAAGATGTTTTGTTGTCGGCCTGTATAGGCCCACGCTTTGATCCTTACGCCGACATCCCGCCGATATCCGTCGAAGATGCACGGCAATACCATGCCGCTCAAATGCACAGCCTGAAAGGCACAACTGTCGACCTGGTTACCGCTTATACATTCAACCGTCCAAGTGAGGCAACAGGATGCATCCTCGCCGCCCGAGATGCTGGTCTGCCGATCATCATGTCTCTGGTTGTTGAGACAGATGGGTGCTTGGCGGACGGAACCAAACTTGTGGATGCAATTGACCAGATCGATGGGGAATCGGACACGGCGGCAATGTTTTTTATGGTCAATTGCGCTCATCCGACCCATTTCGCCGGAGCGCTTGGCAACCACCCGAGGCTGAGAGGTATTGTGGCGAACGCTTCAACTTGCTCTCATGCGGAACTTGACGAAGCAGATGAACTGGACGAAGGCGATCCCGTTGAACTTGGTAAGCAGATTGCCAAGATTGCTCGGAGCAATCCTTCGGTTAAAGTATTCGGAGGGTGCTGTGGAACAGACATGCGCCATCTGAAATTGATGGCCAGCGAGCTTGCGTAGCTAACCTACTTCTACGGCCGATAAGAGACATTCGACACCCAGCTGGCATTCTGCGGTCGCAGCCCGCATTACGGTCATTCGCCGCATGTGCAAAATTTGGCACTGCTCGAACTCACAGATCGCGGACAAAACAGTCACTCATAATTTTGGCAAAACTGTTGGCTTGAGGCTTGATCCATTCGCATTGCTTTACGCGCAAAGGAGGCATGAATCTCCAAAACGAGCAAACAGGAACGTGGCTGTTTGCTCGCTTCCATTGATAGTGAACCATCCCGCAACGGTACTATTACTGCGAAATTCCGCCCTCAGTAGCCGTCTGCTCTTCGACGTGGCTCTGATTTGCAATCGGCCTTCCTCGCGGTGGGAACTCTTCAAAAGTCGCAAGATGTGCTTGAACAATTCGAGCGGCAGGACCAAAGGCCCACATCTTGTTGCCCATCCAGCGGACGTACATGCCACTTTCATCCGCCGCCTTTTCGTACGGGTCCCGACGGAGGTTGTACAACAGCGGTGCAACGAGTTCTTCTTTTGGACCAGACCAACCATGGTTTTGGACTACGAAGTGAGCTTTCCAGTCGTTGTAGCGCACTGCTTGGAGGTCGGTGCCCTGATAGTAAATTAGCTCCTGCCGGCTGCTCTTTTCCGCTTCACCTGTCAGGTAGGGTAGTTGGTTATAACCATCCACATGCACCCTAAAACCCTCGTAACCCTTCAAGAGTTGTTCCTTGATATCGGCAGGACCACCGGCGGCAGCGACCAAGGTAGGCATCCAGTCCATACCGCTGAATATCCCGTTCAGGACCTGTCCCTCAGGAATTCTTGCCGGCCAGCGGATAATTGCGGGAACCCTGAAACCACCTTCCCAAGTTGTGCCCTTTTCGCCATGGAACGGCGTAGTGCCACCATCAGGCCATGTCATGGTTTCTGGACCATTGTCAGCTGTGAACATTACGATTGTGTTCTCAGAAACGCCAAGGTCCTCCAGATGAGCGAGAACTTTGCCGACATTGTCGTCCAGTTCTTTCATGATTACGTCTTGCAATCCGCGACCATCACCCAACATCGCTTCGTATTTTGGGCTTAAGTGAGTCCAGACATGGGCTCGGGCTGGGGCCATCCAAACAAAAAAAGGTGTTTCTGCTTCGACGGCGCGGGAAATAAAGTCTTTAGTGTGCGCAGTAACTTCGTCGTCGAGTGTCTTTTGCCGTTCTGGCGGAGCTGGACCATCGTCTACGATCCTTTGCTTGCCGACTTTCCCGAAACGGGGGTCGATTGTTTCATCGTCTACATCGGTTGCATAGGCATGAATGATGTTGCGCGGACCAAACTGATTCTCGAACTCAGGGTCATTTGGCCAGTCGGGGTCCGACGTGTACTCCATTGCATTCAAATGATAGAGCCACCCCCAATACTCATCGAACCCTTTGGTGGTGGGTAGGAATTCGTTCAAATCGCCAAGGTGGTTTTTGCCAAACTGCCCCGTCGTGTATCCCAGCTTTTTCAAAAACATCGGAAGTGTCGGGTCGTCGGGGTGTAGTCCAATTGGATCGCCCGGAAGCCCAACTGTGTGCATCCCAGTACGAATTGGCATTTGACCGGTCATAAAACCCGAACGACCAGCGGTGCAGCTAGGCTCTGCATAGTAATCAGTTAGTCGCACGCCTTCGGTTGCAAGCTGGTCCAAATTGGGCGTTTGAATGCTTTTGATGCCCCCATGATAAGATCCAAGGCTCGCCCATCCCACGTCATCCGCCATGATGACGAGGATGTTCGGGCGTTCACTGTCGTTTGACAATGCGCTGGTTGCTGCCAGGCATAACCCAACCGCCAACGTCGCGAGTTTATTCATTGTGTCTCTCCCATTTTTAATAGTTCGATAATGTACTCACCGCATATCCGTTTAGAAACCGCTGTGCCGAAGTTCCAATACTTTTGCAGCCTCTCCAATACACAATTCCTCTGGCGTGGGTCGGTTCGCAAAGCTGAACATCGAAAAATTGTACTGCGTCATCCCGTTGGCATTCGATTCAAACCGACACATTCGATATTCTGCCACGTCTGCTCTGGGCTCGGAGCCGCCAATTTCTGCGTCAGCACCAATCCATGATAGGTTGCCCTGTCAACGTCGGGTTGGCGTTGTGGAAGGGCGTGGTGGATTGGAAGAACCACCATGCAAATACCAAACTTACCTGCCATTCGAGCCCGCTGCCCCGCTTGGAACAAGGGACGCATTATAGGTCAGAAACGCCCACTTATGCCCAAACATGTCTGGGCGATCCGAGTGCGCTTGGAAATTGCCGCGTACCATCGCGATCTGGCGCTGTTTAACCTGGCGATCGACAGCAAACTACGCGGGTGCGATCTGGTCAAACTGAAGGTCGCGGATGTCTACGCCGCTGGTCAGGTTAAGGAACGCGCCTCAATCATTCAGAGCAAAACACAGAAGCCTGTCCGTTTTGAGATCACCGAGGGCACGCGAAAGTCGCTGCTGTTCTGGATGGAACAACCGCTGATGACCGGATCGGAGTACCTCTGGCCTGGGCGTTTCCACGAACGGCTTCACATTTCCACACGACAATACGCGCGCCTGGTTCGGGATTGGGTGGAACCGATCGGTCTGCAGCCGAGTGCGTACGGAACACATTCGATGCGCCGGACCAAGGTTGCGCAAATCTACCGAAAGACAGGAAATCTGCGAGCGGTACAACTTCTGCTTGGTCACACCAAGATGGACAGCACCGTCCGGTACCTTGGCGTCGATTTGGAGGATGCATTGGCGATCGCAGAGGCGGTAGAAATCTGAAGGCTTGGGCCGTCTTCACGGACGGCCCTGCGCCGCCGTTGGCCACCACTTCAGAATGCTGCAATGCGATACGCCATTGCGGTCATTCGTCCATGGCGCAGAATTTTCGGAGGATGACGGTCGGCGAAGCGGACTTTAATGCCGTTCGCTGTGTTCGAATTAATGCCTTCCATAGGCACATTGCGGTAGACCCCATTGTAGAAAAACACTCTGGATCTGGAGCGCCACAGATCATGAGATACCTCTGGGCACGGCGTTTTCAGCATCAAAAAGGCAGGGTGGACAGACTGTGGCTAGAATGGTTTCGCCAATAAGCAGAACCTCAACTTCCGTGCCGGTTTCGGCATGAGTCGGATCGATGTATGCGATGGCAAGGTTCTTCCCGGTGCGATAGCCCCATGCGGCAGAGGTTATCGATCCGATTGGATTACCATCAGCGAACACTCCTTCGCCGGGACGTGCTGTTCCCTTGGCGCTGTGGATTTCCAGAACAACACGTTTTTTGCGGGTACCTGCGTCGATTTGCGCCTTAAGCCCTAATTTTCCTGGGAAATCCTTGTTCATGTCTACGTAGCGATGCAGCCCTGCCTCGATCGGATTGAACTCGGTGATGAAATCAGCTTTCCAGTGGCCATACCCTTTTTCCAGGCGCATCGAGTCAATTGCGAACATGCCAAAATGCGACAGCCCAAACGCTTCGCCCGCCTTGGTCAGGATGTCATAGGCGGCATAAAGCTGAGTGTTGGGTATGTGCAGTTCAAACGCCTGCTCTCCGGAAAAGCTGATGGCGATAGCCAGCGCCTCGACATGGCCGATAAAAACACGCCGCGCCGTCAGCCAGGGGAAGTCAGACTGCCCCCATTTGGTGCGCGGCGACACAGAGGCCAGCAGGTCTCGGGTTCTGGGGCCTGCAATCACCATCAACGTATGGGTGTTGGTGCGACTTTCGATGCGAATATCCGACCCTTTGGGAAGGTGCTCGGTCAGCCAGTCCATGTCATGATACTCGGCAGACGCGGCGGAGCCATAGAAGATGCTCCCGTCCGGAAGTGGCACAATTGTCGCCTCGCTCGAGATATTGCCTTTCGGTGTCAGGAAATAACACAGGCTTGCCCTGCCGGTTTGGGTCGACACCTTGGAGCAGGTTAGACTGCTGAGCCAGTCGAGCGCATCGGTTCCGCTGATGCGGTAATGGTTGAAACCTGACAGTTCGGCCAACCCGACACTCGAACGTAGCGCCTCGATCTCGGCCCCCACAACATCGTGCCAGTTCTGGAATGCGTATCCGTGAGTGGTTTGGAAATCCGCGTCAGGTTTGTAGAACTCTGTCCGCTCCCAGCCATTGACGACGCCGAACTCCGCACCTTTGGCTTTCAGCACAGGGTAAAGCGGAGATGCCTTGGCCGGGCGACCGGCGGGGCGGTGTTCATGCGGCAGGTGCCAGCGGAACTCGTGCTGGTAATCCTCGATTGATTTCAGCGCGGTGAACTCGGTATTGGCAAAACTGGTGATGCGGCGCGGATCAAGCTGCCAGCTGTCCCACTCGGTTTCACCATGCACCATCATCTGCGCCAGCATCTTGCCGTAGCCACCGCCTTCGCCGATGCCCACTCGCAACCCGTTCATCGACCAGCAATTGCGCAGGCCAGGTTGCTTGCCCACCAGCGGCCCGGCATCCGAGGCATAGGCAATCGGCCCGTTCACTACGGATTTGATGCCGGCCTCCTGCAAACAGGGCAGACGGTCAAAGATCGGTTCCATCTTGGGCAGCAAGCGGTCCAGATCATCGGGGCAGAGCGCATTGACGAAATCGGGGTCGATCCCGTTCATCCCGAAGGTCTTGCAGTCATGTTCGTAGATGCCGACCAGAAGCCCCTTCTTTTCCTGCCGCATATAGAACGTGTCACGCGGGCAGCGCACCATGGGCACGCGGGTGTCGCGCTCGACCAGTTCAGGGATGTCTTCGGTCACGAAATACATGTGCTCCATCGCAATGACGGGGTATTCGATGCCCATCAGCGCGCCGACTTCGTTGGCGCGATAGCCGGCCGCGATCACGATATGCTCAGCGGTGATCGTGCCGCTTTCTGTCGTCACCAGCCATTCGTCATTGGGCAGTTGTTTCAGCGCAGTAACGGGTGTGTTGCGGTGAATTTTCGCACCCATTTTGCGAGACCGGGCGGCCAAGGCCTGACACAGCTGCGCCGGGTCGATGTCGCCGTCCTGTTCATCCCACATCGCCGCCAGAACACCTTCGGTGTTCAGCAATGGATTACGCCGTTTTGCTTCGGCGGCATCAAGCAGATCAAACTCGATCCCCAGACCCTTGGCGACCGACATGATGTGATGCACTTCGTCAACGTGAGTGGGGTTGGTCAAAAGTCGCATGCCACCCGTGGCATGATGATAGTTTATCGGATAGGCCGGATCATCGGCCAGTTCCTTGTAAAGCTTGATGGTGTAGTCCCGCAGCAAAAGCAACAACTGGTTGAACGCCACACTGGGGCATTGCGCCGCCGAATGCCAGGTGGTGCCGCTGGTCAACTCGTTGCGTTCCAGCAGGACTGCGTCGGTCCAGCCTTCCAGACCAAGGTGATAAAGCGCCGACAATCCACCAATGCCACCACCAACAACGACAACCCGCGCATGGCTTTGCATGAGCCACCTCCAGAAATTCAGATTTCTGGATAGTATCAGCCGGATTATATCTTTTGAAAAACTGAATATTTGAAATACAAAGATCATAAATAGTGAATTATGAGCGAGTATGGATATTAGTCTGAAAGCCCTTCGATATTTCATGGCGGCCACTGAAAGCGGCAGCCTGACAGAGGCGTCCAAGAAGATGCACGTGGTGCCATCCGCCGTGCTGGCTGCGGTCAACCAGGTGGAAGAGGCCTTTGGGATGCAGCTCACCATCAGACACCGGTCCAAGGGGATTGCGCCGACATCCACGGGGAAAATCATCATGGCCCGTGTCCGGCATCTGCTCGATGAATACGAGGCACTGATGAGCCAGGGCGCCGAGATGCGTACGCAATTGATCGGCACATTGCGGGTGGGATACTACGCGCCTGTTGCCCCAGCTTTTTTACCTGCCATCGCGCGAAATCTTTTGGCGGACAATCCACGTGTCGATATCAAGTTCATCGAATGTGACACCCAATCCGCCCAAGCCGGTTTGCTGTCCGGTAACTTCGACGTCATACTTTGTGTTGCCGAAAGCTTGGCCCCGGAAGTGGCCTTTGAGACCCTGATAGAAGTGCCCGGCTACCTTCTCGTCCCAAAACAGCACGCGTTTGCATCCAGAAGCAGCGTCTCCCTTTCCGAGCTGGATGGCGAGCCCATGATTCTCCTCGATCAGCCTGTGATCAGCGACTACTACAGCCGTATGTTCCAGGCCGCCGAGGTCACTCCGCATGTGGTTTGCACTGCAACGACGCTCGAAATGGTTCGAAGTCTGGTTGGCATGGGCGTAGGCTGTTCACTGTTGCACATGCGCCCCAAAACGCATGAGACCTACGCGGGCGAAAACGTCCTGGAGGTGCCGTTGTACCCGGTCACTGACCCGTTGAAAATTGTTCTTGGATACCTGCCAGACAATCCACGCCGCATCGTGAAATACTTCACCGACAGCCTGAGGGATCTGTTTTCGCAGGACGCGGCAAACCGCTTTCTGGTCATATCACAAGCCGAAAAATGACTGGTACGGCGATAGCTATATGTCGCTTCATGCCAGTTAATACGTATCGCAGCATTAGACGCTTTGGGCTCATAGCAGCCGTACCTGAGATCACTTCAACTGACTGTCTTTCGACCCCCGCCGATTGACACCGCCACGTGCCTTGAACGCGCCGTCCCGTTCCTGCTGGCAATCCAGACACAGCTTTACTCCCGGCAACGCGACGCGACGCTTTTCCGGTATGGGTTCTTCGCATTCGGCACAATGGGTCAGGCTTTCGCCCTGGGGCCGCTTTTGCGCCTGCATCCGCGCCAGTTCATCTGAGATCGACGCTTCGATCTGTTCGCTCACAGCGCCGTCGCGTGCCCAACCTCCGGCCATCTGTCATCTCCTGAAATTGTGACATGCAGGATAGCTGAGCCGTTGGCCGAAACGCAAGTTACAGCGAAACTGCACCTTCGAATACACGATCAATCACCTTTTGCGTTCCGCGTGAGAATTCCAAAGGACAAGGATATTCCGCCCCATCCCTGATTGATCGACAAAAGGCCTCGACCTGCAACTTGTAATGGTCTGCTCCAGGGAAGCGAGTGACCTGAACTTCAAGCCCCGGCCGGTGCAACTCGACCCGCGCCTCTCCGAACACACGTGCATTGAACGGGGTCGTCAGACGGACCAAACCACCTTCGCCGTGAAACACCATCTCCTGATGGGGATGCATCCGTATGGACACATAGCTCGAATAAGTGAAATCGGGGAACTGCGCGCGTATTTCGGTAAAGATGTCGATGTCATCCTGCCACCGGATCGCTGACTGCACTGACACAGGCTCTTGCCCGGTTGCAAAGCGCGCTCCACCGATCACGTAGACCCCGATGTCACGCAATCCTCCGCCGCCCGTTTCCGCACGGTTTCGAATGTTCCGAGTGTCAGAGCGATTGTCGAAACTGAATGCACCGGTCACATGTACCAAATTGCCGATGGCACCATCAGCGATCAGTTTCCTTGCAAGCTGCCATTGAGGGTGATGGACGATCATGTATGCCTCGGCGGCCAGCAGGCCGCTTTCATCCCGCTTTTGAATCAACGCGTCGAATTCATCCGCCTTCATGGTCATGGGCTTTTCGCACAGAACATGCTTGCCAGCCTTCAAAGCCTTAAGGCTCCATTCCGCATGCATATGGTTGGGCAACGGGATGTAGATTGCGTCGATTCCGGTGTCTGCCAACAGCGCATCATAGCTGTCATACACGTGTAAATCCGGGCAAAAAGACTGGAACGGTTCGGCCTTTGCGGCATCGGACGTTGCCAGCCCGGCCAAACGCGCCCCGTTGGCGGCATGTATCGCTGGGGCCATGTACTCACGGGCAAATTTCGCGGCACCCAACACACCAAATTGAACCGGTTTCTGCATTGCGCCCTCCGTACTCGGCTTGTTTCAGATTGTGCGCATCCAAAGGGTCCCCGAAGGCTTGACCTGCCACAATATCAAAGAAGAAAACTGTACTTTCTCGTAGCACAGCTTCCGGTCTTCAACCACTTTTTCGCGCCTCAGCGTCAGTGGCTGCCAACATTTGCAAAAAAACGCCCCCTGATCTTCAGAGAGCGTTTTCTGTCTTCGCGTAAACGCGACAGGGTCGGCCCGAGGGCCAGTCTGTCAGGCGGTGCCCAGCATGCCTTTTTCCCGCGCCAGATCCCGCATTTTCTTTTGCAGTTTCTCGAATGCGCGCACTTCGATCTGGCGAATGCGCTCGCGGCTTACGTTATACTGTGTGCTCAATTCCTCGAGCGTGACAGGCTGATCCATCAAACGGCGCTGGGTCAGGATATCCTTTTCCCGATCATTCAGCACATCCAAAGCCGCCGCCAACAGCTCCCGTCGCGCTTCCAGTTCATCGCGCGCTTCGTAATCACCGGCCTGATCGGCATCCTCATCCTCCAGCCAGTCCTGCCATTGCATTGTGCCTTCGCCTTCGGACCCGACCGTGGCGTTCAGGGACGCATCGCCACCGGACATCCGGCGGTTCATGCTGATCACTTCCTCTTCGGTCACGCCCAGATCAGTGGCGATCCGCTTGACGTTTTCCGGGCGCAGGTCGCCCTCTTCCAATGCGCCGATACGGGCCTTGGCCTTGCGCAGATTGAAGAACAGTTTCTTCTGCGCCGAGGTCGTGCCCAGTTTCACCAGAGACCAGGACCGCAGGATGTATTCCTGAATCGAGGCACGTATCCACCACATGGCATAGGTCGCCAGACGAAAGCCTTTTTCAGGGTCAAACCGTTTGACCGCCTGCATCAGGCCCACATTGGCCTCGGAAATCACTTCGGCCTGCGGCAGACCATAGCCGCGATAGCCCATGGCGATCTTGGCCGCCAGACGCAGGTGAGATGTCACCATCTTGTGCGCGGCTTCAGTGTCCTGCTCTTCGACCCAGCGCTTGGCCAGCATGTATTCTTCTTCCGGCTCCAGCAGAGGAAACTTGCGGATTTCCTGCATATAGCGATTCAGGCCGCCCTCGGGCGTCGGTGCGGGAAGATTTGCGTAGTTTGCCATTATTGTGTCCCTCCGACAAATGTTTAGGTATTTAACATAGGATATGGGTAAGGAACCCTTCCCATTCAAGAGGTGCTGCTAACAGTCTGAAATTAATCTTGCGTTAAGGAAAGGTAAAAAGCCCCTATTCACAGGACTTTGCTAATTATGACAGCGGTGTGCGCAGACGTTCGACAAGGCATTGCATATCTTGCGGCAAATCAGCCTCGAACCGTAGGGATTCACCGGTGACAGGGTGCTCGAACCCCAAAACGGCGGCATGAAGCGCCTGACGGGGAAAAGCGCTTACAGAACCCGCGGCGGCGGCGGAAAAAGCCTTGGCGGACAGCTTGCGTTTGCCGCCATAAACCGGGTCGCCCACCAGCCCGTGTCCCGCGTGGGCCATATGAACCCGAATCTGATGGGTTCGGCCCGTTTCAAGCCAACATTCGATCAGGGCAAGACCGGCCGGAGTTCCAAAGGTTTCGACAACACGCGCACGTGTCACGGCATGGCGCCCACCGTGGAACAGAACCGCCTGTCTCTGACGGTCGGTCTTGTGCCGCGCAAGTTGCGTTGTCACGCGCATGATGTTGCCGGGTTCAAAGCTGATCCCTTTGACACCGCGCAAACGAGGATCGTTGGCATCCGGCACCCCGTAACACACCGCGCGGTAATACCGTTCGACGCTATGCGCCGCGAACTGCGCGGCCAGACCGTGATGCGCCGCATCTGATTTCGCGACCACCAGAAGGCCACTTGTTTCCTTGTCGATGCGATGCACGATTCCGGGGCGTTTCACCCCGCCGACGCCCGACAGATCGTCTCCGCAATGGTGGAGCAAAGCATTCACCAGAGTACCGCTGGGTGATCCCGGCGCAGGGTGTACGACCATGCCTGCGGGTTTGTTGACGACGATTACGTCCGCATCCTCGAATACGACCTCGAGCGGGATGTCCTCGGGGCCGATATGGCTGTCTTCGGCCTCGGCCACGACAATCGTGACCCGCGCCCCTTCGACCACCTTGGCCTTGGGATCGCGTGTCTCGGCACCGTCGATCTG
Source organism: Ruegeria sp. YTSC002 (assembly GCF_059609845.1). Classification (NCBI taxonomy): domain Bacteria; kingdom Pseudomonadati; phylum Pseudomonadota; class Alphaproteobacteria; order Rhodobacterales; family Roseobacteraceae; genus Ruegeria; species Ruegeria sp. YTSC002. The sequence continues at coordinate 226,442 of NZ_JBXWML010000004.1, forward strand.
AACCGCCCCTTCTTCGATCAGGCGCGCCAGCCGGGTGCGCGACAGGTTTTCCCCGTCTGGCACATCCCGGGAAAGCGCCTTATCAAGGCGAGGCGGCGGATCGGCCGCGATGTGAAACTCAATCTGGCGGGTGCCCATGACTGTCCCTTCCGAACCTCAAGAACCGCAGGAAACTCCGCAACTGCGATTGCTGCGGCGGATGGTCATGCTGTTGACCGCGGTGATGATTGGCGGGGTTCTAGTGACATTCGCCCTGATTGTCATCCGCCTATCGGACCGCACCCCCACCTTGCCGGATCAGATCGAGCTGCCCGACGGCGCCCGGGCGCAGGCCCTGACCATCGGGTCGAACTGGTATGCCGTCGCAACCGATGACAATCGCATTCTGATCTTTGACAAAACAACAGGAAAACTGCGCCAGGAAATCGCAGTCGAATAGGCCCTGCCGCCTGTTCCGGCGGCATGAAAGATCAGGGGATCGTCCAGCCTCAGCCGGGAAACAGCCGAGTTCCGGTCCACGCAGCACCCAGACGCAGATCCAGCGCATCCGACCGTATCTTGTGCTTGCCCGACACCGGCGCCAACATGATGTCGCCCAAGCAAATCCTGTCACCGGCCGGGAGAAGCTCTATGCAGGCGCATTCAAGGTCTTGCCCCAGGGTTTCAGCGATCCGGATCATGTCTTCAAAGCGCTCGGGTCGGGGTTCGACGGTGTTGCTGGTTGGTGAATACAACTCATCTGCAAGGTAATCGTAGTCGCGATCATGGAGCATTTGAATCCGGCCTCGCCCCCGGTCACGGTCAACCTGCACCAGCTGCACGCGTCCGGCGATCACCCAGAATTTCCAGGTGCCGGCCTGTCGATCCCCGGCGGACAAGTCTTCTTCGATGTAATAGAGGGGCTTCTGCGTGGCACGCCACCATTCGCCTGTCCAGAACCCTTCGGGCGTTTTCGTCTTGTGCCACGCGGCCAGTTTCTGGTTGGCATCGTCGCGCTGCGTGCCATCCAGCGGAAACGACAGGGCCAGCTTGTGACCAGGACTCATCGTTCCTTTCAACCAATACTGGCCTGGCCCGAGGTCGAGTGTTTCGGGCAATGCCGGAATATGCGCCTCCCACATGCGCTGTGGGCAGGCAAGCAGTTCCGAGGCGTTGCCCACGTATTTGGACCGGTCAGAGGTCAACGCATCGGGGACTTCGCCAAACAGCTTCATGACCACCAGTTTTTCGGCGAATGTCTTTGGCGCGCGCAGGTCAGGCAAAGACCGATGGCTATCCGCATAATTGTACAGAGACATGCCAAGCGCATTCAGCCGTGCAGGGCCACTGCCATAATGTTCCCAACCGCGCGAAAAACCGACGCGTGGCGGGGTGTTGGCACCGTACAGATTGTCAGTTGCAATCGCGTCGAGATCAGCCTGCGCCGCCTTGAGATAGTCTTCCCGGTCAGAGAGCAGAGCAACGGAAACAACGCCGCCGGTGGCGTCGTGGATTTCTTCGGTCGTAGCGCGCAACGTGGGCAGGTTTGCCGGAAACTCCACCGGTTTCAGGCCCCCTCGGCCGTGGCGTGGCAAAGGCGCGTCGCCGGGTCGCACACCCAGGTTCCGCAAACGTCGATCCAGAAACGAATGCCGCTTGATCCCGTTTGCAATCCACCATCGCATCCGACGCCCCCACAGATGTACGGCAAGCGTTTCCTCTTTGATATACGCGTCCCTGAATTCTCGGACGTGAATATCATTGGCTTGTCCTGCCCGTCTGAACGGCAAAGGATAAAAGACCGGTATGGGGCTGGCATGTTTCAGTTCGTCGTGGTGGCGCAGAAACCACGTCATGACACCGGGGCCGTACACGCTGTGTTCCTGATCTGACGCATGCGGCAATTCACCCGCGCGTTTCTGGCGTTCCAGTTCTTCCCGTTCTTCACCTTCAACCCAGGGGCGGATCGGATAGGGATCCTGGCAGTATTCGGAATACGCATTCAACGTGGGGCTGTCGGATGGCAGCCGCATGACGGCATTGCAGATGGTATCACGGTTGAAATACCCAAAGACATGATCTGCCCTTGGCATCGGGGCAAGCGCCAACACATCCGTGTCGCACCACAGAAAGTCCGTTTTCTTCATCAGATGCAATCTGAAGATATCGGATTGGGGCACGGGCGTCTTGAACTGGTTGTTTACGATGAACTGCTTGGGCTCGTGGATTTCGTTTGCCGACACCAGTTCGATACCATCCGGAACGTTGTCGACTTGTCCATAATGGAACAAAACGACCCTGTGCCCACATTCCACGAAGGACAGCATGCACATCTGCTCCAGAAAGCTCAGGCTGCCTTCCATCCACAGCATCCCAATCGTCGGAAGAGAGCGATCCGCAACCATTCGTCTATTTCTCCAGGGGCTGTGTTGTCAGGACTCTGTCCGGTTTTCGTCAGAAGAAGATGGAGAGCCTGCCGACAGGCGCTCCCTTACGCCGCGGTCCTTTGCGACAAAATCCACAGCCGGTTTTTCAAGAAGTTTCTGGTACAGCTCATCATACTCTGGCAGTTTCAGCAGATCGTTGATCAGCGCCTTGTGCCAGCGGAACGCTCTTCTATGCAGCCGTCGAAGCCTGTCATCAGCGCGAAACTCTTCCAGCACCGCATCCACTTCGTCCTTGTACCGCAGGATTGTTTCATCCTTGGCACCGCCACGGTTCCAGCGGTCCCAATATTCGGTTCCAAGTGTCTGCGAGGAATGATTTGCCCGACCTCGGCTGCGCTTGGCCAGATAGGCCTGCGTGGATCTGACGGCATAGTGATTGATCTGTGCGACTTCAAAACCGAACGGGGGCGAGACATGGTTGCCGAATGGGGCAGGTTCCGTGGCATGCCCTCCGGGCACGGACCGGAACACGCCAGCCTGAAGTTCGGGGCGGGGGTGCGGGTTGTGCAACCCGAAGCGAAGATAGAAATCACCCTGCCGGAACAGGGATTTGACAAACCGGCGCCCTGCCCCGCCTTGTTCGAAATCCAGTTCACAATCGTAGAACTGCCGCGTCACCAGCGTATCGCGCATAACATGCCGACCACTGTTCGAGAAAATCTTCCAGGGGATGGATATGACGTCAACGCCGGGCGTTGCCTCGATCAGATCATCAACCCTGTGATTTCCAACGTGAATATTCAGGAATTCATCCGCGTCGCCGACATATATCCATTTTGCCTCTTTCACCACCGGCAAGCGCCGTGCCTGCCTCAGCGCAGATCGATGTATCCCACCGGTTCCAACCCGGTTCCTGTGAAACTCCACATGGCCCAAGTCCTGCAAGCGTCTCAGAATCTGGTTGGTGCCGTCTGTACAATCATTGGTGTAGACAATGATCCGGTCAAACCCCAGCACCTTTTGATGGGCCACCCATTCCAGAATATAGGGGCCCTCGTTCTTCATCGCAGTGATGAGGATTTTTTCAGGCTTTTCCATCGCTGCCACTTATCCCCGCCGCCTAGTCGTTCTGACCTTTGCTGTCATCTTGCGGGACAATCTTTTCGATGGCGATCTGCGCGCCGGCAATCGCGCGGATGCGCAGCTCTCGGGGGTGCTGGCCCAGAAACTCGTTGACCGCACGGATCACGCCGTCGCCCCACCAGCCGCGGCGGTGGTAGTCGTCGAATGCCATGATCCCACCGGGTTTGATCTTGGGAAACAAAGCGGCCAGATCGGCGGTCACGCCTTCATATGAATGATCCCCATCAACATAGGCGAACGAGATGCTGTCATCATCGAAAAGCTCCAACGCAGGTACCGAAAAATCGCGTATGATACCAACCTTGCCTTCTTCGATCTCGGCCTCGAAAGACTTTACGACCTTCTGGAAGATGGCCTCCATCTTTTCATCTTCGGTCCGGCCCACAAACGCGGTTGTGTGCGATTCCTCACCAATATGCTTCCATGGGTCGATCAGAAAAAGCTGACTGGGCTCGATCAGTTTCAGAATGGTCGGAGAGAACTCACCCTGCCAGACACCGATTTCAACGGCCAAGCCCCCCTTTGGCAAACGCGAAAGGAATGTGCGACGGATTGCTTCCTTGCTGTTCTTGCGCTTGGTCGCCTTGTCAGCCTTCGGTTTCTTCTGGCTGCCGGGCGCAACACCGATAACCTTGGATTCGTTTGACATCTCGACCTCACTTGCAGACGGGTATCCTGTTCACGCAGAACCCGTTTTGTTTATTGAAACATGGCTACCACGCCGTCGGCGCAAGAACCAGAAGCTATGCATCCTTTTTGTCAAGTGGTGGCAACTTGTCGATACCAAGCCACGGTGGCTGCAAGCTGGTTACCCGGTACCGCGCAGCATTGCGCCCCAGAAAACTGTTTATTGCCGCATTCATACCCGTATACGACCCGCCACCATGACGGCGATAAGAAGTGAATGCGATACTGCCCCCGGGTGCAAGAACCCGGTCGATGCGGCGCAACAGCTGGGTCATCACCTGCTCGGCCCGCACCCCGCGGATGATGACGACACCGACGCTTTCGTCTTCAAACAGCTTCAGCATCAAGGGGGGCAGCGCCCGGTAGACACGCAATCGTCCGGCAAGAATGGGGTCGCGGAAATATTCCAGCAGTGCATAGAACGTGCGGTCCAACGCCTGTAGCTCGGGATCCTGGGTTGCATCCGGGCAGGTGAAACCGTCCCATGACAGCCCCCACGGTCCTATGACCGTCAATCTCTCGACAGCGTCAAGGTCAAGTATTTCTTCAATGATTTCAGTCTCAACATGTCCGATCAGCACCCAGTTCTTCTTGCCACTGATCGATCGAAGAAAACTCTGCCGCTGGTCTTTTGTTCTTTCAACTTCCGGGGGGACAGCAGGCAGGTAGACAGGATCCTTTGGATCAAACGGCACCGAAACCTGTTTGGCATCCGTGATTTGCGCGTGCTGCGCGGCGGCCTCTTCGTAATCGAACGAGGTTTCGAGGGAGTCGAGCCGAACAAACCAGGGGAAATTGTATGGCCTGGAGTTCTCGGGCTTGGACATCTTGCCAAGCCGCGTCCATTTCGCGACCTGGGCAAATGTGGTTTCCGGGTCCTTGTACATTTCGGCGTTGAAGGACAGATCGCCGTCTTCCATCACGCCGAGGTCCAGCGCCTTGACATAGCGCCCGCTGCGAAAGCGGCTGAACTTTGCAACGAAATCCTGCGCCACCTCGGTTTTTCTGAGGCTTGCAATGCGTTCCTTGTGAAATGCAACCGCCTGATGATGCAATTGCCCCAGAACAGGATCGGATCGCAGTTTTTCGTAAACCTCCCGCAGTCGCGCGACTTTGGACAGGATCGAGGTTTCTTCGATGTCGTTATAGCAATGCAGCTTCCAGTAAGCCTGACCGGTTGCCTCCATCTTCGGATGAAAGCTCGAGGTATTCACATCCCCACGCAACCGTTTCATCAGATAGCTTTCCACGGACCTCACCGCATAGTGGTTCATCCGAAAAAGCCTGCGACCAAACCCGGCACCCGTTGATGAATACGCCCACCCGCGTCTTCGCATGGCCGGCGGCAACGGATCCCCGTCCCCGTCGACCCAGGCAAATCGATCCGCTTTGTTGGGTATCGGGCCGCGCGGTCGATGCGTGCTTATCGTGCGATACGATCCGTTGTTGCGGAACAGCGATTTGAACGCCCGCAAGTTATGGGGGCTGACGGCGCCAAGCTCGCCCGCACGGGTGAATTGCTCGACAATGAACCTGTCTTCGAACTCGACGATTCCGTTGTGCCCGAACAACTGCCAGATCGCGGCAAATCCGTCCGCATGCGGCAATGCACGAAACAAATCGTCCAGCGTCCCGTCGCCGACGCGAATATCAAGAAATTCATCCACGTCGCAGACCAAAATCCATTCGGCCTCTTTGCTCCAGGGGTGTTCCATGGCGTTTGCATAAGCTGAAGCCTGAGGTCCAAATTCCCACGGACCGGGATTGTCGATATGCGCCAGAAACCCCAGTTCCTGGCATCGCCGAAGAATCGCGTCGGTGCCATCGGAACAATCGTTCGAATTGACGATAAAATGCGTGAAGCCGATCGAAAGATAATATGCAATCCATTCCAGGATGAACGGCCCTTCGTCTTTCATCGTGGATATGACAAGTCTCATCGCGTCTACCTGTACCCGTGGCCCGCAAATTCAGGATAGCGGGAAAAAACGCATCTTTGCAGATGTATAGCGCGCATCCCTGCCTGCGGCTTTGTTACGGGCCCCGGAATTGCATTGCAAGTGGACGAGCCCGCCGGTTCAGTGACTGGCAACTGCAAAACTCCGCAGACGGCCACGACGCCGCAGACAGCGATCCCGCAGCGTGCCTCTGCCTTGAAACCGTCATTCGGATTGCCTTCGCGCGCCAGACATCTATAGCTGGTGTTCACTGCTGCCGAAGTCATTTGGCGGCAAGGTTGCGGCATCTCGAGTAGATCATGACAGGTAATCTCAAAGACCAAAGGGCGCATGGCCTTGATGCTCTGCGCGGTATCGCAGCGGCTGCGGTCGTGTTTGTACACGCAGTGCTCATTCATCCACTTGGAGTCGATTACACAGACTGGGGCGTCGACTATTTTTCGATGGGGGTGCCGCTGTTTTTCATAATCAGCGCGATGTCCATGTCGCTGGCTTATCCAAATGGAGTTTCCATTGATCGAAGCTGGGCCTATGCCTTGCGCAGGTTTTTTCGAATTGCCCCGCTCTTTTACCTGATGCTTTTCGCCTGGCTGTATATAGGTGTCCAAGCCGAAACGGGTACGATCATCAGGAATATGACATTTCTGTTCGGGTTTGTCCCCAGTGAACAAACCAGTCTTGTTCCGGCGGGTTGGTCAATCGGCGTCGAAGTCATCTTCTATCTTCTGTTCCCCTTCCTTTGGATTTGGCGGAATATTTGGTCAGCGATAATTCTCTTCTTGCTCGCCTGCTTGGGATGGGCGTCTGTAAACTTGTCTGGTCAGGGCGAAGTTCCCGATTACTACTATTGGACCAGCTTTTTCACGAACGCCCCGTATTTTGCGTTGGGCCTGATCGTCTGGTGCTTCTACCGTTTGACACCGACTTCGCACGCGGGCCTTCTTGGCTATGCCACCCTCGTCGCGGGTCTGGCCGGGTTGGTTTTCATGTTTCTGTTCGGGCCGATCCCTGATGAGGCACAGAAACTGTACAAGCCGGTCCCGCTCGAGTTTGTATTGGGCTGGGGCGTTGCCTCTGCAAGTCTCGTGCTATCGCAAGCGCTTCGACCTGTCTCTGCACTGTACAACTCTGCAACGCGTTTTCTGGGAAAGATCAGTTACAGCCTGTATCTGATGCATCCGTTTTTGATCTATAAGACACATCTGACCAGATGGGCCGCAACGCTTACGGGCAACCCGGATCTTGTGGTGCCCGTGGTCTGCGCAGTTACCCTTGCCGTGGCAGTACCCATTGCAACTGTTATCTATTATGCCGTCGAAGTTCCGTTCATGCGTCTGGCCCGCCGGATAACCAAACCAGAACTGAGAGATACAGTGTCACAACGACTGGCGTCGTGACGGCAGAGCGCGCCCACCGACACAATGCGGATCTATAGTACCAGGGGAATAATCTCGCCTCGATTGCGGGCGATCTCGGTAATGTCAAAAACACCGCTTTGCAGTTCAGCCTCGCCCCGAACAATCATAGCTGAGTGATTTTTCACGATGACTTCGCGAACGATATCTGGCCGGCAGGCGCAGGACATGACGCACTGAAGCACCAGGTTCGCCAGCGCCTTTTTCCCGTCGAAATAGTCGGAGTTGTAATGTTCGTCCATCGTGGACCATTGCCAGTCTTCAATGACGAAGACGCCCCCTTCAGACATGCGCGGAAAAACGAGGTTGAACGACAACAAGGTTTCCAAATACTGGTGCGAAGCGTCATCTATGACGAGGTCAATCTTCTCGTTGCCGAACTCTGCATCCAGCAATTCCCCGAACCGATTGACGTCAGCCTGACTTACCCCCTTGTAAAGACGCACGTTGTCCTGTCGAGAATGCCTTTCGATATAGGCGTCAAGGTGAGGCAGTTCGCGCGTCGAATACTCAACAGCAACCAGTTTGTCAGGTCGAAAAACACGATCGAGGAGCACGACGCTCCCGCCCTGCCATACTCCGATATCGACGATATTGCGAACATCTATCCTCGAGGTGCAATCCAGTTCGGCCTCGATCATTTCGCGGGTTTTCACCAGCAGAAACTCGCTATCGTTCGATGTGATTTCGTGGTATTCCGCGATGTCGACCGTGGCGAAAAAATTGACACCGTCAACGGTACATCTGTTCCGCTCCGACCAGACTACCGGTTGAATTATCTTCTTTTTTGAACCGCCCGAAACCGAGCGCAAGACAGTCGAGACAATTTCCGTAAATCTGCTCACCACTATGCCCTTACCTGATGGCTTGCGTGCTTCATCTCCTGAAAGGCACGGGTTTACAAGCTTCCTTTACATCAAACGCAGAAAGAAGCGCGAGGCAGGCGTTGCACGGCCCCGAAAATGGGCTGGGCCAGAGCATAATCGCCGAAATCGCTGCAAGCTTTCATGTATTGCCCAGCGTTGAAAAAGATATGTTTCATTCTGCACGCCGAAGCTGAATAAAACCGCATGCCTGAGTTGAACAGGGCACATTTTGCCGAAAATGTGACTCTGATTAGCCATGCCCCCAGGCCATTTCCCGCGATTCTTGTTGAATCTTTACAGTAGAAAGGCCAGAACCAGCCCGACATCTATGCAAGGTTTTTTTCTATGCTCGCGGAACTTCGGGAACAATATCTGACCACGGTTGCCCGTGCCCTGGATGGCACGATCTATGAAGACCCACCAATTCTGTTTGGAGACACCAAACCGGATTACAACTCCAAAAACCGTGAATACGGCTGGGATTGGCCGTCTGTTGCGTTCACTATGGTAGGCAGCAAGCGATTGGCCAATGTTCGCGCCATGGTGGAATCCGTCATTGGCAACCAGATTCCCGGCGATTTTGTCGAAACCGGAGTATGGCGTGGCGGTGCCAGCATCTTTGCGAAAGCGGTTCTTTTTACATATGGCCAGAATGACAGACGCGTCGTTCTGTGTGACTCTTTCCAGGGGCTGCCCGAGCCGAATGAAGAACTGTATCCTCACGACAAGGGGTCTGATTTTCACAAGTACGACGCTCTGGCCGTGTCAGCCGATTCTGTAAGGGCCAATTTTGAAAAGTTCGGGCTTCTGGACGATAATGTCGTGTTCATCGAGGGCTTCTTCAAAGACACCATGCCACTGGTGCCCAGCGAGCAGATTGCAGTGCTGCGTCTTGACGGCGACATGTATGAATCAACCATAGATCCTTTGCGGCACCTTTTCGGCAAAGTCTCGAAAGGCGGCTGGATCATCGTTGACGATTATCACGTGGTTCCCGCAGCCAAAGCTGCCGTTCATGACTATCTTGACGAAGTGGGTTATCAGCCACCCGCGATCAACGAAATCGATGGTGTGGGCGTCTATTTCCAAAAGGTCTAGAAAGGACCAGGCCTTGGGTTCAGGTCATGGGTCAGATTGCGCCCGCCACTTGCGGGCGCTGCCGACGTCGGCGCCCGTCACCTGAACACCTGAAACCTCACGCTCAGCAAGGCTGCGGCCTGTTCGTGTTTCAGAATGGCCGACCAAGCTGACACCCTTGGTGGGTGCTACCGGGGTAGAATCCTCAACATCCCGATGAGCGTCCAAAACATGGAACTGATTCAGGTTCTGAAAGCGGATCTTTCACGTGGAACCGCTGTCTTCGGCCACCCTTTCGGACATCGCACACTGGGCGCCACACCGGATGCAATCTTCGCACCCGCCCTCAACTTCATGTTCTTTCACTGAAATTTGGTGCGGTCGAGAAGACTCGAACTTCCACGGGAGTTACCCCACAGCGACCTCAACGCTGCGCGTCTACCAATTCCGCCACGACCGCACTGCCAATGACTTGGTAAAGCGGCGTATAGACGTTGGTGCGCGCGATGTGAAGAGGCAAAAACGCAGTGGTTTAAATTCCTTCACCACGGGCTTATCTCTGCCACTGGACAACACTCTATTGACCTGACAGGAGCCGCAGGTGCCCTCGCCCGATAACCGCCCGATCGTTCAGATCGATATCGTCTCGGATGTTGTGTGCCCCTGGTGCGTTGTCGGGTTTCGACAGCTTGACATGGCGTTGCAGCAACAGGATGTCCTTGCCCGGCTTCGCTGGCATCCGTTCGAGTTGAACCCGAACATGCCGCCCGAGGGCCAGAATCTGCGTGAACATATCATGGAGAAATACGGCACGACCGCTGAACAAAGCCAGCAGGCCCGGAACCGGCTTACCTCGATCGGGGCCAAGCTCGGCTTTGCCTTCAACTTCGACGATGACAGCAGAATGGTGAATACATTCGCGGCGCATCAGTTGCTGGATTGGGCTGAAGAGTTGGGTCGGCAGCATCCTCTGAAGCTGGCTCTGTTCGACGCGTATTTCACTCAGCAGAGGGATGTTTCCGATATGGATGTTCTGCTGGAAGTTGTTCGATCCATCGGGCTGGACGCGGATACGGCGCAACAAGCGCTTGAAAGCGGAAAACACATTGACCCGGTACGTGAAAAGCAGCAGTTCTGGACCAGCCGGGGCATTTCAGGCGTGCCATCCATGGTTTTTGGCGGGAAATACCTGCTGACCGGCGCGCAGGGTTCTGAAACCTATGCCCAGGTGCTGCAACGTTGCCTGTCCGAGGCCGCCTGACCCCTTTTCTTGACCGATCCAGACGGATATGAGACCGGCATGGAATGGAAAATCACCGATGGTCTGACCAGCTATGACGACGCCGTTGCCTTTATGGAGGCGCGCGTCGCCGCAATCGCAAATGGCGAAGCCGAGGAATGCGTCTGGCTGCTGGAACACCCGCCGCTTTATACGGCCGGCACTTCGGCCAAAATCGAGGATCTGACCGACCCCGATCGATTTCCGGTTTACGAAAGCAAACGCGGCGGCGAATACACCTATCACGGGCCCGGTCAACGTGTGGCCTATGTCATGCTGGATCTGAACAAACGCGGCCGCGACGTGCGTCAGTTTGTGAAGCAGCTTGAAACCTGGGTGATCTCGGCGCTGGCGGAATTCAATGTAAAAGGTGAGATTCGTGACGGGCGCGTGGGGGTTTGGGTTCGGCGTGATGACAAGCCGTTGACGGCGACCGGCAAACCGGCGGAAGACAAGATCGCCGCCATTGGTCTGCGCCTGCGCAAATGGGTCAGTTTTCACGGAATCTCGGTGAATGTCGAACCTGATCTGGAACATTTTTCCGGCATCGTCCCTTGTGGGATCAGCGAATACGGCGTGACCTCATTGGTCGATCTGGGGTTGCCGGTAACGATGGCAGACCTTGATGCCGCACTGGAAAAGACATTCGCAGACGTATTTGGCCCTGTGGCACCCTGATTCCATCTGCCGATCACTGCGCAGCGAATCGCTGCGCGCCACTGTTGCAAACAACAATCCCTGTGACCGGCTGGCTCTGTTTCCCATGCGTAAGGCAATTAACCCTGAATTCGGTGGATTTAGGGAAGTCTTTAAGCATTTTTTAACTCAGCTAGATACAAAGGCTCCGTTAACGAGTAATATGGAACTGCCAATCAAGAGTGAGTGGTATGTTAACCGGTGATCCAGGGCTCGCCCTCGAAATCCGAGAAGTGTTTGGTTACGAGTCTGCCGTTCCGACCCCAAATCGGAACGGCAATTCTCTTTGCGGCGCCGCTATTCTTCATGGTGCCCAAATCGGGACGAACCGACGCAGGCGCGGTCGGCCTGTTCCAGTTCGAGCGTCGCGTGGCCAACCCCGAAACGAACTTGCAGCGTTTGCCTGACACTGTCCCGAACCACTTCGGCATTCGACCAGGCGTTCGCATCGACGACCAGATGAGCCGTCAACGCGGGCTGCCGTTCCTGCATACTCCACAAATGCACGTGATGCACTTCGGCCACCCCTTCTGTTTCTTCGATAGCCGCCGCAACCTGCTCTGGTTCCAGGTCGGGCGGAGCGCCCAGCATCAGAACACGGATTGTCTCACCTATCTCTTCTTTGACATGCCACATGATGTAGATCGAGATCAGGATCGTCACCACCGGGTCCACCCATGTCCAGCCAAGCAGGATCACTGCGGTGCCCGCTACGATCACGGCGACTGATCCCAATGCGTCAGCAACATTATGGATGAATGCGGCCCGGATATTCATGCTCTCCTTGGCCAGAGCATACGTCAGCGCAGCGGTTACGAGATCGACCACCAATGCCAGCGCGGCGACCCAGACCATAATCCACCCGTTGATCGGCTCGGGTTCAAAAAACCGCATCACACCTTCGTAGAACAGATAAACCGACAGCACGATCAACGTGGTGTAATTGACCAGTGCGGCAACCACCTCGGCACGGCCATAGCCAAAACTCATCCGGGGATCTGCCGGACGGCGGGCGATCTTGCGGGCGACAAAGGCGATGATCAGCGCGACTGCGTCCGAAAAATTGTGCAATGCGTCGGCGATCAGGGCCAGAGAACCCGAAATGATGCCACCGATGACCTGAGCCACAGTCAGGAACATGTTCACCGCAATCGCCCAGGCGACGCGCGCATCACCTGCGTCCGGATCGATGTGGTTGTGCTTGTGACCATGCCCGGTGTGGGGATGCTGGTGTGCCATATCGTTTCATGTCCCTTGTTACGGCTTCCCAGAGCATGTAATTTCTCTAGTCACTAGAGGTTCAAGAGGTCGCAACGGAAAAATGTACTCGATCGGGGACTTATCGCACCGAACCGGAGTGAAAATTCCCACAATCCGGTTCTACGAAGACAAAGGCCTGTTGCCCAAGCCAGAGCGAACCGGAGGCAATCAACGCCGGTATGACGATGCCGCTTTAAAACGGCTGATCTTCATTCGCCATTGCCGTGATCTGGGATTGCCACTGGCCGACGTCGTGGGCTTGCTGTCCCTTGAGGGCGCATCTGGCAGCGATCTTAACCGGGCGCACGAAATTGCCGAAAAGCAACTGGCCGACCTCCGGGATCGTATTGCCCGCCTGCAAAACCTCGAGGCGGAACTGACCCGAATTTCAGCGGCCTGCGACGGGAAGCACGACCATGTCTGTGCCGTGCTGCACGCGTTTCAGGATCACGGCGAATGCATGGGGCCACATGGCGCCGAATGATCAGGCGAGTGCGGCGCTGATCTTTTTCGCGTGCTCTCCGATAAGGTCAAAATCCCCCATCTTGCCCGGCGGGCGCATGGAAACCCCTTCGTGGCGCGGCAGGACGTGAAAATGCAGGTGAAAGACTTCCTGCCCGCCTGCCGCCTCGTTGAATTGCTGAATCGTCAACCCGTCCGCGTCAAAGGCGGACTTGACCGCCCGGGCCATCTTCTGCACCGTTTTCACAACCGCCGTCAGTTGCTCGGGCGTAGCATCCAGTACGTTGCGGCACGGTGTTTTGGGGATCACCAACAGATGCCCGTCCGTGCGCGGCATGATATCCATGAAAGCCAGCGTTTCATCATCCTCGTACACGCGCGTGTACGGGATTTCTCCGCGCAGGATTTTCGCAAAGATATTGTCGGGGTCGTAATCAGCCATCTCAAACCTCTGGATTGCGGGTGTTGGCACAGTTCTGAGACGCGTGCGGGCAACGGTCAAGGCGGAACTCTGCCAGCGCCCGTGCCGCATCGACAGGCCGGGCTTGAATTCTCATCCGCCATGCCCAGATAACCCACGTTCAAGGCCGGAAAATCGTGCGGCACCCGCCTGCCCGCGACAATTAATCTTGATCCAGATCAAACTCGGCCATTGAAGGTGCCCTCGTCACATTCTAAAAACAGCAGGAATCCCGCGCGTTGGAGAGGTCCGACTGCGCGGTGCAGTTGCAACAGGAGGCACCTATAATGGCAGACGCAGCCATTCACGGTCACGACCATGAAGATCAGCGCAGCTTTTTCCAGCGCTGGTTCATGTCGACCAACCACAAGGACATCGGGATTCTGTACCTGGTCGTTTCGGCGCTGGCCGGTCTGATCTCGGTTCTGATGACCGTATACATGCGGCTCGAGCTGATGCACCCGGGCGTTCAGTACATGTGTCTGGAAGGCTTCATGGCCGACCCATGTACACCCAACGGGCATCTGTGGAACGTCATGATCACCTATCACGGTGTTCTGATGATGTTCTTCGTTGTCATCCCGGCCCTGTTCGGCGGATTTGGCAACTATTTCATGCCGTTGCAGATCGGCGCGCCGGATATGGCGTTTCCGCGGATGAACAACCTGTCCTTCTGGCTGTATGTCGCCGGCACCTCGCTGGGTGTCGCGTCGCTGCTGGCGCCTGGAGGCAACGACCAGGCCGGCTCGGGCGTGGGCTGGGTTCTGTATCCGCCGCTGTCGACGACCGAAGGCGGCATGTCCATGGATCTTGCGATCTTTGCCGTGCACGTATCGGGCGCCTCCTCGATCCTCGGCGCGATCAACATGATTACCACCTTCCTGAACATGCGTGCCCCGGGCATGACCCTGTTCAAGGTGCCGCTGTTCAGCTGGTCGATCTTCGTCACCTCGTGGCTGATTCTGCTGTCGCTGCCGGTTCTGGCGGGCGCGATCACCATGCTGCTGATGGACCGCAACTTCGGCTTCACCTTCTTTGATCCGGCCGGTGGCGGCGATCCGATCCTGTATCAGCACATCCTGTGGTTCTTCGGCCACCCGGAAGTGTATATCGTGATCCTGCCCGGATTCGGCATCATCAGCCATGTCATCGCCACCTTCTCGCGCAAGCCGATCTTCGGTTACCTGCCGATGGTCTGGGCGATCATCGCGATCGGCGTGCTGGGCTTTGTCGTGTGGGCGCACCACATGTACACCGTCGGCATGTCGCTGCGTCAGCAAGCCTACTTCATGCTGGCCACGATGGTCATCGCGGTTCCGACGGGGGTCAAGGTGTTCTCGTGGATCGCCACCATGTGGGGCGGCTCGATCGAGTTCAAGACACCGATGCTGTTCGCCTTCGGCTTCCTGTTCCTGTTCACCGTCGGCGGTGTGACCGGTGTGGTTCTGAGCCAGGCTGGCGTAGACCGCGCCTATCACGACACCTACTACGTGGTTGCGCACTTCCACTATGTGATGTCGCTTGGTGCTGTCTTTGCGATCTTCGCGGGCGTCTACTTCTACTTCAGCAAGATGACAGGTCGTCAGTATTCCGAGTTCTGGGGCAAGGTTCACTTCTGGATGTTCTTCATCGGCGCCAACCTGACCTTCTTCCCGCAGCACTTCCTGGGCCGTCAGGGCATGCCGCGTCGCTACATCGACTACCCCGAGGCATTTGCCCAGTGGAACTTTGTATCGTCGATTGGCGCGTTCATTTCGTTCGCCTCGTTCCTGCTGTTCTTCGGCATCGTGATCTACGCCCTGATGCGTGGCGCGAAAGAGACACGCCCGAACCCGTGGAACGAATACGCGGACACGCTGGAATGGACCCTGCCCTCGCCGCCGCCCGAGCACACGTTCGAGCAGCTGCCCAAGCAGGAAGACTGGGACAAAGGCCACGCCCACTGATCCCGATCTGATCCAAGGAAACCCCGCCCAAGTGGCGGGGTTTTTCGTTTTCACCTTTGCCGGTTCGCCAAGTGTACCAAAATCCGCTATGATACCCCCACAGAACAGTCGGAGGATCGGCAATGCCGGAAATCGACTTTTGGTATTCAATCGGCAGCACTTACAGCTTCCTTACCGTGATGCGTCTGGACGACTGGTGCGCTGAACATGACGCCACCGTGAATTGGCGGCCCTTCAATGTGCGCACGGTCATGTCAGCACAGCAGAATATCCCGTTTGCCGGAAAACCGGAAAAATCCGCATATATGTGGCGCGATATCGAAAGGCGCTGTGCCAAGTATCACATCCACGCCAGCCTGCCCGCACCCTATCCGATTTCCGATCTTGCCCTGGCCAATCAGGTCGCTCTGCTTGGTATGATGGATGGATGGGGCAAGTCATTTACCCAAAACCTTTACCGCATCTGGTTCGAGGATGGCGTCGAAGCGGGCAGCGAAAGCGCCCTGTCCGAAGCTCTGCTGCGGTGCCAGCAGGATCCCCGTCTGACACTGGCACGTGCGCGCAGCCCGGATATCGTCGCGGCACTGGAAGCTGAAACAGACATCGCAGTGAAACTGGGTGTTTTCGGCGCCCCCAGCTTCGTGGTGAGGCAAGAGGTGTTCTGGGGCGACGACCGTTTGGATGACGCCTTGTCGTGGGCGCGGGTGGGCCACGTGGTCTGATCAAAACCCGTCGACATGACGCGGCACTGCGATATGTTTCCGGTATGCCCTACAAATGGAATCAGACATCCGAAACCGTACACGAGCTGCGCCTCTGGCCGCATAACTCACTGCCGCGACGTGGGGCGATGATTGCCATCCTGTCCGTGTTTCTGTTCGGTTTGATCCCATTGTTGGCCGTGCTTGGGTCGGTCGTGTTGTGGGGTCTGTTACCGTTTCTGCTGTTGACGGTGCTTGGGCTTTGGCTGGCGATTCAGGCGAACTATCGCGCGCGCAGTACGTTTGAGGTTTTTACCTTGTCCGATTCACAAGCCCGCCTGGTGCATCACACCCCTGGCAAGGACCAACAGGAATGGTCGTGCAATCGCTATTGGGCTCGACCTGAAATGTACGAAAAAGGCGGCCCGGTTCCACATTACGTCACGCTCGTCGGAGACGGGCGTGAGGTGGAAATCGGGGCGTTTCTGTCGGAAGACGAGCGTATCACGCTCTACGACGACCTGGCCAGGAAACTGCGCGATCCTGTCGCGCAGTAGGTGTTTCAGCCTGATGTCTCAGCAATCGCCGTTTGATGCGGCACAGAGTTGGTCTTTGACCATGGGTCCGACCCTGCCGAAGTCCATCTGCCCGGTATAGCGGGTCTTCAGCTCGCCCATGACCTTGCCCATGTCCCGAATGGAACCGGCACCGGTTGAAGTGATCGCGGCCTGAATCGCCTTTGACACTTCTTCATCATCCAGCTGCTTGGGCAGAAACTCTTCGATGACGGCGACCTCCTGCATCTCGCGTTCGGCCAGGTCCAGGCGACCGCCCTCTTCATAGGCGCGCGCACTTTCCTTGCGTTGCTTGGTCATTTTGCCAAGAATTTCAAGCACCTCTGCATCACCGCAGCCCTTGACCTCTTCATTGTCCGAGGCGCGCGCGGCGATGTCGCGGTCCTTGATGGCCGCGTTGATCAACCGCAGTGTCGACAGACGCTCGGCTGCTTTGTCTTTCATAGCTTGCTTCAGGGCGGCATTCACCCGTGATCGCATATCCATTTGGCTTGTCCATCCCCATGACAACGGAACCCCGAACATATCTAAACAAAAAGCGTGATACAACCGGGGGCGATCAGGCTTAACCCATTGAAAAATAACGATAGCCCAAAAATTGAACAGACTTGACCCAGGCGCTTAACCCCCTTAGGTATGCGCCGGTTTACCTTGCAGGAGAGTCGCGCCATGGCCCAGAACGCCCCGTCCAAGCCCACCGCATGTCTGGCTTTGGCCGACGGAACGCTGTTTTACGGCCTCGGTTTCGGTGCAACCGGACAGACCGTGGCTGAACTCTGCTTCAACACAGCCATGACCGGATATCAGGAAATCATGACCGATCCATCCTATGCCGGGCAGATCGTCACCTTTACCTTCCCCCATATCGGCAATGTCGGCGTGAACCCGGAGGATGACGAAACCGGCGATCCGGTCGCCGCTGGCATGGTTGTCAAATGGGATCCGACCGAGCCGTCAAACTGGCGCTCGGCCGAGGAACTCAAGGGCTGGCTTGCCCGCCGTGGACGCATCGCCATCGGCGGCGTTGATACCCGCCGACTGACCCGCGCCATCCGCCAGCAGGGCGCGCCGCATGTGGCGCTGGCGCATGACCCGGAGGGCAATTTCGATATCGAAGCCTTGGTTGCTGCGGCCCGCGGTTTTGCCGGTCTAGAAGGTATGGACTTGGCCAGGGAAGTCACCTGTGCCCAAAGCTATCGCTGGGATGAAATGCGGTGGGCGTGGCCTGACGGGTACAAGCGACAAGAGGCCCCTGCCCATAAAGTCGTGGCTGTCGATTACGGCGCCAAGCGCAACATTCTGCGCTGTCTCGCCTCGGCTGGATGTGATGTAACCGTGTTGCCAGCGACGGCGACCGCTGCCGAAGTGCTGGCCCATCAGCCGGATGGCGTTTTCCTGTCGAACGGTCCCGGAGACCCGGCTGCAACGGGTGCCTATGCTGTGCCGATGATCAAGGAAATTCTGGACACAACCGATCTGCCCGTCTTTGGTATCTGCCTTGGCCACCAGATGCTGGCGCTGGCGTTGGGCGGTCAGACAGTCAAGATGAACCACGGTCACCACGGCGCGAACCACCCGGTCAAGGATCTGGAAACCGGCAAGGTCGAAATCACTTCGATGAATCACGGTTTTGCCGTGGACGCGCAGTCTTTGCCGGAAGGCGTGGTCGAGACACACAGATCGCTGTTTGACGGCTCGAACTGCGGTATCCGAATGACTGACAGACCTGTATACTCGGTACAATACCACCCCGAAGCGTCACCCGGACCCCAGGACAGTTTCTATCTGTTCGAGCGTTTCGCCGATGCGATGGAAAAGAAAAAAGAGCAGGCATAAACCCTTAAGTTACCAGAGTTAACGGCACATTAACCTTGTTTGATCAACCCTGAGCGCAGGTAACTGTGCCAGGGTTTCTTTATGGTTGAACTTAATCTCCAGGACTTTACAACCGCTGCCCCGATCCCGGCGCCCGGATTTCGCAAACCGCTGGGAACTTGCCTGCTGGAAACCGAGGTCATCACGCGCTCGCAACTGGACCATGCGTTGAGCTTACAGACCAGGCAGAAAGCGCCGCTTGGCGAAATTCTGGTTGGCGAGGGCTATGCCACCAGGCAGGACGTACTGAAGGCCCTATCCACGCAGTTCGGGTGGCAGATCGCAGACCTCGAACAAATTCCACCGATGCCCGGATTGTGCAACCTGAAGCCGGTGGATTTCTGGCTTGAGCACAATGTCATTCCCTGGATGCGCATCGGCCCTCTGGTTTTGGTCGCCACTGCCCGGCCCGATCGTTTTGCAACCGTGGTTGCCGAGATGCAGGATTGCGACTATGCCATCCTGCCGGTTCTTGCGGATTCTCATCAGATCGACCGGGTCATTGCACAGCACTTCTCGCGGACACTTGCAAAAGCGGCCGAAACCCGGGTGAACGCCGCTCAAAGCTGCCGCAACTGGACCGCCGGGCCCCGGCTCGTATCATCTGCAACAACGCTGGGTGTGCTGTTTCTTTTCGCCCTGTTCCCTTCGT
The DNA here is from genome assembly GCF_059609845.1 of Ruegeria sp. YTSC002. Classification (NCBI taxonomy): domain Bacteria; kingdom Pseudomonadati; phylum Pseudomonadota; class Alphaproteobacteria; order Rhodobacterales; family Roseobacteraceae; genus Ruegeria; species Ruegeria sp. YTSC002. The sequence continues at coordinate 245,860 of NZ_JBXWML010000004.1, forward strand.
TTGGATTGATGGTTTTGTTGGGCGCAGCCCTAGGCAGTTTGGTTCTTTTTGCCGCCTTTCGGATAATTGGCGCGCTGGCCTGTCTCAGCGACCACATGAAAAAGCCGACCGAGCCACCCGAGGCGGCAATCGCACTTCGGCACCCCTGCGTGTCCATCATGGTGCCGCTGTACAAGGAACGAGAAATCGCGAGTGCTCTGGTGCAACGGCTTCAAAGGCTGACCTATCCCAAAGCGCTGCTGGACGTCATTCTCGTGCTTGAGGAAACCGATGACGTGACGCGCGACGCCCTTGCGCGGGTGGCGCTGCCCAGTTGGATGCGTGTTGTTGAAGTCCCGGAACTGAACGGGTTGACCACCAAACCGCGCGCCATGAATTACGCGCTGGATTTTTGTCGTGGTGACATCGTTGGCGTTTGGGATGCCGAAGACGCACCACAGCCAGATCAGATGGAACGTGTCGTTGCGCATTTTACCCAAGCTTCGCCCGAGGTGGTATGCCTGCAAGGTATTTTGGATTACTACAACCCCCGCACGAACTGGCGGTCACGCTGTTTTACCATCGAATACAACAGCTGGTTTCGCGTGATCCTGCCGGGCATCGCACGTATGGGGCTGGTCGTCCCGCTTGGAGGAACGACGTTCTTTTTCCGCCGCGAAAAGCTGTTGGAACTGGGCGGCTGGGACGCCCACAATGTCACCGAAGATGCCGATTTGGGTGTGCGGCTTTGCCGGGCCGGTTATCGGACCGAGATGGTGGATACCACGACATTCGAAGAGGCGAATTTCCGCGCCTGGCCGTGGGTCAAGCAACGCTCACGCTGGCTCAAGGGGTTCATGGTCACCTATCTTGTGCACATGCGCGACCCGCGGAAATTGTATGCTGATTTGGGTGCGGCGAAGTTTTTCGGCCTACAGGCGTTCTTTCTGGGCACTCTGGGTCAGTTCCTGCTGGCCCCTGTTCTATGGATTTTCTGGCTATTCGCCCTGGGCATGCCCAATCCGATGGAGCAAATCCTGCCGCAACAGATCACGACGGCGCTGATCTGCCTGTTTCTGGCAACCGAGGCGCTGAACATATGCGTTGGGGTCATCGCCGTTTCCGCGCGTGAACGTCGGTTTTTGCTGCCGTGGGTCCCGACGATGTGTCTGTATTTCCCTCTGGGGGTGGTTGCCGGTTACAAAGCGCTGTGGGAACTGGCGACAAATCCGTTTTTTTGGGACAAAACCCAACACGGACAGGCCAGCGAAGACGTTCCGCTGGCCTGACGTTCATTTATCGCGACGACTGGCATCCTGTTTCAGACGTGTCATGAAGGCGATTGAAATATGTTCCTTCAGCGCCCGCCCTGCGGCTTCCTCGTCTCGGGCGGCGATGGCCTCGACGATTCCCTTATGCTCACTTTGCGCAATCTCGCCACGCCCCTGAACAGCCAGCGAAGTGGTCGCCATCAAAGCCATGGTCCGATGGACCAGATCAAGCTGCTGAACCAGGTAGCGGTTGTGTGACGCCAGATGAATCTGTTCGTGAAACCGTCGATTGGCGCGCGACAAAGCCGTTGGGTCATCGATCAGCTTGTCGTCTTCGACGACCATGTCCTGAAGAACCTTGATTTCTTCTTCGGTGGCGTGTTTTGCGGCCAGCCGTGCGGCAAGACCTTCAAGTTCCCGGCGCACGATGTAAAGCTCGGCCATCTGGTTGTGGTCCAGAGACGCCACGATCAATGACCTCCCGTCCCGTTCCAGCAAGGATTGGGTTTCCAGGCGTTGCAGCGCTTCACGGATCGGAGTGCGCGACACGCCGAACCGTTCAGCCAGTTCGCTTTCGACCAACCGATCACCGGGCTTGTAGACGCCCACATCGATGGCTTCCAGGATAAGGCTGTAGGCGTCCTTGGTCGGGGATCGGGTCTGGCTCATGGGATCGTTTGTCTCCTCGTTCGGACATGTCTAGCCGTGTCAGGGGGCGGCGATCAAGTACGGCATTGAAAACCGCCCGACTGCGCCCTAAACCCAAGCCATGGTCAAACCTTCCTTTAGTCATGTCACCCAATGGGTGTTCGATCTGGATAACACCCTGTATCCGCCGCAGATGCGGCTGTTCGATCAGATCGAAGTTCTGATGACGGACTATGTGGTGCAAGCCATCGGTGTCGACCGGGCCGAGGCCGACAGGTTACGCGCGCATTACTGGCGCGAATACGGAACCACGCTGGCCGGGTTGATGGCCGAGCATGATCTGGACCCCGACCCTTATCTGCATGCGGTACATCAGGTTGACATGAGCCACATGGACCCGGATGCGGAACTGGCCGACCATATACGCGCCCTTCCAGGTCGGAGGATCGTCTACACCAACGGCAGCGCGCCTTACGCGGAACGTGTATTGGAAGCACGCGGCCTGACAGGCCTGTTCGACGCGATTTACGGTGTCGAACACGCAGGGTATCGACCAAAGCCGGAAAAAGCTGCATTCGAAGCGATCTTTGAAAAGGATGGCCTCCAGACCGAAATGGCGGCCATGTTCGAAGATGACCCACGCAATCTCGCGGCCCCGCACGAGATGGGAATGCGTACGGTGCATGTTGCCCCCGACCCGCATGAAGCCGATCACATTCATCACCATACGGACGATCTGACCGCGTTTTTGGCCCGCCTGCGATAGCCTGTCACAGTGCGACGATCTGCACGTTCCGCACCTGCATCTGCATACCTATATGCGCGTCAGCGACGAACAGATGGAGACCCCGATGAGCGCGATTGACATGCCGCTGCGCCTGCCGATTTGGCAGCGCATTTTCTTTGCAATTCCCGTTTTTGGATGGCTGGCGCGCGACGCGGTCAACGCCAAGTCAGAAGACTTGTATTACACCACCGCTGCGATTTTCAGCATGTGGGGCTGTTCCATCATGTTGTTCGGCCTTCCCGGTCTCTACATCCCTGCCCTTATGATGGTGCCGGTGATGTTTCTGATCCTCGTGCTGATTTCGCGCGGCTGAAATACGGGACAGGATGTCACTTGGCACTCGGGGCAGATCCGAATTAGGTTCTGCCCGGAATGATGAGAGGCGCCATGACCGACAGCTGTGACATCCTGATTTCCGGTGGCGGGATCGCCGGCCTGACCGCTGCGGCGGTATTCGGAACGGCAGGTTTTCAAGTGATCTGCGTTGATCCGAGCCCTCCGATCACCGAGCGGGACGTGGACGGGTCGGACCTGCGCACCACGGCTTTTTTGCAGCCTGCGCGCGGCCTGCTGGAACAATGCGGTCTGTGGGCCAGGCTGGATGCCCACGCGGCTCCGCTGCAAATCATGCGGATCGTTGACGCGGGGGGCGACGTGCCCGAGCCGCGCGTTGTCCGCGACTTCAACGCAGCCGACATTTCTGACCACCCTTTCGGTTGGAACCTGCCCAACTGGTTGCTGCGCCGAGAAATGGTGGCGCGACTGGCTGAATTGCCCAATGTCGATTTCCGCACCGGCACCGGAACCACCAGCCTGTTCACCCGAACCGCCGAGGCCCGCGTGGGCCTGAGCGATGGAAGCCGCGTCCTGTGCAAACTGGTGCTTGCCGCCGATGGTCGCAACTCACCTATGCGCGAGGCCGCCGGAATCAAAGTGCACACGACACGATATGGGCAGAAGGCTCTGGCCTTTGCGGTGACACACCCAATTCCACACGAGAATGTCTCGACCGAGATTCACAGGTCGGGTGGACCGTTCACGCTGGTGCCTCTGCCGGACTGGGAAGGGCAGCCCTCGTCCGCCATCGTCTGGATGGAACGCGGACCGAAAGCCGTTGAACTCCTGAACCTGGAACCCGAGGCATTCGAGGCCGCAATGACCTCTCGGTCCTGCGGTTTGTTCGGCCCGCTGAAACTGGCATCCCGCAGAACGATCTGGCCGATCATCAGCCAATCGGCGGAACGGCTGGCGGGGGAACGCATCGCCCTGATGGCTGAGGCCGCGCATGTGGTGCCACCTATCGGAGCACAGGGATTGAACATGTCGCTGGGCGATCTGCGTTGCCTGCTGGATTTGGCGCAGGCCCGGCCCGAAAGTCTGGGAGACGCACAGATGCTGGACGCCTATCACAAGGCCCGTCACACCGAGGTCGAGATGCGTGTCAAAGGCATTGATCTGCTGAACCGCGCCTCGATGATCGAGGCACGCCCGCTGCGGGATGCACGGGCGATGGGGCTGAGCGCACTTTATTCCCTGCCACCAGTGCGCAAGACGTTGATGCAGATGGGCCTCGGCGTTCACTAAGGCCCGGTCCGCTTACAGAACCTGATCCAGCACTCGTTTCAAACGCGCGATGGTGCCGTCCACGTCGTACAGCTTGTCGAGCCCGAACAGACCCAACCGAAACGTGCTGAACCCTTCTGGCTCATCGCATTGCAACGGGACACCAGCGGCAATCTGCATACCCAGCGCCGCAAATTTCCTGCCGTTCTGAATTTCGGGATCCGAGGTGTAGCTGACCACAACTCCAGGCGCGCCAAAGCCGTCGGCCGCGACCGAAACGACGCCCTTGTCCTTCAGCATCGACCGCACACCGTCACCCAGCGCCCATTGCGCCGCACGCAACTTTTCGAACCCGTATTCACGCGTCTCTGCCATGGTGTCGCGGAAAGCCAGCAAAGCATCGGTCGGCATCGTGGCGTGATAGGCGTGGCCGCCGTTTTCATAGGCTTGCATGATCTGCCGCCATTTCTTCAGATCAATGGCGAAACTGTCGGAACTGGTCTGCTCCAGACGTGCCTCGCCCCGTTCAGACAACATGACCAGACCGGCACATGGCGACGCGCTCCACCCTTTCTGCGGCGCCGAGATCAGAACATCGACACCGGTGGCTTTCATATCCACCCAGGCGCAACCCGACGCAATGCAATCCAACACCATCAATGCACCCACCTCGTGCGCCGCGCTTGCCAGCGCGGTCACATAATCATCCGGCAGAATGACCCCCGCCGAGGTTTCGACATGCGGCGCAAAAACAACGCCGGGCTTTTGTTCGCGAATCGCGGCGACGACCTCTTCGATCGGAGCAGGCGCAAAAGGCGATGGGCTGGCATTGCCAGTCTCTCGCGCTTTCATGACCGTGGTCGAGTTTGTCAGGGAACCGCTCTCAATGATCTGGCTCCACCGGTACGAGAACCATCCGTTGCGAACCACCAGCACATCCGCGCCGCGTGCGAACTGTCGGGCGACCGCTTCCATGGCATAGGTTCCACCGCCGGGAATAACGGCAACGCCATCCGCGTTGTACACGTCTTTCAGCATGTCCGAAATGTCGCGCATCACCTGCTGAAACTTCTGCGACATATGGTTCAACGAACGGTCGGTAAATACGACCGAGAATTCTTCGAGCCCGTCCGGGTCAACGGTTTCCAGCAAGCCTGGCATGGCGCATCCTTTCCAAAGCGTTTTCGAAGTCTTGTCCGCTTTGTCAGTGCGGGTAAAGCCTTTTCGCGGCGAAATTTGACCTGACGTAAAGCTTAACAAACACTTAATTTTTCTCACTTAGTTTCCTGAGAACAGGAAAATGACGCCAACCAGTGTCACTTCCCCTTTACACTTCTACTTGCTTCTGAACAGATGCGCACACTTTATACTTGAAGGGATAGATTCACCCGTGACGATACAAAAGCGGATCAGCTTCCAGTTCGTTCGAGACGAAGTAAAACGACGCATTGAAAGCCGTGTCTGGCCACAAGGATCGCTTTTGCCGACGGAGACCCAGCTGGCAGAGGAGTTCAATTGCGCCCGGGCCACTGTGAACAGAGCCTTGAGAGAACTGGCCGACCAAGGCTTTGTCGAGCGCAAACGCAAAAGCGGCACACGCGTCAAGAAAGAGCCCAGCAAACACGCCAAACTCGAATTGTCACTGGCGCGGCAAGTGGTCGAAAACCAGAATGCAAATTATCGTTATGCGCTTGTTGAAAGACATGTGGTCACCAGCCCTGGATGGCTTTCCTCGCAGATCAACGTGGCACCGGATGCGCGTGTTCTACATGTAATCTGTATGCACTATGCAGACAATCGGCCCTTCCAGATGGAAGAACGGTGGATCAACATCGAGGCTGTTCCAGATGTAGAGGACGCGGACCTGGTCGAACAGGGGCCACACGAGTGGCTGTTGACGGCCGCACCTTTCACCGACGCCGAGGTCGCTTTCTGCGCCATATCCGCAGATGCGCGACTGGCAGAATTCATGGGCACCACGGCGGGAACGTCCATGATTCAAATGGAGCGCACCACCTGGAAAGAAGACAGGCCGCTTACTTTTGCGCGCATGACGCATCATCCGGGCTATTGCATCCGCACCAAATACTGAGCGTTTTCAACCGATCGGTCCAGATAGGCGTTCTTCGCTCAGCAGCACGTTTGCCTCGACATCGCCCGCACCCGGCAATGTCATGATCCGGCGCCGCAATACACGCTCGAAATCGGCCAGGTCTCGGGCCACCACACGCAGTCGATAGTCATACAGTCCAAGCACATGCTCGACTGTCTGCACCTCGGGAATGGCACTGACAGCGCGCTCAAAATCTTCAAGACTGACTTGGCCCTTGCGCCCCAGCTTGATGCCCAGAAAGACGGTAACACCGAACCCCAGCGCTTCGGCATTCAGACGCAGCCGACGGCCCTTGATTATTCCTGCCTCTTCCAACCGGCGAATGCGACGCCACGTGGCGGGTTGGGATAACCCGAACCTGCGCCCCAATGCTCCCGCACTTTGCGTGGAATCCTGTTGCAGTGCGCGAAGAAGACGACGATCAATCTCATCCAGATCGATCATACCGGCAGCACCTCGTCCCGCTTGACCCTCGCGATATGCATCAGGGCCTCGATATCGGCGATGTGAGGCAGGGTCAGAATCCGGTCGCGATAGAGCTGTTGATAGTGCTTCATATCTCTTGCAATGACGGAAAGACGAACATCGACCCGACCCAGAAAGGTCTGGATCTCGATCACCTCTGCCACGTCACGCGCCGACTGCGTGAAATCGTCGAAAGCTCGGGCCTGCGTTTTGTCAAGCGTGATCCGAAGCGAGACCTCGACTGCATATCCCATCGCGGCCCAGTCTATCACGGCCTCCTGCCCTTGGATGATCCCTGCGGCCTGCATCTTTTCGATCCGCCGCCAGCAGACACCCGCGCTGATCCGGCAAAGATCGGCCAGTTCCGCTGTTGTCAGGCTCGGGTCTGCTTGAAAGTGGCGCAGAATGCGTCGATCAATATCATCAAGCATGATTTTTTTATTTTCTCCTGTTATCGCGAATTATTCTTCATCTTTTTTGCAAATACTCAAGCCCAACCCTATCGCCATTGGGCGAACAGGCAGATACAACCGCCGCAACCTAACCAGAAAGGACCGGCGAAATGCGCGTCTATTACGATCGCGATTGCGATATCAACCTGATCAAAGACAAGAAAGTTGCCATTCTCGGCTATGGCTCGCAAGGTCACGCTCACGCGCTGAACCTGCGCGACTCGGGCGCAAAGAACCTGGTCGTCGCCCTGCGCGAAGGATCGCCTTCCGCCAAGAAGGCCGAAGCCGAAGGTTTGCAAGTCATGGGCATCGCCGAAGCGGCGGCCTGGTGTGACGTGATCATGTTCACCATGCCCGACGAGCTTCAGGCCGAGACCTACAAAAAATACGTCCACGACAACATCAAGCCCGGTGCGGCCATCGCGTTTGCCCACGGCCTGAACGTACATTTCGGCCTGATCGAGCCGAAAGACGGCGTCGACGTCATCATGATGGCCCCCAAGGGCCCCGGCCACACCGTGCGCGGCGAATACACCAAGGGCGGCGGCGTGCCCTGCCTGGTCGCTGTCCACAACGATGCAACCGGCAAAGCGCTGGAAATCGGCTTGTCCTACTGCTCGGCCATCGGCGGCGGCCGCTCGGGCATCATCGAAACCAACTTCCGTGAAGAATGTGAAACCGACCTGTTCGGCGAACAGGCCGTTCTGTGCGGTGGTCTGGTCGAACTGATCCGCTGCGGCTTTGAAACTCTGGTCGAAGCCGGTTACGCCCCTGAAATGGCCTATTTCGAGTGTCTGCACGAAGTGAAACTGATCGTCGATCTGATCTACGAAGGCGGCATCGCCAACATGGATTACTCGATCTCGAACACCGCCGAATACGGCCAGTACGTCACCGGACCGCGTATCCTGAAATACGACGAGACCAAAGCGCGTATGAAAGAGGTCCTGAACGACATCCAGCAGGGTAAATTCGTTCGTGACTTCATGCTGGAAAACGCCGTAGGCCAGCCGACCATCAAAGCGGCGCGCCGTGCCAATGACGAGCATATGATCGAGGAAACCGGCGCCAAGCTGCGCGGCATGATGCCGTGGATCTCGGCCGGAAAGATGGTCGACAAAGAAAAGAACTAAGCCTGACCTTAGTCAGCATAAGGGCGGCCACGGCGGTCGCCCTTTTTCGTTTGCACAAAAAAGTGGCGCGGCACATAAACGCCCGATCAGACCAATCTATTTCGCGAACTTGCGCTTCCCGACAGGACAAACCAATGGTGCAACAGCCGACAAGACAGGACTGGAGCGGCGTCTTCACGCTGGGCCTGATCTGGGGCGCGACCTTCATGGTCGTCACCATGGCGCTGGAAGGCTATGGGCCGATCACGGTCGCCACCTCACGAACCACGCTGGGCGCTGTTACCCTGTTGCTGATGATGACGGTGACCGGTCGCAAGCTGCCGGTTCTGACGCCGGCGCTGAGTGTTTCGATTGTCCTTATCGGCGTGCTGTCTACTGCCGTACCCTTCATGCTGCTCAGCTGGGGGCAGCAATTCGTGCCATCAGCCTTTGCGGGGCTGTCCATGGCCGCCATTCCGCTGATGGTATTGCCACTTGCGCATTTCTTTTCTGACGAGCCGCTCAATCTACGTCGCCTGCTGGGCGTGTGTCTGGGCTTCTCGGGAGCTTTGGTATTGATCGGCCCCGGTCTGGCACAGCTTGGCCAAGGGGCCGAGCCTCTGGCCCAATTGGCCTGTATCACTGCCGCATTGAGCTATGCGTCTTCGTCGATTTTGACCCGTCGCTGTCCGCCTGTCGACCCGTTGGCGCTTGCTGCGCTGACCCTGCTGGTTGGGGCTGCGTTGTTGGTGCCCATCATGCTGATGACCGAAGGCTTGCCCAAATGGCAAGGCACGCGCCCCACACTTGCTCTGATCGTGCTGGGCTTGGTGCCAACGGCGTTCGCCACCCTGCTGCGCGTGTCCATCACCCGCAGCGCAGGTTCCGTGTTTCTGACACTGGTGAACTATCAGGTGCCCATTTGGTCAATGGTATTCGGCGCCTGGATTCTGTCCGAGGCCCTGCCCCTGCGCTTTTTCATCGCCCTTGCGCTGATCCTGACAGGCATGGCCATCAGTCAATGGTTCAGCCTGCGCAAGGTTCTGTTCGGGCACTAGCTTGTGGCGGCCTCGACCTCGGCGACGATGCTGTCAACGACTTGGGTCAGCAACCCATCATCTTCGCATTCAGCCATCACGCGGATCAACGGTTCGGTCCCGGATTTGCGGATCAACAACCGGCCCTGCCCATTCAACCGTGCCTCGGCATCGGCAATGGCCGCCTGTACACTTTGCACCTCCAACGGGGTTTGATCGCTGGAATAACGTACATTCTTCAGCAACTGCGGCACGGTTTCGAATTGTTTGGACAGATCCGACGCCTTGCGCCCCGACAGAACCATTTCCGCCAGGAAATGCAGGCCAGCCATCAACCCGTCACCGGTGGTAGCATAATCGCTCATCACGATATGGCCGGACTGTTCCCCGCCAAGGTTGAACCCACCTTCACGCATCCGTTCGACCACGTAGCGATCGCCGACGGCCGTTCGCTCGAGGCGCAAACCCTGCGCTGTCAGGTGGCGTTCCAGACCCAGGTTGGACATGACGGTCGCGACCAGAGCGTCGCCCTTCAACTGGCCCGATTTCTTCCATGCCGTCGCCAGCAAAGCCATAAGCTGATCGCCGTCAGCCACCTGGCCGGTTTCGTCGACCACAACCACCCTGTCCGCGTCGCCATCCAGACAAATACCCACGTCGGCACCATGCGCGACAACGGTTTCAGCGGCCAGTTGAGGCTTGGTCGATCCGCAGTTGAGATTGATGTTCTTGCCGTTGGGCGCGATTCCCACGGGGATCACTTCTGCGCCCAGCTCCCACAGAACTTCCGGCGCGGTGCGGTGGGCTGCGCCGTTTGCACAATCGATCACCACTTTCAAACCATCCAGACTCACGTTCCGCGGCAACGACGATTTTACACGTTCACCATAGCGAAACCGGGCGTCATCAACCCGGCGCGCCCGGCCGATATTCTGCGCCTGGGCGGGTCTGACGCCTTCGTCGATCAGCTTTTCGATCTCGACCTCGGCCTGATCGGACAGTTTGTAGCCGTCGGGCCCAAAGAACTTGATCCCGTTGTCTTCGGCAGGGTTGTGGCTGGCCGAGATCATGACGCCCAGATCAGCCCGCATGGACCGGGTCATGAGACCAACGGCGGGTGTCGGAACGGGCCCCAGCAGCAACACATTCATTCCCGTGGACGTCAAACCGGCCGTCAGCGCGTTTTCCAGCATATAGCCGGACAGGCGCGTATCCTTACCGATGACAACCCGGTGCACCCCTGTCGCGTCGCGTCGGAAATACCGCCCGACCGCAGCCCCGATGCGCAACGCCATCTCTGCCGTCATCGGATGCGTGTTGGCGGTGCCCCGCACCCCGTCGGTTCCGAACAGCTTGCGCATAGGTGTCACTCCGTGATTTGTCGTGCGACCGGATTACCGGACAGCAGCCCATAGGCGCAAGGCCTGAGAGGTCTCGGCCACGTCATGAACGCGAATGATCTGCACGCCCTGAGACAATCCCGCCAGAGCCACCGCAATTGATCCCGGCGCGCGGGCAGTCTTGCAAGGCTCTTTTCCGATGGTACCAATAAAGCCCTTGCGCGACACGCCCAACAGGATCGGGCAGCCCAATCCGTGGAACAGGCTGATATTGCGCAGAAGGGTCAAATTGTGATCCTCGGTCTTCCCGAACCCGATCCCGGGATCCACGACGATCTGATCGCGGCTCAGGCCAAGACGTTCCAGCAGCGCAATCTGGCCTTCGAGAAAATCGTAAACATCCAGCAGAACATTGTCGTACCGCGGATTGATCTGCATCGTCGCCGGATCACCCTGCATGTGCATGACACAGACAGGCACACCCTGCGCGGCACAGAACGGCGCCAATTCGGGATCGAAGGTGAAGCCCGAGACATCGTTGACCAAACCTGCCCCTGCCTCGCAGGCAGCCTTGGCGACATCTGCCTTGCGTGTATCGATGGAAATCAATGCGCCTGTTTCCGACCGGATCGCTTCGATCAACGGACGGGTTCGGGCGATTTCTTCCTCGGCCGGGACAAAATCCGCACCCGGACGGGTGGACTCTCCGCCGATATCCAGAATCGCGGCACCCTGCGCCACCATATTCACCGCAGCCTCGCGAGCAGCATCTACCGAGCTGTGAACACCGCCATCCGAGAAGCTGTCCGGCGTGGCATTCAGAATCCCCATGATATGAGGCACCTGCATATCAAGGCCCGCCATGTCAGCCCGCGGTTGGCTCAAACGGCTCAGGTGATCTGACGGAACGTCCGAGGCCGCGACGATTTCAGGTTCAGATCCGCGCCGCAGGGCCTCGACATGGGTGAACCAAAGGGGTTGCCCCGCCAGCGGCACAGCGCCTGCGGGACGGGTCGCTCCATGCTGGACTAGTGGTCTGAAATAGGTTCTCACAGCTGGGCCTGATCCACCGCAACAGCGCGCAAGGGCGTTTTGGGTTCCGTCGGCAATGCGCCGCCGATCACCATCATTTCGCTCGCTTCAAAGGTCGCCGCGAACCATGCAGCCAGCGCCACGGCATCCGACGGGGCGGCAGACGGGCCGTCAACGGCGTCCAGTACGATCTTGGATGGCGCCCAGACACAGATCTGGCCATTCTTCATCGCCCAATCCAATTCGGTCCGCGTTGAGACTACCACACAGCGATGATCCCGTGCCGCCAGAACCCAGGCATTCTGTTCAATTGCCAACAGGTCAATTCGGCGTTGTGTCATCGCATGACCCGTTTGCGGAGCCGCCAGTTCCGACGCCCCGACACACAGGATCAGCGGGCGCTGGCGGTTCTCCAACTGATCGATCCAACCCTTCAGGTTTTCCGAGGCGATGGCGTCATTCGACAGGAAGACAAGGCGGGGATGCGGGCGTTCTTCTTCGGCCACCTCATGATGGACCGAGTCTTTTCCGCGCACGATCTCAACCCCCAACGCACCCGGGCCTCGATCCAGTTTTTCGATGCGGACAAAGACCCTTACAGCCTGAGGCTCAAGCAGTATGCGTTCCGCAACGCGTTCGGCCAATGTCTCAAGCAGGTTCAGGCGTTCGGCCGCCAGCTCATAGGCGATGGATTCCGTTACCCGGTCATATGACAGGATGCGATCCACATCATCATCAATCGGGTCCGTCAGAGGCCGGACTTCGACCACGATGTTGAAACAGATCCGCTGGGTTGTTCCCCGCTCGGCCTGGAAGGCACCGATTTCGACTTCGACGATATGGTCGCGCAACGAAATACGATCCAACGGCCCCCGAGGAGACGTCGCCTCGGACCGTTCGGACGGGTGTGCGAATGCCAGACGGATTTCAGAACTCATGGGTCAGGCCTTTTCGGGCTCGTTTCAAAGTTCGCCCACTATAGGCGTTGCGAGGGCCTATAGCATTCAAACAAGCGCCATTCCAACCGCCGAATGCGGCGTCACGAGACCCGAAACCAGCTCATCATCCCGGACGCGGCGTGCCCCAGCATATGGCAATGCAGCAACCAGTTCCCCGGATTGTCCGCGAGCAATGCGATTTGGCGTGTCTGTCCCCGCCCGACCAGAACGGTATCACGCCAGGGGCCAAGAGAACCATCACCCAGGATCAATCGGAAGTGATGCCCGTGCAGATGCATCGCGTGCGCAAACGCGGATTCATTCACGAACTCGATCCTGTGCAAACTGCCGACGGCTGCATCCAGAAAAGGGTCTTCGGGGCGCTCGGCGTACCCGTTCAGTGCCCAGAACTTGCCCAACTGCGCCAACTCGCGGCCAGACAGTTCCGTTTCACCCAGCCGGGCACTTTCCAGCCAGCGCATTGCACCACCATGCAGACGCATCTGGTGCGTTTGTGCTTCTTGAATATTTCCGATCTCAGGAAAGGGGTTAGGCGGCAATGCTGACACGCCCTGCCTGCGCGCCCCGGCAGCGGTTCCACCGACTTCGAACCGCGCCAGCCCATAGGAGCCATCTCTTTCGACACTGACCAGGCTTGCCGTTTCATCCTCGGTGATGACATCCAAAATCAGGTCCGCGCGCTGCGCAGGTGCCAGCGGGAAAGAGCCCGACAGCCTCAGTGGTGTTTCCAAGGGCATTCCATCCAAGGCAACGATCCACCCCGCAAGACCATCAAGATCCAGATCAAATATCCGGGCATTGGAGGCGTTGACCAATCGCAGTCGCAGTCGCTCGTTTCTTCGCACCGCAAACGCAGGATCGAATGATCCGTTGACGGTCAGGATGTTTCCAAGCCGGCCTGCATGGCTCAGATCATGGCCATTGTCGAAATCATCCGTTATCTGCGCGGTCTCAGGGTTCAACCGCCAATCATCCAACATCAGCACCAGATCCTGATCGACATCCGGTGCCGTGGCCTCTGCGACGATCAGCGGCCCGTAAAGCCCGCGGGCCACCTGTTCCATCGACCGATTGTGCGCGTGGTACCAATAGGTGCCCGCATCCGGGGCAACGAAGTCATAGTCGAAAGAACTGCCCGGTGCGACGGCATCCTGCGTCAGACCGGGTACACCGTCCATGGCGTTGTCAATGCGGATCCCGTGCCAGTGGACCGATGTTGGTTGCGGAAGGTCATTCACCAGTTTGCGCTGAACGCGTGCGCCCTGTTCGACCCTTAGGACCGTTCCGGGGACAGTGTCACCGTAACTCCAGACCGTTGTGTCAGGAAACCCTTCGGGTGCAACGCGCTGCCGGCTCAGATGCGCCTTGAGCGGCGGATAACCGGCGCGGGCCGCGACCGGCAGAATTGTGGCGGCGGCGGCTGTTTTCAGAATGTGTCGTCGAGTGAAAAGCATTACGGGCCTCCTGGGCCCGCAATATAGACTGCAACCTGCCGCGCGCCACCAAGCTTCCAGCGCGGGTGCGTCAATCAGTTGCTCGCTGTCCGATAGTTGTGGCGGTAGAAAATGTGCACACCGATCCGCGCGGTCTGTTTATAGACCCGCGACCAAGATGGCCGAACCGCCGTCGTGTGGTAGTGGGTCGCCCCTTCGGTCAGCTCTTGGCCAATACCATCAATGGCTGCCCGAGCGACCTTGGATACGCGCTCATAAGCCTTCTTCTCGTGGATGACCTCTTTGCGACCGTCACATGTATAGGTGAACTGGCACTGGTATTTCTTGCCGGTGCCCTGGCGGATCACACCACACAGAGAGCTTGGAAAGCGGCTGCTTTTGACCCGGTTCAAGATGACCTCGGCCACCGCAAACTGGCCACGCACGCTTTCGCCACGGGCTTCGAAGTACAATGCCTCGGACAGGCACTTCCAGTTTTCGTCACCGGTTGCCTTGGGTTGCTGGTCAAGCCAGTCCTTGGAGTATGTTACTTCAACTGGTTTGGCCGCCTTACGCGGTTGGAACAGTTTGAAATAGTCGCGAAAGCTTTGCGCCGGCAATTCGCTGCGGGCGACAAGCTCTTTCTTTGCAGTATCAATTGCTTCCCTCTCGGCGAAGGACGCACTGGGCAGCACGGTTGCCGCCATTGTGGCAACAGCCATTATGTAACGTAGCATCAGATAACCTCGCACAGGCACTTCACGCGCCATACCCTCCCCCGGCGGGCGCGACGAGGCATTTAGCGCAATCGAGCGCAAAGGTCCAGTCTTTCGGAAAATGCAAGTGGAATCTTGCCCGTAGCGAAGATAAATTTCGCCTACGAGTGTCCAGATAACCCACTAATCCTTGGGTTTTCAGGCCCTGTCAACCCCCAAGTCTGGAGGAAATCGCCAGTTGAGCGGCAGCCAGCCGAGCGACCGGAACCCGGAACGGCGAACACGAAACATAGTCGAACCCCAAATCCCTGCAAATGGCGATTGATTCGGGGTTTCCGCCGTGTTCTCCGCAAACAGACAGGGTCACATCCGGTTTCGCGGCTCGTCCCCGCTCGGCTCCCAGCTTCAGCAGTTCCCCGACCCCATCCGGATCAAGAACGTGGAACGGATCTTCGCCGAAGACACCCTGGCGAACATAGGCGGACATGAAACGGCCGGCATCGTCGCGGGACAGACCATAGGTCATCTGCGTCAGGTCATTCGTTCCGAAACTCATGAACGCGGTCTGCGGGGCGATCTCTTCTGCGCGCAGACAGGCGCGCGGGGTTTCGACCATCACACCCAGCCGATATTCAAACTCCTGCCCGCGTTCTGACGCGACCGCCGCCGCCACCGTATCGATGCGGGACTTGACCAGTTCGACCTCTCGTTTCGCGGATACCAGCGGTATCATCACTTCGGGCACGACGGGGGCGCCGTTCTTTCTGGCATCCAGCGTGGCTTCGAAGATCGCCCGCGCCTGCATGTCATAGATTTCGGGAACGGTCACGCCCAGACGAACACCGCGCAGGCCCAGCATCGGATTGTATTCCGTCATCGCATCAACCCGACGCTCGACATCGGAAACCGGCAAATCCAGCGCCTCGGCCAATTCCCGTTGGCCGCTGCGTGTGGTTGGCAGGAATTCGTGCAAGGGCGGGTCGAACAGGCGAATGCAGACGGGCTGCCCTTCCATGATTCTGAACAGCTGAACAAAGTCTTCACGCTGCATCGGAAGCAAACGTTCCAGCACAGCCGCCCTGCCCGAAGACGTTTGCGCAAAAATCATCTCGCGCATCACGATCAGGCGACCGGGTTCAAAGAACATATGCTCTGTCCGGCACAAGCCGATCCCTTGCGCCTGAAAATTGCGCGCCGTTTGCGCATCGGCCGGTGTGTCGGCATTGGCGCGGATGTCAATATCACGCTCGGCATCGGCCCACGCCATCAAGGTCTGAAAACAATCATCCAACGCGGCCTCAAGCATGGCGGGCTGCCCTGCCAGCACCTGACCGGAACTGCCATCGATGGTCAGAATATCGCCGGTCTTGAAAACTCGACCATCGGGTGCGGTCAGCATCTTCTTTTTGGTCTGGAACCGCATGTCTGAGGCACCAACGATACAGGGCAAGCCAAGTCCACGGCCAATCACGGCGGCGTGGCTGGTCATCCCGCCTTTTTCCGTCAGAACCGCAACGGCCGCATGCATCCCGCGCACATCCTCGGGCGAGGTTTCGCGGCGGACCAGAACGCAGGCCTCGCCGCGCGCGGCACTGGCCTGCGCTTCTGCGGATGTAAACACGATCTTTCCCGTTGAAGCGCCCGGGCTGGCACCGATGGCCGTCGTCAGCACGTCACGCCGCGCTTCCGGATGGACCTGCCGGTGCAAAAGTTCATTCAGCGCGTGGGGGTCCACGCGCATCACCGCCTCTTGCGGCGGTATGATCCCGTCTTCGGCCAGACGAACGGCGATCCGCATCGCCGCGCGCGACGTTCTCTGAACCCGGACGCCGTCCAGAATATGCACGTTGCCGTTTTGAATGACGAACTCGACCTGCATTTCTTCGCGCAGTTTTTCACGCATCAGCGCAGCTTGTTGCTTCAACTCGGCAAAGGCTTTGGGTGCGACTTCTTCAAGCGACGGTCCACGCGGGTCTTTTTCAAGAAACAGCGCCGCCACATCTTCGCCCAGCGCATCACGGCCCTGGCTCTGGCTCAGGTAGCGCCCCGTGATCTGCGGCATTCCTGTGGTCGAGTCGACCAGTTGAAGCACACCTGATCCGCATTCACCCTGCCCGACCCCCGGGATCATCTCTTGAATGACAAGCCCAAGACCGGCATCTGCCGGGGCGCCCTTGGCCTGCCGCAACAGCCGAGCGGATGTCCCGTCCCATGCGCGGGCCATCGAGCGCAAAACACCGATCAGCTGTTCACCGCGGTCCTGCGGAAAGGCTTCGTCCGTTTCATCTTCGTACGCGCGCAGGGAATGGCGCAGACCTTCGCTGCCATCCATGTCGATGTCATCGAACACGTCCGCGTCCAGCCGCGCCACGTGGATCGCATAGCTTTGAACGAACCTGAGATACAGCGCTGCAGCGGCCTCTGCCCCCATCGTATCGGACAGGTCCACATAGCGTGCATCATTCATGCCAATGTTCAGAACCGCACCGGGCCCGCCCCAGTCGGGATCTTCGGAACTTGGTCGGACGCACAGCAAGGTCGCCGGATCGAATTGCTCAAGGATCGCGTCAAGGTTCGGAACTTCGCCTTCCGCAATCTGATGGACCGCATCAAACGACAACGCGACGGTCCGGGGCACCGGCAGGTCCAGTCGAACCAGTCGTTGCAGACACTTGGCCCGCCCGCCATGGGTATGGGCCGTGACCGGAGCATCGGGCGTAATGAGCGTGGTATGCGGATTATTCTGCACTGCAGCACCTTTTGATTTGCGTGCAGCATAAGCGCTTGCGCCCTTCGTGCAAGGGCGTTGTGGGCACGCATCGCTGCGTGCCCGAGGTTTTAACCTTCGATCCGCGAAAGATCGGCCACGCTGGAACAAACCTGCCTGATCTGACTGAGCAGGTTCAGCCGGTTGCGGCGGATCACATCATTGTCGGTGTTGACCTGCACGTCCTCAAAAAAACCATCCACAGGGCCGCGCAGCGCGGCCATGGCGGCCACGGCAGCTGCGAAGTCTTCGGACTTCAGAGCCACATCGATCTGCGACTGAGCCCTGTCCAAAGCCGCGAAAAGCGCCTTCTCGCTTTCGGTCTCGGCGAATTTCACATCCGCACCGTAAGAGTATTCCACGCCGTCCTTTTCCTCGGCCTGGGTCAGGATGTTGTTGGCCCGCTTGAACCCCTGCACGAGGTTTTCCCCATCCTCGGTCGCGATCACCGCATTCAGCGCGCGCGCACGTTTGACCAGCAGGTTGAGGTCGTCATTGCCCTCCATCGCGATGCAGGCGTCGATGATGTCATGGCGGATGCCCTCGTCTCGGAGGAAGACTTTGAGCCGGTCGTGGAAGAAGGACAAAAGGTCATCTGACGTATCGGGTACCTTCCGTTCAAGATGCAGAAAGTCCGCCATTTGGTGCGTCCCGGCCTTGTCGCCCGCAAGCTTCTCCTTCACCGTACGGAACGCTGCTCCGAAAACACCGTGGTCGGCAATCTCATCCAACAGCTCTGCGACATGCCCGTCGTGCAAGGCTTCGTTCGAAGCCGCTTCGGCCCGAACGAGTTGCGCGTCGAAGAAACGGTCGAGCTTCAGCCGCAGATCATTGTTCAGGATCAACCGGATCACCCCCAAGGCCGCGCGACGCAGCGCGAACGGGTCCTTCGACCCGGTGGGCTTTTCATCGATCGCCCAGAACCCGGCCAGAGTATCAAGTTTGTCCGCAAGCGCCACGGCGACCGACAGAGGTGCCGCAGGCACATCATCCGTCGGCCCCAGCGGCGAGTAGTGTTCTTGCGCCACAGCTGCCACCGCGGCATCCTCGCCGGCGGCTTCGATGTAATACCGCCCCATGAGCCCCTGAAGTTCGGGGAATTCATAGACCATCTCTGAACTCAGATCGGCCTTGGCCAGGCGCGCGGCTTTCTCGGCCTGATCCGGGTCGGCGCCCGTCACCGGGGCCAGTTCGCGGGCCAGCGCGGCGATGCGCTCGATACGTTGGGCCTGAGTGCCCAGCTTGTTGTGGAAGGTCACATTCTCCAGCGCGCGGGTCCATTGGGTGATGTCCGACTTGGCAATGCGCAGGTCGTTCTCCCAAAAGAACTTGGCATCGGCCAGACGTGCCGACAGCACCTTTTGGTTCCCCGCCAGAATGGTTGCGCCGTTGTCGGCGGTTTCGCGGTTGGCGACGGTGATGAACCGTTCGATCCGACCTGTCTTGGGGTTCTTCACCGAAAAGAACTTCTGATGCTCTTTCATCGAGGTCTGCAACACTTCGGGCGGCAGTTCCAGAAACTCGTCATCGATCTGGCCCATCAAAACCACGGGCCATTCCACCAGCCCGGCAACCTCGGCCAACAGGCCCTTGTCTTCGACGATTTCCAGACCTGCGGCAAAAGCCATGTTCTGTGCATCATTCCAGATGTGTTCAGCACGTTCATCCGGCGAGAGAATCACGAATGCGCGTTTCAGCTTGGCGGCATAGTCCTCGAAAGACGTAACCGGGAACCGGTTGGGGGCCATGAAAAGATGACCGGCTGTGGTGTCTCCGGAACGGATGCCGTCGACATCCATCGGAACAACCTGCGCCCCGGAATCATCCGACAGGATGCACAGAATGGAATGCAACGGACGGACCCACCGCAGGCTGCCACTGCCCCAACGCATGGATTTGGGCCATGGGAAATTGCGAATGGTGGCCTCCAGCACTTCGGCAATGATCTCGGCGGCCGGACGGCCCGGTTTCTCGATGGTGGCGAAGTAAACGGCGCCCTTGGGGGTCTCACGCTCTTCCAGTTGGTCGCGGGTCAGGCCCGCGCCCCGCAGGAAACCTTCGATCGCCTTGTCCGGCGCGCCGACCTTGGGTCCCTTGCGCTCTTCCCGGATTGTCGGACTTTGCGCCAGCAGACCTTCCACCGCCAATGTCAGGCGGCGGGGTGTGGTCAGTGCGGCAGCGTTTGAATAGGTCAAGCCGGCCTCGACCAGACCATCGGTAATCCGCTTTTTCAGATCCTCACCGGCACGGGTTTGCATCCGCGCAGGAATTTCTTCGGAAAACAGTTCGATCAGCAGGTCGGGCATAGTCGGTCCTTAGAAGTTCACAATCGTCTGAATGACGATGGCATTGGCGATATCCACAAAGAAGGCGGATACAAGGGGCAGCACGATAAAGGCAATAGGCGAAGGCCCATATCGCTTGGTTACTGCCGTCATATTTGCAATCGCCGTGGGTGTGGCGCCCAGGGCAAAGCCTCCGAAGCCCGCGGCCAGCACCGCTCCGCGATAATTCGAGCCCATCAGGGGAAACAGCACCCATATCACGAAAACGACCGTGAACAGAGTTTGCGCCGACATGATCACGGCAATTGCCACACCCAGTTCCGCTATGGTCCACAACTGCAAACTCATCAGTGACATTGCCAGAAAGGCACCAAGAGCAAATTCAGACAGCAATGCCAGCGACGGTGTACGCGCAACCGGCGGCGCGGACGGAGCAATGGCCGTTCGGACATTCGAGATCACGATGCCCATGATCAGACAGGGCACAAACAGCGGCAGCTTCAGCCCCGCGGCCGAAATCGCCTCGCCCAGCGCATAGCCCAGAATGATGGCAAGGTTCAGATGCAGCAGCACGCGCATAATGGTCACATGGTCAATTTCCGTGGCCACGGTCGCTTTTTCCGGCAGTCCGACCGTGTGTTCTTCGTCAGGTCGGTTCGGCGAAAGGTCTCGTGTTTCCACCAGAAGACGTGCAATAGGACCACCTACCAGCGCGGCAAGCACCAGTCCGAGCGTCGCCACAGCAACGCCAAGTTCGGTTGCACCGTCCAGACCCGTTGCGCTGGCAACTTCGGGTGCCCATGCGATTGCGGTACCGTGCCCACCAATCAACGCGGCCGAACCGAACAGAACGCCAGCTTGCGCAGGATAGCCAAACAAGGACGCACCTGCCGCGCCGATAACGTTCTGCGCAACAATCGTAACAAACGTCAAAATCAGCAGGATCAACAAAGGCTTACCACCGGCAATCAAGTCAGAAAGCCGCGCGTTCAGTCCGATCCCGGCAAAGAACAGAACCAGCAGAGCGTCCCGGGTCTGCAACTCGAATGACAGCTCTACATCGGCAACGAGATAGAGCAGCAAAACCACGAGCGAGGCCAAAAGGCCGCCTGTGACCGGTTCAGGAATGTTGAACTGCCTCAGAACTGCGACTTTGCCGTTGATCCGGGCACCCAGCAAATACACCGCAAATCCCAGAGTCGCGGTAATGAAGTCCGGGATCAAAACGGCATCAGCCATGGTTTTCCTCAGTTTTCAGGGCGTTTCGGGCACTCCTCACCCACCACCGTACCGTCATAGGCTTTTTCACCGCAGTTGTTCAACGCGTGCCAGACATATCCCTTGCCATCCCTGGTAATCGCCACGATCCGGTCGACGCCGAAATGGATGTTCTTCTCACTCAAAAACGCCTGCGCCTGCCCCGATTTCAGTGCATCGCCCAGCGACACGGCATCGTAACAGTCAAACCAACCCGGCGCGGTCAAGGGTTCGGGGTTTTCGACAGGCATAAACCCGTCCATCTGATCCGGTTTCAGATCCGTTTCGAAACAGCCACGGTAGCGGATCGGAGAACTGTCTGCATCGATCGCCTGAAATTCTGAATAGGGGATCGGGACGGGCATATCGCCTTTTTCCGTCATCAGGACCACGTCCTGACCGGGTTGCGGTTCGACCTCATAGTAGAAACCGTAAATCTGCAAATAATACATTCCGGCCCCGGCCGCCAGGGCCGACAGCAACAGGACAATTGCCAGCAGTTTTCCCGTCATCTCTTAAGCCGCCTCTTTCAAGTTCTTGTAAAATAGGACAGGTTTCATCCGGGTACAGGCATCAATGAGGTCAACACCATGGATTCCACGCTTGCTGTCGGTTTTTTCGGCGCGTTGTTTGCGATCATGAACCCGGTTTCCAACCTGCCGGTGTTTCTGAGCGTCACTCAGGATCTGCCTGCCGCCGACCAGCGCAAGATCGCGGTGAAGACGGTGATCTATTGCCTGATCCTTGGTGGAGCCTTTGCGCTGGTCGGAAGTCAGGCGCTTGGCCTTTTTGGCATCAGCGTCAATCACCTGCGCGTCGCCGGTGGCCTTGTGGTCATGATGATCGGCCTCAATATGCTGAACGGGAATGAAAGCACCTCTCACCACGGAACGAAAGGCGAAAAGGAAGCTTACCCCGAACCAGACACTGTGGCCTTTTACCCGCTGGCCTTTCCCATCCTGGTCGGCCCTGGCACGATAACCACCCTGATCCTGTATGCACATCAGGTCAAAACTCCGGTCGAAGCCTTTGTTTATGCAGCAGTATTCCTCACCGTAGTTGGTCTGCTTCTGATCACCTTCTGGAACGCCGCATGGCTGGCTGAACGCCTGTCCAGCAACGCGCGCGTGATCATGAGCCGCTTCATGGGCATGATCCTTGCGGCCATTGCCGTCAGCATGATCGCAGACGGACTCAAAGCACTTTTGCCCGGACTGGCCTGATTGCCTCATCAGGCCTGAAACCCGGCGGCCTCGGTCTGCATGAACGCATCCGCACATTGTTTGGCCAGCGCCCGAACACGCCCGATATAGGCCTGCCGTTCGGTCACCGAGATCACGCCGCGCGCGTCCAGCAGGTTGAAGATGTGACTGGCCTTGATGCACTGGTCATAGGCCGGGTGCGCCATGATGATGCGCTTGCCCGTCTTCGGATCCACATGCTCCTGGCTCAGAATTGCGGCGCACTCGGCCTCGGCCTCTTCGAAGTGGCGCAGCAGAACCTCGGTGTTGGCCACGTCGAAGTTCCAGCGGGCATATTCCTCTTCGGTCTGCTTGAAGATATCGCCGTATGTCAAAGGACTGGGCGACTGGGGATCGTTGAACGGCATGTCCATCACGTGATCGATGCCCAGAACATACATGGCCAGACGCTCAAGCCCATATGTCAGCTCGCCTGATACCGGCGCGCAGTCATGCCCGCCGACCTGTTGGAAATAGGTGAACTGGCTGACTTCCATTCCGTCACACCAGACTTCCCAACCCAGACCCCACGCGCCGAGTGTCGGGCTTTCCCAGTCATCCTCGACGAACCGGATGTCGTGCAGGTCCATGTCGATGCCGATGGCTTCAAGGCTTCCCAGATACAGTTCCTGCAAATCCGGTGGGCTGGGTTTGATTAGTACCTGATACTGATAGTAGTGCTGCAACCGGTTCGGGTTTTCGCCATAACGCCCATCCGTCGGGCGGCGCGACGGCTGAACGTAAGCCGCGGCCCAAGCCTTGGACCCCAGCGCGCGCAGGGTCGTCGCGGGATGGAACGTTCCGGCCCCGACTTCCATGTCGTAGGGCTGTAGAATCGCACAGCCTTTCGACGCCCAATAAGTCTGAAGCCGCAGGATGATCTCCTGAAATGAACGCGGTGCGCTGGTCGGTTCGGTCATGGCATTCCCTCTGGGCGCCTCTGCGCCCGGTTCCGGTCGGTTTTGCCCTTCCTATGCAAGGGGCCAAGGGGCGTCAACGGGGCTTGGGTCCAAGCCTGTATCTGCGGAGCCACACCGGAAATTCCCCGCATTCGCGGCATGGCGTTTCGCAAATGAATTCGCGTATTCTGCACCAAAGCACAAACACTGCATAAGACGGGCAGACTATGACACGCGTATTTTCAGCAATCCTATTGTTTCTTCTAGTCGGCCTGCGCGCCGCAACCGCACAACAAGATCCCGGCGTCTGGGTCCAGGTCGAGGCCCAGCCATCACTGCGCGAAGCGCAGGAACGGGCACAGGCCTATGCCGGCACCTTGCCGGACGTGAACGGGTTTCGTCTGAACAGCGGCTGGTACGCGATCGTGATCGGCCCCTATGCTCGTACCGACGCCGAACAGGTGCTGCGCGTCTATCGGGCCGAAGGCCAGATCCCGCGCGACAGTTACATCGCGTTTTCCAGCGCGATGGGGCAACAGTTCTGGCCCGTCGGGGCAAACGTGCTGAACCGCGGCGCCGTCGCGGCACCCATTGAACCTGTGGCACAACCGGAAGAGGCTCCGGCAGTCGCCACACCACAGGATTCCGATGAAACCCGTGCACAGGCGCTTCAGTCCGAACGTCTGTTGACCGCGCAGGAACGCAAGGATCTGCAAACGGCTCTGCGCGCGGCGGGGTTTTACAACTCGACCATTGATGGTGCGTTCGGGCAAGGCACCCGCCGATCAATGAGCGATTGGCAGCGCTATAACGGGTTTGACGCCACGGGTGTTCTGACCACGTTGCAGCGCAAGGCCCTGATGGATGAGTACAACGCGCCGCTGATCTCTGTCGGAATGGAGCGGTATTCCGACGACAAGGCCGGGATTGTGCTCGACATGCCTCTGGGCGCTGTGAGCCTTGATCGCTATCAAGCCCCGTTTGCACATTTCAAAAGCATCTCTGACCTGAACGCCAAGGCGCTCCTGATCAGCCAGGAGGGGGACAAGAACACGCTCCGCGCGCTTTACGAGGTGATGCAATCGCTTGAGATCGTTCCGCTGAATGGCCCTCGTGAACTGGGCCGCGACCGGTTTACCCTTGAAGGGCGCGGCAACGGCATAGTGTCCTTTACGCAAGCGCAATTGGCGGATGGAAAAATCAAGGGCTTCACCCTTGTCTGGCCCGAAGGAGACGAAGCACGTCGCCTGCGGGTTCTGTCAGCGATGACCTCCAGCTTCAGCACGACGGATGCGGTTCTGGATGCCTCCGCCGGTGCATCCGCAGAACAGCGCATCGATCTGGTGTCGGGCCTTCAGGTCCGCAAGCCCCGACTGACGCGCTCTGGTTTCTTTGCGGATGAGAATGGGACAGTACTGACGGTTTCCGAGGCCGCGGACAGCTGCACGCGGATCACTCTGGATGGTGATCACGAGGTTCAACTGGCCCTGACGGACCCTGAACTTGGCGTGTCAGTCCTGCGCCCTGCAAAGACTCTCGCCCCCATGAGCGTCGCCGCGTTCAGTGCCGCCAAGCCGCGCATCCAGTCAGAGGTGGCCGTGTCCGGCTTTTCCTATCAGGGCGCATTGGGCGGCCCCTCTCTGACCTACGGGCAGGTCGCGGACGTTCGTGGGCTGAACGGTGAGACCGGCGTAAAACGTCTGGCGCTGAATGCCCAACCCGGCGATGCAGGCGGCCCCGTCTTCAACGACAGCGGCAACGTCGTCGGAATGTTGTTGCCCACACCGTCCGAAGGGCGCACCCTGCCCGCTTCGGTCAGCCTTGCGGCCACCGTTGATCGGTTGACGGAAATTCTGGCAGAGGCCGGAGTGTCCGGTCAGTCGAGCGAGGAAACCACACGGATCTCACCCAATGAGTTGAACCGGCGCGCAACCGGCATGACGGTTCTGGTTCACTGCTGGGATTGATCCGACAGCACATCAACAAAAAAAGCGCCGCATGAAAATGCGGCGCTTTTTCGTTACAGAATGTCAGGTGTCACGTGGATCAAGGTCGGCACAGGCGCATCGAATGCGGCTCGGACGGCACTTTGCATCTCTGCCACATTCGAAGGTGCTGAAGAGCGCGCACCGAAGGCTTGGGCGAGTTTGCAGAAATCAGGATTGTGGGCCATGACCGCATTGGGGGCGATCTGGCTGCGCACCATACTGTCTTCGATTTCCTTCAGCTTGCCATTGTCCCAAAGAATGATCGGAAGCGACAATCCCAGTTCAACCGCCACGCCCAGTTCCTGCATCGTGTAATGGAACCCGTAATCCCCGGCGATAACCGCCGTGGGTTTGCCGCGTCGGGCAACCGCCCCGCCAATACCGGCGGGCAACCCGTAGCCAAGAGTGCCAAACCCCGTCGGGTGGTGCCAATGATGGGGGTAGGCCATGTCCCAGACCTCTTTTGCAACATAAGCAAATTGGGTCATGTCCGAATAGATCATCGTATCGGCCGGCATGGCCGCGCGCAGGGCATCTGCGATCGGTACGATTCCGGGCCGCTCGGCATCCACGTCAGCATGCCAGCGCGCGCGCGCATCGGCCACTTCCTCGGGTGACCAGCCTGTTGCCGGTTTCATCTCCTGGGTTGCGTGCCACAGGGCGCGGGCAAAGCTCTGGCTGTCGACTTGCAGCTTGATGGCGGCGCGGTGGCGATCAGACAGAACCTCGGGGTCGAGATCAACGCGTATCAAGGTCGCCTTGTGCCCCAAATCCTGCCGCCATAAATCGACCTCGCCCAGCTCGGCCCCGACAGCGATTACCAGATCCGCCGAGGCGATTACCTCGGCACTGCCGGGACGCGGCAACATGGACCCGAAATCCAGCGGATAGTTAGCGCCCGGCAGCCCGCGCCCGGCATAGGTGGTAAAGCACGCCGCCCCCAGCTGCGTCAGAATCTGCCGCCATTCATTGGATTTGCAGCCCCCACCCAGAATGAACAGCGGCCTTCGGGCCAGGTTCAACATGGACACGACCGATGACACGTCAGGCGGCAAGGCTTTGGTGCGCAGCGCGGGCTGGTTGGGGAACGGCGCCGGGTCGGCCTCGGCCTGCAACTGCGCGATGGGCACCTGAATGTGCTTGGGGCGCGGGCGCGAAAGCTCGAATTCTTCAAACGCCCGTTCTATCAGCCCATAGGCAGCTTCGGCGGAGTTGGCCTGTACAGACCAATCCGCAACCGTACCGGCGGCGGCACGTTGATCTTTCATCTGGTGCAACTGCCCCCGTAAAGCCTGCGTTTCATCCAGACAGGAAGACAGAACCAGCATCGGAACCGAGTCGCTGTAGGCCTGTCCGATCGGGGTCATGATGTTGCACAAACCGGGACCGGTGATCACATAGGCGACGCCAGGGCGGCCGGTCGCGCGCGCGTAACCATCAGCCATGAATCCAGCCCCCTGCTCGTGCCGGGCCAGAACATGCGTGATCCCGGCCTCTTCGATACCACGATACATTTCCTGATTGTGGACACCGGGAATGCCGAAAATCACATCCACGCCACGATCCTTGAGCATATGCGAAATTTGCGCGCCAAGGGGTCTTTTCATCAGCCTCTCCAGAATTGAACGGTGAAGATCGCGTATACCGCTAAAAGCTCGAGCCGCCCGACCAGCATTCCGGTTGTCAGCAGCCATTTGGCCGTATCGTTGAGACCTGCGAAATTACCCGCCGGTCCGATCTGATCGCCAAGACCCGGGCCAACGTTGGCCAGCGCTGTCGCGGCCCCGGACACCGAAGTAATGAAGTCCAGACCTGTCAGTGCCAACGCCCAGGACAATACGCCCATCGACAGAACGAAGAACATGAAGAAACTCATCACCGAGGTCAGAACGTCCCGTCCGACCGGCCTTCCATCATAGAGCGGCATGAACACGCCATGTGGGGACCGGATCCGTTTGATCTGGCTTTTGATCGAGGCAAACAGCAACTGATACCGGAAAACCTTGATCGAACACGCCGTCGACCCCGCGCATCCACCGATCAATCCGATCAGGAAAAACAGCATGATCGGAAAGCTGCCCCACCCCATGTAATCGACACTGGCATATCCTGTCCCCGAGATGATCGAGGTAATATTGAACAACGACTCGCGGAACGCCTGTTCCCAGTGATGGGGAAAGACCGAGGTCAGAAAGACTGACATGATGACAACCAGAACCAGAATGGTCGCCAGAAACGCCCGAATTTGACTGTCTTTCAACAGTGAAGATGTATGACCATTGGCCAATTGCACATAACGCACAAAGGGAAGAGCCGCCAAGATCATGAAGACGGATGCAGCATATTCGGCCGGGCCTGAAAATGTACCAAACGAGGCATCATAGTTCGAGAAACCGCCCGTGGACACCGTCGTGAAAGCATGGACCAACGCGTCAAAAAAGCTCATCCCAAACGCGGCATAGACCAGCACGCATACAACTGTCAGGAAGACGTAGATCAGGGAAATCTGCCCCGCAATCTCCTGCGCGCGAGGCAGGATTTTCCCCATGGTCTCAAACCCTTCCGAACGGAAGATTTGCATGCCGCCAACCCGCAATTCCGGCAGGAACACCATCGCAACAACGATGATACCGATGCCCCCCAGCCATTGCAGGATGCCCCGCCACAACAAAAGACCCTTTGGCAGCGTGTCCAACCCTGATATCACGGTCGAACCTGTGGTCGTCAGACCTGACATCGCCTCGAAATACGCATCGACAAAGCGCAGCTCGGTTTCACCGAACAGAAACGGAATTGCCCCGAAGACCGGCAGCGCAACCCAGACCCCTGTTGTCAACAGAAAGGTCTGCCGAATGGTCAAGCCCTCGCCCACGCCGTTGGAACAGCTCATCGCCAGAACGGATCCGGTCAGTATCGTGATGATCGCGCTTTCCAGGAAGACATTCCATTCGCCGCGACCCTCGATGATGTCCGCAAGCATAGGAAACAGCATGGTCGCCCCAAGAATGGCGACCAGCAAGCCAATCACATATCCGACCGGGCGAAGATCCATCATGACGCGCAGCGTTGGCGCGCCAGCCCGACCGTGTCAAGCAGATGATCTCGGTTTACGTGTCTGTTTTGGTATCTGCCCCCGGCATTGCGGGCGGTTTCGACGGCGGTCGCGTTTTGCGCGCCTGCGATTTTGTTTGTTCTGCCGCTGCCGCAGGTTTTGACTGCGCAGCAGAAGACGCCTTGGTCGCCGAAGCCGCCGGACGGGCCCGAGATTTCTTCGGCGGGGTCGCCGCAGCAGTGGAAGACGCGGCGGGGGCTGTATTCCGCGCAACCGGTTTGGCGTTCTTGGCTACAGTTGCAACCGGTTTCGCATGGGTTTTTGGCTGCGACGCCGGCTTGGGTGCAGGCTTTGCTTTCGCCGCAGGTTCAGCCCGTGGCGTGACAGCAGCGCGTGGCTTCGCGGAGAACTCCGCCGGTTTGGGTTCAACGACGGCAACCTTCTTTACGGTTTTTTTCACTGCTGCGGTCTTTTTGACGGCAGGTTTTGGCACACGCGGCGCGGTGGCTTTTACCTTGACCGGCGCCTTTTCCACCGGCTTTTCCGGAGACGCCGCAGCCACGTGCAACGCGTGCACAGGCGCCATCGGCAATTCAAACGCTGAACGGGTCACGATCTGCATGATCTTCATCTGGTTGACCATTGCGTAACCAGCCATGCGAATTGCCGCAGCTTGAAACTCCAGCGGTTGGGTAATCGGATTCATTACATGTTTCTCCTGTAAAAACGATGCAGCCCGAGATTTGTGACTAAAGTGGCTTGTCCGCTTCGATTTCTCGAACGGTGATCGCGGTCTTGCAGTCCAAGGCGTCTCACGTCTCGGCTTCCTTTCGGGGCCGTTCACCATTCAATTGGCATACAAACGGCTGCTGCATTCCCTATGGATATACAACAAGAACAGCGCAGATGCAGCATTTTTGCTGCGTTGCGGCAAAAGAACGCTTACAGATGAAATCTCTGATTAATTTCTAGCCGCTTACGCAGGTGTATTCACCCAACGTGAAACAGGGTGGTGAACAGTCTTGGATCCAGGCTGGAGGCCGCAAAGGTTGGACCTTCGGTCAGAATCGACACGGCGTCGTGGCTGTGCAGGCTTTCCTGATGGCTGGCGACAACCCGAAAATCACCGACGTGATGATCTGCCAGCAATTCAGCGCAGAACAAGCGCGCCGCATCTTCGACAAAAATCGGATTGGCGGCGTTCAGCTCGGCAAAAGCCTGTTCATCTTCACGTTTGACCATGACCTGCGTTTCGGTCGGAACCGCGCGTCGGCACAGCCCGATCAGGTCTTCAAACCAAAGACAATCGGCATCGCAATCCACGACCACGGAAATTCGCGCGACGGAACGTTGTGAATGCGGTGTCGCCAATTGTCCCCGCATGACGCGGGCATGCTCGCTCAACTCCAGAGAGCATGGGCAGGTCGAGGAATAGACATAGTCCAGATGCATGATCTTCTGGCGTACACCGTTGGATTCCACCAGTTCCAGAGCGATGTCGTAATACTGGTACCCTTCCAGACCCGATCTCAGGCTCTTGATCTTGTCGGGGTAGGAAAACCGCATCTGGATACGTGCGTCAAAGCTGTCCAGATCAGTCATGTAGTCGTCAAGCGCCGCCTGCATGACTTCAAAGCTGAAAGTACGCTCGGCATGTTTGTAGAATGACCGCATGATCCGGGACATGTTGATGCCCTTTTTCTCGGCCTCAAGGCTGACGGTGCCCGTAACAGACGTCTCAAGCGTCAGGTCTTCCCCATCTTTCCGGTGGAAACGGATCGGCAGGCGGAAATTCGAGATGCCAACATGCTGAATCTGCTGTTTGGCACCGCGGATCAGGCTGGACGGACCGTTTTGCAAGTCGGGCAATGACGCGCGGTAATCCGCGTCAACCGAGAAACCCTCCGGGTACTCGCGCGAAAGTGAAGGATAGTTCACCTGCGTCAGGCCGGGCACCAGCCGCGCAATGGCCGGATCCAGCTGGCTGATCTCGGATGCCGTCGCAGATTCCGCCCATTGCCGCAGAACTTTCAGGGCCTCGGCGGCTTGTTCCTGATCCGGGGTCTCATCAATGTCGCGCGGGTGAATGTTCATCGGCTGCGGTTCCTCGATTGGTCGTAGGAATATATACGACTACAGGTGATTTACCAGTTTAACCCAATACGCAGGCAATAGCAGTCCGGATTGAAAAAACCGGCGCAAAACCGTCATTCTGCAACGAAATACGCCTTTTGCAGGCACAAAGACCAGGCTTCAACCGCGAATACCGCCCGAAAAGACGCCGCGTTCACAGACAACGCGATGCCCCCAGCGGCAAGAGGTTCTTTACTGTGCTCCAGTTTATTTCTGCGAAGCCTCCAATGCCTGCTGGATGTCCGCCAGCAGGTCCCCGACGTCTTCCAGGCCAACGGAAAAACGGATCAGCCCCGGCGTAATGCCAAGCTCGTCTTTCTGCGCATCGCTCAGACGCTGGTGCGTTGTGGTCGCCGGGTGCGTCGCGATCGACTTGGCATCGCCCAGATTGTTCGAGATCACAGGAATGGTCATCGCATTCAGGAACGCAAAAGCCGCGTCCTTGCCGCCCTTGATATCCAGGGACAATACGGTTCCGCCTTTTCCGCCAAGTTGCGATTGAACCAGAGCATTTTGCGCGTGAGTCTTCAAACCTGGGTAAAGGGTACGCTCCAGCGCGGGATGCCCTTCAAGCGCCTCTGCGATCTTTTGCGCGCTGTCGGCCTGCGCATTGACGCGCAGCGCCATGGTTTCCAGACCTTTGAGCATGACCCAGGCGTTGAACGGGCTAAGCGCGCCGCCGGTATGCTTCAGATAGGGCTCAACGGTTCCGCGGATGAAGTCCCTGGTGCCGATGATCACACCGCCCAGCGCACGGCCCTGCCCGTCAATGTGCTTGGTTGCCGAATAAACGACCACATCCGCGCCCTGTTCCATCGCGCGCGAAAAGACGGGCGTCGAAAACACATTGTCCACCACCACAATCGCCCCAACGGCATGGGCCAACTTGGACACGGATGCGATGTCGATCACTTCAAGTGTCGGGTTCGACAT
Source organism: Ruegeria sp. YTSC002 (assembly GCF_059609845.1). NCBI lineage: Bacteria > Pseudomonadati > Pseudomonadota > Alphaproteobacteria > Rhodobacterales > Roseobacteraceae > Ruegeria > Ruegeria sp. YTSC002. Next base: position 277,322 of record NZ_JBXWML010000004.1, read on the forward strand.
CGATTCGAAAAAGACCGCCTTGGTATCCGGGCGGATCGCTGCCTGCCACTGATTCAGGTCCGTGCCGTCCACAAAGGTCACTTCGACGCCAAATCGGGACAGGATGTTCTCGAGAATATACAGGCAGGACCCGAACAATGCCTTTGCTGAAACAACATGGTCCCCGGCCTTCAGCATCGAGGTCAGCGCACCGTTGACCGCCGCCATGCCCGAGGCCGTCGCGAACGCATCCTCGCCACCTTCAAGGGCCGCGATGCGCTGTTCGAACATAGACACGGTCGGGTTGCCATAGCGGGCATAGATGAACTCATCGGGGCCGCATTCCAGAAACCGGGCTTCGGCCTGTTCGGCAGTTTCGTACACAAAGCCCTGCGTCAGGAAAATCGCCTCGCTCACCTCGTTGTACTGACTGCGGCGGATACCGCCATGGACGGCTTGTGTGCGCTTGTTCCAGTTCTCGCTCATCTCATTCCCTTTCAGCCTCCGGCGGAGGCAAACAAAAAACCCCAGACGCGGCCAAGCGAAAGGGGTCTTTCATCCTGACCTTTTAGCGGTGTTGTTTAGCGTGGCCCGCAATCCGGTAACAAATCGCCACGTAGCTTTGGGATGGCAATACGCCTCGGGCGGTTTGCGGTCAAGCCCGGCTTGCATTCGGTCACGCTTTCGTAAGCGGCCCTTGCCGAACCGGCAGAAACCCGCATGATCCCCCCAACATCAGGAGAACACATGGCTGACCCGATTGATCTGTATTTCTGGCCCACGCCAAACGGCTGGAAAGTGTCCATCGCCCTGGAGGAGATGGGGCTGCCCTACACCACGCGTCTGGTCAATATTGGAAAAGGTGATCAGTTCGACCCGCAGTTCCTGAAGATCGCCCCGAACAACCGTATGCCCGCAATCGTGGACCCTGACGGGCCGGATGGTGCACCGATCTCGGTTTTTGAAAGCGGGGCAATTCTGATGTATCTGGCCCGCAAGACCGGGCAGTTCTATGGCAAGACCGAGCGTGATCGGATCGCCGTCGAAGAATGGCTGATGTGGCAGATGGGCGGTGTTGGCCCGATGGCCGGTCAGGCGCATCACTTCCTGAAATACGCCCCGCAACTGAACCCGCCACAGGACCTGCCCTATGCCAAAGATCGTTACCGGGCCGAGGTCGGTCGTCTGTACGGGGTGCTCGACAGACGGCTGGCCGAGAACGAATACGTTGCCGGAGACTTCTATTCGATTGCAGACATGTCGATCTGGGGCTGGGCCAGCCTGTGGGAAGGGCAGCAGCAAGTGCTGGAGGACAAACCCCACTTTGCGCGCTGGCTGAAGGCCGTCGGCGCCCGCCCCGGTGTTCAGGCCGGGCGCGCTCTGCACGCAGAGCTACGAGGAGACAATCGTGACAAGCAGGCGCAGGAGGTCTTGTTCAAACGATGACTGCGTTGAAAACCCATCTGGATTGACGCTGATCATCAGCCCTGGCTGGCTTGGCCACGGCAGGTTCGGCTAGCGAAACTTGAATTCGGGTTCCGCCAGGAAAGGCATCGGGGTGTTCCTCCAAACCCCACTGCGCAGCGCGGCAGGATTTCTGTGGTCAACGCGCATCCGGGGCGTCAGGACAAAAGCCGCCTGCTTCTTCCCATCCGTTTCCCGCACCAAGCGTGTCATCTCTTTGCGCTTTAGACGCTGCAATTCCGAGAGGTATTTTTGGGTGTTCCCAAGGTGTCTGCGCTCGAAAGAGTGGGCACTCAATGCTTCCTCGATCATTCTGGCGGTATGCACGTATCCTTTTGAACGCGTATGCTCCAACAGTTCGCCAAGGCGACCGGCAATCTGGCTCTCATCCATCTGGACGGCTTTTTCGAACGATCCATTTCGTGTTACTTCAGGCATCTGAACTGACTCTGAGAAGATGTTGAGTGGCGTGCCGTCGCGCCTGCGTTCAGACACAGGCCGACGCATAGAGATGCCCGCAGTACTAACACGGCATCGAAGAGTCGACCGACCAATGCCGAATTGGCGGAAAAGCGCCTTTGACCCAGCGTGATATGCGGAAACTTACCGACATTCATCGGCGTACAGGTCTTGTTGCGCGCAAGGCAACAAGGCAGCCGCCCGCTATTGTCCGTCACAGCAGGCCTACCCCTCGCCCCGCACCAGCATATCCAGCATCCCCGAAATATCCTCGATTTCTTCCGCAATCACATGGGTCACTGAATGCGCCCGCTGCATCCGGCCCGTCACCTTCAGCAACCGCCCCGAAATCACCGCACGGCGGAACCGTTCGTAGATTTTGCGCCAGACCACCACATTCACGATCCCGGTCTCGTCTTCAAGCGTCAGAAAGATCACGCCCTTGGCCGTTCCCGGCCTCTGCCGCAGGATCACAAGCCCGGCCACAGCCACGCGCGCGCCCTCGGGCGGGGAAACCAGTTGGCTGGAAGGCAGACAGGACGGCGGGCGCGGCCAATCCCGGTTTGAAACCACAGGGCGAATGGGTGCGACAAGCATGAGAACAAAAATAGAACAAACAACAAGAAAGTCCAGACATGGCGCGCTGAGTCGCAAATGAGGCTGGAAAGACCTAAATGCCTTCACTAAGGAAGAAATCGAACATCGCAAAAGGAAGACGCACGCAATGGCAAAGATCACCTATGTCGAGCACGGCGGTACCGAACACACAGTCGAGGTCGCCAACGGACTGACCGTCATGGAAGGGGCCCGTGACAACAACATCCCCGGCATCGAGGCCGATTGCGGCGGCGCCTGCGCCTGCTCGACCTGCCATGTTTACATCCACCCCGACTGGGTCGAGAAAATTCCGGCCAAGGATGACATGGAAGAAGACATGCTGGACTTTGCGTTCGAGCCCGATCCGGCCCGCTCGCGCCTGACATGCCAGATCAAGGTCACCGATGCGCTGGACGGGCTGGTCGTTCAGATGCCCGAAAAGCAGATCTGATGCACAACAAGGCGCCGCGCCTGCCCCGCCGCTTTTGGCAACGTCGGGCACGCGGCGCTTTGCTATCTTTCGGACTTTGGCTCGCGCTGCCACAAGCTGGCACGGCAGATACCATAAACGACGCCCGCTTCACAGAACCAACCACTCGTTACGCCCATGGCGTTTTGGGTGACACGATCGAATATGGCGCGCTGGAATTCACGACCGACAGTACGGTCGTAACTATTCGTCTGCCGCAGGATCGTGTGTTCGAAGACATCGCCCCGCGCTTGGCAGACGTCACCCTGGACGGCGCACGCGAAGCAATTGCCGTTGAATCCCACGACAAAACAGGGGCTCAACTTGCGATTTACGACGCCGCCGGAGACAAGATCGCGGCCACGCCTCATATCGGCACCCGCTTCCGCTGGCTTGCCCCGATCGGGGCCGCCGACCTGGACGGCGACGGGCATATCGAAATCGCTTATATCGACCGTCCTCATCTGGCCAAAACACTGCGCATCTGGCGCTACAAAGACAACGCCCTGAGCGAAATCGCGGCTCTGCCCGGATTGACCAACCACAGGATCGGTGAAGATTTCATCTCCGGCGGCCTGCGCACCTGCGGCGACCGCCCGGAACTGATCGTGGCCAGCGCCGACTGGACGCGGATCGTCAGCGTCTCTTACGACAACGGCTGGATCACATCCGACCGGGGCCCGTTCAACGGCCGCAAAAGCCTAGCCCAAGCCCTGAACTGCTGATCCGCCTCTTCATCTGGCCAAAAAAATCCTGAGGGATGAGCGGTTGAAAGGAAATCGTCCAGTGGACGATTTCGACCGCGAACGCGCGCAGCGCCGGGAGGCCGCAAGGCCGAGGGGCAAACCCCCTGCCCGATCAACCATCCAATGCACGCCATCCGATATCGCGCCGGTAAAACCCGTCAGGCCAATCCACGGCTTCAACCATTTCATAGGCCCGGTCGCGCGCCTCCTTCAGTGTGCTCCCACGGGCGGTCACGTTCAGCACGCGCCCGCCCGATGCAACCACCTGCCCATCGGCACTCTTTGTACCAGCGTGAAACACCATGTTCCGGCTGTCTTCCGGCAGGCCTTCAAGCCCTTTGATCGCAGTGCCTTTCTTGTAAGTACCCGGATAGCCATTGGCCGCCATCACCACCGTGATGGCATGGTCATCCGCCCAATTCACCCGCATCTCACCCAACCTGCCTTCGGCAGCGGCGTGCATCAGGTCCATCGCCTGCGCGCCCAAACGCATCATCAGCACCTGACACTCCGGGTCACCGAAGCGGACGTTGTATTCGACCAGCCTTGGCTGCCCGTCCTTGATCATCAAACCTGCATAAAGAACGCCCTGAAACGGCGTTCCCCGGCGCTTCATCTCGGCGATGGTAGGGCGCACGATTTCTTCCATCGCACGCGCCTCCACCTCTTCGCTCAACACCGGTGCCGGAGAATACGCCCCCATTCCGCCGGTGTTCAGGCCGGTATCGCCCTCGCCAACCCGTTTGTGATCCTGGGCCGTGCCGACTGAAAGAATGTCCTCACCATCGCACAGAACGAACAGCGAGGCTTCTTCACCATCCATGAATTCTTCGATGACGACTTCCGCGCCCGCACCGCCAAAGGCACCGCCGAACATGTCGTCAATGGCGTCCAATGCGGTCATTTCGTCCATCGCAACGATCACGCCCTTGCCTGCAGCCAGACCATCGGCCTTGACCACAATCGGCGCGCCCTGTTCGCGGATATAGGCTTTGGCAGGCTCAGCCTCGGTAAACCGGGCATAGGCCGCGGTGGGGGCGTTGGCCGCGTCGCAGATTTCCTTGGTGAAGCTTTTCGACGCTTCCAGCTTCGCCGCCTCGGCTGAAGGTCCAAAAACCAATACACCGGCTTCGCGCAACCGATCGGCCACACCGGCCGCCAAAGGCGCCTCGGGTCCGACAATCACGAAATCAATCGCATTTTCTTCGGCAAAGCCGACAACAGCGCCGCCGTTTTCAATATCCAGAGCGGCACAGTCAGCGATCTGAGCGATCCCCGCATTCCCCGGAGCCACGATCAGACGGTCGCATTTGGGGTTTTGCAGCACTGCCCATGCCAGGCTGTGTTCGCGCCCGCCGCTGCCGAGAATGAGGATATTCATGAAAGCTCTCCGATCTGCTTGGCCTTGCCTGCGCGGCGTTCTAAGCTGGGCGCGCATTTGAAACAAGGCGCTGAAATGTCCGACCTGCTTGATGACCCGATTCCAGGCCAAAACACCCCTGAATACACTGTGTCCGAAATTTCGGGTGAGGTGAAACGGACGCTCGAAGGCTCGTTCGGTCGAATCCGCGTGCGCGGTGAGGTTGGGCGCGTGTTCAAAGCCCGATCCGGGCATCTGTACTACGACATCAAGGACGACAGGAACGTTTTGGCCTGCACCACGTGGAAAGGTCAGATTTCCGGCCTGTCCGTTGTGCCCGAAGAAGGATTGGAGGTCGTCGTCACCGGTCGCCTCACGGCTTTCGGGGCGCAATCCAAATACAACCTGAATGTCGATGAGGTTTCCGTCGCGGGTCAGGGCGCGCTGATGGCGCTGCTGGAGAAGCGCAAGAAGCAGCTTGAGGCCGAAGGATTATTCGCGCCCGAACGCAAAAAACCCCTGCCATACCTGCCGCAGGTTATTGGCGTGGTCACATCCCCCTCAGGCGCCGTGATCCGCGACATTCTGCATCGGCTCAGGGACAGGTTCCCGCGCAAGGTGCTGATCTGGCCTGTGGCGGTTCAAGGGGCCAACTGCGCGCCCGAGGTTGCCCGCGCCATCGAAGGCTTCAACCAATTGACACCCGGCGGCGCGTTGCCCCGGCCCGACCTGATCATCGTGGCCCGTGGCGGCGGATCGATCGAAGACCTCTGGGGCTTCAATGAAGAGATCGTCGCCCGCGCCGCAGCCGCGTCGGACATACCGTTGATCTCGGCCGTTGGGCATGAAACCGACACCACCCTGATTGATTTCGTTTCGGACCAGCGCGCGCCAACACCCACCGCGGCCGCCGAACTGGCCGTTCCCGTCCGCATGGAACTGCTTGCCTGGACTGGCGAGCAAGGCGCACGCCTGTCCCGCGCGGCAACGGATGCAGTCCAACGCCGAACGCAAAGGCTGCGCGATCTGTCCCGCGCCCTGCCGCGCCCGGATAGCCTGTTGAACTCTCCCAGACAACGCCTTGATTTGATTGCAGATCGACTCACACCCGCCTTGATCCGCGGGGTTCAGAACCGTCGCCTTCAAGTGGTGGAACTGTCTGCCCATCTGCGCCCCTCAACCCTGCGCAGTCTGGTATCTGCACGACGGGAATCACTACACAACCTGTCCTCGCGCCTGTCCATGCGACCGATCCAAAAGGAAATCGACCAGCAGCGGCAAAACCTGAACCGTCTTGGCGATCGAATGCACACGGCCCAAACCACGCGCCTGGACCGCCTCAAACAGCAACTCGAAGCGACGGATCGCCTGCGCGAGACGTTGAGCTACAAGGCCACTTTGGACCGCGGATACGCGGTCGTCCGGGCCGAAGGGAATGTGATCACCACCAAGGCTCAGGCCGCCAAACAAACGGCGCTCGAAATCGAATTCGCCGATGGTGTTCTCAGCACGGGCCCGGCCGCGAAGTCACCTTCGAAAAAACCCAGACCGGACACCCCGGATCAGGGATCGCTGTTCTAGGCCATGCTGACCATCTGGGGCCGAAGAACATCATCCAATGTACAGGCCCTGATGTGGTGCGTCGGTGAACTGGCGCTGGAGTTTCAGCGCCACGATGTGGGGCACAGGTTCGGCGGGCTGAACACGGATGGCTTTCGCAAGCTGAACCCAAACGGCACCATCCCTGTGATACAGGATGGCGAACGCCCCCCGCTTTGGGAGACGGGCCCAATCCTGCGGTATCTGGCCTCCGCGTATGGTGAAGATGATTTTTGGCCACGCGACCCGACCCGGCAAGCCGAAGTGGACAAGTGGGCGGAATGGGCCAAGATCAACGTCGCGATGGCATTCACGGTACCTGTGTTCTGGCGGGTTGTGCGGACACCGGAGGCAGAGCACGACCACCATGCAATCGAAAAAGCCCTGACAGCGCTAGAAAGCACGCTGGCAATCGCCGATGCGCAACTGTCTGAACATGCGTTCCTGTGCGGTTCCTGCCTGACTTTGGCCGATATCCAGTTGGGACACGTTCTCTATCGCTACTATGACATCGATATATCACGTACATCACTGCCCAATTTGCGCCGGTACTATGACACGCTGACCGAAAGGCCAGCCTACCAGACCCATGTCATGATCAGCTATGACGAGCTGCGCCGAAACTGATCAAACGCCAACGTCGGGCCCGTAACAAACCATTTCTTCCCCAAGATCCTCTGCCTCATACAGTTCGGTCGCTTCCGGATTACCTTCGAATTGCGCAATCAAACCGCCACCGGATTGAGTGAAAACCCAGCATTGCGGATCCAGCCTGTCTTCGTAGACAAAGCAAATCTGTTCACCCTGCTGATACCAAATACCTTCCTTGCAATTCCCGTCGAGAAAAGACCAGATCACACGACGGTTCGGAAGATACCGCTCCACCCCGTAAATCTGACCTTCGAACCCGTAGAACAGAGTTTTACCCTGCGTATACTTGTCGAACTCCGAGTCAGACAAAGGCGTTTGTGCCGCCACTGACTGTGCGGCAAAAGTTGCAAGAATCATAAAGGATCTGAACATGTTTCCATTTTGGCAGAAGCGCTCCGGTCATGCCATTCGCCTGTTGGACCGGTGTCATCACATAACACTTAACTCAACGTAAGCGGTTGATTTCACGCCACGCCGCAGATCAGATTATTCTGAACCGGCGAGGAGATGACATGACAACCATACTGTTCTGGATCGCCCTTGGCAGTGCCCTTGGTTATCTGCCGCTGACCTCCCGACCCGCCGGATCTTTGCGCACCGTGCTGAAAACCGCTTCGGTCGTCTTGTTGGCGGTCATAGCCGTCTTGCACGGTGGGCCTTGGTTGTTGGTTCTTGCGCTCGCTCTGTGTGCGTCCGGCGACGCTATGCTGTCACGCGAAACAGATGCCACGTTCATGGCGGGCATCGCCGCTTTTGCCGCCGGGCATCTGGCCTATATCGCTCTGTTCCTGTCTCATCCGACAAGTTCCGTTGCGCTGATTTGGAACGCACCAGAGATTGTATGGTCCTTGATCATTCTTGGCATCATCATGGCCACACTGCTTGCGCCCCGCGCCGGAGACCTGAAGGGGCCCGTTCTGGCCTATATCCCGATCATTCTCGGAATGGGGATCACTGTGCTGGCACTGCCGGATGCCGGCCCGCTTCAGTGGGCCTTGCCCGCCGCCATGGCCTTCATCGCGTCAGATCTGATCCTCGCAACCGAGAAATTCCTGCTGCCACCGAACCACCCTGCCCTTAAGGTAACGCCTTATCTGGTGTGGCCCCTTTACTGGGGTGCTCAGCTTGGCTTTGTCCTTGCGTTTGTGTGACCCTTTGCAACTGCCGCAAATCCGCATTAGGTGAAGGGAACACCTGTGGAGACCAAGTATGGCGTTTTTCTCAAAGCTAAAGGACAAGCTGTTCAAATCTTCATCTCGTCTTGAAGAAGGGCTGGAAGCCATCGTCGAGGATGGCGGCGAGGAAACGGCGGCGCCGGACCCGGTGATCCCCCAGCCGCAGCCCGATCCGCAACCCGTTCCAGAAGTGCCAGAGCCTGCCCCGGCCCCGCAACCGGTTGAACCGCCGGCACCGATCCCGGCTGACCCCACGCCTGTCGCTCCACCGCCGGAAATACCGGAATCCAAGGGTATCCTGAACCGCCTGTTCAATCGAGGCGCCGCCACGGAAATGCGCCGCACCCTGGACGATGACATGCTGGAACAGCTCGAAGAGCTGCTGATCGCCTCGGACATGGGCGTCGACACGGCCTTGCGGGTCACGTCTAACATGGCTGAGGGCCGCTTTGGCCGCAAACTGTCGACCACAGAGATCAAGCAACTTCTGGCCCAGGAAGTCGCCCGCGTGATGGAGCCTGTGGCCAAGCCTCTGCCGATCTATCCCAAACGGCCACAAGTGGTACTGGTCGTCGGCGTCAACGGCTCGGGCAAGACCACGACAATTGGAAAACTGGCCAGCCAGTTCAAAGAGGCCGGCAAAAAGGTCATCATCGCCGCCGGCGACACCTTCCGCGCTGCGGCCGTGGAACAGTTGCAGGTCTGGGGCGATCGCGCCGGAGTTCCGGTTCTGACCGCACCAGAAGGCTCGGACCCTGCCAGCCTCGCCTTTGACGCGCTGACCCGTGCACAGGCAGAGGGCGCCGATCTGCTGATGATAGATACGGCAGGCCGCCTGCAAAACCGCACCGACCTGATGGAGGAACTGGCCAAAATCGTCCGCGTCATCCGCAAGGTTGATGACACCGCTCCACACAATACCTTGCTCGTACTCGACGCCACCACCGGACAGAACGCACTGAGCCAGGTGGAAACGTTCCGCAATCTGGCGGACGTTTCCGGTCTGGTCATGACCAAGCTGGACGGCACGGCCAAGGGCGGTGTTCTTGTTGCCCTGGCAGACAAATTCGGGTTGCCCATCCACGCGATCGGAGTCGGCGAACAGATCGACGACCTTGCCCCTTTCGACCCCGAAGAATTCGCCGCCGCCCTCACCGGTCTCGACAAAGGCTGATCCCAGGCTTCATCTGGCCCCAAATATCCTCGGGGGGTGTGGGGGGCAGACAGCCCCCCACCCTCTCCGCTCCGCAAAAGGTCCGCGTATTTGAGCGACTGGCTGATCTCTCTCGAAGGCACCGAGACCGGACACCAACTGGCATTGGCGCTGGCCTTGATGGCGGCGTTCCTGCACGCGGTCTTCGGTGCATTGCAAAAAGGCAGGCACGACCCGTGGCTGTCCCGCGGCGCGATCGACGCCTGCTATTGCCTTATGGCAGCCCCCTTCGCCTTTTTCGTGGTCCCATGGCCCGAACCTCATATGTGGCCGATCTTCGCACTCGTCTGGCTGATCCACATCGCCTACAAGACCCTGCAAGCCATGGCATACACCAAAGGCTCTTACACCGTCGTCTATCCGGTGGTGCGCGGGACGGGTCCGCTGTTCACCGTCATCGGTGCCTATCTTCTGTTCGGGGAAACATTCTCGGCCGTGCAATGGCTGGGCGTAGCTACGTTGCTGGCCGGGATATTCGGATTGGCCGCCTACAACTTCAGGTTCCTGGAAACCGACAGGGATACGCTGGGCATCGCGCTGACACTGGCGATCATCACAGGCCTGTTTGTGGCCCTGTACACCACCTATGACGCCTATGGCATTCGCGCCACCGCCGATCCGTTCACCTTTCTGGCCTGGTTCTTCATGATCGACGGCGCGGCCATGCCGATCTACGCATTTCTCAGGTGGCGCGCGATGGCGCACAGACCTGCACCTGGCCCGCTGATGCTGCGCGGCCTCGCCGGCGGTATCATCGCCCCTTTGTCCTTCGGGGCGATCATGCTGGCCACCCGGTTGGACAAGGTCGGTGAAGCAGCCGTTCTGCGCGAAACCTCAACGGTCTTCGCTGCGCTGATCGGCTGGCTTGTGCTAAAGGAAACTGTCGGCCCAAGACGCATTGCCCTGATGGCATTGATTGCACTTGGCGCCGTAATAGTTGAAATGGGCGGGTAAGCAGCAGGAAGTACAGATGACAGGCAAAAAAGACATCAACCCGTTTCTGAAACAGGTTCTGGAACTTGGCCCCCCGCTGGCCTTCTTCTTCATCTACCTGCGCCTGCGCGACGACAGCTTTCTGATCGGCGGCATCGAGTATTCCGGGTTTATCATCGCCACGATAATCTTCGTCCCGCTGATGCTGGGGGCAATGGGTATCCTGTGGTATCTGACCGGCAAACTCAGCCGGATGCAGATCTTCACGGCCTTCATGGTGATTTTCTTCGGCGGCCTCACAGCCTGGTTCAACGACGAGCGGTTCTTCAAGATGAAAACCACGCTTGTCTATGGGCTTTTTGCCCTGATCCTCGGCATCGGTCTGATGCAAAAGAAATCCTATCTGGCCTATGTTCTGGACGAAATGCTGCCGATGAAACACGAAGGCTGGATGATACTCACGCGCCGCCTGTGCGCGTGTTTCGCCGTACTGGCCACCGCAAACGAATTCGTCTGGCGCACCATGTCGACGGATCTATGGGTCAAGATCGAGACCTTCGGCTTTCCCATCGCGCTGATGGCCTTCCTGATGCTTCAGTTCAGCATTCTGCAACGATATATGGACGATCCCGAGCAGAAATAGCCCCCTGCACCCGCCAGACCTGCCAAAACAAACAAAATTCTTGGCTTGAGCGCCCAGCTATGGGAAGTTGTACCACCACCCACACTCATACTTTGCCCAAGATCGGTGCATACATGACGGCCTTTCCCAACAGCGGCTTCCTTGCCGAAGCTTCCGACGGGCTCAGAGAAATGCTTTCGGCGCAGGCGACCGAAATATCTCTGTCCCAAGGTGATGTACTTTTTGAACAAGGCGACGAGGGCGACTCTCTCTATGCCATTCTGGAAGGCACATTGGAGGTTTCCTTTCTGGCAATGAGCGGCCGCAAACTGACGCTGACCTTGATGCGCCCCGGTGAAGTCTTCGGTGAAATCGCGTTGTTTGACAATGGCCCGCGTACGGCCACCATTGCGGCGGCAGAACAATCACGTGTTCTGCGTGTGCGCCGCAACGACGTTATGAACCAGATCAGACAACAGCCTGATCTGGCAGTGGATATGATCCGACTTGCCGGATTGCGGATGCGATGGATGGGATCGCAATTGAACGAACAGGTGTTTCTGCCCATGCCGATCAGGCTGGCTCGCAAGCTGCTGCACCTGTCGGGTTTGCAGGACGACCCGTCCGCGCGCATCACCCTGTCGCAGAGCGAGCTGGCCGAGTTTGTCGGAGCCACGCGCGAGGCGGTTTCCAAAACCATCTCGACATGGAAACGCGACAACATGGTCGAAGCCTCTCGTGGCGGTTTGCTGATCCAGGATTTTGAAGCCCTGCGGGAATTGGCTGATTCAGATCTTATTTGATCAGGTGTGACCTGGTTCACAGACCATTGATTCCGCTCTGACCTAAGGTGAGTTTGTTACCGTAGGAGGTCAGAGAATCATCCCCGATATCTGTCCACTGACCTCTCCCTGTATCTGAGCCATACGCAATCACTGCGTATGGCTCATTTTATTTGCGTGCCGGTAAAATCCGGTCCGGCCCGCAGCCAGAAAATAGGCCGGGAGGTTATCCCGGCCCGTTCAATCAGTTCTCAAGGCTCAGCGCCACAAAACGCGGATCACCGCCCCTGCGCACCAACAGCAGCAGAGATTTGCGACCGGCTTCGCGCGATTCTTCCATCCGAGCTTCGAGATCTCCGATGGTTTCCACCTTTTGCTGGCCTGCTTCGGTGATCAGGTCACCCGCCCGCATCCCCTTGGCATACGCCTCGGATGCTTCATCGACATCCGTAATCACAAGACCGTCTGCATCAGAATCCAGCCCCAGATCTGCACGCAGGGTATCAGTCAGGGGGGAAATCGTGAGGCCCAGAATATCCGCGTTCTCTTCAATCGGAGCTTCCTGCGGTTCCTCCTCGCCACTGTCGGAGCGTTCCGCATCTTCCCGACGCCCCAGTGTCACAAGTACGGTCTGCGTTCCGCCGTCGCGGTGCACGATCACTCTGACGGATTTGCCGACCTCTGCTTCGCCGACCTGACGCACCAGGCCACGGGTGTCTTCCACCTCGACGCCGTCAAAGCTGAGGATCACGTCACCCGCCTTCAATCCGGCTTCTTTGGCGGGACCCTCCGGTACATCGCTGATCAGCGCGCCGCCCGGCTTTTCCAGCCCCATGGCTTCGGCCATGTCCTCGGTTACGTCCTGAATGCGGACGCCCAGCCAGCCGCGACGGGTCTCGCCATATTTGCGCAGTTGATCCACGACCTTCACGACGACATTCGATGCCATCGAGAAACCGATGCCGATCGAACCGCCGTTGGGCGACAGGATTGCGGTGTTCACACCGATCACTTCGCCGTCCATGTTGAACAGCGGCCCGCCCGAGTTGCCCCGGTTGATCGCCGCATCCGTCTGAATGTAGTCGTCATAGGTTCCGCTCAGCGCTCGGTTGCGGGCTGAAACGATCCCTGCCGATACCGAAAAGCCTTGCCCAAGCGGGTTACCCATGGCGATGACCCAGTCCCCGACACGCGCCACATCGCTGTTGCCGAACTTCACGTATTTCAGCGGACCCGAAGCCTCGACCTTGAGCAGAGCGATATCGGTCTTCTCATCAGTTCCGATGACTTTGGCCACCAGTTCTTTCTTGGGCTGACCATCGCCGGGAAAGAATTCCACAAGGATCTCATCAGCTTCGGCAATCACATGGTTGTTCGTGACGATAAAGCCGTCTTCCGAGATCACGAACCCCGACCCCAACGCATTGCTGCGACGCGGCGCGTTGTCGTTTTCTCCGCCGTTTCGGTCCTGGAACTCGCGAAAGAAGTCTTCAAACGGAGAACCTTCGGGCACGATGCCCTGCGGGCCGGTCCGGCCCTCGATCAGGGTGCTGGTGGTGATGTTCACAACCGCCGGGCTGACTTTCTCGGCCAGTGGTGCCAGGCTTTCGCCCCTCGCCTGTGCCACCGCCGATTGCGCCAGCAAAAGCAGTGAACCGGCAAAAGCCAGCCACATCAGCCGCATCCAAACACTCACTTCGTCCCACCGGACGGATACACTGCGCGCTTTCGCCTGCACTTGAGCTCTCCTTGTCGACATTCTCGTCAAGACCGCTTGTTCACGGCCTTTCTTACAAACCAATGTAGTCAGTTTGACCCCACGAGCAACTCGGGATCGCAACGAAATCACCGGCAAGTGAAACCGCAGCGTCAAAATCCCAGGTGTTGCGCGCCCCAAAGCAGGATCAGCCCGCTGATCACACACAGCAATCCGACCAGACGCCGGGCTTGCTCTGGCATGTCCCGCAGGGCTTCAAGCATCCGTTCGACAAGCGAAGGGGCCAGCGCATAGGCCAGCCCCTCGACAATCAGCACCAGCCCGAAGGCCAGAAGGATCATACCCATTATTCAGACGGCGCGGCAGCCGGGGCCGACCGTCCCGTTGGTGAACTGAGATAGTTGAAGAACTCGGAATCCGGGCTCAGGATCAATGAGCTATTGCCGCCCTGCAACGCTTTTTCGTACGCGGTCAGCGAGCGATAGAACTCGAAGAACTCCGGGTCTGCACCGTAGGCTTCAGCAAAGATCGCGTTTCGTTCGGCGTCAGCTTCACCACGGATGATCTCGGCCTCGCGGCGCGCATCCGAAACCAGCTCGACCACGGTACGATCAGCTTGCGCGCGTACACGCTGCGCAGCTTCGTTGCCGCGGGCGCGTTCGTCGGTCGCCTCACGTTCGCGTTCGGCCTTCATCCGGTCGAAGGTTGCCTCGAGGTTGGCTTGCGGCAAGTCGGTCGCTTTCAGGCGTACGTCGATCACGTTGACGCCCAGCGCACGTGCCTCGGCAATCGCGCTGTTGCGGATGCGCAGCATCAGCGCGGCACGGTCTGAACTGAGGATGTCTCGTGACGACACCGAACCCAGTACTTCGCGGGTTTCGGCGCGCAGGATACGATCCAGACGGTCTTCGGCGACCGGAATACCACCGACACCAACGGCCTGACGGAACTGGTTCAGGTCCGAAATCCGGTAACGTGCAAAAGCGTCCACCACGAGACGACGATCATCCAGAGGCGTAACCTCCAACGGTTGAACGTCGATGGACAGGATCCGGTCGTCATAGCGGACAACTTCTTGTATCAGCGGGATCTTGAACGCCAGACCCGGCTCTTCCTTGACCGCAACAACGCGGCCAAATTGCAGAACCAACGCGCGCTCACGTTCATCCACGATAAAGATCGAGGACAGAACACCAACAATCGCGATGAAAACGATCGGTAGAATAAAGGTCGTTTTACGCATCAGTTGCTCTCCTGTCCGGAATTGCGGCGCAGTTCGTTCAGCGGCAGGTAAGGTACAACGCCCTGCCCCGATCCGGTCGAGTTTTCGTCCAGAATGATCTTGTCGACGTCACCCAGAACCTGCTCCATCCGTTCCAGATACAGACGCTTGCGGGTCACCTCAGGCGCTTTGGAGTATTCTTCCAAAACCGCACTGAAACGGCTGGCTTCACCCATGGCGCTGTTGATCTGCTGTGCGCGGTAGGCTTCGGCTTCTTCCAGAACCTGGGCAGCTTCACCGCGCGCCTCAGCCAGAACCCGGTTGGCGTAGGCGTCAGCGACGTTTTGCAGCCGGTCACGCTCCTGCGCGGCGGCCTGAACGTCGCGGAAGGCGGCGATCACGTCCTGCGGCGGGTCGGCTTTGTCGAAGTTGACGCGAACAATGTTAATCCCCGAATCATAGCTGTCCATGGTCGCCTGAATCAGTTCCTGTAGACGATCCGCGATGATGCCACGATCCCTGTTCAGAATCGGTGCCAGCTCGCTCTGCGCGATAATCTCGCGCATCGCCGATTCCGACACGGCGCGGATGGTCTGGCGTGGATCACGAAGATTGAACAGGAACTTGGCCGGATCGCTGATGTTCCAGACGACCTGATAGTCGATATCGACCACGTTTTCGTCGCCGGTCAGCATGAGCCCATCGTCGCTGCCGCGGGCTCCGCCCATATCTTCGGTCTGTTCGCGAGTGACCGGAATCACCTCGGCAGTGACAAACGGCCATGGCGCAAAGTTCAGACCCGGATTGCCAACGGCCGAGAACTCACCCAGAAACAGCTCAACTGACTGTTCTTCCGGTTTTACAGTGTAAAAGCTGGCCAGCCCCCACAAAACGGCAGCCGCAACCAGGCCGATCGCAACAGTGCCTTTGGTAAAGGCCGGGCCTCCACCGCCCTGACCACCGCTGCCACCACGGCCACCGCCGCCGCGACCGCCCATCAGGACGCGCAGCTGCTCCTGGCCTTTTTTCATCAGCTCGTCGATTTCGGGAATCTGCGGGCCTTCGCCTTCGGGGGGCTTGCGCCCATCCCCGTTGTTACCCCGATTTCCTCCGCCTCCGGATGAGCCTCCGCCCCCCCAGGGGCCGCCGCTGTTGCCCGCCATATGTATCTTTTCCCTTGTATTGGACCGTGTGATCACGGGTTCCCTTGTAACGTGTGTGCGCGCGCTTGCAAATCAAGCGGTGCGTACAGGTTGCCGCATTGTCACCAGTTCTTCGGCCATCACCGGATGAACTGCAACCGTGCGGTCAAAATCTTCTTTCGTCGCGCCCATCTTTACGGCGATGCCAGCCAGCTGGATCATCTCACCGGCCCCCGGGGCCACGATATGGCACCCTAGAACCTTACGCGTGGCCTGAGAGACGATCAGTTTCATCAAAACCCGCTGCGTGCCACCGGCAAACGCCTTCTGCATCGGCTTGAACGACGTGGCATAGACCTCGATCGGTTCCTGGGCCGAGGCTTCTTCCTCGCTCAGGCCAACTGTGCCGAATTCAGGTTGCGTGAAGATCGCGGTCGGGATCAGGTCGTGATCCACCGGTGTCGGGTTGCCTTTGAAAACGGTTTCCACAAAAGCCATACCTTCACGGATGGCCACGGGCGTCAGGTTGACCCGATCCGTGACGTCGCCAATGGCATAGATCGACGGAACAGCGGTCTGGCTGTATTCGTCCACGACGATCTCACCCTTGCGACCACGTTCGACGCCCAGTTCTTCCAGCCCGAGATTGTCGGCATTCGGCGCGCGGCCCGTGGCGTACATGACCACGTCAAAACGATCCTCGGTGCCGTCGGTTGCCTTGACGCGGATCTGGTCGCCGTCTCTGGCCATTTCCAGAACATTGGTGCCCAGACGCACGTCGATGCCGTTCTGGCGCATCTCTTCGCAGATCAGCCCACGCGCTTCTTCATCAAAGCCACGCAGGATCTGCGCACCGCGGTAGAATTGCGTGGTCTTGACGCCCAGACCGTTCATGATCCCGGCGAATTCGCTGGCGATATAGCCACCGCCGACGATCAGAATGCTCTGGGGCAACTTGTCCAGATGGAAAATCTCGTTCGACGTGATCGCAAGATCCGATCCCGGGAAATCCGGCACAACCGGGCGGCCGCCGGTGGCGATCAGGATGTGTTTGGCGGTTTTCCGGGTTCCATCGGTCAGTTCGACCGTGTGCGCATCCACCAGGCGCGCGCGTTGATCAAAGCTTTCAACGCCGTTGTTTTTCAGGATGCTGCGATAAATTCCTTCCAGCCGATCCAGTTCGGCAACCAGTTTGCCGTGAAACATGTCCCAGTCAAACGCGCCGGGCTGAACGTCCCAACCATAGGCTTGTGCGTCTTCGACCATGCCCGAGTATTCGCTGGCAAAGACCATCAGTTTCTTTGGCACGCAACCCCGGATCACACAGGTGCCGCCATAGCGGTCTTCTTCAGCCAGCGCGACCTTTGCACCGGTTTCACCCGCCGCCACACGTGCCGCCCGGACCCCGCCCGAGCCTCCGCCGATGACGAAAAGATCATAGTCAAAGCTCATGCCGGGTTCCTTCGTTCAACTTGCAAAAATCCTCTGGATATCTGGGCGCGAAAACCGCGGTGCCAACCCCCGGGCGTGGAATTTTCGGTCTTTTGCCGACGCTTGTCCGATTGGCTTGCATAAAACTCAGTCCGTTTGGTCGGAAAACAGGTTTTCCCGGGTTCCACTCAACAGTTGATCCAGTTCAAGGGTGCCCGCGTTGATATCCCGCAGCTCGACCCGCCCGTCGCCATGGCCAATGACGACCTTGTCACAGATATCGATGAACAGGCCGTTTTCCACCACGCCGGGAACCTGATTGAGGATCAAGGCCATCTGACGGGGATTGCCGATGCGTTGCAGATGCAGGTCCAGAATGTGGTTGCCCTCATCAGTCACAAACGGGGCCGCGCCATTCATACGCAGCGCCGACGAGGTCCCAAGTACATCCATCGCGTCCAGCGCTTCTTCGATCAGTGTCCGCGTGGTTTGCCAGCCAAATGGAACAACCTCGACCGGCAGAGGGAAAGCACCCAGCGTTTCCACCTCTTTCCCGGCATCGGCGATGACGATCATCTGATCGCTGGCCGTGGCAACGATCTTTTCCTGCAAATGCGCGCCGCCGCCGCCCTTGATCAGGTTCAGGTCAGCGTCGAATTCATCCGCGCCGTCGATGGTCATGTCCAGCCACCCGGCCTGATCCAGAGAAATGACTTCGATCCCGACTTCGCGTGCCAGCTGCGCGGTGCGGGTGGATGTGGGAACGCCCTTGATCCGCAGACCTTCGTCCTGCACCCGTTCGCCCAAACGACGGACCAGCCAGGCCGCAGTGGATCCCGTTCCAAGACCCACGCGCATGCCGTCCTCGACCATTTGGGCGGCACGACATGCGGCCACGTATTTTGCGGTGTCGATGGGCGACAGTTCTCCGGTCATGGCAGCTTTCCCAGTTTGGCCTGCCCGAGTTATAGGGAATGCGCCGCGCGACTGCGACCACAATTTGAGGTTCGGCAAGCGTAAAGATGCCTGAAGACTGCGCGTTTCCTATCGGAAACGTCGCAATCATGTCTTACGCCCTCATCTTTGTCATATAGATTGCCCGCATGTTGACCCGTTACCGCCTGCACTACGCCCCTGACAACGCCTCGCTGGTGATCCGGCTGGTGTTGGAGGAAATGGGTGCGCCCTATGAAACCGTGCTGGTCGATCGCCGTCGCAACGAACAGGACAGCGCGGTGTACAGGGCATTGAACCCCAACGGGCTGATCCCGGTGCTCGAAACTCCGCACGGGCCGATCTTTGAAACGGCGGCAATCCTGCTGTGGCTGTCCGAGCGCCACGGGCAACTGGCCCCGGCGACAGAGGCCCCCGAACGCGCCGAGTTTTTGAAATGGCTGTTCTTTGCGTCCAACACGCTGCACGCCGATCTGCGCATTCTGTTCTATGCCGAGAAATTCATCGCCCCGCCACAGGCCGATACCCTGCGTGCAGGTATCCGCCCTCGTTTGAAGCAACACCTGCAACTGCTGGACGCGCTGGCAAAACGCGCGCCAGCCTGGTTCCGCGCGGAATGCCCGTCGGTTCTGACCTATTACGTCGCATGCATGATGCGCTGGATGGCCTTGTACCCGGCCAAGGCAGATCGCAGTTGGTATCAACTGACTGACACCCCAGCCCTGCAAACCATCCTGGCACAGCTTGAGACACGCCCCGCCACCGTCGCAGCCATCGCGGCCGAGGGTCTGGGCCCCGCACCCTACACCTCTCCTATTTACGCCAACCCCTTAGAAGGCTCAGCTACCTGACATGTTTCTCTCTGTCTTCGATATGTTCAAAGTGGGCATCGGCCCGTCCTCCTCGCACACCATGGGCCCCATGGTGGCGGCGGCGCGCTTTCTGGATATGATGCGTGCTTCACCCTTTGAATTTGCGGGTCTGAAGGGCTCGTTGCATGGCTCACTCGCCTTTACCGGCGTCGGCCATGCGACCGACCGGGCGACCATTCTGGGTTTGGCCGGTTTTGTTCCGGACACCTACGACAACAACAAGGCCGAGACCGCATTGGCGGACATCGCCAAGACGCACACGGTTTCCCCCGACGGCCTGCCGACGCTTCAGTTCGATCCAAAAGCAGACCTGGTTTTCGACTATGACACCAACCTGCCGGGACACGCCAACGGGATGATCCTGATGGCCACGGACGCGCAGGGGGACGTGATCCTGCGCCAAGTGTTCTATTCCATCGGTGGCGGCTTTGTCCTGACCGAAGAAGAGCTGGCCCAAGGCAAGGACACCAACGACGGGCCGCCCGTGCCCTTCCCGTTCCACACCGCGGCCGAGATGCTGGAGATGGCCAAATCCAGCGGCAAAACCATTGCCGAGATGAAGCGCGCCAATGAGATCGCGCGCGGCTGCGCCGACAGTTTCGCCAAGGGCTGCGCCCGCCTGTGGGACGTCATGAATGCCTGTATCGAACGCGGTCTGACGACCGACGGCATTCTGCCCGGCGGGCTGAAAGTGCGACGCAGGGCAAAGGGTATCTATGACGCGCTGATGGCCGAACGCGGCATGAACCTGACCGCGCCGCACACGATCAACGACTGGATGAGTGTCTACGCCATGGCGGTCAACGAAGAAAACGCCGCCGGTGGGCAAGTCGTCACTGCACCGACCAACGGGGCGGCGGGCGTTCTTCCCGCGGTACTGCGCTATTACCTGGACCACGTTCCCGGTGCTTCGGAGAGCCATATCGAAGACTTCCTTCTGACCGCGGCCGCGATTGGCGGGCTGGTCAAATACAATGCGTCCATCTCGGGGGCCGAAGCGGGGTGTCAGGCCGAGGTCGGCAGCGCATCAGCCATGGCCGCGGCGGGGCTCTGCGCCGTGATGGGCGGCACGCCCGAACAGGTTGAAAACGCCGCCGAGATCGCGTTGGAGCATCATCTGGGCATGACCTGCGATCCCGTCGCCGGGCTGGTTCAGGTGCCCTGTATCGAGCGTAACGGGCTGGGGGCCATCAAGGCTGTGTCCGCTGCGTCTTTGTCCCTTCGCGGGGATGGAGAGCATTTCGTGCCGCTGGATGCGGTGATCGAGACGATGCGTCAGACCGGCCATGACATGCACGAAAAATACAAGGAAACCTCGCTTGGTGGATTGGCCGTGAACGTGCCAAACTGTTGAGATCGCAACAAAGGGGGTCGATATGCGTGGACATTGCCTGTGCGGCAGCATCAAGTACGAGATTGACCCTCCTGCCCTGTCCTGTGTCACCTGTCATTGCGACAGTTGCCGACGCCAATGCGCCGCGCCGATGACAACCTATTTCGCGGTTCGTGACGGTCAGTGGCGCTGGATCGGGGAAGAGCCGAAACGCTTCAACTCTTCGCCCGGAGTCGAGCGCAGCTTTTGCCCTCATTGCGGCACACCAATCTCATTCCGGTCAGCCAAGATGTCGGATGTGCTGCACCTGTATGTAGCCACTTTGGAGACCCCAGAGGCGTTACAGCCCACGTTGCACGTGTCTCATGAAGAAAGGCTGAGCTGGCTGCATCTGGATGACAACCTGCCCACCTGCACCGGGCCGGATTATACAAAGGTTCAACCCCTGCCCGACGCCTGACATTCGAGCTTTCCACTGCGCCGCGAAGCAGATAGCGTCGCGCGCATGACTCAGGATCGTCCCGTCTTCGGCATCTTTTTGATGCTCGGTTTTTGCGTGCTCGCGCCCTTGGGGGATGCGATGGCAAAGCTGTTGGGTGAGACGACCCCGTTAGGTCTGCTGGTTACTGTCCGCTTCGCGGTGCAAGCGTTGATACTCATTCCCCTTGTGGTGATGACGGGCCGGCCCTGGCGGATGCGCGGGCGGATTCTGCGCCTGACAGTCATCCGCACGCTGCTGCACATCATCGGCATAACTGCGATGTTCAGCGCGCTCCAGTTCCTGCCTTTGGCTGACGCCGTCGCCATTGCCTTTGTCATGCCGTTCATCATGTTGCTTCTGGGCAGATACGTTCTGGGCGAAGAGGTCGGCGCGCGGCGCCTCGTGGCCTGCATCGTCGGTTTCATCGGCACACTTCTGGTCATACAGCCCAGCTTTGCCGAGGTGGGCCTACCTGCCCTGCTGCCGTTGATCGTCGCCGTGGTCTTTGCGCTGTTCATGCTGGTCACGCGGCAGATTGCCAAGGAAACTGATCCGATTTCCTTGCAGGCTGTGTCTGGCGTCATGGCCACTGTGGGGCTGGTTCCTGTCCTTGTGATCGGAACATCGCTTGGTATCTGGAACCTGTCAGCCGCCTTGCCCGCCGCCGATTTGTATTGGCTGCTGATCGCGATAGGAGTTTTGGGAACTGTCGCGCATCTGCTGATGACATGGTCACTGCGCTATGCACCTTCGGCCACGCTGGCCCCGATGCAATATCTGGAAATCCCGGTGGCAACCCTGATTGGCTGGGCAATCTTCAGCGACCTGCCGGACGGGCTGGCGGCGGTTGGGATCATGATCACCGTCGCCGCCGGTTTGTACGTTATTCTTCGCGAACGGGCCACCGCTCGATCTGCCCCGACAGAAACACCTGCATAAGCGGATCGAGTGCGGCGCGGGGAATCATCACCAAAAGACCTGGGCCATCCATCTGCAATTCAACATCCGACAGCGCGCGATTGGAGGTTCCGACCTGCCCGTCCGGTTGCAACCGCAGGCCGTCGATCGGCCATTCCAGCCCGGTGCTGCGCCCCGTCACAGGGCGCATTGGAAACAGGGAAACCACATCTCCGGGCGCAACCGGCAGCCGGATTTGGCGAGGCGCGTGAAAAACCACCTCATGCGCACCCAGCAGAATGCAGGCCTGTTCCTGACGTCTGACCAGCACGTTCAGGACGGCAAGCTGATGATCAAGCCGCCCGCCCAGAAAACCGGCCCCCAAAACCAGCGGAGCCTGTACATTGCGCAAGGTCTTGTCGAAATCGGTGCTGTCCTGCTCGCGAATGGCAAAAAGCCGTTCAGACGGGATTTTGGCTTTCGACGCGGTGTCCAGCGAATCGAAATCCCCGATGACCGCGTCCGGAATCCGGCCTGATTCTGTCAGAACCGCCGCCCCACCATCCGCTGCAACGACTGAAGTGACGCGGTTCAGCACCAAATTCAGGTCCTCGAAACCAACATAACCGCCCCCAAACAACCCGATTGGATCAGCAGAGCGTACAATTGGTTCATTTTTCCTAAGATTGGCCATTTTTCCCGGATTTGGACACATTAAGACCACAAAATGATAGGTTCATGCATAAAGTTCAGAGCCTCCGTGTGCTCCCGATTCCGGGTAAGTGGGCTCTTGTAGTTTGTAAAGGACGTGCGTCTGATGGTACAGAATAACAAGGTATTGACCGTTTCATATGGAACCTTCTCCTGCACTTTGGAAGGATTCGACGATTCCTTTGAAACGATGAAAGCCATTGCCGAGTATTTCCGCGATCTCGCTGCGGATGATCGTTACTTCGGCTCGGAGCCTCCACAACCAGACGCCGAAATGCTGACCCGCATCGCACGCCGCGACGCATCGCAACGCGTCGAAGCCAGCCAAAACGAATCCGGGCTTCTGCTGCGTGCCGCTCCAAATACCGAAGCCCCGGCACCGGTCGGTTCTGACGCACCGGTCCGGCACGCGCCAGATGCAGATGCTGTGACCACCCCGCCCCCCGAATATGCGCAACCAAGCCCGGTGCAGACCGCATTCACGGACGCGAAGGCC
Source organism: Ruegeria sp. YTSC002 (assembly GCF_059609845.1). Lineage (NCBI taxonomy): Bacteria > Pseudomonadati > Pseudomonadota > Alphaproteobacteria > Rhodobacterales > Roseobacteraceae > Ruegeria > Ruegeria sp. YTSC002. The sequence goes on from NZ_JBXWML010000004.1 coordinate 300,627, forward strand.
GTCGACGCCACCACATCTCCGCCGGCCGATAGCATTGCAGCAAAACTGCAACGCATCCGGGCCGTTGTTTCCCATTCGGACGTCCCCCCCACTGCCTATTCCGAAGACGAGGAATCTTCGCTGCTGGCCAACACCGCCCCCCCGGTGGACGCCGTGGCCGCCGCGTTCGAAGCAGGTGCTCTCAATGAAGAGGACTTCGCGGAACCCGCCCAGCCCGAGGCCGCAGAAATCGAGGATCTGCAAGCGCTTGACGCGGAAGACGTACAAACCGACGACGCGCCGGCAGCATCTGAAAACCAGGCCTTCGAAACCGCAGAGCCGATTATCGAGAACGATTCCGAACAGCAGGTGCAACTGACCCCCGACCACCTGCTGGATGAAGAAGTCGAGGTCGCAACGGACGACGCGCAGCTTCCTGCTAAGCCCCTGTTCTCGGATCTGGAAGAGGATACCGACGAGGAAATCGACGAAGAGGATGTTCCAAACATCCTCAACGTCGAAGACGTGGCGATCGAATCCGAAGATGAGCCAGGTGATGAGCCGCAAGACGATCAGGCGCAAGGAGTATTGACGGAAGAGGACGAAATTCAGCTGCTGTCCGAGATTTCCGAGATCGAAAAAGACATGGCAGGCCGTTCAAGCCAAAAACTGACTGATGACGCCGATCCTGATCAGGATATCTCGCGGCTGATGGCCAAAACCGGTGAACATATGGAGGACCCCTCCAGCAGCGACGCGCGAGAAACCTATTCGCACCTTCGCACCGCCGTTGCCGCGACCGAGGCCGACCGTGATGGCCAACCGGCCCCGGACACCTCGCCTGTCGATGAGTATCGCGTCGATCTGGCGTCAGCGGTCAGCCCGCGCCGCCCCGAGGTAAACGTGACCAGCATACGCCCGGAAGCAGACGCTCCGGCTCCGTTGAAGCTGGTTGCCGAGCAGCGCGTGGACGATCAAAGCGAATCCAACGGCCCCGTGATGCCGCGTCGCGTGACCACTCAGGTGGAAGAAGCCGGGTCGGAAGAAGGCGGTTTTGCGCAATTCGCACAAGATCAGGGTGCACAGTCGCTTCAGGACCTGCTTGAAGCCGCGGCGGCCTACCTGTCCTTCATCGAAGGGCAGCAGCAATTCTCGCGCCCGCAACTGATGAACAAGGTCCGTTCTTTGAAGCAGGATGAGTTCAATCGCGAAGAAAGCCTGCGTTCCTTCGGACAGCTGCTGCGCGATGGAAAGATCGAAAAAGCCGGTGGCGGTCGTTTTGCGGCCTCTGACCTGATCGGCTTCCGTCCTGATGATGAGCGTGCGGTAGGCTGACAACCTCGCCAATTGACAAAAAAGGGCCGGGAAAACCCCGGCCCTTGTTTTTTGCCACTCGTTCAGAGACAAGCGCCCGTTTGTTAAACACGACTCGGGGTTGGCCATTGTGCCGGGCCCGACCATCCCCCGTGGCCCGAGCACTCGCCCAACTCAATTCAGCAAAGTCTCGGAACTCACGTAGAATTTCACGTGTTTCCATGCACGGTGCCCTGCCCGCCCAGTCTTTTGCGGTTTTTCCAAAGCTCAGGATTGATCCGGATCTTCTTTGCCAACGCCGCGAAAAACGAACTTGAACGGCAGCGCCCAAAGAATGCCCAGAACGATATAGACCAGAAGTTCCACCAATATTTTGGGGCGCTCCAGCCAGTTCAGAACCGTCACCACCGCCACAATATAAAGTGGCAGGCCGATCACAAGTATAACCAACGACCAGCGCCGGCGCGCCTTGTAGCTCAGACCTGTTTTCTGCTCTTTGTTCATCAATCAGCAAACGGGTCGGTCACCAGAATGGTGTCGTCCCGCTCCGGGCTGGTGGACAAAAGGGCCACAGGGCATTCGATCAGCTCTTCCACGCGGCGGACATACTTGATTGCGTTGGCAGGCAAATCGGCCCATCTGCGCGCGCCTTCGGTGGATTCGCTCCAGCCCGGCATTTCTTCGTAGATCGGGGTGCAGCGCGCCTGCTGGTCAGCCGCTGTCGGAAGATAGTCCAAGCGTTCACCGTCCAGCTCATACCCTGTACAGATCTTCAGGGTTTCGAACCCGTCTAGAACGTCCAGTTTTGTCAACGAGATACCGTTCACGCCACTGGTCGCACAGGTCTGACGGACAAGGCACGCATCGAACCAGCCACAGCGGCGCTTGCGACCTGTTGTTGTTCCGAACTCATGTCCGCGTTCCCCAAGGCGCTGACCATCCGCATCCTCAAGTTCTGTCGGGAATGGGCCTTCGCCAACTCGGGTGGTGTAGGCTTTTACAATCCCCAGAACAAAGTCGATCGAGCCCGGTCCTATCCCCACACCTGTCGCAGCTTGTCCTGCGATCACGTTGGACGAGGTCACGAATGGATAGGTGCCGAAATCAATGTCCAGCAGCGCGCCTTGCGCCCCTTCGAACAGGATGCGTTTTCCGGCTTTGCGCTTTTCGTTCAAAACTTTCCACACAGGCGCGGCAAACGGCAGAATCTCTTGCGCGATCTCTTTTAATTGGGCGATCAGCGCGTCGCGGTCGACCGGTTCGATCCCTAGACCTTTGCGCAGCGGGTCATGGTGCTGCAAAGCACGGTCCACCCGAGCCTCGAGCGTGGCCTCATCCGCCAGATCCGCGACGCGAACGGAACGACGCCCGACCTTGTCTTCGTAGGCCGGTCCAATTCCACGACCAGTGGTGCCGATCTTGGTCCCCTTGCTGGCTGCCTGTTCGCGCGCACGATCCAACTCACCGTGGATCGGCAGGATCAACGGGGTGTTCTCGGCAATCATCAGCGTATCGGGGGTGATTTCCACACCCTGTGCCTGGATGGTCGCGATTTCCTTGACCAGATGCCAGGGGTCCAACACCACGCCGTTGCCGATGACGCTCAGCTTACCGCCGCGCACGACACCGGACGGCAGAGCGTGCAGCTTGTAAACTTCGCCATCAATCACCAGCGTATGTCCGGCATTGTGCCCGCCCTGAAAACGCGCGATCACGTCCGCCCGCTCGCTGAGCCAGTCGACGATCTTGCCTTTTCCTTCGTCACCCCACTGGGCGCCGACAACAACCACGTTGGCCATATCCGGTCCTTTTGCGCTGAGTTATCAAACCCGGCTCATATAGCGGGGCGCAAACGGCAGGGAAACCGATATTTCGCCGCAGATGAAAATCGCGCGAACGCGCGATGCCTCCGGCGGGGATATTTATGGCCAGATGAAAAGCGGATCCCTTGCTTCAACTGGCTGAAAATATCCCGGGGGAGCCGCACGGAACGGGCGGCGGGGGCAGAGCCCCCTGCCCGACATCAACGCAGATGCACCGGTTGCCCATGAGGTGTCGTCAGATAAGCCTCTTCCCAGGACTGATGTAGCCCTTTTACCTCCTGTGGCGGCGCGACGCCCTGCTCGGCCAGCAACCCCTCGAGCGTTTCCAGCCATGCCTGGAAATAGTCGTCGCCGCCATCCAGCTCTCGCGTGAGCCCGTGGCGCTTCAACGTGTCCGAGAATCGCGCCGCCCAATCGGACCAATCGAACCGTCCCGCCTCGTTCAGGGCAACGGTGACCGCAAAGACCTGAGCGTGCCAGGGTTCGGCAAACACCGGTTCTGGGGCTGAATGTTCGTTGCAGCCGCTCATGCCGGTTCCAGATAGCTTTGCCAGAGATCCAGTACCACTTCGTCATCCGGATGCTCCGGGCTGGTCCAAAGTTCCGAAGCGGGGAAGACCACGGCATAGATCGGTTCAGGCGCTTCGCCCAGCCCATGAGCATTGGAATCGGGCAGGACATGGGTTCCGTGCAGGCGCAGTATTCGCCCTTTTGCACCGGACGCATAATTCGGCAGGCGTGTGTGCCCGCCATTCACAATGCGATTTCCCGCTGGGCGGGTCGTGACCACCTGTTGACCGACAGAAAACTGCACCGACACGTTCGAAGGCCTGTCCGCTGGCCCACCTTTGGCCAGAGCCGCTGACACGGCCTCCGCCTTGAGCATCCGTTCTGCCAACGGATGCGGCCCATCCTCTCCGCCGCCGCGCAGGTCATCCAGGGAAAGAACGCCGCGTTCCACCAACAGGTCAGCCAGGCCCGAGATCCATTTCTCGTAGTAGGAAAACCGCGAATAGTCTTTTGGCGACAACCGTTCCCTTGCGTGGCGGGATATGTCTATGTTCCACTGCCCCAGAAAACCGGAGGCAAGTGTCACCGCCAGCGCACGTGCGTGCCAGTCTTCGGCAAAAACCGGCGCATCCTCGGCCTCGGGATTTATCGGACCATCTCCAAAGCGGCCGCCCATATCGTGAACGCGGGTCATGAAAGGGCCTTCGGCAGACCCGTGCCGATCATGCTGTCACGTGTCACAAGTGCGGCAAGCGCCTCCTCACTCATCCCATCGGTACCTTCGGGACGCATCGGCAGAACAAGATAGCGAACCTCGGCCGTCGAATCCCAGACCCTTACGGACGTTCGCTCGTCCAAGGTGACACCGAATTCGGCCAGCACTTTGCGGGGCTCACGCACCGCTCGGGCCCGGTAGGCATCAGACTTGTACCAGCCCGGCGGGATACCCAGCAACGGCCAAGGATAGCAGCTGCACAAGGTGCAGACGACCATGTTGTGCCGGGCCGGCGTGTTTTCGACGACAACCATGTGTTCGCCCTGGCGACCATAATAGCCGAGATCCGCGACCACCGGGGTGGCGTCTTTCAGCAGCGCGGCCTTGAAAGCTGGGTCGCTCCAGGCTTTTGCGACAACACGCGCGCCGTTCTGCGGGCCAATTTTGTTCTGATAGGTGTCGATGATTTCGTCCAGAGCCGCCGGGTCGATCAGGCCCTTGCGGGTCAGAATCGTTTCCAGCGCTTTGACGCGCAGCGCGGGTTCGGGCGGCAAAAGGGCGTGCGGGTGGTCGTGGTCGTCATGTGGCATGGGCCGCAGCCTGCGTCACGCATCGGCGTTCTGTCCAGTCCCTTTGACGTGATATGACATATCAAGTGCGGTGATGCGAACTCGTGACTTGCCCCCGCTGGCAAACTTGCATAAGTACCACGCGATACACGCCACGCTGTACAGGACCACCATGGAAAACGTCGTTCTCATCATCCACCTTCTTTTGGCTCTGGGCCTGATTGCCGTTGTTCTGATGCAACGGTCCGAAGGCGGTGGCCTTGGCATGGGCGGCGGCGGTGGTGCCATGACAGGCCGTGCAGCAGCGACCGCTTTGGGCAAACTGACCTGGATCCTCGCCGCTTGCTTCATCGTGACCTCGATCACGCTGACCATTCTGGCGGCGCAGAAGTCTTCGGGCAGTTCGGTGATCGACCGTTTGGGCGTCCCGGCTCCGGCTTCAAGCGAAGAAAACACTCCGGCAATTCCGTCGGCGGACGACCTTCTGCCGCCTGCACAGGGCGACAACGCGCCGCTGATCCCGCAGGCCGACTGACCTACAAAACCTAGAAACCTGGAAGAGGACTGCAACAGCATCTTGCGGTTCTCTTGCGCTTTTGGCGCGAATCCTTTATACGTGAAGTCCCGTGATGCAGCGGTTTTTCGAAACCGTCGGGCAGCTGATTTTGACGTCTCACGGGAGCAGCCGAAAAACTATGGCGCGTTTTATATTCATCACTGGTGGTGTGGTTTCGTCCTTGGGCAAAGGACTGGCTTCGGCGGCGTTGGGCGCCTTGTTGCAGGCCCGGGGATACTCGGTACGCCTGCGCAAGCTGGACCCCTATCTGAACGTCGATCCGGGCACGATGTCGCCGTTTGAGCATGGCGAAGTGTTCGTCACCGATGACGGGGCGGAAACCGATCTGGACCTTGGCCACTATGAACGCTTCACCGGGGTGGCCGCACGCAAGACCGACTCGGTCAGCTCGGGGCGGATCTATTCCAACGTGCTCGAAAAGGAACGCCGCGGCGATTACCTGGGCAAGACCATTCAGGTGATCCCGCACGTCACCAACGAGATCAAGGATTTCATCGCCATTGGCGAGGATGAGGTCGATTTCATGCTGTGTGAGATCGGCGGCACCGTGGGCGATATCGAGGGCCTGCCGTTTTTCGAGGCGATCCGCCAGTTCAGCCAGGACAAGCCGCGCGGGCAGTGCATTTTCATGCACCTGACACTGTTGCCTTACATCAAGGCCTCGGGCGAACTGAAGACCAAACCGACTCAGCACTCGGTGAAGGAACTGCGCTCGATCGGTCTGGCACCCGATATTCTGGTCTGCCGCTCGGAAGGGCCGATCCCGATCAAGGAACGCGAAAAACTCGCCTTGTTCTGCAACGTGCGCCCCGACAGTGTGATCGCAGCGCAGGATCTGAGCACCATCTATGACGCGCCGCTGGCCTATCACCGCGAAGGTCTGGATCAGGCCGTTTTGGACGCGTTCCAGATCAGCCCGGCGCCCAAGCCCGATCTGGCCAAATGGGAAGATGTCAGCGACCGTATACACAACGCCGAGGGCGAAGTGAAAGTTGCCATCGTGGGCAAGTATACCCAGCTTGAAGACGCCTATAAGTCGATTGCCGAGGCGCTGACCCATGGCGGCATGGCCAACCGGGTCAAGGTCAAGGTCGAATGGGTCGACGCCGAGGTGTTCGACAACGAAGACGTCGCACCGTATCTTGAAGGTTTCCACGCCATCCTCGTCCCCGGAGGCTTTGGTGAGCGCGGGACCGAAGGCAAGATCAAAGCCGCGCAATATGCGCGCGAACACAAAGTCCCCTATCTGGGCATCTGCCTGGGTATGCAGATGGCCGTGATCGAGGCCGCCCGGAATGCGGCTGGCATCACCGAAGCAGGGTCCGAGGAATTCGACCATGAAGCCGGGAAAAAGCGTTTTGAGCCCGTCGTGTACCATCTGAAGGAATGGGTGCAGGGCAACCACAAGGTCGAGCGCAAAGTCGGCGACGACAAGGGCGGCACCATGCGTCTGGGCGCCTACAACGCGGTGCTGGCAGAGGGATCGAAAGTCGCCGAGGTTTATGGCGGCACACAAATCGAAGAGCGCCACCGTCACCGTTATGAGGTGGACATCAAGTACCGTGAGCAGCTTGAAAAGGCGGGGCTCAACTTCTCGGGCATGTCGCCGGACGGTCGCTTGCCAGAGATCGTGGAATGGTCGGATCACCCATGGTTCATCGGCGTGCAGTACCATCCGGAACTGAAATCCAAACCGTTCGACCCGCATCCCCTCTTCCGCGATTTTGTCCGCGCTGCGAAAGACACCTCGCGCCTGGTCTGACCTTGGGCTGTGTCGGACTGTCACCCCGCGTTGTTTTGTGTGGGCTGATCTCTTAACTGTGGGTGTAAGCAGAACTTCTGCTTACACATGTTCGATGCCGTTCAGAGTTTCAGGAGATGTCCGATGAGCAACGCAACAACGATTACCAACCTTCAACAAGCGCTTCACATGGAGCTGACGGCGGCGCACCAGTATCAGCTGCATGCCCATGTGCTGGAGGACTGGGGGCTGGACATCCTTGCCGAAAAAATGCGCGCTGAAATGCAGGAAGAACTGGGCCACTCCGACGCGTTCATCGAGCGTATCCTGTTCCTTGGCGGCGTGCCCGAGCTTGCGTTTCAGAAAAGCCCGGCAGCCGCGGGATCCCTGGAAGACATGTTTGCCGCGGATCTGAAGGATGAAACCGAGGCGGTCGACTTCTATACCAAGGCCGCGTTGCAGGCCGCCGAGGTCGGCGATGTCGGGTCAAGGACCCTGTTCGAACGCATCTTGCTGGAAGAAGAAGGCCACAAGGACTGGCTGGACACCCAGTTGAACCTGTTGAAGCGTTTGGGTGAGGCCAACTTCAGCGCCAAATTCGTATCCGGCGCGGCAGAAGAAGCCTGAGGCACGCACCGCCGCCTGCCCATGCACCAGCATGGCTCGGACCATCTTGCCGTGGACCGGGTCATGCGGTTTCCGTCACTTCAATGTGACGCGACCGAGCAAAAAAACCTCTACTCGGTCTGCCCTCATGGGGTTAACTGTTGATCACACCACGACAGGAGAGCCCCGATGAGCGATCAATCCCAAAGCGCGAAGACCTTTACCAGCCTTCACAAAAAGGGCGACCCCGTCATTCTGTTCAACATCTGGGATGCCGGCAGTGCCGGCGCGGTGCGGGATGCAGGCGCGCAAGCCATTGCCACCGGCAGCGCACCTGTTGCCATGGCACAGGGTTTTGGCGACGGTCAGAACATCCCGCTAGAGGCCGCATTGGACAATGCGCGCCGCATCGTTGCAGCGGTTGATCTTCCGGTGACACTGGATTTCGAAGGGGCATATGCCGAAGATCCACAGGGCATTGCACAAAACGTCAAGCGTGCGCTGGATTGCGGCGTAGTTGGTTTCAACTTCGAAGATCAGATCATCGGCGGCGACGGGCTCTACGATATAACGGTTCAGGCCAAACGCGTCGAAGCCATGCGCGCGGCCTGCGAAGACGCGGGCATACCTGCCTATGTCAACGCAAGAACCGACATTTTCCTGAAGGCCCCGGCGGAAACACATGATGAGGCGATGCTGAACGACGCCATTGCCCGTGCTTCGGCCTATGAGGCAGCGGGCGCCAGTGGTTTTTTTGCTCCGGGGCTGAAAGACGAGGCGATGATCGGCCATCTGTGCGAGCGTACGAACCTACCGGTCAACATCATCGCCCTGCCCGGCACCCCCGGCACACCGCGTCTGGCTGAACTGGGGGTTGCGCGCGTCAGCTATGGTCCGGTTCCTTATCGCCAGATGATCAAGTGGTTAACAGATCAGGCGCATGCCGCTATTCACTACCGCACCTGATCACCCTGAAGTTGTGGGATTGCAATTGCCGCCACTTCTCATCACCCTGCTTTTGAAACCGAACAGGAGGCAAGCCCGATGAAAGGCTATTGGGTTGCACATGTCGATGTGGACGACATGGACACATACAAGACCTACATTGCTGCAAATGCAGAACCCTTTGCAGCTTACGGTGCGCGCTTTCTGGCGCGCGGTGGAGAACGCGAAGTGAAGGAAGGCGCAGCGCGCGCCCGGACCGTCGTGATCGAATTTCCCAGCTATGAGGATGCGCTTGCCTGTTACGAAAGCGAAGCATACCAGAAAGCCAAAGCACTGCGCGCCCCGGTCTCGATGGGCGATCTTGTGATCATTCAGGGCTATGACGGGTAGACTACGCTTGGCGCACCACAAAATATGGAATAACCTTTCGCCATGTTGAAAAAGTTCCTTCAGGCGCTCAGACCGCCCCAGCATGAACATCTTCCGGACCCGGATGCCGAACTTGCTCTGGGCGCGCTCATGGTGCGCGTGGCGCAGGCTGATCGGGACTACAAGCTGGAAGAGATCCGCCTGATCGACAAAATCCTCGCCCGTCTTTACCAGCATAACGCGATCGAAGCAGCCAAGGTGCGCGCCACTTGCGAAAAGCTTCACGCGGCCGCGCCGGATACCGATACCTTCGGCAAGCTGATCCGCGAGACCACGGATCTGAAGGAACGCCTGGCGGCACTGGATGCGCTGTGGGAAGTTGTCCTGGCAGATGGAAACACCGACGAAGGCGAGGTGAAAATCGTCGAGGAAGCCCGCGTTGCCATGGGGTTGAGCTTCAATGACAGCAAGGCCGCACGTGAACGCGTTCAAAGCCGCTTGGATGTGAGTTAGGCGCTCGCTATATCTAACGCATGTTCAGTGAGTTTCTTTCCAGGCTTACGCAGCCTCAGCCCGATCCTCTTGTCGACGATGACGCCCGCCTTGCCCTGACGGCCCTGTTGGTGCGACTGGCGCGGTCCGACAATGACTATTCCGATTCCGAAATGGCCCGTATCGACCGAATCTCGGCGCAACGCTATGGCCTGTCGCCGTTCGAAAGCGCCGCCCTGCGCACCCGCGCCGAAGATCTTGAGGCCGAGGCCCCGGAAACCGTCCGCTTTACCCGAGCCATCAAAGAGGCGGTTGCTTATGAAGACCGCTTGGCGGTCGTTCAGGCGCTGTGGTCCGTGGCTTTGGCCGATGGGCACCGCACCAGCGAGGAAGATTCGCTGCTGCGCCTGGTGGTCAGTCTTCTGGGCGTAAGTGACGTGGATTCCGCTTTGGCACGGCAAAAGGCTGCAAAATCGTGATTGCCATGCTGGGCATGTATGACATGCCCTCCCTGCAAGCCGCCAATGACAGGTTCTGGGGATTGATTCGCGCCGAACTTGGATCAGGCCCCCAAACCCTTACCCGCGATAAAGATGTGTGGGAGGTCTGGCGAGCCCCGAACCTGGTTCTGGCCCAAACCTGTGGCATGCCGTTTCGAACCCGATTGCACGGTGACGTGCAACTGGTTGGCACCCCGGACTATGGCCTGCCCGGATGTCCCCCCGGCTATTATTGCTCGGTCTTTGTGGCGCGGCATGACGACGACCGGGATCTGGCGGGGCTGAGCACAGGCGTGTTCGCGTATAATGAGGGCTTGTCCCAATCCGGCTGGGCAGCCCCGATTACACATATGGCCCAGGCAAACCTGCGCCCCGCCGGACTGTTGGAAACCGGCGGGCATGCGCTGTCCGCCCAAGCCGTCGCAGACGGCAAAGCCGACTTTGCCGCGCTGGACATACTGACATGGCTGATGCTGCAACAACACACCAATCTGGGGACCAAACTGCGCGAACTGGCAAGAACGACTCCGACTCCGACCCTTCCCTACATAACGTCGATGGGTCGGAATCCGCAGGTCATTGCGGGCGCTGTACGGGCCGCGATTGACCAGCTTTGCGACGATGATCAACGATTGCTGCATATACGCGGGTTGATCGACATTCCCGCGGCGCACTACTTGGCTGTGCCCACTCCGCCTTCTCCCGAAGATGGCGGATCAGCGACTGCCCGATTTGTCGACTGATTCTGGCCAATTTGGGTGTTTCTCCGCTCGATTCTGTCATTTGCGCATTGCATTGACCTTTTTTTTCGGTCCTAGTACCGCACCAACACCACCAACCACTGGACTGCCCGTGACAGAAACTGCCCCCGTCATCGAAATCAAAGACCTTCACAAAAGCTTCGGGAATCTAGAGGTGTTGAAAGGGGTCGATATCACGGCACATCGCGGTGACGTGGTATCATTGATTGGGTCGTCCGGGTCCGGAAAGTCGACGCTTCTGCGGTGCTGCAACCTTCTTGAAGACAGCCAGCAGGGCGAAATCCTTTTCAAGGGTGAGCCTGTCAAATGGTCCGGGGAAAAGCACGGGCGCCGTCCTGCCGACCCCAAACAGGTCCTGCGCATACGCACCAACCTGTCGATGGTGTTTCAACAGTTCAATCTGTGGGCGCATATGACCATCCTGCAAAATGTGATGGAGGCCCCAGTGACCGTTCTGGGGCGCGACAGGGCCGAGGTGGAAGACAGCGCGCGCAAGTATCTGGACAAGGTTGGCATCGGCGACAAATGCGACGCTTATCCGGCGCAATTGTCCGGGGGACAACAACAGCGCGCCGCCATCGCCCGCGGCCTGTGCATGGAACCCGAAGCCCTGCTGTTCGATGAGCCCACTTCGGCACTGGATCCCGAGCTGGAACAGGAAGTGATCAAGGTGATCAAGGACCTGGCCGCCGAAGGGCGCACCATGATCATCGTGACGCATGACATGAAAATGGCCGCCGACATCTCAAGCCACGTGGTGTTCCTGCACCAGGGCCTGATCGAGGAAGAAGGCACGCCGGAAGATATCTTTACATCTCCTGAATCCGAACGGCTTCGGGGTTTTCTCTCCGCCACTCAGGCGGCTTAACTTCAAAAACAGAACCAAACTGGGGAGCAACCAATGAAAAATCTGATTCTGTCCACTGCCGCACTGGCGCTGACCGCCGGTATCGCCATGGCCGACACGGTCCGCATGGGGACCGAGGGCGCCTACCCTCCGTACAACTTCATCAATGATGCGGGCGAAATCGACGGCTTCGAGCGTGAAGTCGGCGACGAACTGTGCAAGCGCGCGAACCTGGAATGTGAATGGGTCAAGAACGACTGGGATTCGATCATTCCGAACCTGGTCTCGGGCAACTACGACACCATCATCGCGGGCATGTCGATCACTGACGAACGTGACGAAGTCATCGACTTCACCCAGAACTACTTCCCGCCTGCGGCTTCGGCATATGTCGGTGCGTCCGAGGATGTTGATGTCACCACCGGCGTCGTTGCCGCACAGACCGCCACCATTCAGGCAGGCCACGTAGCCGAGTCGGGCGCGACACTGGTCGAGTTTGCGACTCCGGAAGAAACCATCGCTGCCGTCCGCAACGGTGAAGCCGATGCCGTGTTTGCCGACAAGGACTTCCTGGTGCCGATCGTCGAAGAATCCGCCGGAGAGCTGGTCTTCGTTGGTGATGACGTTCCGCTGGGCGGTGGCATCGGACTGGGCATCCGTGAATCGGATGGCGAACTGCGCGGAAAGTTCGACGAGGCGATCACCTCGATGAAAGCGGACGGTTCGTTGAACGAACTGATCATCAAGTGGTTCGGCGAAGGCGTTCCGACCTACAACGCTGACGGTTCGGTCGTTACAAACTAATCCGTATCAAGCGGTTCGGCGCGTCCGTCGCGCCGAACCCTGCCCGGTTGAAATCCGGGTATGACGTTCGAAAGACGCTCCATGTTTTCCTATTGCGCTGACCCTGACACGCTCGGAACATTCCGCTGGTTCTCCTGCTACCTGACCAACGGCGTGCACTGGTCCTTCTACCTGTCCTTCCTCAAGGTGTTGGGATTGCTGGCGGTGACCGCGCCGGTTGCATTGGCGTTTGGCTTTATGGGCGCAATGGCCGCCCGATCACATTTCCCACCTCTGAGCTGGCTGGGTAAAGGATATATTGCCGTTGTGCGCGGTGTTCCGGACATCGCCTTCTTCCTGTTTTTCGTGATAGCTTTGGACCAGGCGTTCGAATGGACTCGGCATAAGATCCTGTGCCCTGAATGGACCGACCCGATCCGTCAGGGAAATGATTTTATCGTCTGTCAGGCGGCCAAGCTGCCATTGGGGACCGCACCGGAATGGATGCATGAAACCTACGGCTTTTTCCTGGCTGTTATTACTTTCTCAATCGTTTTCGGCGCGTTTGCCGCGAACGTACTTTTTGGTGGAATGCGCGCCGTGCCCCACGCGCAGCTTGAAACCGCCGAAGCATATGGCATGTCCCGTCGCCAGACTTTCTGGCGCATCCTTGTGCCGCAGATGTGGGTCTATGCCCTGCCTGGCTTGTCGAACCTTTGGATGGTTCTTATCAAGGCCACGCCGCTGCTGTTCCTGCTGGGTATCGAAGACATCGTCTATTGGGCCCGCGAACTTGGCGGCACCAAGACGTCCAAGTTTACCCAGTATCCGCATGGCGACTGGCGCATGTGGTACTTCCTGTTCCTGCTTGTCTTCTACCTCGGCATGACGCGCATGTCTGAACTTGGGCTGGAGAAGCTGATGAGGCGGCTGTCCCACGGACAGGCCACATCAGGCGGCGAGCTTCTGCGCAAGGAGACCACGGCATGAGCTGCTTGCAAACCATTCAAGACTATGGCCTGCGGTCCCTGGGTATCGGCGAGCGTCTGCTGCCCAAAAGTGACTTCACCCTGTGCGAACAGTTCACACTGATCGGGTCGGGCATGATCTGGAATGTCTATTTCGGGATCATGGCTCTGGCGACCGGGTTCTTCCTGGCCACCGCCCTCGCAGTAGGTAAGGCATCCAGCAACAAATGGCTCCGCAAGCCTTCGGAATGGTTTATCTTCCTGTTCCGCGGCTCGCCCTTGTTTATCCAGTTTTTCTTCGCCTATTTCCTGTTCCTGTCGCTGAAGAAATCCAACCCGATGTTCGACGCTTTCACCTCGGCCTGGCTTGGGGCGCTGATCGTGTTGTTCCTCAACACCGCGGCCTATACGGGCGAGATTTTCTATGGCGCGCTAAGGTCCATTCCCAAGGGCGATATCGAAGCTGCGGATGCCTATGGCATGTCAGGCTGGGCCCGTTTTCGACGGATCGTCTGGCCCACCATGTTGCGGCTTGCCTGGCCTGCCTACACAAACGAAGCAATCTTTCTCTTCCACGCAACAACGCTGGTCTTCTTTTCAGCCTTCCCGGCATGGCAGCAACGCGGAGACGCCCTGTATTACGCCAGTTACTTTGCGGACAAAACGTTCAACCCGTTCATCCCGTACCCGATACTGGCGTTCTATTTCATCCTGCTGACGCTGGTGATCGTCGGAGGCTTTGGCCTGATCAACAAACGCCTGAACCGGCACCTGCCAGTCGCAAAACGGGCCAAGATGCGGTTCAAACTGAACCTGGCGCGCTGAGTTTCGGCGCGCCAGCCACGTCTGGACACCAAACCAAATCAACGCCAATCACCGCGCGCCCGCGCGCTTTTCCGCACATTCAAAGGGGGGGAAGTGGTACCGCCTCCCTGGCTTGAACAGGGGACCTCTGGATCCACAATCCAGCGCTCTAACCAACTGAGCTAAGGCGGCACTCGTGAGGGGCGATGTACCGAACACGCCCGCGGAATGCAAGAGGATTAAAGCCGAAATTTCCAGCTTTGTTCGACAAGATCGACACCGAAGGAATGCACCGCTTTGCTGTCCATCAGCTCCCAGCCAGACGCCTTGTACAGAGCGCATGCGGCGGTATGGCTTTCATGCGTCCAAAGGACCATTTCCCGGTATCCTGCCTCGCGCGCGAAGGCAGTACACGCTTGCAGCAGGCGCTTTCCCAGCCCCAGCCCTCGTGCTTTCGGGACAAGCAGAAACAGCCGCAGCTTGGCGGTATTTCGATCAACAGAAACGCAAAAAATACTGCCCAGACGTTGCCCTTCCCGTTCCGCGATCCAGCCTCTTTCAAGCTCGGGGTCACTGCTGTCCATGAAATCATCAAGGATGCTGGCCACCAAGGGGGCAAAGCTGTCATCAAACCCTTCGTCGCGCGCATAAAGCAGACCGTGCTGCTCAACCAGCCACGCGGCGTCATCGGGGCGAAAGGATCTGAGAACGGCGTCTTCCATGTCTCATCTGACCGCAAAGGTGACTTGATTCTCAACCCCGTGCGCGCTAGCAGGAACGCTCAGTCTCGGAGGCACAGATGGGCATCAATACCGAACGCGACATTCAGGCAAACCTGCAAATCGGTCCGACCGATCAGGGTATGGTCCGCCTGTTCATCGAAGCTGACGGCATCGAAATACCGATGGATTTTGACCCGGAAGAAGCAGAAGAAATCGCCGACGAAATTCGCGCCGCGATACAAGCCGCCCTCGCCGTCAAAGGCTGATCTTACAGTCTGGGATCCCGTAGCGCATGCAGGCGGCGCGCGACATCCGTTGCAAATTTCTGGATCATCTTCTTGCGCCGCGCCGGTGCGATTTTGTCCTCGGGTGCCATGCGCACGATTTCCGCATCATAGGCATCGGCGATGATCAGGCCTGTTTCATCAGGCAACAGATCGGTCGGGAATTCTGTATCGACGGCCCAGAAGAATCGGTCGCACCATTCCAAATAGCCCTGCCATTTCGAATCCGACTGATAATCGGCGCGGCTGGATTTGCATTCGATCACCCACAGCTCACCCTTGGGCCCCAGCCCCATGACATCTACGCGCAATCCGCGCGCAGGCACGAATTCCTCTACGGAAACAAAGCCATGCGCCGAAAGATGCCGCGCGACGCCACGTGCCAGTCTCTGTCCAGGTTGCAGATCCAAAGTCATAGCTGAAAATGTGAACAATTAGCGAACAAAAGTAAAGTATCTTTGCACCTTGACACAGTACCTTCTGGTATCGCATTAATGTGACACCAAAAGGTATTATTTCTGGGGTTGCTTATGGAGAACCAAACTCAAAACGCATTTCGCGCGCTGGCCGATCCCACACGCCGGAACATCGTGCGACTGCTCTCGTCACAGGACATGACGATCGGGCAGTTGACCGACCGGTTCGACATGACCCGGGCTGCGGTCAAAAAGCACCTGACGGTTCTGTCCGACGGTGGATTGATCACAGTCGAAGCGCGCGGCCGGGAACGCATCAATCGACTTGAACCACAGGGTATGGCCCCGGTGCTCGATTGGCTCAGCTATTTTGACCAGTTCTGGGACGACCGCCTCAACTCTCTCAAGGAAGCCATTGAAAGGAAACAAAATGACTGATGCCGTATTGAAGAAATCGATCTTCCTCAGGGCGGAACCGGAAACCGTTTGGGCCTATCTGACGGAACCTGAGCATCTGGCGGAATGGTTCCACAAACCTGAAAGAACACTGGCAGAAGGTCAGAAGCTTGAGATGTTCGGCACAACAAGCGGCGACTTGTTGATCTGGGGAGAGGTCCGTGTCGCCCGCCCCCCGAAATACCTTGAACACACCTTTACCGTCAAACCGATGGGAGACGCTGTAAGCGTGGTCAAATGGACATTGGAGCCGGTCTTGGGCGGCACACGTCTTGAGCTTGTGCACGAAGGATTACCGCAAGGTGTCGCAGCGTTTGATCTGATCCTGGCCCTGGACAAAGGATGGGACGAACATTTCGGCAAGTTGCGTGTGGCATTGCACGAAACTGTTGACGCCTGACCTCTTGCGCGAACCCGTCAGACACCCTACTTAAGCGCGTGGCGGGTTCTGCCCTTCTTGTGACAGGTAGCATTCTGGTGGCCTTAAGCAATTCCGAGGGGGCTGGCTCTGTTCAGGTCCTGGCCTGATTACCCGGCGCCCACCTGTACATACAGGTCCTCGGGAATCAAACCGCACGGTTGACTGGTGGTCCCGCCGCACTTTCCCTGAAATATCAGCGCCCTGCGTGGGCTTCCTGTTTCACGGCTGCCGGCTCGAAACTGTGTGCGACCGGTGTTCCCCGACGTGGCCCCTGCGGCTTTTCCGCCATGCTCATGATCTTGTACGCGAACTGAACGCCGGCAAAGACGATACCGTTCATGAACCAGATCATCACCAACGCGATCAGGCCGATTTCCGACCCGGTGATCAGGTGCCGAAGATTCGCGACATTCAGCGCCAAGAGCACCCCGACAAACACGGCCGAAATGACAAAACCCCAGGCGACTTGCGTGATATACAGGCGGATCAGTTTGGGCATGGCGAACCTCCTTGCGCTTCGTTGCCTATGCTAGCGCATGTCTGGTTCAGGTAAACGTGTCAGAACGCCTCGGGCTGGGCCTCGCGCGCCATGTGATCCAGCACGGCATTGACGAATTTTGGTTCTTTACCCTCAGGGAAAAAGGCACGTGCCACATCGACAAACTCGGTGATCACCACCTTGGGCGGTGTGCCGCTTTGGGTCAGTTCCGCACCCGCCGCGCGAAACAGCGCGCGCAGGGTCGGGTCGATGCGCGCGATCGGCCATTTCGCCACCAGCGCGCGGTCGGTCATCTGGTCGATCGGCGCCTGATAGTTCACCGCGTCATCCACCAGCTTGCGGAACAGCGTGCTGTCGCCCTCAAGCATCTCGTCACCCTCGTAGACCGCGCCGAACCGATGGTCCAGAAACTCGTTGACCACCTGCTCGGTCGTCTGGCCCGACTGCTCCATCTGGAACAGCGCCTGCACGGCATAAAGCCGCGCGGCGGATTTCATCAGGCGTTTCCTGTTTGCCGGTTTCGGCGTGTCTGTCTGGGTCATGCTGTCGTGGGTCCGTTGTTGTCGCCCGCCACCAGGATGGACTCGGACGGCGGCTTGAATCCGACGCCCTTTTTCGAAGCGCCCCACTTACGGCTGAGCGCGATCAGATGCAAGGCCGCAGCAGCCGCGCCGCCCCCTTTATTCATCTTTTCGGGATTGGCGCGGACTTCGGCCTGCTCGTCATTCTCAACCGTCAGGATGCCGTTGCCGATGCACAGCCCCTGTAGGCCCAGCAGTTGGATCGCGCGGCTGGAATCGTTGCAGACGGTCTCGTAATGCGTGGTCTCACCGCGAATGACGCAGCCCAGCGCGACATAGCCGTCAAAGTTGCACTGTCGGTCGGCCATGGCGATGGCTGTGGGAATTTCCAGCGCTCCGGGCACTTCGACCACTTCGCAGGTGCCGCCAGCCGCTTCGATCTCGGCCGTGGCACCCGCAATCAGGTTGTCGGCGATCGAGCGGTAGAACGGAGCCGCCACGATCAGCAGTTTCACCGGCTTGTCGAAGCTGGGTGTCGGCAGAATTCCGTGTTTGTCTTGTTCAGCCATGTTCAGTCTTCCTTCAGAATCGAGCGGGTGCCGACGATGGACAGGCCAAACGCGTCCAGCCCAAGATACACCGTTTCAGGAGAGTCGGTCAGAAGCACCAGTTCCTGAATCCCCATCTTGGACAGGATCTGCGCCCCCAGACCGGTTTGCTTGATGGTGCGCGGGCCTTCATCCTCGACCGCATACAACGAGTTGCGCGGCTGGCGGAACAGGCAGACCACACCGCGGCCCTCCTCGGCGATCTTTTCCATCGCGCGCGGTAGCTCGCGGGATGATTTCGGGCCAAGCCCCAGGATATCCGGCGCTTCGTGCAGGGCGTGTGTACGCGTCAGAACGGGCTCGGGCGTGGTGATGTCACCTTTGATCATGACAACATGTTCAATGCCGTGGGTCTGATCGGTGAAAATCCGCATTTCCCACTCACCGCCGTATTCCGAGGTGACTGTTTGACGCGAGGTCTCGACAACCAGATTGTCATTGCGCGCCCGATAGCTGATCAGGTCGCTGATCGTGCCGATTTTCATGTTGTGCTTTTTGGCGAACTCGACCAGATCCGGCAGGCGCGCCATGGTTCCGTCTTCATTCATGATCTCGCAGATCACGCCTGACGGGTTCAGCCCGGCAAGGCGCGAGATATCCACGGCGGCCTCGGTATGGCCTGCGCGCACCAGCACCCCGCCACGCTTTGCCCGCAACGGGAAGACATGGCCCGGGGTGGCGATATGCGCCATCGTATTCTGTTCATTTATCGCGGTCGCCACGGTCAGCGCCCGGTCGGCGGCTGAAATCCCGGTGCTGACACCTTCGCGCGCCTCAATCGAAACCGTAAAGGCCGTCTCGTGGCGGGACGAGTTGTTCACGGCCATCATCGGCAGCCCCAGCGCATCTATCCGTTCCGCCGTCATCGGCAAACAGATCAGACCGCGCCCATGGGTGGCCATGAAGTTGATCGCCTCGGCATCCGCAAACTCGGCCGGGATCACCAGATCGCCTTCGTTTTCACGATCTTCGTGATCGACCAGAATGTACATCCGGCCTGCGCGCGCTTCTTCGATGATTTCTTCGATCGGGCTGATCGCGTCACGCAACTGGGCCTCGACCGGTCCGGGGGTTTCAAAGCTCATGGGGCAGCCTTTCACATGGCGGGTTTGCTCGGCGGAATAGACCACTGAGGGCGCAAAGACCAGTCCACAAACGGCGCAGGTGCTTTCCGACGCGACGTATCAGGACATCTCGGCCAGACGCGCGACGTACCGGGCCAGCGTATCGATCTCAAGATTGACGCGATCGCCCACACCGACATCGCCCCAGGTCGTGACTTCCTTGGTGTGAGGGATGAAATTGATGCCAAACTCGCAATCACTCACGTCATTCACCGTCAGCGATGTCCCGTTCAACGCAACCGACCCTTTGGGCGCTATGAAACGGGCCAGTTCCTTCGGCGTGCGCAAGGTGACACGTGTGCTGTCGCCTTCATCCTCGACCGCGACCACTTCGGCCACGCCATCCACATGACCCGAAACGATGTGACCGCCCAGTTCATCGCCGACTTTCAGCGCACGCTCCAGATTGACACGTTTGCCGACGGCCCATGTATCAAGGTTGGTCTTCGAAACCGTCTCGGCGCTGATCTGAACATCATACCAATCGTCGCCCAGCGCGATCACCGTCAGACACACACCATCACTGGCGATCGAAGCACCAATATCGATACTGGCCGTGTCATAGGCCGTCCTGATCCGGGCGCGCAGATCCCCCTGCTGTTCCAGCTCGGTGACGGTGCCGATGTCGGTGACGATACCTGTGAACATTCCGTTAACCCTCAGTTCCTAACCTGTGCCTGCTTTTCAAAGTCGAGGTAAGCCCAATGGGCCGCGCGGGCAAGCCCCGCCTTGCCGTACCAGGCCCAAACAGGCATAGTTTCCGCAACAAAAACCAAAAGAGCAGTCCAGATGCCGCAAATGCCTTCAGGCTCAGATAAACGGGTCTTTCTGTTCCTTCAGGGACCTCACGGGCCGTTTTTCTCGTCACTCGGGCAGATGTTGCGCGCCACGGGGGCACAGGTCTGGCGGGTTGGCTTCAATGCGGGCGATCAGGCGTTCTGGTTCGACAAGGCAAGTTTCATCGCATTCCGGAACACGCCCGGCGATTGGCCCGAGACATTGAACAGATTGATTGCCGACAAGGGCGTCACGGATATCGTTCTTTATGGCGACACGAGACCGGTCCACGCCCGCGCAGTTGAGATTGCGAAGTCGCGTGGGCTGACAATTCATGTTTTCGAAGAAGGCTACCTGCGGCCCTGGTGGGTCACGTACGAGCGGGATGGATCAAACGGGCACTCGCGCCTGATGTCATTGGATGTGGACCGGATGCGGCAGGCTCTGGCCCAGTCGGACAGCAAAGCACCGCCGCCTCCGTCACATTGGGGGGATATGCGGCAACACATCTTCTACGGTGCCCTCTATCATTGGTTCGTCATGTTCCTGAACAAGAGATACCGCAATTTCCGGCCTCATCGTGATCTGCCGGTTTCACAGGAATTCCGGTTGTATTTCAAACGCCTGATGTTGATGCCTGTTCATCGCCTGCAACGCAGCGTGGCCACGGCGCGCGTCAGATGGGGGGGCTTCCCGTATCACCTCGTGCTGCTGCAACTCGGGCATGACAGTTCGGTTCAGGCCCATTCCGAATTCGCCTGCATGTCCGATTTTCTGGAACTGGTCATCGCAGGATTCGCGCAAGGCGCACCGGCGCATCACAGGCTGGTCGTGAAAGAGCACCCATTGGAAAACCACCGTGAACCATTGCACCTGCGCGCCATGGAGATTGCCAGGAAACACGGGGTCCAGGCCCGTGTTCACTATGTCCCCGGCGGAAAACTGGCAGGTTTGCTGGATGAGGCAAATTCGGCCGTCACCGTGAATTCCACTGCGGGGCAGCAGGTCTTGTGGCGGGGTATTCCGTTGCGTATTTTCGGGCGTTCGGTTTATGACAAGACCGACTTCGTATCACAGCAGTCGATCGCCGCTTTTTTTGCTGAGCCAGACGCGCCGGATGTCGACGCCTATCGCTGTTACCGGCAATTCCTGCTGGAAACCAGCCAGGTGCCGGGCGGTTTTTATTCCCGGCGCGGCCGTCGGCAGTTGTTGCGCCGCGCCGTGGACATGATGCTCAGCAGCAGCGACCCTTATCAGGCCCTTCTGAACAAGAACGAGGCACCGACGCCACAGTTGAAAATCGTCGAGTAGTTCGGGCGCTCTGTGACTGGAAGTTGAGCTGTTTACCGGCTAATCTCGCCGCAACAACAAAAGACTGAGGATATCCGGCAGTGCAATTCTCTCCTAAGCGATGGATGCGGGGGGTTTCCCTTGTGGCCGCAATCGGCTTGATGGCGGCCTGCCAACTTCCGAAATCCGGGCCGAACAAGACCGAAATTCTGGCTGGTGCGGTCCAGAATGGCGGCAACGCGTTTGTCGTCGAAGTCGATGACCGCGTGACACGCCTTACATCCGCCGTGCCTCAGTTTGGCTTTTCTTCCTCGTTCAGCAGCGCCCAGGCCTTGACCGCCGACACTGTTCGCCCCGGCGACGTGCTGGGCCTGACCATATGGGAAAACGTGGACGACGGGTTGCTATCCGGCGAAACCGGTACGGCAACCGCCCTGGATGAAGTTCAGGTCGACAGCGATGGGTTCATTTTCGTCCCCTACGCGGGTCGGATCCGGGCCGCGGGAAACACGCCGGAACAGCTTCGCGTTTTGATCACGAACAAGCTGCGGGAACAGACACCGGACCCACAGATCGAAGTGCGGCGTGTTGCGGGTGACGGTTCCACCGTCTCGCTTACGGGAACTGTCGCATCCCCAGGCATCTATCCGATCGAACGCCCAACCCGTTCCCTGCTTGGCATGCTGTCTCAGGCGGGCGGGGTTTCTGTAGCGTCAGATATCGCGTTGGTGACTCTGATCCGAGGGGATCAAAAGGGCACCGTCTGGTACGAAGACCTGTTCCGCAACCCGAAACTGGACGTCGCATTGCGTGGCGGAGACCGCATTTTGGTGGAAGAAGACAGCAGATCATACATCGCACTAGGTGCCACAGGCGGCCAATCGCGCGTCGCCTTTGAAAGCCAGGATCTGTCTGCGCTGGAAGCATTGGCTCAGGTCGGTGGTCTGCTGACGCTGTCCTCTGATCCAACCGGCATTTTCATTCTGCGAAAAGAGCGCCAGGACGTCGCCCGCAGCATCACGGGACGCGCCGACCTGAAGGGGGATCAACGCATGATCTACCTGCTGAATCTGACGGCTCCCAACGGTCTGTTCATCGCGCGTGATTTCGTGATCCGCGACGATGATACGATTTATGTGACCGAAGCACCCTATGCACAGTGGAGCAAATCGATCTCGCTGATCGCTGGTGGCCTGACCCCCATCGCAAACGTCGCCACGCTGACCGGCAACTGATGCATGGCACCCGATCCGGACAACGCAGCCGGGGCCGAGCGCACCCGACTGTTCGTCTACAACGGCGGGTTTCTTACGCAAAAACGCCTGAGACGGATTCTGACACTTGCCGGATATGACATTCGTCTGGGTCTTCCCAAGGATGGCGATTGCGTGGGCGTATGGGGCAACAGCCCGACCGCGTATCGCGGCCTGCGCATCGCCGAAAAACACAATGCCCCGGTTCTGCGGGTCGAAGATGCCTTTCTCAGGTCTCTGCACCCGGGCCGTGCCGGTGAACCCCCGTTGGGCCTGTTGCTGGACCGTTCAGGCCCGCATTTCGATACAGCAGAACCTTCCGACCTTGAGAAGCTGCTGAACACCGATCCCCTGGACGACACCGCGCTGCTGAACCGCGCGCGTGCCGCGATGGAGCGAGTCCGGGAATTGCACCTCAGCAAGTATTCCGCGTTTGACCCCAACCTTGTCGCACCCGACCCCGGTTATGTACTGGTCGTCGACCAGACGGTTGGCGATGCCGCCGTCACGGCAAGCGGTGCCGATCGTGCCCGTTTTCTTGAAATGCTCGTGGTCGCGCAGGAGGAAAACCCCGGCGCGCGCATTCTGATCAAGACACATCCAGAAACGATGGCGGGTCATCGTCAGGGGCATTTCACCGATCAGGACCTGTCAGACCGGGTCACGTGGTTTGACAAACCGATCAGCCCCTGGCCCCTGCTCGACGGCGCCGTTGCGGTCTATACCGTGTCGTCGCAACTGGGCTTTGAAGCAATCCTGGCCGGTCACAAACCGCGCATTTTCGGTCAACCGTTCTATGCCGGTTGGGGCCTGACGCAGGATGAATTCCCGGTCCAACGCCGACAGGGCAACCTGACCCGCGCGCAACTGTTCGCGGCCGCGATGCTGCTTTACCCGACCTGGTACGACCCCTTTCGCGATCAGCTGTGCGAACTGGAAACGGTTCTGGACATTTTGGAGGCACAGACCCGCGCATGGCGTCAGGACAGGCACGGTTGGACTGCCGCTGGCATGCGTCTGTGGAAACGCAGGCACATGCAGCAGATTTTCGGGCGACATGGCAAGTTGCGCTTTACGTCCACACAGCCCGACACCTCGGATCGCCCCCATATGGTGTGGGCCAGTCAGGCGCGCGACGCCGAAGGGGCCGTTCGTGTGGAAGACGGTTTCTTGCGTTCACGCGGATTGGGGGCCGCACTTGTTCCGCCTCTATCCCTGGTAACCGACGAAATCGGCATCTACTACGACCCCACAAAACCCAGCCAGTTGGAAAACCTGATAGGCGAGCGTGCAACATTGCGCCCGGATCAGGAATTACGTGCTGAACGGCTTGTCGAGAGATTGCTGGCCGATGGTTTGAGCAAATACAACACGGGCCAATCCGCGCCGGTTCTGCCCCATGGGCACCGAATTCTGGTACCCGGACAGGTTGAAGATGACGCCTCGATCCTGCTGGGCACCAACACGGTGCGCAGCAATCTGGACCTGCTGCAAAAGGCGCGCGAGGCCAACCCCGATGCAATCCTGATCTACAAACCGCACCCTGATGTCGAAGCCGGGTTGCGGGATGGCCAGATAGACGCAGAGTCACTTGCGGACCTTGTCGTGACCCGGACTGACCCCGCCTCGTTGCTGACGCAGGTGGACGAGGTGTGGACGATGACATCGCTGTTGGGATTCGAGGCATTGTTGCGCGGGGTGAAGGTCACGACCCTGGGCGCGCCCTTCTATGCGGGATGGGGCCTGACCACCGATCTGGATACCGTCCCCGTCAGGCGAGGCGCACGGCCGTCGCTGATGGGCCTGGTGCACGCCACCTTGATTGACTATCCACGCTATTTCGATCCGATCACCAGACAACCCTGCCCTGTCGAAGTGGCTGTTGAACGCTTGGCGCTGGGGTATTCGGCACCTTCCGGTCCGTTCAACCGGTTTCTGTCAAAGCTTCAGGGCGCGTTCGCGACGCACGCTCATCTTTGGCGTTGACGTTATTCCGACGCTCTGCGCCAACGGTGCAATACATCCCCGCCGACCGCCTGCGTTTCGATCAATTCGAACCTCGGTGCGACCTCCAGCGTTTCCAGACCAAGTGTCCCGACCGCGGCCAGTCCTTCGGCCCCGATGGTTAAACCGGCAGTGAACCCAACCAGCTCGTCCACCAGATCTTCGGCCAGCAGCGAGGCCGCAAGCGCAGCTCCGCCTTCGCAGAAGACGCTGGTCAAACCGGCCTGACCCAGTTGCTGAAGCAGATCCACTGCATCGATATGATGGTCTTTCAATGCACAGGGGATCAGCTTTGCCCCCAATCCCTCCCACGCCTGTGCACGCTCGGCATCCGGGTGATGCGCATGGCAGAGCCAGACAGGTATCTTTGAGGCCGTGCGCGCCAGCTGACCCATCAGGGATATGTCCATATGGCGGGACACCACGACGCGGACAGGCTGATGCTCAACGCCAATATCCCGAACGGTCAGCGAGGGGTCGTCGGCGCGCGCCGTCCCTGCCCCGACCATCACCGCATCGTGACGTGCGCGCATGGCATGGACCACACGACGTGCCTGCGGTCCGGTGATCCATTGGCTGTGCCCTGTCGAGGTTGCGATGCGCCCGTCGAAACTGCTGGCCATCTTCAGCGTCACAAAAGGTCGGCCTTGTTCAGTCTTGAGGAAGAAGCCTTCCAGATCCCGTTCTGCCTGTTCCGCAAGAACGCCGGTTACGACTTCAATCCCCGCCTCGCGCAACATGGCAAAACCCTGCCCGGCCACGCGCGGATCGCTATCTCCCACAGCGGCTGCAACGCGGGATACCCCTGCCGCAATCAAGGCCTGGGCACAGGGCGGCGTCTTGCCGTGATGGGCACAGGGTTCCAGCGTTACATAGGCGGTCGCACCACGTGCGCCCTGCCCGGCCTGAGCCAACGCTTCGGTCTCGGCATGAGGGCGGCCACCCGGTTGCGTCCAGCCCCGCCCAATGATCCGGTCATCACGAACAATGACACACCCCACGGCGGGGTTCGGCCAGCACGTCCCCTGACCGCGCCGCCCCAAAGACAGGGCAAGCGCCATGAATCGCTTATCTGTTTCGTTCACTCGTCAGTCGAAGGCTGCGGCGGGCGCAGTTCGTGGACGAACTCCTCGAAATCATCGGCCGCCTGGAAATTCTTGTACACACTCGCAAAGCGAACATAGGCGACAGTGTCGATCCGCGCCAGAGCTTCCATAACGATCTCACCGATCTTGTTGGACGGGATATCCGTGTCGCCCATGCTTTCCAGACGGCGCACGATGCCCGAAATCATCTGATCGATCCGTTCGGGATCGACGGGGCGTTTCTGCATCGAGATACGGATCGAACGCTCCAGCTTGTCGCGATCGAAATCTTCGCGTTTACCATTGGTTTTTATGACAACCAGATCGCGCAGCTGCACACGTTCGTAGGTCGTGAACCGTCCGCCACAGGCCGGGCAGAACCGGCGTCGGCGGATAGCCACGTGGTCCTCTGCCGGGCGTGAATCTTTCACCTGAGTGTCGATATTTCCGCAAAACGGGCAGCGCATCCGCCGTCTCCTCGTCCCATGTTCGGCCTCTTATTGTAAGCGCTGCGGCTTACTTATCCACAACTATAGGGCAGCCGCTAGGGTTTGGGTAGTCGGAAATTCAAACCGCTAAATAAAGGGTCAGGCCAGATGCGCTGCAACCTTCCTTTGATGCGGCGCAGTGCGGTGTTCAAACAGGTAGATCCCTTGCCATGTTCCAAGCACAGGCCGACCCTGCGACACCGGAATCGTCAGCGAAACCGGCAAGAGCGCAGCCTTGATATGCGCGGGCATATCGTCCGGGCCTTCATAGGTGTGCCTCAGGTAGGACATGGCGGGGTTGTCTGACGGTGGAACCAGCCGCTCGAAAAACGCCTGAAGATCGGTTTGAACCTCGGGGTCCGCGTTTTCCTGGATCAGCAATGAGCAGGAAGTGTGGCGAACGAACAGAGTCAAAACCCCATCCGTCTCTAACCGTTCAAGCCATTGCAGCACATCAGACGTCAATTCGTACAGCCCCGGCCCTTGGGTGTGCAAAACGAATTCAGTCTGCATCGTGACTATCCTGCGCGTTTGTCAGTCATTGAAGAACGGTCGATAGTTACACCGTGCATTCGCACCTTGTACAGATTCACTGTTACCGGGCTGAAAACCGAACGAAACAAAGCTGCTTGGTTGCACATCAACGGACTGAGGCTGCTTAATCGAAAACTGAACTGCTGTTCTGCGCCCGGTGGTGACGCTGGGCCCGTATCCTCGCAACACATAAACCCGGTCCATCCAACCCAACCCCAAGGTCCGGCGCGCATAATCCGCGGCCGCGCACCAATAGCCTTCGACACGCTTGTCACCGCGCGGGATGACCTCGAAATCAGTGGCGTTGATGGGTTCTGTTCGAAATCCATTCGGCGCAGCATCTGCGGTCATGGGGATACTGAGGGTCAAGGCGGCCAGCGCGGCGAAGGTATATGACTGTTTCATGGTAATCTCTTCCCTGATTGCTTGGTCCAAAGGATGGTCTCCAGATAGGTTAGACGAACTTCACCGCGCGCACAGGGTGCCTCACGATCAATTCAGCCCGCCTGGTACATAGCGTGATCCGGCGTGAGCCAGCCTTGACAACGGATCAGCGGGCGCAAGCCCGGCGTCGCAGAACAATGCGTCACTTATGGGAAAAGGAGCGTGCCGGGGAGCCCTGAGCAGAGATTGGTGATTTCTCCGAGGCTCTGACCTCATCCCCATGAAGGTCCCGACCCGGCAACAAAGCTGATTTGGACAGCCGTGCGTTTAACTTCATGCGCGTTCCGGTCAAAACCTTTCGAGAACTTGCCAACACGTGATGCTCGCGTGCAAAATCCTTCTTGCCAAAAGCCAAAGTCAAAAAAGGAACTTCCGTGATAACCTGTTAATGCATTTGAGAACGTAAGGTGTTGTACCACGATGGACGTAGATATCGGCCGACTACATTTTTTGATCCAGGCATTGGATCGCCACGCCGACAACAGTGAACTATCCCAACGGGTATTGAAGCAGGCCGGGCTGCGTCAGCAAGATACCGCGCCCCCTGCCGCAGTTTACAGCGCACATAAAGAGGCACTGTTCATCCGGCACGCCTGTGACGCCGTTGGTGACATCACATTTGCGGCTCGCACAGGGCTCGAGGTCACGTCGGCTTCGACCGTGACGGGGTATATCAGTAAATACTCACGCGATTTGAGGCAGGTGATGGAAAACCTGTCACGCTTTCACGGCATCATCGATCCGGCCATCGGGCTCAGCTTACGTGTTGCCGGCAACTTCGCAGCCCTCGAGGCCGATTGGAAAGATGCCAGCTTTGCCCGCTATCATCGGCGCACGGAATTCCTGCTGTTTGCCGCGCTGGCCAGAATGAGGAACCTCACGCAGGTGAACGTGTACCCGATCGAGATGCGCTTTCAGCACAAAGTTGGAAACCACGTCAAAACCTACGAAAAGCTGGCGGGCTGCCCGGTGATTTTCGGAGCTGAAAAGATTGAAATCATTCTGCCGCTTTCTGCGCTGGAACTGAAGGTGCCGACCTATGATCCCAAGCTGCGGGAGCATTTGCTGGAATACGGTGAACGTCTGCTGGCCGAGAAAACACCCGCCAAGCACAAGACCCGCGCCCGCGTCGAAGGGCTGATCACCCGATCCCTGCCCGGCGCAATCCTGCAAGCCGAAGATGCGGCGGCTGATCTGGGGATGAGCCTCAGAACCTTCAGCCGACGTCTCAAGGATGAAGGCACAAGCTATCGCGATATTGTAGACGATCTAAGGTGTGATCTGGCCCAGACTTTCATCACAAATGGCATGACTCTGTCTGAAATCTCATATGCGCTGGGGTATGCCGATCAGGCGGCTTTTTCGACCGCCTTCAAACGGTGGACAGGTCAGCCGCCCAGCGCCTTCAAGACCCGGGTGGAACACCCCATTCGGACAGCTGGCCGGGGGTCATCAGCCTGAAAAGCCTCGCCCCGGCCTGTCCCATGAGTGGACAAGACCGATATAGAAAGGCACACCGCCCCGGCCTTGCGCATTCGCGCCAACGTGATGCGAGAACCAGCCAATGTGAACGAAAAAAGGCGCCTCTGACGGGCCGCCTTCGTTCTTATTGAACTTTGTTCTTATTGATCCAGGAAAGACCGGAGTTTTCGTGAACGGCTGGGATGCTTCAGCTTCCGCAGCGCCTTGGCCTCGATCTGACGGATCCGTTCGCGGGTCACGCTGAACTGCTGGCCGACCTCTTCCAGAGTGTGATCGGTGTTCATGCCGATGCCGAAGCGCATCCGCAGAACCCGTTCTTCGCGCGGGGTGAGCGAGGCCAGAACCCGTGTGGTGGTTTCCTTGAGGTTTTCCTGAATGGCGCTGTCCAGCGGCAGCACGGCATTCTTGTCCTCGATGAAATCGCCCAGCTGGCTGTCTTCCTCGTCGCCGATCGGCGTCTCCAGAGAAATCGGCTCTTTGGCGATCTTCATCACCTTGCGCACCTTCTCGAGCGGCATCTGCAACTTTTCGGCCAGCTCTTCCGGCGTCGGCTCGCGGCCGATTTCATGCAGCATCTGACGGCCCGTGCGCACCAGCTTGTTGATCGTTTCGATCATGTGAACCGGAATACGGATCGTGCGGGCCTGATCCGCGATCGAGCGGGTGATCGCCTGGCGAATCCACCAGGTCGCATAGGTCGAGAACTTGTAGCCACGACGGTATTCGAACTTGTCCACGGCCTTCATCAGGCCGATATTGCCTTCCTGAATGAGATCAAGGAACTGCAGGCCGCGGTTCGTGTATTTTTTTGCGATCGAAATCACCAGGCGCAGGTTCGCTTCGACCATTTCCTTCTTGGCCTGCCGCGCCTCTTTCTCGCCTTTCTGAACCTGCTGCACGATGCGGCGGAATTCCGAGATGTCCAGACCGACATACTGGCCGACCTGAGCCATATCGTTGCGCAGCTCTTCGACCTTCGCGGTCGAGCGTTCGATGAACATCTGCCACCCACGGCCCGGCTTCTCGGCCATCTCGGCCAGCCAGTTCGGATCCAGTTCACGGCCCCGGTACGCTTCGATGAACTCGCGGCGGTTGATACGTGCCTGATCGGCCAGCTTGACCATCGCGCTGTCCAGAGACATGACACGGCGGTTGATGCCATACAGTTGGTCGATCAGCGCCTCGATCCGGTTGTTGTGCAGGTGAAGACCATTCACCAGTTCGACGATCTCGGCCCGCAACTTCTGATAAGTAGCCTCGTCTTTTTCGCTGAACGTGCCGTCTTCGTTCAGCGTGGCCGAAATCCGGCTGTCCTGCATTTCTGACAGCATCGAAAAGTCGGTCGAGATACGTTCCAACGTGGTCAGGACCTGATCCTTCAGCGCCGCTTCCATCGCGGCCAGCGACATGTTGGCTTGGTCGTCGTCATCGTCATCGTCGTCGTTGTTCAGCGGGTTGCCATCCGCATCCAGCTCGGGGCCGGTATCCTTGGCTGGCTTGTTCGCCTGCACGGCCGAGGTATCGACGACCGGCTCTTCAACGTCACCGTCTTCGTCCAACTGGTTGCCGAACGTGGTTTCCAGATCAATGACATCCCGCAAAAGAATGTCTTCGGACAACAATTCGTCATGCCAGATGGTGATCGCCTGAAAGGTCAGCGGGCTTTCACACAGGCCTGCAATCATCGTGTTGCGACCGGCTTCGATCCGCTTGGCGATTGCGATCTCACCCTCGCGGCTCAGCAGTTCAACCGAACCCATCTCGCGCAGATACATGCGCACGGGGTCGTCGGTGCGATCCAGCTTTTCAGTACCGGAACCGGCCAGCGCAACCTCACGGTTGCTTTCCGCGGCAACCAGTTCGGTCGAGCCTTTGTTCTCTTCTTCTTCGGCCTCTTCATCTTCGATGATGTTGATGCCCATCTCGGACAGCATCGACATTACGTCTTCGATCTGTTCCGAACTGACCTGATCAGGCGGCAACACCTGATTGAGCTGGTCGTAGGTAATGTAACCTTTCTCGCGAGCCTCGGCGATCATCTTCTTGACGTTCGCCTGGCTCATGTCCAGCGAGATTTCCTGTTCCTGCTCGTCGGATTTGCGGTCTTCGTTCGTATCCTTGGCGGCCATTCAATGCTCCTGCAGGGATGGGTGATTCGTCTCAGCCGAATCATTAGCGCGTATAAGTGATTCGGCCACCCGTTTACCCGTTTTTCTTTTCCAGTGCCTTACGAAAACACCACTTATCGGCGTTTCCGCTCGAATTTGATGCCAGACATGATCGCCGCAAACGCGTCTTTCTCGTCACGATTGATTCGCGCCCCATTGTCAGCAATGTCGAAAACGGCCCTATCCTCGTTCTGGCTTCGACTCGCGCGGTTGCGCTCTTCGGCGGCTTGCGCCAGCCGGTATGTCAGCGCCTCATCGGGCAGATCGGACAGTTCCTCTGCCGCTTCGGCAATCTCGGCATCCAACCCCCGGAGCGCTTTGATCTTTGCGAGTTCCTCGGCCAGTGTCATCTCGGCCTTTTCAACGTCGCCTGGCTTGGACACACAGGGGATGACTGCCACATGGCGAAGGGTCAGCAGGTTTTCAAGGGCGTCCGGCCCCATTGATGCGATAATGTGGTCTTTCAGATTGTCCGGATCATCGATCGCGTGACGCAGCACAGCATCGCGCAATGCCGCATAGTCAGGATTGTGACATTCCATTTCTTCCAACTGTTGCTCAAATTGGACAACAACCTTGGGATTCAGAATTGAGATCGCCAGAATGGCGGCTTCACGCAGCTGGATATCCGCGTTTTCCGATGAGGCCAGAAACGAACTGCGCGCGCCCGGCGTCGCGGTCTGCGGCGGCTGCCATTTTCCCCGCGGTTGCCACTGACGGTTTTGTGGTTGTCGTTGTGGGCGAAACAGTTGCCAGCGCAGATCTTTGATTTCCTGACCGTAATGCTGGCGGATCGAGGGATCCCGGATCAGCTTGATCTTGTCCCACAGCGCCTTGTCCAGTGCTGCCTTGCGTTCCGGGCTGTCGAATACCTTTCCTTCGGTCTCGCGCTGCCACAGCAGTTTGACCATCGGCACGGCCCCTTCCAGAACGGCCTTCACGGCCCCTGCCCCTTCGGCGCGCAACAGATCGTCCGGGTCCTTGCCTTCGGGCATCAAGGCAAACCGCAGGGATTTTCCGGCCTCCAGCAGCGGCAGTGCCAGATCAACCGCCCGCATGGCCGCCCGCAGACCCGCGGCATCCCCGTCCAGCGCTATGATCGGTTCATCCGCGATCCGCCAGAGCAGTTGCAACTGATGTTCCGTAATGGCCGTTCCCAAAGGCGCAACCGACGCGCCAAACCCCGCCTCGGCCAGCGCGATCACGTCCATATACCCTTCGGCCACGATCAGCGGCTGCCCCTTGCCCGCCGCCTGCCGCGCAGGACCTTGATTGTAAAGGCTGCGCCCCTTGTCGAACAACTCGGTCTCGGGCGAGTTCAGGTATTTCGCGTTGTCATTCGGGTCCATCGCGCGGCCACCGAACGCAATGCAGCGCCCACGCGGATCACGGATCGGGTACATGATCCGATTGCGGAAAGTGTCATAGGGTTTTTTGCCTTTGTTTGAAGGCTTGGCCAGCCCGGCGCCAAGGATCAGCTCCTCTTGGATGCTCTTGCCGCGCAGGTGATCCCAAAGCGCCTGCCAACCGTCAGGAGCAAACCCGATCTCCCACCGATCCAGCGCGCTTTGATCCAAACCCCGGCGCGACAGGTAATCCCGTGCCTCTGCGCCCGCCGCTGTTTTGAGCTGCAAGCGGAAAAACTGCACCGCCTGTTCCATCACATCGGCAAGCTGACTGCGGCGATCCTGCTTTTCCTGCGCTTTCGGATCGCGCGCAGGCATCGGCATGCCAGCCTCGCGGGCGAGGATTTCCACCGCTTCGATGAACGAAACATTCTCAGTCTCTTTCACGAAGCTGATCGCGTCGCCCTTGGCGTGACAGCCGAAGCAGTAATAAAACCCCTTCTGATCATCGACATGGAATGAGGCTGTCTTTTCGTGATGAAACGGGCAAGGCGCCCACATGTCACCCTTGCCTTGATTGGATTTGCGCTGATCCCACATCACCTTGCGCCCGACGACCTGAGACAGGCTCAGGCGGGTGCGCAGTTCATCCAGAAATCCGGGGGGCAGTGACATGGATCAAACCTGACAGAAACAGGAACGCGCGCCAAGGGTATGACGCGCGTTTGTCCACAGGGAAATGATGGTGCTGTGGATTATTGCTGCAAACACAGCTCAAGCCAAGCGGCGCCCAGATCCTTTTTGCGCACATCGCGCATCTTTTGTTCATAAACCCACGGCGTGATCAGCGGAATCGCGGCATTGTAGTTCTCGGGCCATGTCGGGCCACTATCCGCCACGGCTTGCGCCACATCGCGTTCTTTCACACGGTCCAGCCGCGCCTTTTGGATCGCAGCCACCACATCCGCCTGATACTTGCAGCTTTGCTCCTTAGTTTCCTGAGCGGCCAAAGGGGTGGCCAGCAAAGCCGCGACAATGGCTATACGCAACATGGAGGTCTCCGGGATTCGTTTCTCTGAGTGTCTATTATCCGTCAAACTAACGGGCCGCCATCGACATTCAAGCCGCAGCGCGCAGCGGCGGGGCGAAATGATCACCCCGCCCGCCTGATTCAGAGCCCCTTGGCGCGATAGCTTTTGGCCACGCGGTCGATCGCCACGATATAGGCCGCAGTACGCAGGTCTTCGACATCGTCGCGGCTGTGCCACACTTCACGCATCGACTGGTAGGCAATACGCATCGTGTCGTCGAGGCCCGAGCGCACCAGTTCAAGCTCATCAGCACCTTTGAGGTATTTGGCCTTGAAGTCCGGCGACATCGACCACGCGTCACCCAGGTAACGGTCCAGCCGCTCCAGCTCGCTGACGATCAGTTCATGCCGCGCCTCTTCCTGGCGGCGCTGCATCCGGCCGAAACGAATGTGGCTGAGATTCTTGACCCATTCGAAATAAGACACCGTCACACCGCCTGCGTTGGCATACATATCCGGGATGATGATGGTGCCTTTCTTGCGAAGAACCTCATCCGCGCCAGCGGTGACCGGGCCATTCGCGGCCTCGATGATCAAAGGGGCCTTGATCCGTTCCGCATTGGACAGATTGATGACACCCTCCAGGGCAGCCGGGATCAGGATGTCACACTCGGCCTCCAGAACGCTTGCGCCTTCCGCTGAATGAGTCGCGTCCGGATAATCCTTGACGCCGCCATGCTTGACGATCCACTGGCGGACGGCTTCGACGTCGATACCATCCGGGTTATAGAGCGCACCGTCCCATTCGATGATACCGACAATGCTTGAACCGTCTTCCTCGCTCAGAAACTTCGCAGCGTGATAGCCCACGTTGCCGAGCCCCTGCACCACGACGCGCTTTCCATCCAGCTTGCCCGACAGGCCAGCCTTCTGGACGTCTTCAGGGTGACGGAAAAACTCGCGCAGAGCGTATTGGATTCCGCGTCCGGTCGCCTCGACCCGCCCGGCAATGCCACCTGCGTTCAATGGCTTACCGGTCACACAGGCACGCGCATTGATGTCGGTGGTGTTCATTCGCGCGTATTGGTCGGCCATCCAGGCCATCTCGCGCTCGCCCGTGCCCATGTCGGGTGCCGGAACGTTTTGCGACGGGTTGATCAGATCCCGCTTGGCAAGCTCATAGGCAAAGCGTCGCGTGATCTGTTCCAGTTCGTGTTCTTCGTATTTCCGCGGATCGATGCAAAGCCCGCCTTTCGATCCGCCGAACGGTGTTTCGACAAGAGCACACTTGTAGGTCATCAGCGCAGCCAGCGCTTCGACCTCATCCTGGTTCACCGCAGTAGCATAGCGAATGCCGCCTTTGACCGGCTCCATATGTTCGGAATGGACGGACCTGTACCCGGTGAAGGTATGGATCTCGCCGCGCAGGCGTACACCGAACCGAACGGTGTAGGTCGCGTTGCAAACCCGGATCTTCTGCTCCAGCCCCGGCGGCAGTTCCATCAGGGCGGCCGCCCTGTTGAACATCAGGTCAACACTCTCGCGAAAGCTTGGTTCTTGGATGCCGGTCATAAAATCCTCCGTACCGCTGGATGACGAAACGTCACGACGTTTTGTCGCACCACTCAAGTCTGGCTGCAATCAAACAATGCACTTTTTTTCATCACCTTCTTAACAGAGACTTGAGCTTCTGATGGTGAGTCGCCCAATCCGGTCAATCGCTTAACGGATTGTCTTCATTTCATCGACAGACCATGGGAAAACGTGAAAATTATACCCCCTGAGCGCCCAAAAAGGCCAAAACCAAGCCTTTTTCGCCCAATTCACGCCACGTTTGAAAACTAAATTTAACCGGAATTTCCTTTCTTTGACGCACGACTTGTATGTGCGAGGCGGAGTCATCAAATGATAATTTTCTCGCTTCAGAACGACGGCTCGAAGCCGAAACACAAGATTTCCCGGTTGCGGCTGTTTTCCCGAGAAGAAGACGGCACTTTTACGATATTCACCCTGCTCATTTTGATCCTGATGCTGGCCATCACCGGAATGGCGATGGATCTGATGACGTACGAGCGCGACCGGGCCAGCCTGCAATCCACGCTGGACCGCGCGGTGCTTGCTGCCGCGGATCTTGACCAGAAACTGCCGCCCAAGGACGTTGTCGACGCCTATATGGAAAAGGCCGGGTTGGGCCATCTTGAGAAAACCGTGACCGTCACCGAAGGGTTTGGCTCGAGAAAAGTGGCCGCGACCGCCAATGCCGTTGTTCCGACGCGTTTCATGAGGTTCGGAAAAGTTACCGAACTGAATATGAAAGCGGCAAGCACCGCCATAGAATCCATCGGGTCCGTCGAAATATCGTTGGTTCTGGACATGTCCGGGTCCATGTCACGGTCTTCGGCGACCGCCGGAAAATCGAAGATCGATGTGTTGAAGACTGCGGCGAAAGGTTTTGTCACGAAAATGCTTGAGGAATCGGGCGAAACAAAGATTTCGATGTCAATCGTTCCCTATGCCACGCAGGTCAATGCCGGGCAGGATATCCTGGGCAAATTCACCAACGTGACCTCAGAGCACAACTATTCCCATTGCGTGAACTTTTCTTCGGGGCAATTTGGGTCTGCAACCCTTGATCCCACTACCTTTTATCAGCGCACCGGACATTTCGATCCATGGCGTTACACGCGAGCAACTGTAAACGGCCGGACGACTGATGGCGAACCTCCTGCCTACCTTGTTTGCCCCGTTCGCACAGGCAGTGAGATTACAGCCGTCACCGACAACGTCCAATATCTGCACAATCGTATCGATGCCCTGACCGCAAGCGGCAACACATCCATTGATGTTGGCATGAAATGGGGCGTCGGCATGCTGGATCCTTCATTCAAGCCCGTGATCAACACCCTGGCCACCGAAAACAAGGTGCCTGCCAAATTTGCCAATCGCCCGGAATCTTACGACTCGGACGTGCTTAAGGTCGTGATCGTAATGACTGACGGGCAAAACACCTCGCAGTACATGTTGGACCCGTCGGTTCGCAGCGGACAGACTGACGTCTGGTTCAATCCAGAATTTGAACGCGCGGATGGCAGTAAAGGTGAGTACAGTATTCGCTACTACCATGACCCGCAGGGGAACAATCCGGACCGGTGGGTTTGGATGCAACACACCGAAGAAAACGGCAACTACGTTACCGCAGAACATCCTTTCGGCAATCCACCGAATGAAAATCCGACAAATGAAGAAGTTGGAACTGCCACCCGTCTTTCGTATCCAGAACTGTTCAATCGGGCTTCGCTGTGGTGGAACGCCAAGAACAACTTCTACTGGCAAAGCAACCACGAGAATAACTGGTACTACAGCCTAAGGAAGTCAGTGGGATCGTCCACAAAGAACGCGCGCACGGCCAGTATCTGTGGCGCCGCCAAAGACAAGGGTGTCATCATCTATGGCATCGCTTTCGAGGCCCCCACCAGCGGCTTGAACACCATCAAGTCCTGCGCAAGCTCGGACAGCCATGTACACAATGTAGCTGGATTGGATCTGGACAAGGCGTTTACAGCGATTGCTTCGTCCATCCGCAAATTGAGGCTGACGCAATGATCCGCAAGTCACTGTCAAAACTCCGTACTTTCAAGCGATCCGAGTCCGGGAACGCGACGATCGAATTTGTCATGATCATTCCGTTTTTCCTGGCATTCATTGGTATCGGTGGAGAGATGTCACTGATCACCACCAAGCACGCCGCGCTGGAACGTGGTGTTGACTTGGTCGTTCGGGATATCCGTCTTGGCACAGGCACCAACTGGAGCCACGATGTAATCAAGGACCGGATTTGCGACATTTCCGGTATCAAGAATTGTAAAACCAACCTGCGGCTGCAAATGCTCCGCCAGAACGCATTCAATGGCATCGTGCTTTCGGACGAAATACCCTGCACCGACAGTTCCGAAGACCCCAAACCAGTGCTCGACTTCAAAAGCGGGGCCTCGAACGAGTTGATGATTTTGCGTGCCTGCCTGCGTATCGATCCGGTTCTGGAAAGCTCGATCATCGCAAACACGGTTGTCGACGAAAGCGGCCACTATGCAGTGACCGCAACGACCGCATTCGTGCAGGAGCCACGGTAAAGCTATGTCTGTATTCAGAAACGTGAAAAACCGCATCAAGGCCTTCAAGCAGGACGAAAGTGGCATTCTGACCGTCGAGGCCATCATGATCTTCCCGCTGTTGCTGTGGACGATTACGTTTACGTTCACCGCATTCGAGGGGTTTCGTCAAAGCGCGTCAAACCTGAAGGCCGCCTATACGGTCAGCGATCTGATCTCACGTGAATCGGCCGCTGTGACGGATGTCTACATCGACTCACTTCACGAACTCATGGGCGAAATGATCAACAACCGGTCTGAAGTGCGCATGCGTGTCTCGCTGATCCGGTTTGACGTGACTGACGACCGCCATTACGTGGATTGGTCGACCGTGCGCGGCTATGACACGGAATGGAACAACAACAACATCCAGGAAATCGCAAACCGCCTGCCGCCAATGCCGGATCAGGACACGGTCATTCTGGTGGAAACGTCCAACGAGTATATTCCCCAGTTCAAACCCGGTTGGGATCTGGCGACCGGCATTAACTTTCAGAACTTCATCTTCACCCGTCCCCGCTTTTCCACCAAGGTCGCCTGCAACCTAGTGCGCCCTCCGGTCGTCTGCGTGGATAATGGCGCTTAGAACCTCTGACATGAACTTGGCCTCGGCGGCAGACGTCATGCCGCCCACGCCGACCCGGTGACCGATCCGCCACCACAACCCGGGCGCCCATTGTTTCGTATCTTTGTGCTTGGTACGAACCAGGAAGCCGTTTGAAGGCTTGAATGCAAACGCACCGCGATCCACCGATTCAATATCGTCCACTTTTGCGATCACCTGGCCTGACCCGGTACGCAATTCCGACTGAGTCAGCTCGATATGGTCCTGGGTCGCCTGCCAAACGCGATAGGCCAGCCAAAGCGACGCGCCACCAACGGCAAACAGAAAAACCTGCCACACCGGTTCTGGCGGCGATGCCAAAGCAACATATGTAACCAGCGCACCAACCGTCGACAGCATCCCTACTCCGGTCCACCGTCTGGGGGATGACGCCTGAATCGTTGCCAGCACTTCGTCCTGCATGGATGTCTCCTGTCCGTTCAGCTTCGGCTTAGCGATTTTCCGGGGGAAACAACAGGGGCTTGGTTGTGCCGCAAATTTGCACAGCCCCGGTTAGTTCACGCAAATTGACCGCATTCACGCAGAGGTTACATGCTGATCAAACGAACCGGAGGCCAACATGTCCCTTAGACCCACACTGGAAACACGCAGGGCAACCCCGACGATGGAAGGGGCTGGCGTGAAACTTCACCGCGCGTTCGGGTTTCAGGACCCGTCCGAACTTGATCCTTTCCTGCTGTTCGACGACTTCAGGAACGAACGCCCGCAGGACTATCAGGCCGGTTTTCCCTGGCATCCGCATCGCGGGATCGAGACGATCACTTATGTTCTGGCCGGATCGGTCGAGCATTCGGATTCGCTGGGCAACACCGGCACTCTGGGCGCCGGTGACGTGCAATGGATGACAGCGGGGTCTGGTATTCTGCATCAGGAGATGCCGCAGGGAAACTCCTCGGGGCAGATGCACGGATTTCAGCTTTGGGGCAACCTGCCTTCGGATCAGAAGATGACTGCCCCGCGCTATCAGGATGTTCAAAGCAAGGACATCCCCGAGGTCACTGATGACGACGGCACCACCGTTCGGGTGATTGTCGGAGAGTTCTGGGGCAAAACCGGCCCCGTGGACGGCATTGCGGCAGACCCGCAGTATCTGGACATCTCGGTCCCCGCAGGTGTGAAAAAGACGTTCCGCATCGACACTTACCGCCGAGCCTTCGCCTATGTCTTTCAAGGTCAGGCCGCCTTTGCAGATGCATCACGCCCGTCCGGTGTGCTGCTGGAGAAAGAGGTCGCCGGGCAAGAGGTGAACATCCGGGATATGTCGGGTGACCGCACGCTTGTCCGTTTCGGAACGGGGGACGAAATCACCGTTCAGGCTGGCCCCGAAGGCGTGCGGTTTCTGCTGATCTCGGGGGCTCCGATCAATGAACCCGTCGCATGGCACGGGCCCATTGTGATGAACACGCGGGCCGAACTTGAACAAGCCGTTCGGGACCTGCGCAACGGGACCTTCATTCGCCCTGCGCACTGACACTGTGACGGTCTGGCCGTTTCAGGCCGTCACCGCCTTATGCACCATGTTCCAATAAATCTGTTCGACCTCGTCCAGTGACAGCCGCCCTCCGGACCTGTACCAGGTCATCACACCGTTCAACATGGCAATCACCGCCAGCGTGGCGATCTTGGTGTCCGGTATCGCAAACTGACCAGCCTGCTGGCCAGAGTGAAGGATGTCTTCCAACGCGTTTTCGTA
This sequence comes from Ruegeria sp. YTSC002, assembly GCF_059609845.1. Classification (NCBI taxonomy): domain Bacteria; kingdom Pseudomonadati; phylum Pseudomonadota; class Alphaproteobacteria; order Rhodobacterales; family Roseobacteraceae; genus Ruegeria; species Ruegeria sp. YTSC002. Next base: position 340,348 of record NZ_JBXWML010000004.1, read on the forward strand.
CTGACGCCGAAGATCTTCGATTTCGGCGAAGTTTTCGGGTGAGAGGTTGCGCAGCTCCATATAGGCGATGAACACCTCGTCAGGGCGTTGCAGGTGGAAACGAATGTGAAAACCGACAAATCGGCGCAACGCTTGCTGGCAGTCATCGCAGCGCTCCAGCGCGTTGAGCGCTGAAAGCAGATCCTGCATATGTTCCCGCATCAACCGGTACAGCAAACTCTGCTTGTCCGGCGTGTAATTGTACAAAGCCCCTGCCTGAACGCCGACCTCTTTCGCGATCTGCCGCATCGAAACCGCCGCATAGCCGTGGCGGGCAAACAGGTTCAGGGCCGCCTTTCGGATGCGCGGACCTGTGATATCAGAGTGGGAGCCTTGAGTACGTGCCATGCGCCCACAGTATCTGAACAAACGTTCATATAGAACCCCGCTTGATCGACGCCGGCAAAAGGTGCATCACGAAAGGACCAACGAAACCGAAAAGCGTGCCACATGAAACTGCTGCCTGTTCTGCCTATTATTCTTGTGTTTGCCGGGTGTTCAGACTTTCCCGAACTTGAAGGCAGCGAACCGGCCTCGGTCAAATCGGCCCCCTACCCGCGTCTTGTTCCGGTGCAGGAAACGTTGGGGCCTTCGATTGATCCCGTCAGCCAGGCCGCAGAGGTGGAAGAAGACCTGACGCGGCGCAGCGAGGCGCTGGCGAAAAAGGCCCAGGCGCTGCAAAACGCGCAAACCAACTAAAGCGCGGCATTTCACGCCTACAATCCCCCAGTGACGGATTGCACCCTTGGCCTGAACCCGATAAGGCAGCGCTGATCGGGCGGGCGTCCGAAATCAGACAAGTTTCGAGCGGAAAGGAACCCACGAAATGACACAGGCACTGCGGCTGGGAATTGCGGGCTTGGGAACTGTCGGCGTGGGTGTCGTCAAGATTGTCCGCCGCCATGCAGATTTGCTGAAGGCGCGCACGGGCCGGTCGATTGAAATCGTGGCCGTATCTGCGCGGGATCCAAACAAGGACCGTGGCGTGAACCTGTCGGATTATGCGTGGGAAACCGACCCGGTTGCGCTGGCAAAACGCGACGATATCGATGTCTATGTCGAACTGATGGGCGGAGAAAACGGCCCTGCCAAAGCCTCGGTCGAAGCCGCGCTGGCCAGCGGCAAAGACGTCGTGACTGCCAACAAGGCATTGCTGGCCATTCACGGGCAGGAATTGGCCGAACAGGCCGAAGCCGCAGGTCGCGTCATCCGGTTTGAGGCCGCGGTCGCGGGCGGTATCCCCGTAATCAAATCCCTGACCGAAGGACTGGCCGGAAACGAGATCACGCGCGTGATGGGCGTGATGAACGGCACCTGCAACTACATTCTGACCCGGATGCAATCGCAGCGTCAGGGCTACAACGCTCTGTTCGACGAATGCGCCGAACTTGGGTATCTTGAGGCCGACCCCAATCTGGATGTCGGTGGCATCGACGCCGCGCACAAACTGGCCTTGCTGGCCTCTATCGCTTTTGGCACCAAGCCCAATTTCGACGGGATTGAGATCGAAGGCATTCAGCAAATCAGCCTCGACGATATCGACCAGGCCGAGGATATGGGCTTTCGCATCAAGCTGCTGGGCGTGGCACAGCGCACCGCGCGCGGGCTGGAGCAACGCATGCAGCCTTGCCTTGTGCCCAGCGACTCGCCGTTGGGTCAATTGGAAGGCGGCACCAACATGGTGGTGATCGAAGGCGACGCGGTGGAACAGGTTGTTCTGCGCGGCCCCGGCGCAGGCGAAGGCCCGACCGCCAGCGCCGTGATGGGCGACGTCTGTGATCTGGCACGCGGGTTGCAAATCCCAACCTTTGGCCGACCGGCCAAAACGCTTGAGGCTGCGGCCCCCGCCGTCACGGGCCTGCCTGCGCCTTATTATCTGCGGCTGGGCCTTTTGGACAAACCGGGCGCCCTGGCCAAGGTTGCAGCCATTCTGGGCGATGCGGGTGTTTCCATAGACAGGATGCGCCAGTATGCCCATGCCGAAAGCACGGCGCCTGTGTTGATCGTTACCCACAAAACCACCCGCGCCGCGCTGGACGTTGCGCTGGACGGTTTCCGGGAAACGGATGTGGTCGCCGGTGCCCCCGTCGCATTGCGGATTGAAGAGGTTTGAACTTGCGGCCTGCATGAAACGCAAGCTATGCCCATAGAAACGGCTTAAATGACCAGAGGATACTGAACAATGAGTGCTGCCAAAACCGATTTCAACGACCGCCTGCTGTCTCTGGGGCTGGCAAGGGTGGCGGAACAGGCTGCGCTGGCCTCGGCTTTTCTGGTTGGGCGAGGTGACGAGAAAGCCGCCGACCAGGCCGCCGTGAATGCAATGCGCGAACAGCTGAACATGCTGGACATTGCTGGCGTCGTGGTGATCGGTGAAGGAGAACGCGACGAAGCTCCGATGCTTTATATCGGCGAAGAAGTCGGCACCGGAAACGGCCCCGGCGTGGACATCGCGCTGGACCCGCTGGAAGGCACAACGCTGACCGCAAAGGATATGCCCAACGCGCTGACCGTGATTGCCATGGGCCCGCGCGGCTCGATGCTGCATGCGCCCGACGTCTACATGGACAAGCTTGCCGTTGGTCCGGGCCTGCCCGAGGGCGTCGTCAGTCTGGACATGTCTCCACGCGAACGGGTGGAAGCCTTGGCAAAGGCCAAGAACTGCAAGCCTGCGGACATCACCGTCTGCATTCTGGAACGCCCGCGTCATGAAGCCATGATTGCCGAAGTGCGCGAAACCGGAGCATCGATCCGCCTGATCACCGATGGTGATGTGGCTGGCGTCATGCATTGCGCGGAAAGCGAAGTGACCGGTATCGATATGTATATGGGCCAGGGTGGCGCCCCCGAGGGGGTGTTGGCTGCTGCTGCGCTGAAATGCATGGGCGGGCAGATCTTTGGTCGTCTGTTGTTCCGCAACGATGACGAACGAGGCCGTGCCGCCAAGGCAGGCATCACCGATCTGGACCGGGTCTATTCGCGGGACGAGATGGTGACTGCGGATGTGATCTTTGCCGCAACGGGTGTGACCGGCGGTTCTCTGTTGCCGCGCATCAAGCGCGAGCCGGGTTGGGTGGAAACCACGACGCTGCTGATGCGTTCAAAAACCGGGTCCGTACGCCGCATGTCGTATCGCACCCCCACGTGGCCGCATGATAACGCCTAACGGCTTGCGCCGTTGCCTCCGGCGGGAGTATTTGGGAAAAGATGAAGAGGCCGGGTCCGAAAGGATCCGGCCTTGGTTCATAAGGGGCAGGCAATGGGTTTTCTTGGCGTAGAACAATCACTGACCGTGCGGCGCTGGGTTGGCCCGGAAGCCGAGTTGGAACGGGCTGCCGAGATGATGACTCAACAGACCGACCTGCCGCGTGCGGTATGTCAGGTTCTGGCCCGTCGTGGCGTGCCGGTCATGGAGGCGCGCGGCTTTCTGGACCCCAAGCTCAAAGAGCTGCTGCCCGATCCTCGAGACATGAAAGACATGGAAGTCGCGGCCGCACGCTTCCTGGACGCCGTACGCCGTCGCGAGAAGATCGCGGTGTTCGCGGATTACGATGTTGACGGCGGCAGTTCTGCCGCGCTGCTGTTGGTCTGGCTTCGGCAGATGGGCTTGCAGGCGACGCTTTATGTGCCGGATCGGATTGATGAGGGATATGGTCCGAATGTTCCGGCAATGCGGGAACTGGCAACCAGCCACGACCTGATCATTTGCGTCGATTGCGGTACGCTCAGCCATGAACCGATTGCCGCAGCCACGGGGGCGGACGTGATTGTTCTGGATCACCACCTCGGCGGCGAAACCCTGCCGGACTGCGTTGCCGTCGTGAATCCCAACCGGCAGGATGAAAGCGGCGATCTGGGCTATTTCTGCGCGGCGGGTGTCGTGTTTCTGATGCTGGTCGAAGCTGGGCGCCAATTGCGCGCGGCGGGCGCAAAGGGGCCCGACCTGATATCGATGCTGGACCTGGTGGCCCTGGCAACCGTAGCTGACGTCGCGCCTTTGATCGGTGCCAATCGCGCCCTGGTTCGACAGGGCCTGAAAGTGATGGCGCAAAGGCAACGCCCCGGACTTGTCGCATTGTCCGATGTCTCGCGCATGGATACGGCGCCCAACAGCTATCACCTGGGTTTTCTGCTTGGCCCCCGCGTGAACGCAGGCGGTCGCATCGGGCAGGCCGATCTGGGTGCCCGCCTGCTGAGCACGGATTCCCTGCACGAGGCACAGGCCCTGTCCGAACGTCTGGACGCGCTGAACACAGAACGCCGGGATATCGAAAACGCCGTGCGCGCCGCCGCGATGGAGCAGGCCGAAGGTCGCGGACTCGACGCGCCACTGGTCTGGGCCGCCGGTGAGGGCTGGCATCCGGGGGTGGTGGGCATCGTGGCGTCTCGATTGAAAGAAACCGCCAACCGTCCGGCCATCGTGATCGGTTTTGACGGTGATGAGGGCAAAGGCTCGGGGCGTTCGGTCTCGGGCGTGGATCTGGGGGCGTCGATCCAGCGGCTCGCGGCCGAAGGGTTGCTGGTCAAGGGCGGTGGTCACAAGATGGCTGCTGGACTTACCGTCATGCGCGACAAACTGGAACCTGCCATGGAACGTCTCAGTGAACTGCTGGCAAAACAAGGCGCAGGTCAGGGCGGCCCGGCGGATATGAAGCTGGACGGTGCTCTTATGCCCGGTGCCGCAACAGTGGAGTTGGTCGAACAGATCGAACAGGCCGGACCGTTTGGTGCCGGAGCCCCTGCCCCGCGATACGCGATTCCGGATCTACAGGTGCGTTTTGCCAAACGTGTGGGGGAAACGCACCTGAAGCTATCGTTGTCCGATGGCATGGGTGGTGGGCTGGATGCGATTGCCTTTGGTGCCTTTGACGGTCCGATGGGCGAGAAACTGTCAAATCATGGAGGCGCGCGCTTTCATTTTGCAGGCAGGCTTGAGGTGAATACCTGGGGTGGACGGCAATCCGTGCAGCTCAGGCTCGAGGACGCGGCAGAGGCAAATTGACATCTCGCTCTGACCGCGCAAAAAACTTTCAAGTCCCTGCGTTTTTCGGCTTGCGGGGGTCACGGTGAAACCGTAAAAGGCCCCCCACAAGCCAGCGTGGCCCGTTCGTCTATCGGTTAGGACGCCAGGTTTTCAACCTGGAAAGAGGGGTTCGATTCCCCTACGGGCTACCA
>NZ_JBXWML010000005.1:0-310179 GCF_059609845.1 Ruegeria sp. YTSC002
CCAAAAACCAGACCGTTGCGCCAATCCCTCAGCGCGCCCGCCTAAATCCTAACCTCAGATGCCCCCGGTCTCTCCCGGGCGTCTCAACCGTCTTTCCAGTCCGTCAGGCCAGCTATCCGACCCATCAGCACCGCCTCAGCAGCGCCGGTGAAGGGGGTTCTAAGTATAACCAACAAAACCCGCAAGTGGAAAATACACAAAAACAGAAGAAATTCTTGAAAAGTTCATTTATAAAATAATTACAGATACTTAACTCAAGTCAATCAAGCGTGCTGCCGCCGCCAACCATGTAAAGGCAGGTCAGAATTCCCGGTTCAGCGCGTTATGCACATGATTACCCACAGACTCACCTCCGAGTCAGGCGGAATCGGCCCTGTTGGACCACAAAGACAGGTTGGGAATCGGCAGGCGCAGGGCAAGCAGGGCGATGATGGTAGCCAGGTAAACAAGCGGCTCGATCTGAAACCCTTTTGCCAGCAAGAGGTAATGCATCGCCCCCAACAGTGCTGCCGCGTATACAAGGCGGTGCAGCTTGCGCCAGCGCGGTCCCAGTCGGCGCACGGACCAGTTGTTGGAAGTCAACGCCAGCGGAAGCAGAAGAAGGAACGCCGTCATGCCGACCGTTATGTATGGGCGTTTCAGGATATCCGCCCAGATCTGGCTGGGAAGCTGCACATCCAGAACCAGCCACACTAGAAGATGCAACGCGACGTATACAAACGTGAGCACCCCGATCGCTCGGCGAAACTTCATCAGGTTGAGACCGACATGCCGGCGCAGGGGTGTGACCGCCAGACCGGCAATCAGCAACTGAAGGGCCAGTTCCCCATATCTGTGCTCCAACGCCTCAATCGGTTCGACCCCCAGACCACCGGTCAGGCCAAGATAAAACAGCCAGGGCGCGGGCAACGCCCCCAGCAGATATATCGCCCATACCGGAATACGGCGGAGTGTCTGGTTAATCGACTGCATGATTCTAATAGTTCTTGGCCAGATCCATGCCCTCGTAAAGACTGGCGACCTCTTGTTCATAGCCGTTGAACATCAGGGTCGGCTTACGTGACGCGAAAAGCCCGCCCCCGATCTCGCGTTCGGAAGCCTGAGACCAGCGTGGATGGTCCACGTTGGGATTCACATTGCTGTAGAACCCGTATTCGCGTGGATTGGACATGTTCCAGCTGGTGGGCGGTTCATCCTTGGTGAGCGTGATCCGAACGATCGACTTGATCGATTTGAAGCCGTATTTCCAAGGAACGACCAGACGCAAAGGCGCGCCGTTCTGGTTGGGAATCGGGCGGTCGTAAATTCCGGTTGCCATGATCGTCAGAGGGTGCATCGCCTCGTCCAGGCGCAGGCCCTCTCGGTACGGCCAATCAAGAACGGGATACCGCGTTCCCGGCATCTCGTCCGGGCGATAGGCCGTCTCAAAAGCAACATATTTCGCACCGTCTTGCACGCCCGCCATATTGAGAAGGTCGGCCAGCTCAAATCCGTTCCACGGAATTACCATCGACCAAGCCTCAACACAGCGGAAGCGGTATATCCGCTTCTCTATCGTCATCTCTGACAGGATGGCCTGAAAATCATAGTCACCGGGACGGTCGACCAGACCGTCAATCGTGACGCTCCAGGGTTCGGTCACCAGCGTATGAGCATATTTCGCCGGGTCATCTTTTCCAGTCCCGAACTCATAGTAGTTGTTGTACGTGGTGATCTCTTCCCACGTGTTCGGCTCCAACCCATCCTGTGCTGCCGCCGGTTTGGCCATCGCAGTCAGGCCGACACCTGCCAGCCCGGCCATAACCTGCCTCCGGTTGAGAAACGCCGCCCGGGGGGTGACGTCGGCATGTGTCAAAGTGTTGGTCCAGCGATGCGCCATATGGGTCTCCGTCATGTGCAACAGTCAGTGGTGACGTAGTGCGCTGATAGCACAGAGCCACGGAAACAGGCGTAACGATTGAGCGACGTGATTGTAACGTTCCGGTGTGACTGAGCATTCGAGTAACGTTTTCAGCACCGGAAACCATAGACCCGAGAACTTTTGGAGCCCGGCGGAAAACCGCGGTTTTCGTGGATTACCGTCAGAACACGGGCACAAAACTTTACAACTGCGGGCGCAAGGCTGCACTCTGTCATACGGACGCCACGCCAAGCCGAACGCGAGGCAAGGCTGCGATTGCAGCCTTTTGGCCGCAATGGGAGGAAGAAAAATGTGTGATATCTGCGTAATGAATGCCGTCAAAGACAAGATGCTGTCTCGTCGCGGGTTCTTCAAAGCTGCCGCCGCTTCGGGTGTTGCAGCAGCCGCAACCGGGGCCGTCGCGCCGGCAGCATTGGCGGCCGGGCATGGCGGTGTCGAGGATATGACCCATACGCTGAGCCCGGATTTCCCGACATGGGGCGGCGAACCCGGCATTTCCGCCGAGCAAGCATTCAACTTTGCTGATCACGGCTTCAATCTGTTCAACCTGTCAATCAACGAACATACGGGCACGCATATCGATGCGCCGCTTCACTTCTCGGCGGATGGGACGTCGGTTGATGAAATCCCCGTCACGGATCTGGTCGCCCCCTTATGCGTCGTGGACATCGCCGCCCGAGCGGCCGAGGATGCTGACACGCGCGTCACCCCGGACGATCTGAAAGCCTGGATTGCGGCCAATGGCGATATCCCTGATGGTGCCTGCGTGGCGATGCACTCCGGATGGGCAGGCAAAACCGCCACGGATGAGTTCCGCAATTTCGACGGCGAAGCGCAGCATTACCCGGGCTTCCACGTTGAAGCCGCGCAGATGCTGATGGAAGAGACCGGAGCGCGATCAATTGCCGTCGATACCCTGTCTCTTGATCACGGCATGTCCGCAGATTTCGCGACGCATTACGCGTGGTTGCCGTCAGGCCGGTTCGGGATCGAATGTCTGGCTGGGCTGGATCGCGTGCCTGCGTCGGGTGCAACGCTGGTGATCGGCGCACCCAAGCACCAAGGGGGCACCGGCGGGCCGGCCCGGATCTTTGCGTTGATCTGACGAATGCCCGGGCGGCTGACCAACGCCCGCCCGGCCATTTTTTCGGCAGGGCCAAAACTCCGCCACAGTTGCAGACCAAGACTTCGTGCATTCTTGATCTGTTCGGGACACCCTGCCTCCATGTTGCTCAGACCACTTGTTGTTTCTCTGTCTTTGCTGTGCGGACCGGCATTGGCTGATGTTCAATCGTGCAAAAAGCTGTTTGAGCGCGCGCCGCAGGTCCTGAGCGATCTGAACCAGATCGGGTCGGAAGTTTATGAAGACAGCCATCCGGGCCTCGGCTATTCCGCCACTTTCGCAGACCCGTCCTCCAAGATCACGGTTTTCTTCTATGACCATCAACAAAGGGACGTCTCATCCGAAATGGCCCTTGAAAGCTTCAGGCAAGCTGCACGCGATATCGCTGCAATAGCTGCGCGGCGCGGTGCCGAGCTTGGCGAAATCAACGCCTATCAGTTGCGTGATCCGTCGCAGGTGTTGCCGTATCGGGCCGAGGCCAAGGCATCGGATGGCCTGTCCGAACTTCTGGCAGTCGGCGTCGTGGACAATTGTATTGTGAAGCTGAGGTTCACGGCCCAGTTTCCAATGGAGAAAGCGCAGGTCTGGATGAAGGTCCTCAGTGATTATCTGAACAAAGGCTATGGAAAGCCGACATGAAAAAGGCCCGCCTTTATGGCGGGCCTTTCAGTTCACGGTTTCAGATCAATGCACCACGGCATCATCCGGGCGGGGTCGTTCTGAAGTTCCCAACCGGTCACCGATGATCAGGCCATCGGGCCCGGCGGTCACTGGAACAGTCTCGCCGTCCTTGACCTCACCGGCCAGCAGAGCTTCGGCCAACGGGTTCTGCAAGGCGCGCTGGATGACGCGTTTCAGCGGGCGGGCACCGAAGACCGGGTCATAGCCTTCATTGGCCAGCCATTCCTTGGCGGCATCGTCCAGTACCAAGTCGATCTTGCGCGCGGCCAGGCGTTTGAGAAGACGACCCAGCTGGATGTCAACAATCGCAGCCATATCCGACCGTTTCAGCCGGTCGAAGATGATCGTTTCGTCCAGACGGTTCAGGAATTCGGGCCGGAAATGGGCTCGAACGGCATCCATCACGTCATGCTTGGCCTGCGCACTATCGGCACCCTCAGGCAATTGGCTGAGCGCCTGAGACCCGAGGTTCGACGTCAGGATGATCAGCGTCTGCTTGAAGTCCACGGTGCGGCCCTGACCATCGGTCAGAACGCCATCGTCCAGAACCTGCAACAGCACGTTGAACACATCCGGGTGCGCCTTTTCGACCTCGTCGAACAGCACGACCTGATAGGGCCTGCGCCGCACGGCTTCGGTCAGCACACCGCCTTCGTCATAGCCGACATAACCCGGAGGGGCACCGATCAGACGGGCAACCGCGTGTTTCTCCATGAATTCCGACATGTCGATCCGCACCATCGCGTTTTCATCGTCGAACAGATATTCGGCGACGGCTTTGGTCAGCTCGGTCTTACCGACACCGGTTGGCCCAAGGAACAGGAACGAACCCAGCGGCCGCCCTTCATCATTCAGACCGGCGCGGGCCCGGCGCACGGCGTTGGCCACAGCTGTAACGGCCTCGTCCTGGCCGACCACGCGGGCGTGCAGCGCTTCTTCCATGCGCAGCAGCTTGTCGCGTTCGCCTTCGAGCATTTTTGCGGTCGGGATGCCCGTCCAGCGTTCGACAACGCTGGCGATCTGTTCCGGACGCACCGTTTCCTCGGCCATCATGGCGTTGCTTTCGGCATTCTCGGCCTCGGACAGCTTTTTCTCAAGCTCGGGGATGATGCCATAGGACAGCTCACCCGCCTTGGCGAGGTTGCCTTCGCGCTTGGCGATTTCCAGATCAGCCCGCGCCTTGTCGAGCTGTTCCTTCAACTCCCGCGCGCCCGCCAGCTTGTCGCGTTCGGCCTGCCACTGCGCGGTCATCTCGGCGGATTTTTCCTGAAGTTCGGCAAGATCCTTCTGCAAGGTTTCCAGGCGATCCTTCGATGCCGCATCGTCTTCCCGCTTCAACGCCTCTTCCTCGATCTGCATCTGAAGGATCTGACGATCCAACTGGTCCAGTTCTTCAGGCTTGGAGTCCACCTCCATGCGCAGACGCGCGGCCGCCTCGTCGACAAGGTCGATGGCCTTGTCGGGCAGGAAGCGGTCGGTGATATAGCGGTGCGACAGGGTCGCGGCCGACACCAGCGCCGAATCCGAAATACGGACTCCGTGGTGCAGCTCGTACTTCTCTTTGATACCGCGCAGAATGCTGATCGTGTCCTCGACCGTCGGTTCCTGAACCATCACCGGCTGGAACCGGCGCGCAAGGGCCGCGTCTTTTTCGACGTATTTGCGGTACTCGTCCAACGTGGTCGCGCCGATACAATGCAGCTCACCCCGAGCAAGCGCAGGCTTGATCAGGTTGGCAGCATCCATGGCACCGTCGGATTTACCCGCACCAACCAGCGTGTGCATCTCGTCGATGAACAGGATGATCTCACCGGCGGCCTCGGTGACCTCGGTCAGAACGGCCTTGAGGCGTTCTTCGAATTCACCACGGTATTTCGCACCGGCAATCAGCGCACCCATGTCGAGCGCAAGCAGCTTCTTGTCCTTCAGCGATTCCGGTACGTCGCCGTTGACGATGCGCAGGGCCATGCCCTCGGCAATCGCGGTTTTACCGACGCCGGGTTCACCGATCAGAACCGGGTTGTTCTTGGTGCGGCGCGACAGGACCTGCATCGCGCGGCGGATTTCCTCGTCGCGGCCGATGATCGGGTCGATCTTGCCTTCGCGCGCAGCCTCGGTCAGGTCGCGGGCATATTTCTTGAGCGCATCATAGCCCTCTTCCGCCGTTGCGGTGTCAGCAGTGCGACCTTTGCGGATGTCGTTGATGGCTTCGTTGAGTTTTTGCGCAGACACGGCACCGGCTTCCAGCGCCTCTTTGGCTTTGGATTTGACCATGCACAGCGCCATCAACACGCGTTCGACAGGCACAAAGCTGTCGCCCGCTTTGGTGGCGATCTTCTCGGCCTCGTCCAAAACCTTGGCAGTCTGGCCGTCCATGTAAATCTGGCTCGCATCGCCGCTGACTTTCGGGATCTTGCCCATTGCAGCGTCGAGCGCCTCAACCACGCGGTCCGGCGCGCCGCCCGCGCGTGTGATCAGATTGCTTGCCAGCCCCTGATCGTCATCCATCAATGCCTTGAGTATATGTGTGGGCTCCAGCCTCTGGTGCCCCTCGCGCAGCGCAATGGTCTGCGCCGCCTGCACGAACCCCCGTGCCCGTTCGGTGAACTTGTTCAAGTCCATGATATTCTCCTTTTCCAAGCGCCCCGTGGATTTGCGCCCGCTTGGCAGCACGCAGTGGTCCGGGCCTTGACCTCAATCTGGGAAACTTCTCCGCAGCTTCAAGAGGCTAGAGAGTGAAAAAACGCCTCAACCACGCGGAATCGTATAGACGGTGTAGCCGCCGGTTTCGGCCACCTGCTGGGCGTCGTTCGTCTCGACCAGCGACTGCGCGGCGGCGCTGCCCGTGGGGCAGGATACAAGGTCGGCGGTGTGGTCAAGGAAATTGACTGTAAAGGCGGTTTCGCCGGTCAACTGGCACCAGTCATCCTCGGACCGATAACCGCCTACGAGGTAAAGGTCGTCATTGGTGGGGGCCGGTGCGGCACCGGTCTCGGGTGCGGTCGGCGGCGTGTCGGTGCAGGCCGCTATGGCCGCTGCCGCAGCCAGCGGAATGAGGTGCTTCATGGTCTGTCCCCTTGGTGCAATTCCGATTCAGAATGGCCGCACCATAGCACAGTTGAGACAGTGCGGGGAAACCATGTCCCCCGGCCTCGGGTCTCAATCGCCTTCGATCTGCCGGATCAGTTGTTGCGCCTCGTCATCGCCCTGCTCGGCCGCGAGGCGAAGAAACCTCAGCGCCTCTTCGACATCGCCGGTTTCATAGAGCAACCGGCCGAATTTGCGCTGCGATTTCATATCGCCGAGCTTTGCGGCCCTGCCCCAGAACAACAGGGCCGCTTCCGTGTCCTGGGGCACACCATCCCGCCCGTGATAGGTCAAAGACCCGAGATTGCGCAGCGCCACGACATTGTTCTGCTTGGCCGCCTGGAAATAATAATCCAGCGCCTGTTCGATGTCCTTGGTATAGCCGTTCTCGCCGATCTCGTAGATATAGCCCAGACGCGCCGCGGCATCGGCGCTGCCGTTTCGGGCCGCCATCTTCAGATAGTCGACCGCGCGCTGCATATCGCGCGTGACATGCGTGCCTTCGCGATAGATTACGCCTAGATGCAGCAGAGACGGCTCATATCCGAAGAACGCGGCCTTTTGATAATAGTACAGCGCCTTGTCGATGTCGGGCGCAACACCTTTCCCGTTTTCGTAGCCATACGCGACGTTGTGCATCCCCATCGGCAGACCGGTTTCGGCAGCGGCCATGTACCAGGCAAACGCGGTCTCGGCGTCCTCGGGAACGATCTCGCCATCATTATAGAGCGAGGCGAGCGTGTTCATCGCCAGCCCGCTGCCCTCCATCGCGGCCAGTTCCGAAAACTCGAGCGCCATTTCCAGCTTGCCGCCCTTCATCAGAGCCCGGCCGAACGCGGCCACGACCTCGGCATCGACATCCTGATCTTTCAACAGCAGATCGGCGCAGATCGCCATCGCATTCTCGGCGTCCATGTCGGCCCATTTCACCCCGTCGAAGTAAGGCGACTGGCCCGGGGCGGCGGCAGCCGTCAGGCACTCATACTCTCCGTCCGAAAAGTCGGGTTCTTGCGGCGGATCATCGGGGGCGGGTTCCGGCCGGGGGCGCAGGTCGGAGACCCGCAGGCGCCGTTGTGGTTCCTTGGGGGCGTCGGCCTTTGCAGGCGCAGGGGCCTCGCCGGTCAACCCCACCAGCAGGTCGCGCGCCAGCTGCGAATAGATCGGGCAATCGGCGTAGATCTGTGCAAAACTCTCGATGGCCGTCGCCGACCCGCTGTCCTTGACGTCCGCCCAGACCAGTCGGGCCTCGCCGCAATCCGTTTCACCGGCCCAGACCGCGCCCGCCCCGGCCAAAACAGCCGCCGAGGCCACCACACCCAACCGTATCATCCCGTATTTTCCTGCGTCTTTTCTTGTCTCAATGCGCCACACGCTCTACAGAAGCGCCGATCCCGTCAAGCCTGAAAGGTCGAACCAATGCCCCAAACCGCCGATGACCGCCTGATCGTCGCCCTCGACGTCCCCAACGCACTGGAAGGGCTGAAGCTGGCCGAGACGCTGGGCGACGCCGTTTCGTTCTACAAGATCGGCCTGGGCATGCTGACAGGCGGCGGGCTGGCACTGGCCAATGAGCTCAAGCAGGAACACGGCAAGCGCATCTTTCTGGACATGAAGCTGTTCGACATCGGCAACACGGTGGAAAACGCAGTGCGAGGGCTGGCGCAGTTCGATCTGGATTTCCTGACCGTGCATGGCGACCCGCATGTGGTGCGTGCTGCCAAGGAAGGGGCGGCGGGCAAGGATCTGAAGATCCTTGCGGTGACCATCCTGACCTCGCTGAACCGCGACGATCTGGATGCCGGCATGATGAAGGCCGGTGACGTTCAGGACATGGTGGTGGAACGCGCCGCCCACGCCTTCGAGGCCGGGGCCGACGGCGTGATCGCCAGCCCGCAGGAGGCCGCCCTGATCCGCGCCCTGCCCCAGGCGACGGGCCGACTGATCGTAACCCCCGGCGTGCGTCCGGCAGGCGCGGCCCTGGGCGATCAAAAACGTGTGGCCACACCGGCCAGCGCCATCCAGGACGGAGCGGATCACATCGTAGTTGGCCGCCCCATTTATCAGGCCGAAGATCCGAAATCCGCGGCCGCAGCCGTTTTGACCGAGCTAAATTCTCTGAAAACGTGATGAGCAGGGTCATCGTTTCAGCAGGGATTCATGCTGAAATACCGCCACAACAGCTTGACCTTACGTCAATTTTTCGCGAATCCGCGCCAAATCGTCCCTGTGCCAGAAAACACACATTCAAAAAGCGAGTTTTTCAAAAGCGCGCTTTACCCTATCTCAGCCCGAAAATCTTGGCGATTCTTAAGGGGATTTACTCCCCAACGAACCTATTCTTCCTGAGGTTCGTTACTTCCCCCCCGCGAAGCGCGGGGGGTTCTTTTCTCTGAATGATCTTTGATCGATATCACTGGATGATATAAAGGACCCCCAAGACAACTGCGGAACACACGAGGACGCAGATGCCCGGTCTTTGCCGAGATTGCCTGACCCATTTGACAAACGAACGGCGCTGCACGGCCTGCGGCAGCCCCAGGATAAAGTCTCATCCCGAACTCTTTGACCTGTCCATCGCTCATATGGATTGCGATGCTTTTTATGCTTCGGTGGAAAAGCGGGACAATCCGGAACTGGCAGACAAGCCTGTCATCATCGGCGGCGGCAAACGCGGCGTCGTTTCCACGGCATGCTACGTGGCCCGAATTCGCGGTGTGCGATCCGCCATGCCCATGTTCAAAGCGCTGCAATTATGCCCCGATGCCGTCGTGATCAAACCACGCATGTCCGTGTATGCCCAGGTGTCACGGGACATCCGCGCCATGATGGACGAACTGACACCGGTGGTCGAACCCCTGTCCCTGGACGAAGCTTTCATGGACCTGTCCGGCACCGAACGCCTGCACGGAGCCCCCCCGGCCGCCATGTTGGCGCGCCTCGTCAAACGCATGAAAGATGAACTGGGTGTGACCGGATCCATCGGGCTGAGTCACAACAAGTTTCTGGCCAAGGTTGCCTCGGATCTCGACAAGCCCCGCGGGTTTTCGGTGATTGGCAAGGCCGAGACGGCAGAGTTTCTGAATGACAAACCCGTACGGTTGATCTGGGGGATTGGCCCCGCCGCGCAGGAATCGCTGGACCGTGCGGGGATTCGAACCTTCAACGACTTGCTGCGTTGGGATCAGGAGGCTCTGACTGCGCGTTTCGGCTCGATGGGGTATCGCCTGTGGCATTTGGCACGGGGTCAGGACAAACGGCGCGTTTCAGCCCATGAGCCGATGAAATCCATCAGCAATGAGACCACGTTTTTCGAGGACACCGCCAATATTGACGTTCTGGACGGACATTTGTGGCGCATGGCCCTGAAGGTCTCGGACCGGGCCAAGGCCAAGGATCTGGCTGGCCGGGTCGTTACGCTGAAGCTGAAGAAAGCCAACCACAAAGTTCTGACGCGGCGCGTGTCATTGCGGGACGCAACGCAGATCGCGGACAGGATTTATCGCACCGCAAAAGGGCTTTTCGATCAGGTGGGGGATCAGGGGCCGTACCGCCTGTTGGGGTGTGGGCTGTCTGACTTGTGCCCGGCGGATCAGGCCGACATTTCCGGCGACCTGCTTGACCCCGACGCGGTCCGCAGATCACAGGCCGAGCGCGCCACCGACCAAATCCGCCAGAGGTTCGGCCCGGAAGCAATCGTGAAGGGCCGCGCTTTGCGCTAGCTTCATTCCGCTGCCAGACGGAGAGGTTTTGAACCGATTTTGGATATGTCGCGCACCACCTGTCGGAGGAGTTTCGAAAACGTCATGAAATTGGCGTTCGGCGCAATCTTTTCTTCGTCCATGTACAAGGCCCGGTCGATTTCAATCTGGATCGCGTGTTGCTGGCGGGTGGGTCGGCCGTAAGTCTGCGTCACATAGGCCCCGGCAAACGGGGCATTGCGCACCACATTCAGACCTGCCGCAGCAAACGCCGATTCGATGAGGTCCACGATTTCGGGCGAGGCCGAAGCACCGAACCGATCACCCAGCACGATCTCGGGCCGTTTGTTTCGGATCGTACCGGCCATGGCGACCGCCTCATGCGGCATCGAGTGGCAATCCACCAGTATGGCCTGGCCGAATTTCTCATGTGATTCGGCCAGAAGGGATTTCAACCGTGCATGATAGGGTCGCCAGTAGGTGTCGATACGCAGCCGCGCCTCGTCCATGGTCAGCTTGCCGCTGTAGATTGCTCGTCCATTGGCCACAACGCGGGGAATCACACCCAGCCCTGATGCGACCCTGGGGTTGTGCCCATGCCTGCGGGCACCGCTGATCAACGCCGGGTCCAGTTCGTCCAGACTGCGATTCAGGTCCAGATAGGCGCGCGGCATGGTCGCTTTGATCAAAGGCGCGCCATTCTCGGCTGCTGCCGCAAACAATTGATCGACAAATGCGTCTTCCGAGGATCGAATCACACTTTGGTTCAGAACGGACCGCTTCAGAAACGCTTCGGGATAATTCCGCCCGCTATGCGGAGATGAAAAAACCACGCATGAACTGCGGTTTTCCGGCATATCCAATACAAAGGCTGCGTTCTGCATGATCCCTCCATCTTCGCAATCAACATAGACCGGAAAATAGTTCTGCCAAACCCCTTGAACCCTTTTGCGACTCCTTTTATAGACCCCTCCACCGGCGCGGGGTTCCGCGCCCCATTTCGTTATGGGGCTGATCACGCAAAGGGAAAGTGGGCGGTTAGCTCAGCGGTAGAGCACTTCGTTGACATCGAAGGGGTCACAAGTTCGATCCTTGTACCGCCCACCATGATTTCACTGTTCCGGAGATCCGGGACACCCGAGTAACCCAGGCGCTGGCCACGTCCTTGATGAAGGCGCCGCAGATTGGAGACAGACCATGAAGGTCAAGAACTCGCTCCGCTCGCTCAAGAATCGGCACCGCGACTGCCGTGTTGTGCGTCGCAAAGGCCGCGTCTACGTTATCAACAAGACGCAGCGCAAGTTCAAAGCTCGCCAGGGCTGAGAACGGCGAAACATCGCTTTAAAGAGCCGCGCCTTCGGGCGCGGTTTTTTTTTGTGCCTACCCGTCCCGCGGCCCCGCCTGCGCATCGCCCGCAGCAGCCAGATGATGCAACAGACCGCCATCGCGTAGGGGACTGAAACGAACAGGGCGAACCCTGCCTTTATCGGCCAGCCGACGCCCAATCGTTCGGGGGAAAAGACCATGCGCTCGGCCTGGTCCCGCAAGTGTGGCGCAACACCGCGCATCCGCTCATCGGTCGTGAAACCGTCAAGATCCACACCCATTGCAAGCAACTCCAGATCAAGCGCGTAGTCGCGCCACCACGAAAACAGGATGGTCAGACCGACGACGACCACGAAGCTCCAGGTGAACCCGGACGGAAAGCCGGGCTGCTTGACGCAAATCCAGACCGGACCCGCGACCAGCCCGAGAAGCTACAGCAGCGTCACGGCATCCAGCAATACTTCGACCAATTCGACAGCCCTTCCTTCATTTGCACCCAACCGACCCGACACCTGCGCGCTTGCCGGTTTCCGACGGCGCCCTACCAACTGACCCCGACATCGTTAACAAATGATACGGCCCCTGCTGCCGCTGCGGCATTTTTTACCAAGTATTTTTGTCAGATTTCCTTGCATCCCGCTCGAATTCCTTTAATTGAGCAAATCAGTCGGGAAATTCCCGCTCATGAGAATCGACAACCGGGACATACACAGATGAAAACCACCCGCTTTATCGCCGCCGCCCTGTCGGCCCTGATCGCCGGATCGGCCGCCGCCGAAGGCGAACTGAACCTATATTCGTCGCGCCACTATGACACCGACGAACGCCTCTACACCGATTTCGAAGAAGCGACCGGAATCAAGATCAACCGGATCGAAGGCAAGGCGGATGAATTGATCGCGCGTATGGAAGCCGAAGGCGCGAACTCTCCGGCAGACGTCATGCTGACGGTCGACACGTCTCGCCTGGCGCGTGCCAAAGATGCGGGCATTCTGCAAGCAATCGACAGCGAAACCCTGGAAGAGCGCATCCCCGCCAACCTTCAGGACGAAGACAACCAATGGTTCGGCTTTTCACAGCGCGGTCGGATCATCTTTTACAACAAGGAAAACGTTGCCAATCCGCCGGCCACTTACGCGGACCTGGCCAAGCCGGAATACAAGGGCCTGATCTGCATCCGGTCCTCGACCAACACCTACAACCAGACCCTGCTCGCTTCGATCATCACACATGAAGGCGCCGAAGCTGCAAAATCCTGGGCCGAAGGCGTTGTCGCCAACATGGCCCGAGACCCGCAGGGCGGTGACACCGACCAGTTGCGTGGCATCGTTTCGGGTGAATGCGATATCGCTGTATCGAACACCTACTACTATGCGCGGGCTATCCGCAAAGACGTCAAAGGCCTGTCCTCTGACCTCGACAAGATCGGCTGGGTCTTCCCCAATCAGGACAGCTATGGTGCGCATATGAACCTGTCGGGCGGTGGCGTCGCGGCACATGCGCCGAACAAGGAAAACGCAATCCTGTTCCTGGAGTATCTGGCAAGCGATCAGGCGCAGAAGTACTTCTCGGCGGGCAATGACGAATTCCCGGCAGTACAGAGTGTTGAACTGGCGGAATCGGTAAAGGCACTGGGTGAGTTCAAAGCTGACGACGTGAACCTGTCTGAGGTCGCAAAGAACATCCCGGAAGCACAGAAAATCTTCAACGAAGTCGGCTGGAAGTAATCCGCCACATCGTCAGAGGCTTACGAAGGGTGCGGAGTTTCCGTGCCCTTTTTCATTTACACAACCATATTTCTTTTGTACTTTTCCCGTAAATGAAAACTCCTCTCGTTTGTGATCCATGCTCGACAACCTCTCAAACCGCCTTGCCGTTCGTTTGAACGATCTCCGCCACGGGCGCGGATGGTCGCTGGATCAACTGGCTGCTCACAGCGGAATCAGCCGCGCCACGCTGTCCCGCATGGAGAAAGGAGAGGTCAGCCCCACCGCTGAGAATCTTGGCCGCCTCTGTGCCGCTTATGGCCTGCCGATTTCCCGGCTTTTGATGATGGTCGAAGACAGCTTTGACCCCAAAGTGCCGTTTGAACGCCAGACCGAATGGCGCGATCCCGAAACTGGCTTTACCCGCCGTGCAGTTTCACCCCCTGCAAACGGCCTGAACGCCGAGGTCGTGGAATGCCACCTGCCGCGCGACACGGTCATCACTTACGAAGCGCCGCCCAAGTCCGGGCAGGAACACCATCTGGTCCTGATCGACGGCGCACTGACACTGACTGTTGACGGAACACCCCATGCGCTGAGCGCCGGAGATAGCCTGCGCTATCACCTGTCGGGCCCGACCCGGTTCGAAACCGGCGCATCTCGCGGTGCGCGTTATCTCTTGGTGCTGATATGATCTCGCGTCTGACCGATCCCGATTTCAGCGCGGCAGTAGATGATCTGGCGGAAATCCTCCACGGCTGTGTGCATGACGGGGCCAGCATCGGCTTTGTCCTTCCGTTTACCGAGGGTGACGCACGAAACTACTGGCTGCAAAAAGTTCGGCCCGGACTGAAATCCGCTGCATTGGAGCTGTTTGTCCTCCACGACAACGGGCGCATTCAGGGCACGGTGCAACTGATCCCCGCGACCATGCCCAATCAGCCGCATCGCGCCGATGTCGCGAAACTTCTGGTGCACCCGAACGCCAGACGGCGCGGTTTTGGCCGCGCCTTGATGCAAGCCCTCTTTCAACGAACGACAGAGTTGGAACGCACGATGCTGGTTCTTGATACCCGCAGCACCGACCCTTCTCGATTGCTCTATCTGGACCTTGGGTTTCAGATCGCCGGGGAAATTCCGAACTACTGCCGGAACCCGTTCGAAACCAAATTGGAACCCACAACTTACATGTATAAAGAGCTGTCAGCCTGACGCCAAACAGCGACCTTATGACCGTGGGACATGGATTTTCCATGATTTTTCATGTGGTCCACGCGAAGCCGTGCGAAAGGTTCGGGGCATCCCCATGCCGCGCCTTTGGGTCAGAGTCATCGCGGCACGCGCTGCAACCAGGCCTGAACGCATTCGGATTCAATCGCCCGGCCACCTTCAGGGGTGACCGGGCAATCAATGAAGTGCCTTGCGTTCAGAAATGCGCTGACTTCGTGCCTGCGGGCTTTTCCATCGGAGGCGCAAATTTGGTCAGGTCGATACCCTTCACGGCCGACTTGTATTCCTCGGCGGTCGGCATCCGGCCCAAAACAGCCGACAGCACCACCACCGGGGTCGATGCCAGCAGGGATTCACCTTTCTTGTCCGCCGCATCCTCAACAACACGCCCCTGGAACAGGCGTGTGGACGTGGCCAGGACAGTATCGCCCTTTGCGGCTTTCTCCTGGTTGCCCATGCAGAGGTTACATCCCGGACGCTCCAGATACAGGATGTTCTCGTATTCCGTCCGCGCTTTGCTCTTTGGGAACAGATCGTCGAATTCAAAGCCTGAATACTTCTGAAGAATGCTCCACTCGCCTTCTTCCTTCAGCTCATCGATGATGTTGTAGGTGGGCGCAGCAACGACCAGCGGGGCCTTGAACTCTACCGTGCCCTTCTCCTGCTCGATGTTTTTCAGCATCTGCGAGACGATGACCAGATCGCCCTTGTGCACCATGCACGATCCAACAAATCCCAGATCGACCTTCTTTTCCCCCTTGTAGTGGGAAACCGGCCGGATCGTATCGTGGGTGTAACGCTTGGATACATCGGCGTTATTGACATCCGGGTCGGCGATCATGGGTTCGCTGATCTCATCCAGGTCAACCACCAGCTCGGCAAAGTACCTGGCGTTTTCATCCGGTTTCAGGGCAGGCTTTTCACCCGACTTGATTTCCGCGATCCGCGCATCGGCCTTGTCGATCAGGCCTTGCAGTGTCCGGGCCTCGTTATCCATTCCTTTGTCGATCATGATCTGGATACGGCTTTTCGCGATTTCCAGAGATTCGATCAACGTGTCATCCGCTGAGATGCAGATCGACGCCTTGGCCTTCATCTCGGCCGTCCAGTCGGTGAAAGTGAATGCCTGATCCGCCAGCAACGTTCCGATATGAACTTCGATGATCCGGCCCTGGAACACGTTGTCACCGAATTTCTTCAGCATCTGCGCCTGGGTGGCGTGAACCACATCGCGGAAATCCATGTGATCCGCCATCTGACCCTTGAACGTCACCTTGACCGATTCCGGAATCGGCATGGTGGCTTCGCCGGTGGCCAGCGCCAGTGCAACAGTACCCGAGTCAGCACCAAACGCGACGCCTTTGGACATACGCGTATGCGAGTCGCCGCCGATGATGATTGCCCAGTCATCCACGGTGATGTCGTTCAAGACCTTGTGAATCACGTCTGTCATCGGGTGATAAACACCTTTGGGGTCACGCGCGGTGATCAGGCCAAAGTTGTTCATGAATTTCATCAGTTTCGGGATATTTGCCTGCGCTTTGGAATCCCAAACCGAAGCTGTATGACAGCCAGACTGATAGGCGCCGTCAACGGTGGGCGATATCACTGTCGCCGCCATGGCTTCCAGTTCCTGCGCCGTCATCAGACCGGTGGTGTCCTGCGAACCGACGATGTTGACCTTCACCCGAACGTCCGAGCCCGCATGCAGAACTTTGCCTTCGGCCACGCCAACCGCGTTCTTGTTGAATATCTTTTCAACCGCCGTCAGGCCCTGCCCTTCATGCGAGATCTCCTTGGACGGTGCGAAAGCGGATTTCAGCTCGAGACCGAGCGTCTCGGCCGCGAATGTCTGGAGCTTTTTGCCAAAGACAATGGCATAAGATCCTCCGGCCTTTATGAATTCGATCTTTTGCGGCGTGAAGGACGATGACAGATCGACCAGTTCTTTGTCGCCTGCATCATTGTACAGCTTTTTGTCCTTGGTGTTGATGGTCAGCACCGTTCCGGTCTCGACGGAGTATTTCTGCTCGAGGATAGGATTGCCGTCATTGTTCAGAATCGGCTTGCCGTCGGCATCCACTTTCTTGACCCAGTTCTTGAGGTCGATGCCGATCCCGCCGGTTACGCCGACGGTGGTCAGAAAGATCGGTGAAATCCCGTTTGTACCGGCAACAACCGGTGCGATGTTCACGAAAGGCACATAGGGGCTGGCTGGCTTTCCGGTCCACAATGCGACGTTGTTGACTCCGGACATGCGCGACGATCCAACGCCCATCGTCCCTTTTTCAGCAACCAGCATGACACGCTTGTCCGGATGCTGCTTTTGCAATTCCTGAATCTCGGCCTGTGCTTCAGGTGAGATCATGCACTTGCCGTGCAATTCACGGTCCGACCGCGAATGCGCCTGATTGCCGGGCGACAGAAGGTCGGTCGAAATATCCCCTTCGGCCGCCACATAGGTCACAACCTTGATTTCTTCTTCGATGTCGGGAAGCCGGGTAAAGAACTCGGCCTTGGCATAGCTTTCCAGAATGTCCCTGGCGACGGGGTTCCCGGCCTCAAACGCCGCTTTCAACCGGTCCGTGTCTGCGTCGTACAGGAACACCTGTGTTTTCAGAACTGCCGCCGCCTTCTGCGCAATCTCTGCGTCGTCGCCCAGCGCCAGATCAAGCAGAACATCCACCGACGGGCCGCCCTTCATATGCGACAGCAATTCAAACGCGAAATCCTGCGAGATTTCTTCGACCGTTGCCTCACCCAGGATGATCTCTTTCAGAAAGCGCGCCTTTTCACCTGCGGCGCTGGTTGTGCCCGGAAGCGTGTTGTAGATGAAATAGTTCAGTGAATCGGCGCGTTGCGCGTGACCCGCATCTTTGATCTGCCCGATGATTTCCTGCAAAAGGGCACCGTCTTCGATGGGTTTGGGGTGCAGGCCCTGTTCTTTGCGCGTCTCGATTTCGTTCAGGTATTCTGTGTAAAGGCTCATGACGGTTCCGACCATTTAGCTGATGCACCGGGTCACGAAAAAGCCCGGCACCTTGAATTTGTATGCGGCGGTATACCAAATCATGCCAGCAATCAAGTCACCGATCTGCGACCCGGTGTCCTGCCCCACGGGCGATGACCGCCGCTATGTCGGGCGGTGCGTCGATGGGAATGTCGATCCCCTAACCCCCGAAAGCCGCAATAAGCGCTTTCGCCAAGGGCAAAGAAGAATAGCCCAACCGTGAAGGTGTAAGCCCCATCCGCACGACCACCATGTCACGCGACGGGAAAACTCCGATGGACTGACCGTCATGCCCTTGCAACCAAACCGCATCTTCGAACGGTGGCAGGTCGCCCGGCGACTTCAACCAAAGATGACCCTTGGCATATTCCCCGTCAGACGCCGCAACGGGCTCGAACATCCAGTCCACAAAACCTGTGGGCAAGATCTGTGCGCCATCCCACACCCCTTTTTGCAGCAGAAACTGGCCATACCTCGCCCAGTCACGGGCTGTGGCGTACATATAGCTGGACCCGATGAATGTATCGGCGACATCTGTCTCGATGATCGCCGAAGTCATGCCGAGCGGCTCAAAAAGCGCATCCCGAGGATGGCTCAAACCGCCATCGGGCAGCTTGTCCTGCCACACCCGGGACAACACGGTGGACGTGCCGGAGGAATAGTTGAAATCGGTTCCAATGCCGGCTTCCAGTGCACGGTCAGCAGCGAAACTGGCCATGTCATCGCTGAGATACAGCATCCTGGTCACGTCTGACACGTCTCCGTACTCTTCATTCCATTGCAGACCGCTTGTCATTGCCAGCATGTCCGCAACAGTAATGTCTCGCCTTGCGTCTTCTGCCCATTCGGGAAAGCTGTCGACGAGGGTGTCCGATACATTCATCCGGCCCGCGTTGATCAACGTTCCGATCAGCCCCGCTGTGACCGTTTTGGTCATGGACCAGCCCAGCAACGGCGTGTCGGCGTCGAACCCTTCCGCATAGCGTTCGGCCACGATGCGCCCGCCTTGAACCACCACTACGGCGCGGTATCCTTCGCCAAGCAGCTTGTCATCCGACAAGACGGCCTGAATTTTGGGATCATCAGACAGCGCAACGTCGTTTCCCGTTGGCCAAAGGCCGGACATCGGGGACTTGGCGGCTTCAAACCGCTGCGCACTCAGGGATGTACCATGGACGTTGGTGCAGCCAAACCCCGGCCGGAACTGCGACGTGGCGGGCGCGAAGAACCGAAAGAGCCGCGCGTGAACAGTCTGCGCCTGTCGATCGACCTCAATCGAAACATGTTTGAGCAGCGGATGCCCCGGGGCCTGCACATCCACCGTAAGGACCTCGTCCGGATCACGTCCTGCAATGAAAACGTTCGAACAGACGATCTTGGCCGAGTAATTCGTACCCACTTTCAGCAAGTCCGGCGGGGCGATCAGCAGATAGCCAAGCACTCCCACGATGCCCAGAACCACGACACCTAGACCCGTTTTCAATATCTTCCTGAACACCCGCAGACCTGCCCTGTTGCTGTCTTTTCAGCACAGGTTAGATACATCCAGCTCGGTTTTGCCACTATTCCGTTGCGTATTCTTCCGACGCTGACCGGCAGACCCGGCGTTTCTATCTTTCTCTGTAAATTGCTCAGTTGGCCTCGTTGCTTTGATCCTGCGACAACCAAAAGCTTTGCAACTGCCCTGCGAGACGTTGCCAAATCTGTTCACTGTACTCTGACTGCGGTCCAGCCAAACGGACCATTCTTATTGTCAGCGCCTGTGCAGGCAGAGCTTCTTCAACGCTTACAAGCTGCCCCTGAGCAAGCGGCGTGGCGACCAAAGAGTGGGGTAGCCATGCAACGCCGATTTCATTCACGGCATATTGCAGCATTGCCAAAGTCAGGGCCGTCTCGGCTTTGGCCATGATTCTGGTTTTGTCGGGCAAACGCGGTGCAATCAATCGGGAAAACACCTGCCCAAGAAAGACATCAGGCGGGTAGACAATCGCGGGAATGGTCTTGCCATCCAATTCCCTGCGCATTGCCGGGGCACATACCGGGATCAAAGTATCAGCACCAAGCGACTTTGCCTCAAACGCATTTTCGAGGTTTTGCACCCTGCCGTCCGAGATCGCGTACATGATCGCGAAATCGACTTCCTTCGAAATCAGCTGCAACAGACACTCGTCCTGATTCCCCGATCGCACCTGAACCGAGATATCGCTGTTTTCGGTCAACATCCGGACCACTTTCGGCGAGACGGTTGTCGTCAGCGCATGTTGACACACAAGCGACAACGACTGGCTGGCCTGATCGCTTTCTGTTTTCAAACTGTGACGCAGTTTGTGCAGGCGCGCACTCAGCTCGCGCAGTTCAGGTTCCAACGCCTGAACGCCCGGCATCAGGGATACGGGTTTGCGGCGACGGTCAAACAGGGTCGCACCGATACTGCCTTCGATGAGCCGCACGCGACGGGTAAAGGCAGATTGAGTCAGCAGCCGTTTTTCCGCGGCGCGTGTCAGCGATCCGTTGTCCAACACGGCCAATATGTCATCGATCCATTCCAGGCGCATGTGTACCAGATACCGCAGACCTGATTAACATGCAATTGTTGCAACATATTTGCTGAATTTCGAATTAGCAGCGCGGTAATTCAAAGTGTAAATTGACGAAAATCAATATTAGGAATTGTGATATGCATCTCGCCCGCTTCCCCCGCCTTCACCTCGCCCATCTGCCGACACCGCTTGAACCGATGAAGCGGCTTTCCAAAGAGCTGGGTGTGGAAATCTGGATCAAACGCGACGATTGCACCGGCATGTCAACCGGCGGCAACAAGACACGCAAGCTGGAATTCCTGATGGCCGAAGCGGAAGCGCAGGGCGCGGACATGGTGATGACGCAAGGTGCCACACAAACCAACCACGGTCGGCAAACCGCAGCATTTGCCGCCAAGCTGGGCCTTGATTGCCATATTCTTCTGGAAGATCGCACCGGCTATCAAGATGGCAACTACAATACAAACGGCAATGTCCTGCTGGACCACTTGCACGGCGCGACCACCCAGAAGTTTCCCGGAGGTCACGATATGCCGGGCGAAATGGAAAAGGCTGCCGAGAAGAAACGGGCAGAAGGCCGCAATGTCTATGTCATTCCCGGCGGTGGCTCGAACCCGACCGGGGCGCTGGGCTATGTAAACGCGGCCTTTGAACTGCTGGGGCAGGCCAATGACAGCGGATTGCGGATTGACCGTCTGGTACATGCAACCGGTTCATCCGGTACGCAGGCAGGTTTGGTGACAGGAATGTGCGCCATGAATGCGCAGGTGCCGGTGCTTGGCATCGGGACAAGGGCACCTCGGCCAAAGCAGGAACAGATGGTTTACGACCTCGCCTGCAAGACAGCCGAAAAACTGGGGTGCGCAGGCGTGGTAAAACGCGAAGATGTCATGGCCAATACCGACTATGTCGGTGAAGGCTATGGCCTGCCCACTGAAAGCGGCATCGAAGCGATCCAGATGTTTGCTGAATTGGAAGGTATCCTTCTGGATCCCTGCTACTCGGCCAAGGGCGCGGCGGGCCTGATCGATCTGGCGCGCAAAGGCGAGTTCAAAGACCAGCGGGTCGTTTTCCTTCACACGGGCGGCGCCGCGGCTTTGGCGGGGTATGACTTTGCGTTCGATCACAAAAACCGCTGGGTGAATATCTGAGCAATGATGCTGCGCCCCATCGGCATTCTTGGCGGCATGGGCCCCGAGGCAACGATCCTCCTCCAGCGCAAGCTGGTGGAGGCTGTACCGGTGCGCGATGATCGGGACCACATTCCGCTTCTGATCGACATGAACACACAGGTGCCATCGCGGATCGCGCATCTGATCGAAGGGTCGGGCGAAGATCCGGGGCCGACACTGGCGACGATGGCGCGACGTCTTCAGGATGCCGGCGCCGTGGCGCTGGCAATGCCCTGCAACACGGCGCATCACTATGCCAAGGCGATCACCGATGCCGTGACCGTTCCGCTGTTGAATATGGTTGATCTGGCTGCGGATCACGCCGCCGGGACACTCGGGAAGGGTGGGTGCGTTGGTGTGCTCGCGTCTCCGGCGGTGCGCCATACTTGTCTTTTCGAAACAGCCCTGCAAGCGCGCGGGCTGTCGACCGTTTGGTCCACGGATGACGACGCGATGCTGGCCGCGATCCGCGCGCTCAAGGTCAACGGCCAAAGCGACAAGGCGCGCGAAACGCTGCGCGCGTCTTCAAAAGCATTGGTCGAGTCGGGGGCAGACTTACAGTTTGTCGCTTGCTCCGAGTTTTCCCTCATTGCCGACAGCGTCGCGGACGACGCCAATGCAGTGGACACGGTCGATCTGCTGGTCCGCGCGATCGTCAGTTTTTCTCAGACGGGCTGCAATGCGAGTTAGCGTAGGGCTTTTTCAACGGCAGTCGCTGGGCCCATAATCGTTTTGCCCGGTCACAACCGCTGCCAAAGCTGGTACGCGATCTGATCCAAGCTGGCCGGATTGGAAAAGGCTGAAATCGTCAATGTCGCGCACCATGCATCATCACCGACCGGTACCAATACCCCCTGATCAAGTTCCTCGGCAATCGCCGTTTCGGGCATCCAGGCAAATCCGCTGCCTGTCATCAATCGTCGCTTGATCGTTTCGACCAGACTATCGACATAAATCGTCTCGGTATTCTGGGGTTTCCGGTCAACGGTGTTTTCGACGACCATGCCCAAAAACGACGATCGGTCATAGGCCAGATAGGGGATCGGCGGGCCATCCTGTCTGGATAAATCCCACCCCATTGTCCGTACCGGCTCAATAGCAGCTACCGGGATCAGACGATCCTTCAGCAGATCCTTACGCTCGAACGCGGTTTCGTCGATCATGGGCGAGACAGAATGGTGATAGTAGCACAGCAGGATATCCACCGCGCCTTCGACCAAAAGATCACAGCAGGTGCTCAGAGAATCGGACAGGACGCGCGTGCGCAGATCCGGGATCTGTTTCTGCAATTCCTCTATGCGGGCTGCCAAAAAATTAACCGCAATGGTATGCAGAACCGAAAATCGGATGAACCGACTGTCGCCCCGGTCGGCGTCCCGCAGGGATTGGCGGGATTCTGACAGCTGTGAAATCGCCGCCTGAGCAACAGGCAGGAATTGTTTGCCGGCCTCGGTCAATTGCACGGGATAGGTTGCCCGATTGACCAAGGGCAGCCCGACCCAGCTTTCCAACGCCTTGATTCTGCGACTGAATGCGGATTGCGTGATGTTACGCTCATCCGACGCACGGGTGAAGTTTAAGGTCCGGGCGAGGCATTCAAAGTCGCGTAGCCAATTCAGATCCAATGCGTATCCCCGCTTGTTAACGACCGTTTTCAACAAGCATACAGGAACTATGCAGAAACAGAATAGTTTGATGAAATGTTCGAATTGGCTCTCGGAAAAGTTCCTGTTCTAGACTTCTGGGTAGGGTCTGGCGGTTGGTCCTCTTTTCAGCCTTCCGTCCGAAGTTGCGGCCAAAAGCAAGTTGGCACGACCCTATTGCGCAATAGGAAAGTCGAACGACGGAAAAAACGACGCCGAACCACGGCGCATTTCAACAGAGGAGAAGACCATGAGAACCAATCTAAAAACGCTGGGGATGGCTGCTGCGGTCAGCGTCTGCGCCATGCCTGCATTCGCAGCCGAAGAGGTGAAAATCGGCGTGCCATCCTGGACCGGCGCACAGGCCATTGCCCATCTGCTGGGCGCGGTCGTGGAAATGCGCATCGGTGGCAAAGTGGAATATGTGCCCGGCAACAACGCCACGATCTTTCAGGCGATGGATCAGGGCAAGGGCGATATCGATGTGCATCCCGATGTTTGGCTGCCCAACCAGGAAAGTTTCACCAAGAAATATGTGGACGAAGCCGGCACCGTTACCTTGTCGTCGAACCCCTACGAGGGCAATCAGGGCTTTTGCGTCAGCAAAGACTTTGGTGAAGCCAACAACATCACCGACATCGCTGATCTGGGTCGCCCGGATGTAGCCGCATTGATGGACAGTGACGGCAATGGCAAAGGTGAAATGTGGATTGGCGCGCCGGGTTGGGCTTCGGCCAATGTGAACGAAGTCAAAACCCGCGATTACGGCCTGCTTGATTTCATCGAGCCGATCCGTGCCGAGGAAAGTGTGAAGACCGCGCGGATCAAGGACAGCATAGCCAAGGGTGAAGGGTACGCCTTCTATTGCTATAAGCCGCATGCGGTCTGGTACATGTTCGACGTCCAGATGTTGACCGAGCCGCCATTTGACCCGGCAAAATACGTGATGGTCCAGCCATCTGATGATCCGGACTGGTACAACAAATCCAGCGTTGCGACCAAGGACGCCCTCAAGAACGTACAGATTGCATGGTCCAACACGCTGCCAGAGCGCTCTCCGGCGATTGCTGATTTCTTCGCGAATTTCGCATTGACGGCGGATGATGTGAGCGGGTTCGCCTATGAGATCAGCGGCAAGGGCCGGGATCCGGCAGAGGTTGCCCGCGAATGGGTCGAAGCGAACCCGGATCGTGTCGACGCCTGGCTGGGTCTCTGATCGCGCGTCCAGAAACAGGGTGGCGGCGATTGGCGGCGCCACCCAAATGCGCACCTCTGGGGGACCCATGAGCGACGATACCGTTATTGAAATCTCGAATGTCTGGAAGATATTCGGGGGCAGGCCCGAGGTGGCGCTGCAAGCGATCCGCGACCGCGGGTTGGACAAGGCCCAGGTGCTGGCTGAATACAACTGCGTTGTCGGCGTGGCGGATGTCAGCCTGTCGGTCAACCGAGGCGAGATATTCTGCATCATGGGCCTGTCAGGCAGCGGAAAATCCACTCTGGTCCGCCACTTCAACCGGTTGTTGGAACCTACCGCCGGCAAGATCGAAATCGAGGGCACTGACGTGATGGCTCTGGGTCCGAAAGAGCTCCAGCAGTTTCGCAACAACAAGATTGGTATGGTTTTTCAGAACTTTGCGCTGATGCCGCATCGGTCTGTGCTGGACAATGTCGCAATGCCGCTGGAAATCCGGCAGGTCAGCAAGAATGAACGCATGCGCCAGGCCGCCGCTATTCTGGATATCGTCGAACTCGGAGCCTGGGGATCGAAATTCGCACACGAACTGTCCGGTGGTATGCAGCAACGTGTGGGCCTTGCCCGGGCACTGGCGGCGAACCCGGATGTGTTGTTGATGGACGAACCGTTCTCGGCGCTGGACCCGTTGATCCGGCGGCAATTGCAGGATGAGTTCATCCGACTGAGCAAAATCCTGAAAAAGACGACGATCTTCATCACCCACGACCTAGATGAAGCAGTTCGCATCGGGAACCGGATCGCGATCATGCGCGACGGCAAGGTGGTACAGATCGGGACGGCCGAAGACATCGTCATGAACCCCGCAGATGACTATGTGGCCGATTTCGTTGCGGGCATATCGCGGCTCAAAGTGGTGCGCGCCCATGCGGTCATGCGGCCCATACCAGAGCATGTTGCGACCCATGGGCCGCTATCGGCAGATGCCCCACGTGTAAACGAGGGTGAGAACCTGAGCACGCTGATCAATCTGGCAATCGACAACGACAGCGCAATCCTGGTGGAGGACGGCGGCGTGGATGTTGGCGTCATAACCCGTGCCGATCTGTTGCGCACCGTGATCGAAGGGACCGAAGTGTCATGAGCACATCTGATGTGAACCCGCTGGAAGATACCGAAAGCGAAGCCGCATTGGCGTATGCCGAAGAGCGGCGCGAAAACATACGGGAATTTGTACGCACCAGCCCCGACTACTACATCCGCAACTTCGACAAGATCGGCGCGTCGTCCCGCTTTACACCAACCTTCAATCTGATGGCCGGATTGTTTGGTCCGGTCTGGTTCGGTGCCCGGGGCTTGTGGTCATGGGCGCTGCCATTTCTGATCCTCGAAACAATAGCCTATGTGCAGATCGCGCGCGGGATGTTCGGCGATCTGGCGGCCGAGGCTATGGAACGCATCGCTTCGATTGAAGGGACGCTTGAACTGCGCCGTCAGCAGTTGGCCGCTGCTATTGAAAACAATTCGGACAAGATCGACGTCTATCAGCGAACGGTGGACTCGCTCGAGGAAAACATAGGCGGCATCCGCGCCGAAGCCGAAGCGATGGCCGCGGAAGGGCCTTACATCGTTCTGACCGGACTGATCATTCTGATCATCGTCAAGCTTGTTCAGTCACAGGTGGCAAACTGGGCGCTCGAGGCGCGTTTCTCGGAATGGTTGTCAGATCGTTCAATCCGATCAGCAATGCCGGTATCGCAGATCGTGTTCAGCGCGGTATTCATGGCGCTGATCGTTGCTGCGGCGATGATGCATTACAGCTTTCCGGGGCGCTTCTCGTTGCTCAGCCATTTCCCGACAGACCCCAACATCCGTCTGACCAGCATCACCTGGGTGGAAGACTTCATCGCCTGGTGCGTGCGCAACAGCGAAGCGTTCTTTGACGGGCTGACATTCGGTATCCGTACACTGCTGGACGCGCTTGAGGTCATCTTGGTGCAGACGCCCTGGATCGTGATCGCCAGTCTCATCATTCTGCTGACATGGCTGACTGCGGGCGTCAGCACGGCAATCTACTCGGGCGCGTTTCTGGCCTATATGGGGCTGTTGGGCTTCTGGGAGGGCGCTATGACTACGCTGGCCTTGTTGGGGACAGCGGCGTGCCTGTCGATTGTCATCGGAATTCCGCTGGGCATGTTCGCGGCGCGTCGGCCTCGGTTTTATGCTTTCATCCAGCCGATCATGGACTTCATGCAAACCATGCCCGCCTTTGTTTTCATGGTCCCCGTGATCGCGTTTTTTGGTGTCGGCAAGCCGGCGGCGGTCGTGGTCACGATGATTTTCGGCGGCACACCAGTGGTGCGCCTGACCGTCCTAGGCTTGCGCGGCGTACCCGAAAGTGTACGCGAGGCGGCGATCAGTTTCGGCGCCAACAAATGGTACCTGCTCACCAAGGTCGACTTGCCGCTGGCAAGCCCGTCGATCCGGGCGGGGATCAACCAGACAATCATGCTGTCATTGGCAATGGTTGTCGTGGCTTCGCTGATCGGTGCCAAAGGGCTGGGCGAAGACGTTCTGGAAGCGTTGCAGTACGCGAATGTTGGCCAGGGTATCCTTGCAGGGTTCTCAATCCTGTTCTGTGCGATGATTCTGGATCGGATTGTGCAGGGCGGCCGGAAATGACACCCATCGTATTTGTCCATGGGTTTCTGGGCGGCAGTCGGCAATGGCAACGCCAGGTCGAGGCCTTGCAAGGTTACGATGTCATCACGCTGGATCTGCCGGGTTTTGGCGAAAATGCGCAACGCGACGCATTTTGCAGCATCTCGGGATTCGCGGACTGGGCTCTGAATGAGCTGAAGTTGCGCGATATCGAGACATTCCACCTGGTTGGTCACTCGATGGGTGGAATGGTCGCGCAGGAAATGGTTGCCCGTGCGCCCGAGCGTGTTGACCGTTTGGTTCTTTATGGCACCGGGTCCGTAGGAGTGCTGCCCGGGCGGTTCGAGACCATTGATACCTCGAAAACCCGTGCCTGTTCAGACGGGCCGAAAGTGACGGCGCGGCGGATTGCGGCAACCTGGTTTCTCGAACGCGAAAAAGCCCTGGAATACGAGCTTTGCGCCACGATAGCGCAGAAAAGCAATCTGAAAGCCATGCTCGCTGGTTTGGACGCGATGCATTCCTGGAGCGGTGCTGATAACCTGCCGGCAATCAAGACGAAAACGCTGGTTATCTGGGGGGATCGTGATCGCACCTATCCATGGAGTCAGACGGAACAGCTGTGGCAATCCATCCCGAATGCAAACCTCGCGGTGATTCCAAACTCTGCACATGCGACGCATCTGGAAAAAGCCGATCTGTTCAATGGGATATTACGAGATTACCTTGCTGCCTGATGCATTGCGCCAAACAAATGAACCGGTCAGATGATGCCAATCTGCGAAGAACCGGATGATCAATTTGGTCGAACGCCATGGTCCGTCAGATCCATCAGTTGATCGGCAGGCTTTTCCGTATCACCGCGTCGCCGCAAGACGCCCGGTTCGTGACCTGATTTTCAGCAGGGCCCCGAATAGGCATGCGCTCCTGCCCTCACGCCGGATTCGTGGAAAAGTTTCTTTCGCGCCATTTGTGCAACACAGCCGACAGCATTGCGCAGGCGATCAGATTTGCAAAACACGAACGTCGGGCATGGACCGGATCGTGGCCAGATCCTGCTCGTAAAGCTCTGTGAACGCTTCAACTATGTCAGAGTTCCAACCCGGCAAGTCGAGCTCTTCTTCGATCTGTTCCGGTCTGGCGTATTCGTCCAGAATATTTGCCATCTCTTCACGTCGGCCGGTCCGGTCAAGGGTGTCCCCTTTTCTCACGATGTCCAATACATGACGTTGTCCCGCCTCTGTCAAAAGAGAAGACAGGAATGCAAACTCTTCGTGAAGCACAGCCTCATCAGGCAATCCCGCTATGGCGCGGATGACATCGCCCCAGATAAGCGGGGAATTCTCGTGTTCCCACAAGGTGAGTTGAACCTGAGGCGCGAGATCCCGCAGGTCCTCGATCATGCCAAGCCAGCTGAGGCAGCTTAAATCGGTACTGGCCAGAATGTCCCGCCGATGGTCTTCATGGATCGAGGCCAGAATCTTTGGGATGAAAACCCCGGGGTTCACCAGTCCTGCAAACACCTGAACCTGGGCGCCATCCAGCAGAGAGTCCGTATGGGCCGTTCTATTCCCCGCAAACGGATAGATCTGGCCGTCTTGCAGCGCGGTGCGCCTGGGGCCAAAGAACTTGTCACTCGACACAACCACGCGGTCCAGGTTCTGGTTTCCGGCAACAAGCTCGGACAATCTGTTCCGTGCGTCTGCATCAGATACACCCTGCATAATCGATTCAGACATCACTTTCACGAATAGCCGGGACCGACGCGGCCCCAGAACCGCAGTTCGGTACTCGGCCAGGACCCTCCTATTCGCGCCAAGCGAGGACATCACCAGCCCTTCATCCGAAAAAGCAACACCGGCGTGGATGGCAACCTGCATTTTTCCTTTACCCCTTGGCTTTTCTGCATAGCCACGTCCGTTACCATTCGCGAGATACTTGCAACGGATGAATTCAGCGTTTTTTTGCACGTTCTCAGGAAATCGGGCAATGTCTAAGTTTGGGCTAAAATTCAGGCTTGCAGTCAACTGCCAGAGGAAGTAATCGACAGCCAGTGCCCCTATAGCTCAGCTGGTAGAGCAACTGATTTGTAATCAGTAGGTCCGCGGTTCGAGTCCGTGTGGGGGCACCACTTAAAACGCTTAGTTTTCAACGCCATAAAGTCAGTTATACCTAACAAATTCAGGTGCTTGCCTGTTTCTTGGTTGGGTTTGATATGGGTTAGAACGTAACGTGAACCTTGTAACGAACGCGGTTTTACAAGGACACGATATGCCGCAGCTTAAGTTCTCAGATTCGAACCTCAAAACGCTGTCAGCGGACAAAACGACATGGTTCACCGACCCAGATGTGAAGGATCTGCGCCTGTGCGTCACCAAAGGCGGGGTCAAAACATGGTAGGTCAAAAAGTGGGATTCTGAGGCCCGGAAGACCCGCGCCGTCAAACTCGGCCAATGGGCGAACCAAGGCACGCATTGCGCCTGGGACAAGAAACAGGTTGGCAAGGCGCTGCTCGCAATTCAGGAAGGCAATGCCCTGACCAAGGGCGAGCGCGAACCGAAACGGGCTGAGCTCGGCATCCCGACATTTGCGGACACACCGGAGCAATACAATACCCAACGGACAACGGCACGGGCGTCGAGCAACCGTCCAGATCGCCCGCCTGCCTGGCTTCGGCTGGGAAAAGGGAAAGTCGGGCCTCTGACGAAGGCCCGCAACAACGCCGTTGTACAATGTCTCAAAAAGGTATTCTCTGACTTCACCCATTAACAGTTGCGCATCACAAATGAACGGTCGACATACCGAATTTCTTTCCAAATGTCTGTCCATCGATCTGGAGGTGGATCCCAAAACCGCCAAGGTATTTGCCTTTGCCGCCGTTCGAAACGATGAGCAACCAGCTTTGAAGTCGGGCGCCAGCGCGCTGGAGAAAAATCTCGACCGCCTTGAAGAGGCCATCGCAAGTGTTTCACACCCGATTGGTCACAATTTTCTGCACCACGATATGGAACACCTGGTCGCCGCCAGACCACGGCTGGGCCGGATCATGCAGGCCCCGATTGATACGCTGTGGCTGAACCCGCTGGCCTTCCCGCGCAACCCCTATCACCATCTGGTCAAACACTATCACGACGGGCGGTTGGCCGCAGGGCATATCAATGATCCGGAACTGGACGCCCAGCTTGTCTTTGAGGCACTGGCCAATCAGCTCGACGCTTTTCAAAACCTTGCCCAAAGCGAGCCGGATGCCCTTGCAGCCTATCACTACCTGACCACCCGAATGGAACAATCGGAAGGGTTCGATGCGGTTTTCCAGTACCTACGAAAAGCCAATTGCCCGCCGCAGGATGAAGCCGTCACTGCCATCCGCCGGATGCTGGATGGTCGGGCTTGTGGCAAAAGGGTCGAACAGACTCTGAGGCGGCTTGGCAATCCCCGAAACGGATGGCCCATGGCCTATGCCCTGTCCTGGATCACCGTAGCGGGAGGGGACTCGGTCATGCCGCCATGGGTCCGGGCGCAGTTTCGCGAGGCATCTCTGATTGTCCGGCATCTCAGGGATACGTCCTGCAAAGACCCCGCCTGCCTGTGGTGCGCGGAACAGAATGACCCGGTCCGTGCGCTGAACAGGTGGTTCGGGTTCGACAGTTTCCGCCCACAGCCTGTGGATCCAGATGGTCGCCCCTTGCAGGAGCGCATTGTCGATGAGGCAATGTCCGGAAACAGCCTGTTGGGCATTCTGCCAACAGGCACCGGCAAGTCCGTGTGTTACCAGGTGCCCGCTTTGTCGCGGTTCGACAAAATCGGGGCGTTGACCGTGGTCATTTCCCCGTTGGTCGCGCTGATGGCCGATCAGGTTCAGGGTATGGAGCGCGTAGGTATTTCCTGTTCCGTGACTGTGAATGGTCAGATGTCCATGCCCGAGCGACAAGACGCGCTGGACAAGGTTCGCATGGGCGATGCGGGCATTCTGATCATCTCGCCCGAGCAATTGCGCAGTACGTCCATCCGGTCGGTGCTGGCACAGCGCGAAGTTGGCCTGTGGGCTATTGACGAGGCGCACTGCGTGTCGAAATGGGGTCATGATTTCAGGCCGGACTACAGGTATCTGGGGCGGTTCATCAAAGAGTTCTCGGGCGACCAGCCCCCTGCCCCGATCCTTTGCCTCACGGCGACCGCCAAACCCGAGGTGATCGCGGATATCGTCGAGCATTTCCAGTCTCGCGCCGGGGTCGAACTGCTGTCGCTTGATGGTGGGGCATCGCGGAAGAACCTGACATTTGATGTCAGGCCTACAACTAAGAACAGCAAACTGACCGATGTCCTGAAAGTGATCGAAGAGTTGCTGCCCGCTGAGGGCCGATCCGGCGCCGTGATCTATTGCGCGACGCGTAAAGAGACCGAGCGCGTTGCCGAGTTTCTGAAATCACAAGGCATGGACGCTGCACATTTCCACGCCGGGCTCGGGTCTGATGACAAACACGATGTCCAGGAACGGTTCCGGGTCGGAGACCTGCGGGTGATCGCAGCCACCAACGCTTTTGGCATGGGCATCGACAAACCCGATATCCGGCTGGTGGTTCATGCAGACATACCCGGGTCGTTGGAAAACTACCTACAGGAGGCTGGGCGCGCCGGACGCGACCGCGAAGGCGCCGATTGCGTGCTTTTGTACGCCGGGGATGATGTGGAGCGCCAGTTCAGGCTGTCTGCGGGTTCGCGTTTGGCACGGCATGAAATCGGAGCCATTCTGAAAGCCCTGCGCCGGATCGACGAGCGCACACGCAAGACTGGCAAGATCGTCGCCACCGCGGGTGAGATTGTCCGAGACGAAAAGGATCAAGAATTCGAACGGGACAGCGCGACGGATGACACCCGTGTCAAGACGGCGGTGTCATGGCTTGAGGAAGCGACCCTTGTCACGCGCGAAGAGAACCATGTTCGTATTTTCCCGTCTTCGCTGACGGTCGGCACCTTGGACGAGGCGAAACAACGGCTTGCGGATGCGGAGATCACCCAAG
The DNA here is from genome assembly GCF_059609845.1 of Ruegeria sp. YTSC002. Lineage (NCBI taxonomy): Bacteria > Pseudomonadati > Pseudomonadota > Alphaproteobacteria > Rhodobacterales > Roseobacteraceae > Ruegeria > Ruegeria sp. YTSC002. The sequence continues at coordinate 32,015 of NZ_JBXWML010000005.1, forward strand.
CGTATCGCAAACAATTGCTGGCCATCGTGCAGCATCTGGTTTTGGCCCCGGCGGATGAAGGGATCTCAACCGATCAGCTCTGCGGCGTCAGCGGTTTGACACCCGGTGCACTGACCAAGGCAATGGCCAATCTCGAAAGCTTTGGCATCGCGCGCAACGACGTCGCGATCACGCTCTTCATCCATGTCGGTGTGGCGCAATCGTCTTCCGGACGCCTCACGCAGGCTGCAAATCTGGAGCGGGATTTGATCGCATCGATGCGAGAGCTGGCACCGGATGCCGACAAGGAAACGCCAATGCCCCTGAACCTGCAGGAAACCTGCCAGCGTCTGCGCGATCAGGACCACACCGATGCCCGCCCTTATATCATCGACAAACTGATCCGGGGCATAGCACGGGACGGCAAGGGGCAGGATGGTGGCACCGGCAATATCAGGTTGCGCAAAATCAGCAGGAACACCCTGAACGTGACGCGGGTAAGATCGTGGGAAGTCATTGCCCAGACGGCCGAGCTCCGGTGGCAAGCGGCTGAAATTCTACTAAAATTCCTGACCGGGCGGCTTGACAAAGGCGCGCGCGGCAAAGACCTGCCGGTTGAAACCACTGTGGGTGACCTTCTGGCGCAGCTCACGCAGGATGCCGTTTTGAAATCCAGCGGTCTGCGCGACATGACCAAGCTTTTGGATCGCTCGCTGCTGTGGATGCATGAACAGGGCGTGCTGACATTGGGGAAAGGGCTGACGGTGTTCCGCCCCGCCATGACCATATTCCTCAACCCGAAAGGCGGCCAGTTCACGCAATCCGACTTCCTTCCTCTGGAAGAGCATTACGCCGAACAGACGCTTCAGACCCATGTCATGGCAACTTATGCAGAAACCGGTCTGGACAGGATGACGGACGCCGAACGCCTGTCGGAAGATTATTTTCTGCTCAACAAAGAGCAGTTCATGAAACGTTGGATGCCCGGCATGGCACGTGAGGTCCGACGACAGACAACCAACAAGTCCTGGACCGCCATTGTCGATGATCTGGGCAACAAGGTCCAACAGGACATCGTCGCGGACGATCGCGACCAGACCAATGTTCTGGTTCTGGCGGGCCCCGGATCGGGGAAGACCCGCGTTCTGGTGCATCGGATCGCTTATCTGTTGCGGATGAAGCGTGAAGACCCGCGCGGTATTCTGGTACTGGCCTACAACCGCCACGCTGCTGCCGAAATCCGTGTTCGGCTGCGGGCGCTGGTGGGCGATGATGCGGCGGGGGTCACGATCTCGACGTGCCATTCGCTTGCAATGAAGCTGGTTGGAGCCAGTTTTGCCGGGGTTGAGGCCGCAACGGAAGATTTCGACAATGTCATTCTGGAGGCGGTGCGCCAGCTCAGCCCCGAAGGGCTGACCAAAGCCGAAGCCGAGGCACAGCGCGAAAGCCTGATACAAGGGTTTCGCTGGATATTGGTGGACGAATATCAGGACATTGGCCCAGAGGAATATGCGCTCATTTCCGCCGTGGCAGGTCGGTCGCTGGAAGATGCCGAACTTAAACTCAGCCTGTTTGCCGTGGGCGATGATGACCAGAATATCTATGCCTTCAACGGTGCCTCGGTCGATTTCATCCGCAGGTTCGAAGAGGACTACAAGGCCAGACCATCATTTCTGATCGAGAATTACCGCTCGACGGCTCATATTGTCGAGGCCGCCAATCAGGTCATATCCAAAGCGGCTGATCGAATGAAGGCGGACCACGATATCAGGATAAATCAGGCGCGAGTTTCCCAACCCAGTGGCGGGCGTCTGGAGGAGAAGGATTCCGTTGCCCAAGGTCGAGTGCAGCTGCTTGACGTCCCACCCGGCGCCATGCCGCAAGCGGCGGTAGCCATCGATGAGCTGATACGCCTGTCTCGACTGGACCCCAATTGGAACTGGTCCCGCGTTGCCGTGATTTCCCGAGACTGGAAATCACTGGATGCCGTTCGGACCTATGCCGAGGTGCAGGGATTGCGCGTGGATATGGCCAACGAAGAGCTTCCAAATGTTTGGCGATTGAGGGAAACCCAACGTCTGGTATCCGGGTTGCGCGGGAAACAAGGCGCACTTCTGGGTATTCAGGACATCCTCACGGTCCTGAATGATCAACCTCGCAACAAATGGGTGGATTTGCTGGCAGAAGGTGTGGCGGAGCTGGCCCGGGAGTTGGGCACCAAAACCATGCCGGTACCTGACATCATTGAATGGATTGCTGACTGGTCCCGGGATACGCGGGGCGAACAGCGCGGATTGCTGTTGCTGACGGCGCACAGGGCGAAAGGCCTTGAATTCGACCATGTCGCCATTCTGAACGGCGGCTGGACGCGGGTTTCGAAGGAAGAAGATCCCGAAGCTCCTCGTCGCCTGTTCTACGTGGCAATGACCCGTGCACAGCAAAGCCTGACCGTGCTGACATCCGGAGAGCACCCGTTTCTGAAATCGGGTTCAGATTCAGTTCTGCACAGGCGCGTGACGCCCGACCTGAACGAAACCTCGTTGCCCGCAACGAAATACCAGATGCCTGCGCTGGATATCGTGGACTTGTCGTTCGCCGGTCGCCAAGGGGATGCACATGACGTGCACAAGGCCGTGCGCTCGGCCAAGGTCGGGGACTCTCTTTCCCTGGTGTTTCAACAACCTCATTGGGTCTTGCTGGACGCCCAAAACCGTGTTGTCGGACGTATGGCCAAATCGTGGAAGCCCCCCCGTGGGCATGTGTTCGCCTCTGGTCAGATCGGTGCGATTATCAATTGGCGCAAAATCGACAGCAGTGAAGACTATGCACACTATCACAGGCGCGACAGCTGGGAGACGGTACTGCCTGAGCTGATCTTCCGACATGAGAATGCCGAAGCCTCGAATGCTCCGCTGATGCCGACAACCCCAGAGGCTGACCAGACGGACCGTGCCCGGGAAAATCCATATCGACAAACGGCGCACCCTTCTGCACAGGCTTTGGAGGTCTTGGTTCCAGAACCACAGGAGATTGAAAAGCCGCCGAAACGCGACCTCAAAACGTTCATCGAAACAGTTGTTGCCGAGACAGGTTCCTGGGATGGTCTTTCGGCGGCGTTGGCAGAGAAAAACATAGTACTGGCGCCCAAGGGCGGCGGCCTTGTCGTCAAATACGCTTCGACCGGCGAAGAAATCACCAAGATTTCTGCGCTTGGCTTCAAATACATCGATCTGATCCGCCGTTACGGCGAAGGTTTCCCGGATCACCACGCGACTTGGCTGGTCGAAAAAGCGTTGAACGACGACTATGTTCCCAAAGGCCCACGGCGATCCAGAAAAGCGGGAAGCCGCGAAAAAAAATCGAACGACGATGACGATTTTTCGCTGATCGAAGATTGATGGATTGGCTGCTTCGAAAGATCAAGTGGCCTCTGAACGGCCCCGTGCCGGACGTTCAAGGGTCATGGGTGATGCTGCGATCAAAGATGTTCGTTCAAGGGACTTCCTTGTGCGTTTTTCGACAAGCGCAAAACATGGTCGACGCGGAGTATCGACCTTCTCAAAAAGAGCATTTGATTGGCAACAAACCAAAAGAGCAGACTTTCGACGCTGATGTTTCGACACCGCCCGGTCAAGATACTGGTCTCGGAACTTGTATCGGTGAAGGACGTCCCGAGCTTCACCTGGACCGCGCTCTTGATGGGGTGGATGTCGATGCCCTGGTCAGCACTTTCAGGTCGCACTTGGTTGTCGTGATCCTTTCGGAATGCTCTGCGACAATGTTTGTGATCAATTCCGCGGACAGGGCGCCAATGCGCTTGGCCGGGATGCGAATGGTCGAGAGTGACGGTTCGATTTCGCTTGAGCCTTTGAAATCTCCGATTCCCATGACGGACAGGTCTTCGGGAACACGCACACCGCAGTGTTTTGCCGCGTACAGCACGCCCTGAGCGATAATGTCATTGCCGCATAATATAGCGGTGGGACGTGGTGAATGATCCAACAAGCTTATGCAGGCGCGTTTGGCCTCCAAAATGCTGTAGGGAGCTTCCAGGCGCCATTGTTCGGGAACCTCGATCCGTTCCAATCGCAATTCTTCCAAGGCGCCGTGCAACCGGTCATATGCGCGATCATTCCCAGCGGGGTCGGGAAAGATCAAACCTATGTCGCGGTGCCCCAAATCCAGCAAGTGGCGTGCGGACAAACGGCCAGCCTCTGAATTCTGAACACCCACGCAAGACAATCGCGCTTGATCGTCATAGTTCCAGATTGCAATCGACGGAACACCCTGTTGTTCGATCAATTGATAGGTCGCCTCCGAGTGTTCAAGCCCGATGAGCGCAAGCCCGTCAACGCGATGCTCCATCAGTTTGCGCAGCATCTTGTATTCGCGCTCCAGATCGAACCCGTGCGAAGCAATCAACATCGTGAAGCCATGCCGGTCCAGCCCGTCCGAGAAGGATTGGATCAGTTCAGCGAAGATGGCGTTGTCGATTGTCGGCACCACCAGCCCGACAGTTCCGCTGCGTCGGCCGTGCATGACTTGCGCGGCGCGGTTGCGAATGTAACCAAGCTTCTGCACCGCCCGGTCGATCTTTTTTCGAGTCGCCGGCTTGAGCAATTCCGGATGATTGAAGCTTCTCGAAACTGTCGAGATGGAAACACCGGCAACCTTGGCAACAGCGACAATATCCGGCTTATCTTTATGTTTTTTAACCATAAATTTCGCTCATTCGAGGCTTTTTATGAAAACATTTGCAAAACTATTTTCATCTCTTAGCCTAAAATGTCAACGCGCAAACAAACACAGGGATGCAACGTGGAATTTCTGTATTACTTCGGAGATGTCTTCACACCGGTCTCGTTCGGGCTGTTGCTCCTGGGCACGATTGGCGGGCTGATTTTGGGGGCAACCCCCGGACTGTCGCCCACCATGGCCGTGGCCCTGCTGATCCCATTCACGTTTCATCTGGCACCCGTTCAGGGGCTGATCCTTCTTGGCGCGGCCTATACCTCGACGGTCGCGGGCGGCGCGGTCAGCGCCATCCTTCTGAAAATCCCCGGAGCGCCCGCAAACATCGCCACGACGCTGGATGGGCATACGATGGCCAGGCAGGGCAAGGGCGCACAGGCGTTGCAACTGAGCTTTATGGCATCTGCCGTTGGGGGGGTGATCGGAGTGCTTCTGCTCATCTTCCTGACACCGGTTCTTGCGCAATGGGCGTTGGCCTTTGGACCAAGCCACCTGTTCTGGCTCGCCATCCTGGGCGTAACCGTCATTGGGTCGCTGGATAGTGCATCCGTTGTCAAAGGATTGCTGTCGGGATGCATCGGTCTCTGGCTTGCGACCATTGGCTTCGATGACATCATGGGGGCGCAACGGTTCATCTTCCACCCGGCGCTTGGCGGCGGCATCAACATTATCGCCGCGCTCATCGGGCTCTTTGCCATTCCTCAGGTCCTGACCATGTTCGCCAAGGGTCGAAATGCGGCAAATGCCGAAGTGATCGAGGTCGAAAAGCATTCGATCATGGATGCGGTGCGTGAGCTTCTGCGCCGCCCGAGAGCGCTGAGCATCGGCACCGTTACCGGCTCGATCATCGGGCTGATTCCGGGTGTCGGTGGACAGATCGCGGGTTTGGTCGCTTATGACCAGACCAAGAAATTCAGCCCAGAGCGCGAGAAATTCGGAAAGGGCCACAGCGAAGGCGTGATCGCGGCGGAAAGTGCGAACAACGCCATGGTCGGCCCCAGCCTTGTTCCGCTTTTGACGCTCTCGATCCCGGGGTCGCCGACCGCAGCGGTGTTGCTGGGCGGCCTGTTGATCCACGGGATTTTTCCGGGCACGGACCTTTTCGACAACCACCCGGATGTTGCCTGGACCTTCATCAACTCGATGCTGATCGGACAGGTGTTGATGTGCATCTTCGGGCTTTATGTCGCTGGTCTTGCCGCCCGGGTGGCGCAGGTACCGCAAAGCGTCATGGCCGCAGTTGTTCTGGGCCTGGCAGTCTTCGGAAGCTATTCAGTTCAGTCCAGCATGGGCGACGTCTATGTCATGGCGGCTCTTGGAATCATGATGTACTTCCTCGAGCGTTTTGGCTTTTCAGCTGCACCACTGGTGCTTGGCCTGATCCTTGGCCCGATTGCCGAGGCGAACTTCATTCAAGGATCGATGATTGCAGGGGCCAGCGAAGGGATGGCCAGCTACTTCCTGACGGGAACGCTGAATATCGTTCTGATCGCAATCGTCATCGCTTCAATCGCCTATTCAGTCTGGATGGAGCTTCGCAGTCGTCGCTACATATCAAAAGAGGAGATCATGGCATGAGTTCCGTCAGTCTTCCACGCGCACAACATGTCGTGGCGTCCGGCGTCATTGCCGCCGTCGGGATCTGGGTGGCATGGGTCAGCTATACCCAGCAACCGGCCGAAGCCTTCCTGTTCCCACGCCTGATTTCGACCGTGTTTGTCGTTCTGGCCCTGTGGACGTTTGCCAAGGCGCTTCTGGGCTGGACCAAGGTGGGCAACGGCGTCTCGCGCAAGGATTTCATTTGGCTTCTGCCTGGCTTGGCTATCGCGCTCATCTACATCTTTTGGGCCGCCAAGACGCTGGGGTTCTACACCGCCGGAACGATCACATTCTTCTTGCTGCTCAGCTTCTATGACCCTGCACCGCATGGAGAAATCAAAACCTGGACCAGGCGTGTGATCATCACGATCGGGTACTTGGCCGTAATGTATGGGCTCTTCGCCATGCTTCTCAAAGTTTACACGCCACGAGAAATACTTTTCTGAAAAAGACCGCGCGAAAAGCGGCTTACGCAAATCCAAGGGAGGATCTGAAATGAAATATCTACTGGCAGGCGCTGCACTGGCGCTGATGTCCCTGACCGGTGGCGCGGCCGTGGCGCAGGACTACCCCGAACGCCCCATCATGATGATGGTCAGTTATGGTGCGGGTGGCGCCACCGACTTTCAGGCGCGTATCGTCACAATGACTGCAGGCAACGAAGACGCGCTTGGAATGCCCATCGCGATCATCAACAAGCCGGGGGCAGGTGGCCGTGTCGGCTGGAACTGGTTTGCGACACAGGCCGAGGCTGATGGCTACACGCTGGCGGCTTACAACATCCCGCATTTCATCGCCCAGTCGATCAAGGGCGGCGTTGAATATTCGGCAGACAGTTTCGAGCCCATCGCCAACTGGGGCGCAGATCCTGCGGTATTCGTCGTGGCCAAAGACAGCCCCTTCAATTCCATGCAAGAAGTGGTGAACTATGCCAAGGAGAACCCGGGGAAGCTGACCTTTTCGGGTGCGGGCCTGTTCGTCGGGCACCACATCGCCGCCTTGCAGCTTGAGAAGGAAGCCGGGGTCAAAATGGCGTACATCCCGACCAAGGGCGGCGGTGCGGCGGCCATGAAGGCCGTGATTGCAGGCGACGTCATGGGCGGCGTGAACAACCTGTCCGATGCGTTCCGCGCGCAGGAAGCCGGAAATGTCAAAATCCTTGGCGTATTCGATCTGGAACGCAACGCGTTCCTGCCGGACGTCCCCACACTGAAAGAGCAAGGCTATGACATCGACAATGCCAGCGTGAATTTCCGCGGTGTCATGGTCCCCAAGGGCACCCCGCAAGAGGTCATCGACAAACTGGCCGCAACAGTCCCGGAGATGTTCAAGAACGCGCGGGTGGCAGGAAAAATGAAAGCCGGTGGGTCACCCATGCACATCATGACCCGCGAAGAGGTTCAACAGATGTGGGCCGCACGTCAGGAAACCCTGCAAGAGCTTCTGGCGGGTCTTTGACGATTTGAGCAGTGGCACAGGATGGGGCGGTTTCCGCCCTGTCCCCACCAACAGGAATTCAATGATGAATGCACATGATGATATCGCCCAAGTCAGTTTGATCATGACCCGTGCGCGCGCCGCTCAGAAGGAATACGAAGCCGGCGCCAGCCAGACGCGCTATGACCGCGCAGCCGCTGCTGCTGCCTGGGCGATCATGGAGCCTTCACGCAACAGGGCTTTGGCCGAACTTGCGGTCGAGACGACAGGACTGGGCAACGTGCCGGACAAGGTGATCAAGAACCATCGCAAGACCCTTGGCCTGATGCGCGACATAAAAGGCGTCAGAACCCATGGGATCATCCATGAGGATGCAAGTACCGGCATCACCGAGATTGCGCGCCCAATCGGAGTGATTGGCGCCGTGGTGCCGTCGACGAACCCGGCAGCCACACCCGCCAACAACATCATCAACGCGTTGAAATGCGGCAACTCGGTCGTTGTCGCCCCGTCACCCAAAGGCGTCGCAAGCTGCGAGCTGCTTTTGCGTTACATTCATGCCGAGTTCGACAAACTGGGGCTGGATCACGATCTGGTCCAGATGATTCCTCCGCCGGGTTCCAAGGCCAAGACTCAGGCGATGATGGAACTCAGCGACCGGGTGATCTGCACCGGCAGTCAAAACAATGTGCATCGCGCGCAGACCTGCGGCACCCCTGCGGTGGCCGTCGGCGCGGGCAATGTCACCGTGATCGTCGATGAGACAGCTGACCTGAAGGCCGCTGCCCGGAAGATCACTGCCTCCAAGACCTTCGACAATGCGACCTCCTGTTCGTCCGAAAACGCGATCATCGCCGTCGACGCAATCTATGATGATTTCGTCGCAGCCCTTGCCGATGAAGGAGGCGCATTGGTGAAGGACGAAAACCAGATCGTCTCAAAGCTCTGGCCGGATGGGCATCTGAGCCGCGAAGTGATCGCACAGGACGCCGACAGGATGATCAAGGCACTGGGCATGGTTGGTCAGGTGCCTGAAAACACCAGGTTCCTTGCAGTTGAAACCAAGGGGGTCGGTCCGGATCATCCGCTTTCGGGTGAGAAACTAAGCCGCGTGGCCGCGCTCTATCGTGCAAACGATTTTGAGGACGCCCAAGCCATTGCCGCTCGAATCTTGCAGTATCAGGGCGCGGGGCATTCCATCGGGATACACACCGCCGAAGATGCCCGTGCGGTGGCGTTGGGTGCCTCGATGCCCACCTGCCGCGTAATCGTCAATCAGGCTCACACCTTTGCGACCGGAGGGTCATTCAACAACGGCATGCCTTTCTCGCTTTCGATGGGATGTGGCAGTTGGGGTGGCAATGCGATTGATGAGAACCTGCATTGGAAGCACTTTGTCCAAAGCACCAAAATTGTCCGTGAAATCCCGGCAATTGAACCCTCCGTCGAAGATATCTTCGCGGAATACTGGGCTGATGCGGGGGCATGAGCATGGACGATCAGATGCCCCCAGGCGGGACAATCCGCAGCTGGCTGGACGAACGCGCAAGCACCATCGGTGATCGTGATGCCTATCTGTTTTTCGACGGCGAAGCTGCGCTAACCTGGTCAACCCTGAGGGATCGGGCACGAAAACTGGCCGAAAATCTGACAGCGCAGGGATTGGACAAGGGGGCCAGCGTTGCCATCCTTCAACCGAATGGGCGCGAGGCGATAGAATGCCTCTACGGCGTGCTTTATGGCGGGTTCCGCGCAACGGTCATCAACCTTGTCGCCGGGGACGAGGCCATTGGATATGCGTTGGGACATTGCGACGCACGAATTGCGTTCGTCGGCAACGCGCAGACCGATCTGTTCGACAGAGTTCGCCCCAAAGAGATGACGCGGTATTCTGCCGCTCGTTTCGACAAGGCCCCTGATCTCCATGCGCTTGGTCCCGATGACGACGCGCTGCTCATGTATACCTCGGGAACCACCGGTCGCCCAAAGGGGGTCGTGCATAGTCACGTCAGCCTGCTGGCAGGTGGATGGACCCCCACCGTTGCGCACAAGCTGACACCGGCGGATCGTGGTCTTTGCGTGCTGCCAATCTATCATATCAACGGGCTCTGCGTGACCGTGCTGAGCGCGCTTGTTTCCGGCGGTTCCCTGGCCGTGGCCGAAAAGTTTTCAACGCGCAAATTCTGGGACCAGTGCCAGAGCGCCAAGGCCACGTGGTTTTCGGTGGTGCCGACCATTATCTCGCACTTGCTGCATTCCGATTTGACACCCGCGCATGAAACCAGAGCACGTCTTCGTTTCGGCCGCTCGGCATCCTCGCCGCTTGCACCGGATGTACAAACCGCGTTCGAAACCCGTTTTGAAGTCCCCATCGTAGAAACAATGGGCCTGACGGAAACAGCCGCACAGATCTTGTCCAACCCGCTACCGCCGGGCGTCCGCAAAATTGGATCGCCGGGCAAAGCTTACGGCAACGAGGCATGTATCCTGTCGGCAAATCTGACCCCCCTGCCGCCAAACACCAAGGGCGAAATCGCCGTACGTGGCCCCAATGTGATGAGAGAATACCTGAAGAATCCGGATGCCACGCGCGCGACATTCACGCCCGATGGCTGGCTGCGCACCGGAGACCTGGGGCACATGGACGAAGACGGCTACTTCTTCGTGACGGGCCGGTTGAAAGAGCTGATCATAAAGGGCGGAGAAAACATCGCCCCACGTGAAATCGACGAAGCTCTCTATTCGCACCCTGACGTGATCGAGGCTGCCGCATTTGCACGCCCTTGCAAAACCTACGGTGAACGCGTCGAGGCCGCCGTCAAATTGCGAACCGGGTCAAGCGTTTCATCCGACCAACTCATCGCGATTTGCGTTCAACGGCTGGGTGCTTTCAAATCGCCTGATAGGGTGCACTTGTTGCAGGACTTGCCAAAGGGGCCATCTGGAAAGATCCAAAGGATCAAGCTGCCTGTTTTGACACAGTGACCGATTGCAGCCCATGGAGGCCCCGCAAACAGGCGTGCAATATCCGATATGCAAGCCAGTGCGGGCACATGCACAACGTTGGCCAATGACGACATTCCCGAGGCTTCGACCGGAACCAGAGCTCAACCCGACCTGTGTAGGTGTGCTCGTAACGCTGCATTGCCAACATTGATTTTGTTTGGAAATTTTGCGTATTCTCGCGCAAAGTTTTGCGCGGCATTTGGGCCTGAATTTGCACGATTTTCCTACAACACTGCGCTGTTCGAGAAACGCGTTCAATTGATGGTAATCACCGCACATCTTCTTCAACTAAAACCGGGTGCCTCTCAATCAAGAGTGCATTCTGATTGGAAACATTCAACCCTGATCATAGGGAAGCAGTTTATTCGCAGGCTTGTGATAGATCCTCGCTTCAAGAACGGATGTTTCTGTAACTGCCAGGTGAGCGCATCCAAACCGGCGCGCTCACTATGCTTGGTATTGCCCGTCACTACGGGGCTAAGAGCGATGTATCACTCTGCGGCGACCGCTTCCTCTTCCAGTGCCGGATAATCGGTGTACCCTTTTTCATTGCCGCCGTAGAGAGTGGTGGGATCGAGTTCATTCAGCGCGGCGTCTTTCTCCAGCCGGTTGACAAGATCCGGGTTGGAAATAAACGGCCGACCAAAGGCCACCAGATCGACGGCGCCGGTCTCAACCGCTTTAATCGCCATGTCTCGGTCATAAGCGTTGTTGCCCATTTTCACTCCGTCAAACAATTCATAGAGCGCCTTCAGGTCACCACCTTCCGGAATATCGCGCGGGCCGCCGGTCTGCCCTTCTACGAGATGGAGATAGGCCAACCCATAGCCATTCAGCAATTTGATCGCATGCGAGAACGTCGCCTGCGGGTCGCTGTCGGAAATGTTGTTGGCGTTCGAGAACGGGCTGAGGCGGACACCGACGCGGTCGTCACCCCACACGTCGACAACGGCGTCCATGACTTCTTTCAGGAACCGCGCTCTGTTCTCGACAGGACCTCCGTATTCGTCTTCACGCTTGTTGGACTCGTCGCGCAGGAACTGATCGATCAGATATCCATTGGCGGCATGGACCTCGACACCGTCAAATCCGGCTTTCATGGCGTTTTCCGCGGCCTTCCGGTAGTCGGCGACAATGCCTGCAATTTCTTCGATGGCCAAAGCCCGCGGTTCCGATGTTTCAACAAACTGCTCGCCATCAAAGGTCTTGGCCTTTGCGCCGATTGCGGATGGCGCTACAGGGGCGCCGCCGTCCTGCTGCAAGCTGGTATGCGAAATCCGGCCCACATGCCAAAGTTGGATTACGATCTTCCCATCCTTGGCATGGACGGCGTCAGTCACTTTTTTCCAGCCGTCGATCTGCGCTTCGGAATATATGCCCGGCGTCCAGGCATAGCCTTTGCCCTGGGGCGAGATTTGCGATGCTTCCGTGATGATCAGACCAGCACCTGCCCGCTGCGCGTAGTACTTCGCCTGCAATTCATGGACACTGTCATCCTCGGCTCTTGCCCGGTTGCGGGTCAGTGGCGCCATGACAATGCGGTTTTTCAGCTCGATTGCACCAGCTTTGATGCCGGAGAACAGTTTTTCATCAGCCATTGCTGTTTCCTTCTTTGGTAAACTTCGTTCAGATATTATTGGACCAATCAGTCCAATATTGGGGTCACTGTCTCTTGATTGAGTTTGTGTTAGGTTTCATTTCCTTATGGTGGCAGGAGGCCTTATGGCGAAATCACCAACCGGGCTTGTTTCAGGGTTTGCGATATCTGCTCAGCCGGAACGCCCGCCTTGCGGAAGGCTAGTGTGCCGATTGCAAGGGATGCAAAGGCTCGTGCCTTGTCGAGTGCCTGTCCCGGATTTGAAGGCTCAAGCGCTCTCGCAATAATCTCGTCAATACTCTCCAAATGCTGCCGCCCGAGAGCCGCCACTTCATCATCATGAGGAGCAAGCTCCGTAAGGCAATTGATCAGCATGCAGCCGTCACGACCTCCTTGCGGGTTTGCCAAAGCTTCCATTATCGCACCAACCGGGTCATCTCCGCCCGCGTCCGCGACGTCACGCAGAGCTTTCAAACCACGCCTTGAATAGTGCCTGAGGGCTTTGTGAAACAAAGCCTGCTTGTTGCCAAATGCTCCATAAAAGCTGGACCGACTCAAACCCATGGCCTTGGTCAGATCGTCCACGGACGCGGTCTCGTAGCCCTTGTGCCAGAATACGCACAAGGCTTTCTCCAAAGCCTCGGCTTCGTCGAAGGCACGAGGCCGACCCGGGCCTGCGGTCGGCTTGATGTCGGTAATTGGGAGAGTTTCTGTGCTCATGCGTATGATTTGGAATGATTGGTCCAGAAATTCAAGGTGGCGGTAGGCAATTTTTGGAATAGTCAGTCCATATTATGGCCAGAGAATGGAATTTTGGGTCAGGTCTCGTTCTTGCTTCATAGCCAGAAGATGAAAGTGGCGGCGAGAGCGGTGGCGGGAGGCGCCCAGGGAATACGGCCGCACAAGACCCTGTACAACCGCTGGAAGCGGTGGAGGTGCGTGGCTGAACGCCACCGGTCCGAGAGAAGCCACGAACAGGGCATCTTCGCCCGGATGATGGTCGGTTTGGCTACCGGGCACGGTGAAGAAAGGACCGTCATGATCGACGCCACCTATCAGAAGACCCATCGCACAGCGTCCAGTCTGGGCGTCAAAAAGGGGGGCGTGGACGCCTGATTGACCGCACAAAGGGCGGCGTGAACACCAAAATGCACGCCATCTGGGACAGCCTGGGGCGCCCGATCAACTTCTTCGTCACCGCCGGGCAGGTCAGCGATTGCATCGGCGCACGGGCATTGCTGAGCAGCCTGCCGGATGTCGACTGGCTGCTCGGAGTTCGCGGCTATGACGCCGACTGGTTCCGAGAAGCGTTGAAAGACAACGGGATACGCACCTGCATCCCTTTCCGGAAACAGCGGACGAAACCGGTGAAATACGACAAGCGTCCCTACAAATAATGTAGGGACGCGCATAACGCTGCATTGCCATCATTGATTTTGTTTAGATAATTCGGGTGTCTTCGCCCTTAAATTTGGGCGATTGTATATTTGACAAACCCGCTTTATCGGTCTTTGCGATGAATCCTCAAAGCCGCCCGAACCCGATCCGTGACGTCGATGTGAAAATGTGGTGGCTCCCAACCCAGTTTCTTGGCGTGCGCCCTAAAGCCTCTGGTTAGAGCCTCGACCGCCTTATCTTCCTCGTGATCGTCGTAGTCACCCGCGTGGGCAAAGACATACTCGCGGCACAGATCTGCGACTTCCTCCGCCATCACTCGTCTCCTTCGTCGCTTGTTGAGGCCTCTCCGGGCTTCTGTTTCGCCAGCTTCTTCAGCTTCTCGTTGAATCGTTCTTCATCGTCGTCCGCCTCTAGTTGGCGGGCGACCTCTGTGAACTTGTCAGCTTGGGATTTCTTTTTGGCACTCATCGCATGACCTCATGGCATTTGACTGCGAGTCTATAGATACATATATATACGACAAGAGCCGCAACGAGTTTGGACCCCGCGCGGCTCTTGCATTAGCCCCTTGTGGAGGGGGGCTGTTTAGGAGCGGATGAGGGGAGTCGAACCCCCGGTGGACCAGACTGGGAAGGACGGCCACCACACCAAGTCACCCGCATCTCAATGACCCCGGCCTTGAGTGCCGGGGCCATACCCCTAGAAGGGGATTTCATCGTCCCACGAATGTCCCTCATCGGTCGCTGCACTTGGGCGCAACGCCTCTTTTTCGATATCTTCTTCGCTCAGCTTTTCTACATCAGTAGTGTAAACACCCTTCCGACCAGGAACGCTAAACGCAGTGTCCATGCGATATAACTTGTTTTGAACAAAACGCCGTTTCTGGGTGACTCCAAATTTCCGATATAGACCGACAAGAATTTGGTCGAGCGACGCCTCGTCACCGTATGCCTTAATCACGGTGACGAGTTGATCTTCAAGCTCGTCAGTCTTGGCAACGGACAACTCTTCCAGAAGTTCAGGCGGGAGGTCGTGGATATTTCCGAGGTCAGAAGGAAGGGCAGAAGTCAAACCGTAGAGCCGTACAAGTTCATCTACCGCAGTCTCTAACGGGGCGATCAAGGCATCAAACTTGTCAGCCACAGAGCTACGGTTGGCCTCACGGTTTCCGGCACTCCATGTCCGAAGTTCAGCAATTACTTGCTTGACTGATTCAACGTGCTCAGACATATTGATCTCACATTCTGAGGGAGATCATAGGGGGCCGAATCCCTACTCCCGATTTCTTTGAGGGGTCCGGACACCATGTCTTGTGGCCCCTCTTTGATTCAGCACATTAATATGATTCTTGCAGGTGTCAAGCTCATGCATCAAAAACATCACTTTTCTTGCTTTCATTTTCGCTTTCTCGCGGAATGCAATTTTCTTGCATCAAGTTTTGCTTGCGTAAGTCCCTCGATACGTCAGCCTCTTTCCTGAAATAAATTGTAGGGCGATAGTGGCCCGCAACTGATCATCAACACCATTGGTAACGCGATTATTGTACCGAAATTCAAACTCAGCCGCATAGCGATGCAAGTGCTTCTTGGCGCAGTGCTGATAAACGCCCTTCATCCCACGCTTGAAGATGCTGAAGTATCCCTCAACCGTATTGGTGTGAACGGGTCCGCGACCGTATTCACCTTTACTGTGCGTCGTGAAATCATGATCTGCAAATTCACGGCCAAGATGCGTGTATTGCTTTGCCTCATCCGTATACACAGTCGCTTCCGCTGCGATGTTATCGCGAAGGATCGGCAACAGCGTTGTCTGCTTTAGATCGTCCACAATGATGTTGCGCGCCTTACCGGTTTCGCGATCCACCAACGTCAGAACCTTCATTTTGTGAGCAAATCCGCGCGCCGTTTTTGATTTGGTTACGCCCGGCTCCTTACCAATGAACGTTTCGTCAACCTCTACGGTGCCGCCACCGGCGCCGAAGTCAACGTTGCCATCAGAACGCATTGCCTCGCGAATACGGTGGGACATGAACCACGCGCTTTTGTGGGTAATCTCAAGAACGCGGTGTAGTTGGTGACTGCTGATACCCTTCTTGCTGGACACCATCAGGTGAATGGCTTGCAGCCACTTAAACATTTCAATGTGGCTTTCTTCGAAGATGGTGCCTTTGCGAACCGTGAACTGCTTGCGGCACTCGCGGCACTTCCAGAGGCTGTGACGCTCCTTGCCTTCCGGGTTCTTCTTGCTCGGTTTCGTACGGACACCTTCAAGGCGATAGGCGCGATCTACGACACCACAGTGAGGGCATACCGGACCGTCCGGCCAGATGATGCTTTCAACGTGCTTAAACGCTTCGGCTTCATCGTACATATAGGCTTTGGACAGAACGGACATTTCATTTCCCTCAACTTCTTGATGTTGATATGGGAATCCGCTATGGGTTTGTCAAGTATACAATCGCCTAAATTTGCGCGACGTTTGCGCATAACATTGCACGATTTGTCCATAAGTTTGCGTGGTTCAGAGTGCACGCTCAATTGACAGTGGTTTCTGAACAAGCCCTACAACTTTTTGGTATTTTCCTTCAATCACAGCTACGCTTTGATTAGCAAATTTCAACTCTCGTTTGCAGAATGCAGTTCACTTGCACGCTTGCGATAGATCCCAAAAAACTCCGGCGATGTGGGCTTGATATGCATTCGGCTGATACGTCACGTCATAGAACATATCGGTCGAAACAGAACGCTAAACCCGGAGCCCGTTGAAGGGCTGTTGCGCACCATCGACCCGTCGCAGCTGGATAGAATCCTATGTTGGACCAGCGTCAGGCAGTCGGATACAGCCCAGCCGCAGTATTTGAGCTAACCCTAGAAGCTCGGTCGCTTTCGCGAGATTTGATCTGTCTTATTTTGTTCTTCAGCGTAGATGCTGAGTTCTAACCTTGAACATCGAGTGTCGAATCGTCTCACTATGTGAGACCTACGCCAAGCTGACCAACCCTCCAAACAAGTTGCTTCAGTCATTTGGGCACACGTTAAGCTAGAAGGTTCCCAGAACTACGCGGTGGATCTCGGGCTGGCGCGCACTCCGACTTGACACGGTGGCGCCCTAACTGGTTCAGCTTCCGGTCATGACGTATACACGCATCCACTGCCATCGAATATCGGCCTGAGGTCGATAACCCACGCGAAATCCGTGGGAGGCAGCATTGGTATGCGGGCGAGGCTTATATCCTTGTAATTGCTCCAGATTAGAGTGCGCGAGCCGGTTCGATTCCGACGCCTCCTACCATCCTCAGGAGGTGTCCGACATGGCGGACGACGTTTCGAACGCAATTGATTTCAACGACATCAAGCAATCGGTCGAAGAGAGCCTCGGACGCACACCCGAAGGCTGGTCCGGCTTGGTCACAAAGCTCTTCACGGAGGTTAAGGAATACTGCGATCTGAAGGGTGTCACCTACCCCTTTGTCCTCCAGATCAAGGAGAAGCTGGGAGAGTTCCGCATCTACCACAGGTGTGATGATCGACACATCCAGTCGATGATCGCTGAGACGATTGCGCGTGCAAATCACAGCTGTGAACGATGCGGAAATAGTGCCGAGACCCAACTTCTGGACGGCTGGTACAAGACACTTTGTTGTTGGTGCGGGCATGATGTCGTTAGCAAGCGCCATCCGGAACGGCACCGGCTGTTTGGCGTTCAAAAGAAGCCTATTCGAGATCAAATGACGTGCTCGGTCTGTGGCTTTTTCGCTCAGATCGACCGAACGGATGACCGTAATCGGTGCCCCGCGTGCGTGAAGAAGGAATGGTGATGACCGCCGAACAACAAGTGACCTTCGAAAAGATCATGGAAGCCTACGATGACGAGGACTACGCCCGGAAGCTCATGAATACGGACAGCTCTTCGATGTGATGTGGTTGAGACAGCTACAGAGGAAGAACTAACGGCCGAGGTCGAACGCCGGCGAAGAGCTGGTGTACTACCCAAAGAGGCCTCGAATGATAGCTTCTCAGATCTGGTTAATGATCTCTGGGGCAAACTCGATACAGACCCAGACCGCTAGTACAGCTTACCTGCCGCCATTACCCAATACTTAATAAAAGATGTCTTATATGGCGACTGTCGTTGTAGTAGTGCACGCTTCTTCTAAGCGCCTCTTCTGCTAGGAACCAAAGCGCCCCGGATAACCATATCCTCAACACTGCTTTGCGGAACCATGTACTATCAGTCTCTGCGATGAGCATGGTTGACCGCAACCAGCCCTAAGCGGACATCCATAATCAAGTTTTGCAGTTTCTTTTGACACACTTCGATCTCGAACCATGTCAAACAGACCTATTTGAAGATCGCAGCCCTCTCTCTGGAAACCTTCAATAGAAACCAATCTCGCTGACATCTACGCGGGCCTCGTGATCGCGCCCGTAGGCTACAACTCCAACTGAGATGATTGCGTTTGCGACAGGAGTAGTGCGCAACATGGCACCTGAAGCCTTGAAGCCTGACAGAGGCAAATAAACGTCTGTCCATTCGTTAGAAGTTGCAAACGCGGCCTGATAGTATTGCCACGGAAGCACTGTACCACGTGTTCTGAGATGAACGAAGTATGGCCCGCCGTTCCCCCGTACCAATAGCCTGACGCCTGATACACCCGTATCTGGCCGATCAGACAACTTGCGTCGGAACTGGATGAAACCGCCGTTGTTTTCTGTACTGACGGTCCCGGTCAGCCGCGCGAATGCGACATCACCTTCCGATCGAAACTGGACCTGCCCTGAAGAAACTCCTCCCATGACGGTGTCGGCGACGTAGTCCCAACGCGTCTCCGGAGACTTGGAGAAGTCTTCAGTTAATTTTCCATCAGCCTGAGCCATTGTGCATCCGATGATGGCAAGACCTGAAACAAGCCCAATGAAGTTGGCACGCATATTGTTCCTTCTCAGTTCAGTATCGCAATGGAAAGGTTCAGCGCCGTGGCAAATGCGACCCATGCAAAATACGGCAGGAAGGCCAGTGCGGAAACCCGATCTGAAGCCCTGACCTGAGCTATGAACATGACAATGACAGCCAACAACGCGACAATGACAACAAGGGCAAACCACGGCAGTTGCAGTACGAAAAAGGCTGGGGACCACAAAAAGTTCAGACCCATCTGAGCCCACCATAGCTTCATTGCGGTCGAGCTTCGGTCTGTTTCGAACTGGCGCCAACCCGCCATAGCGATCAAGACATAAAGCACCGTCCAAACCGGACCAAAAATCCAATTTGGTGGATTGAAAGCCGGTTTGGAAAGCTGCGCGTACCATTCGCCAGGTGCAGTCAGTGTCCCGATCAGGATGCCGCCGCCCACCACGAGCGCAAGGAATGCTATGCGGATCAACGAATTCGACATTGCGGGACAGCTTTCAGCAGTCCTTTGTCGTCACGTTGACAAGTGCTTCGGAAGAGAAGGTCGCAGTACTGGTCTTATCCGCATCAGTATATGACACTGTGGCGCCTTCGATCTCCGACCCGGTTACGGTGATTTCGCGTTGCCCGATAGTGTCATCTACATCGATGGTAAAGGCGAGTTTGTCCCCGGCTGCGAAGGAGGCGATCTCAAGCGCAATTGAATCTTGCCCGTCCACGACAGCTGGAATTTGCCGCAGAGCATCTGCACCCTCAACGAATTCGAGAGGTTAGAATACCTCTACACCCGCGCCTTTTTCGGTAACGTCGAAAATCAGACGTCCGGCAGATTGCGACAAGTCAATTTTGAGGGTCGAAGCTTCTACTTCACAAGCTCCGACATTTGTCAAAACAAAACGGTCTTTGGGTGCGCCTTCTATGAAGCGAATTTGAACTCCGGCTTGAAGCGAGGTGGCTGCAAGTGATCCAAGGATCGCCGCAAGAATACTCTTCGGGAGCATATTTATCTCCTTCCTAATTGGTTCGTGATATATACGCTTCGGCGGATTTCTTGGATCAGACTTATGCCATTTGACTATCGCGGTTTAGCCGACAGGGCCTTTCGAAGTTCCATGCACCGCACTAAAATCGGTCCCCACGTCCACCAGACCATCGGGCCAGATCTGATGGGACAGCACAACAACGCGGTCGTCTTCAGCACAGGTTAGTTTGATGTCCACACGCTTTCACTACGAAAGCTCAGATTACGATTGCAAACCAAGGGCAAACCAGAAAGCGCTACATTTGCTGCATTCTTTTTCCAGTATGCGTTGTTTCGACCGTCTTGTTGATCCGTCGTTGGCGCGTTGTTGGGTTCTTGGCAATCTTGATCCAGCGAAGGACGTTGCGTCGGTAAGAGGGGGGCAATTGCTCCCATTTGTTCAGGTCCAATTCACCGGATAAATCGTCTGGCACAACCAGAGCATCGACGTCATCAAAGAAGTTCCATAGCCCTGACGCCTTACTGGATTTTATAGACGCCTCTCCTGCGGGGTGCATTAAGCCTTCTTGCCTAAGGTGCTCTGCTTTGTCCTTTTAGCTTTTGGACCAAGCTTGCTGTTTTCGCGGGCTGATCAATTGCGCCGTCCGGTCTTCATCGATTGTAAATCGTCTTCCATCAATCCAACCATGCGCGATCAGCGCATCCTGCACCTCGTCCCGACTGACATATTTCTGCGGATGTGCCGCCTTCCACGTGATCAGCCGGACGCTATCACGTTGGGCAAAATGCGTGCTCAGCCACTCCCACAGTTGATCACGGGATGTGACCTCAATATCAGTCACGCGCCACCATAGTGTTCATGCTTGTGTCATCCGTCGCAAAAAAGCTTCAGCCGTCTTTATGTGCGTGCTCTTGGCCTCTGGCGACATCCGTTCAGCCGTACGGCACATCATCGCCCATCGGGGATTGCCAGCCAGTCTATCGCTGTGTTTCAGGATAAAGCGCCAATAAAGCCCGTCCCAAATGTCGGCCCAGGGCCCTTTGCCCCAATTGCTCATTTTGCGAACATAGTTTGAACCCGAAAAGTACGGTTTGGTGGTGATCAACCCGCCATCGGCATGCTGGCTCATCGCGTAGGCATTGGGAACCATCACCCAATCATAGCTGTCGACGAACATTTCCATGAACCAGCGATAGACATGATCCGGATCAATTTCGCACAGAAACATAAATCCGCCCAAAATCATGAGGCGTTCAATATGATGACAATACCCTGTCTTGAGCACCCTTTTGATCGTGTCGTCCAGCGGATCAATACCAGTGGTTCCGTCGTAGAAAGCGCGGGGCATTGGTCGGTGATGGCCCCAGTGATTTGTAGTGCGCATCGGCACACCCAGGCTTTCATAGGTTGCACGCATAAACTCACGCCAGCCAATGATCTGGCGGATGAAACCTTCTACCGAATTCAGGGGAATACCCTTGCGATCCGCATGCGCCAGTGCAGCGTCCAAGACCTGTTTGGGCGTCAACAATCCAATGTTCAAGGCTGGCGTGAGAACGGCATGCCACAGCCAGCTTTCACCCGCAACAATGGCATCTTCATAGTCGCCAAAGTGATCAAACCGCCGTTCCAGAAACTGCGCCAGCCAGTCGGACGCATCTTTGTGTGATGTCGGATAATACAACGTATCCAAGCTGCCCAACGCTTCTGGAAAATCATCAAGTACGCTTGCTTTCGCTGCTTCATCAACCGCCTCATGGGAAGGCCAGTCGATCCAAGGCAGGCTGCCCAACAGCGCCTTGGGCACTTTCTTACGGTTTTCCTTGTCAAAGCTCCATTGTCCCCCCGCCGGTTGACCGCCGTCCATCAACACATTCAAGCGGCGGCGTTGGCTTTTGTAGAACTCTGCCATGAACCAGCGTTTGCGACCGGCAAACCAATCCTGATTGTCGGCCCGAGTGTTCAAAAAACCAGGTGATGGTCGGAAATCGAGCGTGATATCGGTTCTGCCAGCCGCCGCCCGAAGACGTTTTTCTGCAATGAAGTCTACCGGATCAACCATGATTATATGGCTGACGCCGCGGTCCCGCAGACTTTGAAACAGGCGCAGGCAAGCGCCCGGCTGCCGCTCAAAGGGCCAAATAGCGGCATCAAATCCCTTGGCGACCAAGCCATCGCGATAGCGCGTCATGGAAGCACGGTGCAGCCAAAGCTTTTGCTTGTGCATCATGGCAGGATAAAACGCATCGCCAAAGAAAAGCGGGTCTTCGAAAAGCACAACCGCGTCGGGTCGGGCAGCCACACCGGGGTGCTGGGCAAACAATTGGTTGGGAAGTAAAAGCGCGGCAGTGGACACCGGCTATGGCCTTGGTTGGGTGGCCAGGTTCAATTGGCTCAAAAGCGATGGGATCTTCTTTCGAAGACCAAAGAAGCCGGCCCTTGCATGAGGCCATGTTATCGTGTCGTGGGGTCGTATTATCCGGTTCAAAGACATGCCAGCGTCCCTCAACAGAGGTTCCGCACGATCCAGTCGTGACCGAGTGGGGCCGACGGGCGCATAGGCTGTTGCAATGGTTTTGACACCGGTATTCCGCGCTGCCTCGATCAACGGATCACTCCAATCCTCGGCGGATTGCGCGCGCTTTCCGTGAGGTTCCAGGGCGCTATTCATCGCGCCTTCGGCAAAATCCGTTACAGCGCCTGCAATCGGATTAGGAGACCGACCATGCGTCGCCAAAAGTCCAATCGCGGCAGCAGGCGATGTCGGCATTAAGCTATCGGCTGACAGATCATCCTCGGTCAACAGCATGAGGTAAGGGCCCTCTGGGGGCTCTTGCGGAGTTAAAAGCGGAATAAGCGGGTGTTCTGCTGTCTCGGTCAGAGGTTCGGCAAATTTGGCGAGGTTTTTTGGTTGAAACCGTCCTTCGGTGTATTTGGCAATATTATCAGGTCGCGCGAGGTAGGTTTTGCCTTTTGTGTGCAATCCGCCGACCCACCGCCAGCTCAGCGTGTTCGATGCGGGATCGCCATCCAGCAAATGCCGCAAAAAGAAGTCCGCGCCAAGCTGCCAGGGTATATGGAGCGTAAAAATCCAGATTGATGCAAACCACATGCGCGCATGGTTGTGCAGGTAACCGGTCGTCACCAGTTCCCGCGCCCAATGATCGAAACAGTCGATGCCGGTATTGCCGTTCACTGCATCGTTGAAACGGGTCTCTAAGCCCTGATCGAATTTTAGTCGCTCTAAAGCACTCAACAGATCCCGCTGATAATGTGCCCAGACGCTGGGCCTCTGTTCCAGCCAGCCCTTGAAGTAAGTGCGCCAGAACACTTCTTGAACGAACTTCTCCGCCGCGTCGGAATTATGGGACGCTAGTACAGTTGCCAGTACCTCTTGTTCCGTTATCAAACGGTGGCGCAGCCAAGGTGACAAACCCGATACATTGCTGCGTTGATCGGTCCCAAAATCGTAGTTCCGCTTACCTGCATAATGCCGACCGGCGCGTCCCACGAACTGCTTCAGCCTTTTAAGGCCATTGGTTCGTGTGGGCTTGAAACTGATCGTCTCTTTCGCTTCCGCAAGTTCTGGAAAAATCTCGGTCATGCGGCCGACCTGCATTTCTTCGAACAGTATTTCACTTGATCCCAAACGTTTTTCCATTTCTTGCGCAAGGTGAACGGGCGCTTGCAGATCGGGCAGATTTTCTGGGGCAAATCGGCTTTCTTCCGCATCCTCATCATTGGTCCCCCAAAGGCAGGCCGAGTTGCTCTTGATCTTGAGCCGACCGCGCATTTTTGCGAGCAGTCCGCCTGGTCTTTCGGCTCGCGTGCTTTGCCGCGATGGCTTGCGCTTGGGCGCGAAACTCAGTGCTCCGGCGGACGCCCCATACCCGCTCTCGCGCGGCTTTGCCTGCTGCGAGATGGTCAAAAACACGCTCTGGATAATGCGCTCCGATGACTTGTTTCCCATCTTGGGCTTTCCAGGGTTCGTGGATGTACCGATCCGAAATATGGGCCAGTTCCGGCAACCATGTCCGAATGAACACCCCGTCTGGATCCTGATCATAGCCCTGCTTAACTGGATTATAGATGCGCACGGTATTGATGCCAGTGGTGCCTGATTGCATTTGCACCTGGTTCCAGTGAATGCCTGGCTCATAGTCCGTAAACATGCGCGCCAAATGCTCACCCGGGGCTCGCCAATCCACCCAAAGATGATAGCTCGCCGTGGCCATCACCATTGCGCGCATCCGAAAGTTGAGCCACCCCGTCGCTTGCAATGACCGCATACATGCGTCCAAAAACGGATATCCCGTTTCGCCTATGGACCAGGCAGCCAAAAGCTCGCAATCTGGCGCTTTCGGTCGAAGCCCGTCGTAGAGGCGATGCAGGTTTTCAAACTCGATCCGAGGTTCATCCTCGAGTTTCTGAATAAAATGGCAATGCCAATGCAACCGGCCCGAAAACGAGCGCAGTGATTTGCGCCAGTCCTTTGCTTGTGGCGGCAATTGGCGTCTTTGCCTTTCAGTCGCTTGCGAGACCTCGCGCATAGAAAGCGCGCCCCAAGCCAGGTGGGGCGACAGCCGCGAACACGCAACGGCTCCCTCCAAAGGGCTGGACATCTCGCGTTGGTATCTTTTGCCTCGGTATGTCAGAAAGCTGTTCAGCCGCTCCAAACCAGCAGCTCGTCCACCGGCTTGACGACCAACGCAAAGATCATCCCGCAAGCCGAGGTCGCGCGCCGTGGGAATATACCCTGGTTCTATATCGATATGCTGCAGCGCAACTGGTGGCGAAACGGGCAATGCCATAAACCTGTCCCATCGTTCCGCCCAGCCGTCACGAGACTTGAGCCTGCGAAAAACGCCGTGGTTTTGCACTTCTTGCCACTGCACACCATGATCCCTGCACCATTCCGCGACCTGACGGTCCCGCTGATACGTCCAATTGTTCCCTGTTTCCTCGTGTGACCAAAGTACGTCGACTAGACCAAGATCCTTCAACTCGGATAGGACCGACACAATCTGCCCAGTGCGCACAACAAGAGGCTGGCCAAGTTCCCCAAGGTCTTTTCGAAGTCCGGCGATTGTCTCAGCAACAAAGTTCCACTGCCGTGTTGACGCGTCGGGTTGCTGCCAAAGCTCCGGTTCAACAACATAGAGTGGCAGAACTGGCCCGACCTCAGACGCCTGCGAAAGTGCCGGATGATCATTTACCCGTAAATCCCGTTTGAACCAAACGACTTGCACGATACCTCCGTTCCTCAAGTACTGTACGTATGGCCACAGAAATCGGATCTTTGTTTCAACCACCTCTCCACTTCGCTGTGGACGCGGCCTTTGCGCAGGCGCCATCGGCCTTCGGCACTTGAAGGTTGGAAGTTTCCGCGAACTCATTGATGAGCGTCTGGCCTGGAGAATGAGACCTTGGCGAAAGTGACATAGACTGGTGACGGCTCTGAGCCCTAAAACACGATGCCAAGAACAGAGTTGGCCCAACTTTCATTTGTTTGAACTCTGATTTCTGAACACAGGTTAAAGAGACCACCACAACGACCTGTACGCCACCAAGCACCGTGAGCGCAATTGGCAGCGAACCCCAGAACATCTATCCCCAATGCATCGTTAATGGGAGAAAGCTAAATCTAAACCGAGTCATCTCGTTTGCGCATCGAAATCGGTAAATTAGGCTCATGCAGCATTTCGCCTCGTCGATCATTCGATACGGAAACCATTGAATTTATTTGATTGCCGTAGTCAATTTTTTGTGGCGGCGACTTTTAAGCTCTCTTCAGCAAACCGCGAGATAACTACAAGCCTCGCGCACTATGCAAAAATTTTGCCTATACGCCTGCAATTCGAGCAAAGCCGCCGTTAACTATGACTTGCGGCATCCCAAGTTGCGGCTTCATGGCGCATCTGTGTTCCACGACTGCCCCATTGTTTCTTTGGTTTTCGCGCTAACTCTCACGAGCATATCGGCGAAACCCAATGGGCAAGGTCAAACAAAATGCACAAAACGGACAATGCTGAGTTTGCACTCACATCTGATGACGCCGATCAATCGCACACTACGGTGTACTACGATGGATCATGCCCGCTTTGCTCCGTTGAGATCGGGCATTATGCTTCTTGCAAGGGCGCTGAACACCTGCGGTTTGTCGACGTTTCAGAACCCAATGCTCGTGTCGGTGCAAATCTAACGCGGCAAGAAGCGATGGATCGATTCACTGTGCGCCGACCAGATGGAGAACTTGTGTCCGGTGCGCGCGGGTTCACGGAACTCTGGGGCACTTTACCCAAATGGCGTTGGCTGGCGCGTCTGGCAGGCTTACCGGGGGTAACGTCCCTGCTAGAACTTACATACCGAGTTTTCCTGCCCTTAAGACCGAAGCTTTCGAAGATCGCCTCTTGGTTCGGAGCGAAGCCGGTTAACAGGACAAATTCGTCGACATGATCAACCTAAACGATGGGCATTTCTAATGGCTGGGTTGGCTCTTCAAAGGCGTTCTCGAATCCGCGTTTGGCAACGTTTGCGCCGTATTCACACTTCGTCTTGGGTTGGTCACACTGATCAGTGACGCAGGTTTTTAGTTGTTCGGCTTGTTGGTTTTGAGTGAATTGGGCTGGTTCAGATGACGTACTTTTCAAGCAGCGTCTTCACGGGCAGCGAGGCATTCAATCGAGTAGCCAACAGGAACATTCCCCCAATCTTTCGCTGAAGATAAAGAACGTCCATTGGCACCTGGGGTGGGATATAGCCAACCTCGGCCAACGCCATTCCCTCTTTGTTCAGGCGGTGGGAAAGAGTTCGGTCAGAGAAATCAAATTCATTGGCAGATAGAATTGCTTCGAAAACGCTGTGGATCATTCCGAGAATCCGGTCGTCAAATGGACCATCACCTTCAATAAGCTTCAGTTGTATGGCAGCCTTACGAAGCGCCGCGCCGTCTTCAAGCAAACCGGCGCGCAACAGATCCAAATATCCATCTATTGCAGATGGTTGCAGTGCGCGTGCCGCGCCAAAATCCAAGAGACCGATTTTTCCATTGGATGGGTTGTATCGGTAATTGGCAAAGTTTGGGTCGCTCTGCATGATACCAAACTCGAAAACCTCGCGCAGCGTGAGATTGACCAAGGATTCTGAAACTCGATTGCGTTCCTCGCTGGTCGCATCACTCACGGCCTCGATAGGGCGACCTTCCAGAAAAGACATCGTCAGAACTTCTGGCGTGCTCCAATCCGGAAAGAACTCCGGGATTTCAAACGCTTCATCACTCTGCAAGAGGTCTGCAAAATGGCGCAGGTGGTGTCCCTCGCGTTCATAATCGGTTTCTTCATGCAGTTGACTGCGCGCCTCTTGGATATACGGATCCAGATCAAAGCTTTGGGGAAGCAAACCTGACATGCGAACCAGCGCAGCAACATTGGCGACATCGCTGTCGATACTGCGCGCGATACTGGGATATTGCACTTTGATCGCCACATCGCGCCCGTCTTTCAATGTCGCACGATGTACTTGCCCAATGCTCGCTGCCGCCATGGGCCTTACATCGAAAGATTGGAAGGATTTTCGCCAGCCTGCACCCCAAGCTCGGTTCAGGACGTCACGCAATTGTTTCGGTGGCATGAAATGCGCCTGATCTCGTAAACGCGCCATGATGTCAGCCAGTTCGGGCGGCAAGACCTCACCTGCATCCATCGAAATCAACTGACCCACCTTCATCGCGGCGCCTCGCATGCGAGCAAGTTGATCCGCGACTCGTGTCACGTTGCCGGGTGTCATCAACAAACCACGCATATCGGGTCGCGCACCGCGACCGATCTCTCTTAGGGCGCGTACTGCCACGTTCCCCGCAATGCCTGCTGTCATGCTGCTCAAACCGGCAACACGGACCAAACGGCTTGTAGGAACGGCCAAAGGGGTTGGCGAGGATTTAGGGTCCGTCATTTATCCTCACCAAAATTCCGTGCCCGGAGCGCCTTTTATACGACCCTTCAAGTTCTCGGTGACCCAGCCTCCATAGAAGTCCCCGGGTTGCGGGATCACCCGGTACTCACCAACAAAACAAGCATCCATAAGTCCGGCGTAAAAGGCGAGATAGTCCTTAATCTGTTCAAATCTGGTGGTTGGTGCAGCATAACTCCACGCAGCTTTCTTAGCCGCAGCTGCCCCGCTCTGAACGTCCCAGTAGCTCGCAACACCCTTCCACTCGCAGTATGATCTACCTGAGGCCTTTGTCAGAACGGTATCAATGTCTTGCGGCGGAATATAATACGTGGGGGCGTGGTGGGTCTCGAGAACCTGAAACGCCTGGTCAGTTTCTACGATTGTTCGACCGCCAAACTCTATCCGTAAGTTATGGGGCACCTCCCGCAGCGCAGGTGGCCGGGGATAGTCTTGAACATTTTCAGTTGTCCAACCTGTCATTTCGAACCTTGGTTATGAATCAGTTGTTCCATCTTCGAACTAGCGCGCCGACAGCGTTATTCTAGCGAGAGAGCTTTGAGCGCATGGCAGGTGAACTTGCACCAAAATTGGGCTTAGTGTCAGCTTGGGACGGGCAACGTTATTTGACCGACTTAGCAGCCCGAACCGTCGAAATGAGTGTCCTAAATCTACCAGTTTGCCAATAGTTCGTCCATGCGCTCTAGGCCAAGGTCGAGGTTGGCAGCAGCACCTCCCCCCACACCCAGTCGGATGTGGTTCTGCATCCCGTAAGACGAACCCGGTAGTAGAAATGTCCGATAGGGATCGGCGAGCAAGCGTTTGGCGAACACGTCGCCATCAATCCCATCGAGCCGTGCCAAACCAATTAATCCAGCCTGAGGTTTGACCCAATCGAGGTTGGGCTGATCGGCAACAAACCTATCCAGGCGTTCCAGCGTTTTCATCCCAGCTGCCCGTGCAGTTTTCAAAGCCTGATTATATCGGTCAGACCTCAAGGCGATTTCGGCGATGACTTCGCCGAGAATATTCATAATTTCGCTCGAGTTTTCCCGCAGAATAATAGCGTCCCAAATGAGATCTGAATCACGGCATATCATCCAGCCGGTGCGTAGCCCCTGGAGCCCCAGTGCCTTGGAAACGCTGCCCGTCGTGATACCCCTTGGATACAAACCAGCAATCGAAGGGGCACGGGACCCGTCCCACTCCAATCCCGCGTAAACCTCGTCAACAACCAGCCATGCACCTACGCGATCTGCGATTTGGACAAGCCTTTCCAGCTCTGCTTGTGTCATCAACTTCCCGGTGGGGTTATTGGGGTTGGTCATAAAGATGAGCCGCGTGCGCGCTGATACTGCGGCCTCAACTTTGTCGAGCGGCAAAACCCAACCAGCACTCTCTTCTCGGTCGACAACTTTTAGCGTCGCGCCAACTGCCTCTGCCAATACGCCCGCTTGTGGCCAGCCCGGGCGTTCCGTTACGACTTCGTCGCCCGGTTGGACCAATTGCATGAATGCAAGATAATTGGCTTCTGCTGCGCCGGCGGTGATCAGGACGTCGTCTGGCTTGCAAACATCAGACAAGCCGGCGCGGTCCAAAACATGTCGTCGTAAAGCAGGCAGACCCCGAAAGCTGTTTTGGTTCCAATCCAACGGCAGCGCTGGATCCAGCGCATCCATGAACTCACCCAAACGCGGCGACTCGGACAAGGAAAACCCAACGAAAGCTTCTGGATCCGCTTCCGTGGTATCCAGTAGGTACTGAAAGAGTGTGTGTATCTTGACTTTCATGCTCTACTCAAAATCTTTGTAGTCAATCAGGGAGAGAGTCTGTGCAAGTAGAGGGATTTGTCAAAGGGCGACCGATTGACCTTGCGGTTTTGGACTACGGGCTGTTCAAGGTCCATTCCACTGGCCGCATCATAGGTATCTGCGGGTTTCTAATCCGGACAGATTTGGGAGAAGCAATACTCATCGACACAGGATTTCCTGAAAAATACGCCATTGATACCGACGCCGCGGTCAAAGAAGATCGATTGTATGAGTTCGGCGAGGTTCTGAAGTGCGAACCAGACAATCTGCCACGCGCACAGCTGGCAAAACTCGGGCTTATTCCGTCAGACATTACACTACAGATTTGTACGCACACCCATATCGACCATATCGGTGCATTGGGCGACTTTCCAAACAGTCCCATTCTCATCTCCTCTGCCGAGCGAGCCTTACCTCGCCCGTTGTACTGGGGCGATATGCGGCCGATGGAATGGCCCGAGCAGGATTACCTGGTTATTGATGGCGACGTAGAGATTGGGCCGGGTATCTTAGTTTTGGCGGCGCCAGGCCATGCGCCTGGCCAGATCGCCGTGATGGTCCATCTTCCGTCGGGGGCGATTTTATTGACCAGTGATGCGATTTCCCGACCAGCAGAAATCGACGAGAAGTTTGCCGGGTCTTGGGACGAAGATGCAGCAATTGCCAGCGCAGACAGGTTGATGCGTCTGGCATCCGAGCGAGATGCCTTTGTAATCTATGGGCATTGTCCAAAGCAGTGGCCTGTTCTGAAGAAAGCACCAGAAGTCTACAGCTGACCCCACCCCTTGGACCATTTTTCCGAAAAGTGATGTCGCACCAAAGAGTTATCTGACGTCGCGCCCTTGGTTCAGAATAATCACATTCCCACTGGAAACATCCCCTGCCGGTGAAATGAGAAAACCAACCCAAGAGGCGATTTGCTCAGGTAGCATCGCATGACCATGTGGCATGGCACTAACGGCTTTCTTCAAGACTTCCTCGGTCAAGACATTGAACAACGGTGTCTCAGTCATGGCAGGTGCCAGAGAATTTACACAGATTTTATCCTGTGCGTATCGACGGGCGAGGTCTTTTGTAAGGGTATCCATCGCTGCCTTTGACGCGCGGTAGTGCGGAGGGTCGAACACATCGAAATTGTAAGCACCGTTCGATGAGATATTTACAATCTTTTTGATGCCTTCGCGTTCTAACATCAATTGGACCGCTTGCTGGCAACAATGGAATGCAGAATTAAAGTTGATTGCCATCTGCTTTTCGAGTTCCTCGGGCGGAATGTGCGGGAAGTCAGACATAAAGCAGGTGCCAGCGTTGTTTACCAAAGCATCCAGACCGCCATGGGCTGTCCTAATGCGCTCAAACGTTTGAGCCACGGCCAAAGGATCAGTTAAGTCAACGGAAATAGGTGTGAAGTCCGAACTAAATTCTGATGCCAGTTCGTTCAGACGCTCTTCTTTGAGGTCCAGACCAATCACATGCAACCCGTTTGTCTGCAATTGGCGGCAGATGGCCTGCCCCATCCCTCCCGCGGCGCCGGTCACAACCGCTGTCTTCATGGTAACTCCTCCTACCTAGGTATGATTTGGGATACTTCGAATTAAAGAAGGAAACTCACTACCCCTTTTTTTTGAAAGCGGCGAAAGCCAATTTCGTTTAATTCAGTGCACGTCAGTTTTGGGCTCAAGCTAGACTTTGCAAAGTCAGCTTTCTGCGCATCGCGGCCGTTCGCGAGAATCCAAGCAAAGAGGCCGCATGGAACCCAAGGTTCTATAGGGAGGCCCTTTGCGGGATTGAGCAACACATAGGACCATAACCGCAACGACTACTCCAAAAAATGATTGAATTCACCGCTAGGGCAGACAATCGCGCAGCGCAAAACTATGGGCAAACTGCGCAAACTTATGGGGTGTGCGAAGTGTTATGCGCAAACCTACAAAATAATCAGAAATCCAGATTCTCAACACTCAAGGCGTTTTTCTGGATGAACTCTCGACGAGGTTCCACGACGTCACCCATCAACTTGGTGAACAGATCATCCGCCTCAACCATGTCATCCACGCGCACTTGCAGCAGCGTCCGCGCATCCGGGTCCAGTGTCGTTTCCCACAGCTGGTCAGGGTTCATCTCACCCAGACCTTTATAGCGCTGCAGGGACAAGCCCTTTTCACCCTCTTCCAGAATGGCCCGCAACAAGTCCAGCGGACCGTGGATCATCTGGCTGCGATCACGACGGATCAAGGTGGCCGGAGAGTTGTAGATTTCTTGCAGGCTCTGCGTAAAGCTGCCGGTCTTGCGCGCCTCGCCCGAGCGCAGCATCGGGCCGTCCAGCGTGCGAACCTCTTCGACACCGCGCAGAATACGGGCCAGTCGGATGCCGTGATCCTGTGTTATCCGACCCTGCCAACCGCGTTCGTATTCCAAAGCGATCAGGTCCAGCCGCGCGGCGACTTTGTCAGCCACACCTTGCAGATCGGCGTCCACCGCACCCGGCACGAAAGCCCCAGCCACGGCGGCCTGTTCCAGAATATGGCGCGGGTAATGTGTTGGAAACGCATCCAGAACACGTTTCAGCTGACGCGCCTCGTCGACCACGCGGGTCAGGTCCTGGCCGATGATTTCCTCACCCGAGCCGAGTTTCAGAACAGCGCCTTCGACGCCCTGATTGATCAGATAGTCATCCAGAGCGGCCTGATCCTTCAGGTAAACCTCTGACTTTCCGCGGGAAACCTTATACAGCGGCGGTTGCGCGATATAGAGGTACCCACCCTCGATCAATTCCGGCATCTGCCGATAGAAGAAGGTCAGCAACAGCGTCCGGATATGCGCGCCGTCCACATCCGCGTCGGTCATGATGACGATCTTGTGGTAGCGCAGCTTTTCGATGTTGAATTCATCGCGGCCAATGCCCGTGCCCAGCGCCATAACAAGGTTGCCGATTTCCTGAGACGACAGCATCCGGTCGAACCGGGCGCGCTCGACGTTCAGGATTTTACCGCGCAGGGGCAGAACGGCCTGTGTCAGCCTGTCCCGGCCGGTTTGAGCAGACCCGCCGGCCGAGTCTCCCTCGACCAGGAAGACTTCGGTCTTGGATGGGTCTTTCTCGGAACAATCCTTCAGCTTGCCAGCCAGATAGTTCACATCCATCGCGGTCTTGCGCCGGGTCAGTTCGCGCGCCTTGCGCGCAGCCTCACGGGCCAACGCGGCCTCGATGATCTTGCCGACGATGCTCTTGGCTTCTGTGGGGTTCTCTTCGAACCACTCGGCCAGTTTTTCGTTCATCAGCCCTTCGACCGCCGGACGGACTTCGGACGAAACCAGCTTGTCTTTGGTCTGGGACGAGAATTTCGGGTCGGGCACTTTCACCGACAATACGCAGGTCAAACCTTCGCGCGCATCGTCACCGGTGAAGCTGACCTTTTCCTTTTTCGCGATCCCGCTGGACTGCGCATAGTTGTTGATCGTCCGGGTCAGCGCGCCGCGGAACCCAGCCACGTGGGTCCCGCCGTCACGCTGCGGGATGTTGTTGGTAAAGGGCAGCACCGTCTCGTGGTAGCTGTCATTCCACCACATTGCGATCTCGACGCCGATATCGTCGCGCTCGCCCTTGATATAGATCGGCTCGGGCATGGCCGGAGTTTTGGACCGGTCGAGATACTTGACGAATTCCTTCACGCCACCCTCGTAGAACAGCTCGGTTTCCAGCCGTTCTGCCGGGCGCTCGTCGATCAGGATGATCCGCACGCCCGAGTTCAGAAACGCCAATTCACGCAGCCGTTTTTCCAGCGTCTCGAACGAGTATTCGAGGTTCGAGAACGTGTTGGTTGACGCCAGAAAGCGCACTTCGGTTCCCGTACGATCGCCACACTCACCGACGACCTTCAGGTGCTCTACTGTTTCGCCCCCCTCAAAGCGTGCCACGTGCTCTTTGCCCGCGCGCCAGATGCGCAGCTCCAGCCAATCCGACAGCGCGTTTACCACCGAAACACCCACACCGTGCAAACCGCCCGATACTTTATAGGAATTGCTGTCGAACTTGCCGCCCGCATGCAGCTGGGTCATGATAACCTCGGCTGCCGACACGCCTTCTTCCGGGTGGATATCAACCGGAATTCCGCGACCGTTGTCGCTGACAGAAACGCTGGAATCCGCGTGAATTTTCACGGTCACGTGGTCGGCGTGACCCGCCAGCGCTTCGTCAATCCCGTTATCGACAACCTCATACACCATGTGGTGCAGGCCCGAGCCATCATCCGTGTCCCCGATATACATGCCGGGGCGTTTGCGAACGGCCTCCAAACCTTTGAGAACTTTGATGGAATCTGCGCCGTATTCCTGGGGAGCCTGTGCGTCTTCGGACATTCAGTCAGTACCTATATTATTTTGGTACCTTATACGTTTTCTGGTGGGGATTGTCACGCGATCCCCCAATATTTTGTGTATGCTCGGGTCGTTTTCTGCGCACCCGAATCCACCTCACAACTGGTCGATGTCAGAAGCGATATCCGCCGCGATTTCCCGCGCATCGACATCCTTGCGTTCAGCCGACAACCGAAGCCCCAGAAGATCCGACTGATACCGCGCCGCCAGCCGATCCGGGTCATGTTCGGGCCGGATTTCACCGGCAGCCTGGGCGCTGCGGAACAGGTCGGCGAAACACGCTTTCATTTCCGCCATGTGACACGCGGCCTGATCCGCAAGCGCATGATCCTTCGCCTGCAACTCAGCATATGTTTTTGCCAACATGCAGGCCTTTGCCGGGTTCTCGACCGCTTCGATGACCAGACGAGGTTGCGCCTTGAGCGCTTCCTTCGGCCCCAAACTTTCGGCAAGGGCTTTCAGGCGCGCCACACCTTCTTGCGTGTAGCGTTCCAGCGTCAACGCATAGAGCGCATCTTTCGACCCGAATGCAGCATAAAAGCTGCCGGGTTTCAGCTTCAATTCCCGCTCCAGGTCTTTCAGCGACGTACCAGCCCAGCCCTGACGCCAAAAGATGTCACGGGCCTTCGCGATCAACGCGTCGCGATCATATGCGGGTTTACGGGGCATCGGCATCACCAATTCTTGAACGCTCGCTCAAATATATACTTGAGTGATCGCTCAAGAAACCCTAAATACCACCCATCGCGCCAGAAACAGGAGATCCGACATGGCCACCTTCCCGTCTCATGACCTCGAATCCGCACCCGAAGCATCCAAACCTCTGCTGGAAAAGTCCCAGGCCGCTTTTGGACGTTTGCCGGGCCTGCACAAGGTGATGGCAGAAAGCCCACAGCACCTTGAAGGCTATCAGGTTCTGCACGGCCTGTTCTTGCAGACCGATTTCGACAACGATGAGAAAACCGTCGTCTGGCAGACCATCAATGTGGAAAACGAATGCCATTATTGCGTGCCCGCGCACACCGGCATCGCAAAGATGATGAAGGTATCAGACGAAATCTCCCAGGCTCTGCGCAATGAAACTCCACTGCCTTCCGCCAAGCTCGAAGCGCTGCGCACCTTCACCCTGCAAGTGATGGAAACCCGTGGCAACCCGACCGAGGAACAGCTTCAGGCGTTCTTCGACGCGGGCTATTCGCATCGCGCGGTTCTGGACGTGGTGCTGGGTCTGGCACAGAAAACCATGTCGAACTACGTCAACCACATGGCCAAAACGCCAGTCGATGAAGCCATGCGCGGCTTCCTGTGGGAACGTAAAGTCAACGAACCGGCCTAAACCGCCACGACTGATCCCTCATCGCTTTCGGAAACGACCAGCGACTGGGCCCGGTCACCCAACTCTTCAAACAGTTCAGGCCCGGTGCCCGTCATCCAGGCCTGAGAACCCAACGCACAAATCTCGTCATAAAGTGCGGCGCGCCGACCCGCGTCCAGATGTGCGGCCACCTCATCCAGCAATACGATTGGTGGCGCCCCCACCATTGCGGCCAAAGCTCGTGCATTGGACAGGATCAATGAAACCAGCAGCGCCTTCTGCTCACCGGTGGAACAATCCTTGGCCGGAACACCCTTGGCAGCAAACACGCCATAGAGATCCGACCGATGCGGCCCGACCAAAGTCCGGCCCGCAGCCAGATCCCTGAACCGACTTTCATTCAAAGCCTCGCGCAAATCCTCAGCCGTTTCGGGCATCGCACCTTCGGTTTGCACCAATTCCAACTCGGCAGACGGAAATGCCGTTTCCGCCTGATCCTGCGCCACCCTCAGATGGTGCAACGCCGCCAATCGCGCTGCGTGGATACGATGCCCCATCTCCGCCATCTGACCCTCAAGCGCGGCATACCAATGCGCGTCACGCTTCTGCTCTTTCAGCAAACGGTTACGTTCGCGCATCGCTTTTTCGTAGGTCAGCGCGGCCTCCGCATGAGACGGATCAAAACTGAGCGCAATGCGATCAAGAAACCGGCGCCGGCCTTCGGCCGCTTCAATCCACAGGCGGTCCATGGACGGAACCAGCCAGACCACCCGCGCAAGTTTGCCCAGATCAATCTGGGTGGCTGTCTTTCCATCAATCCTTACCTGCCGCGCTGCACCGCCCTCAGACCAGGTTTCGATTTCGAAATTCTG
Source organism: Ruegeria sp. YTSC002 (assembly GCF_059609845.1). Lineage (NCBI taxonomy): Bacteria > Pseudomonadati > Pseudomonadota > Alphaproteobacteria > Rhodobacterales > Roseobacteraceae > Ruegeria > Ruegeria sp. YTSC002. Next base: position 67,996 of record NZ_JBXWML010000005.1, read on the forward strand.
ACCCTGCGAATGCAACAGTCCCGACAGTTTCCAGCCCAACGCCTCGGGCCGCCGCGTCATCTCGGCCGCGCTTGCCCGCCGCATTCCGCGACCGGGTGAAAACAAGGATACCGCTTCCAGAATATTGGTCTTGCCCGCCCCGTTCGGCCCGTGAATCGCCACCGGCCGCCCGTCCAGAGACAACCGCGCCAGCTTGTGAGACCGAAAATGCGAGACCGTAAGCTCGGTCAGGGCCAATCCCATGACCCCTCCCTTCATCTTTTCAAAAATACTCCCGCCGGAGGCATCGCGCGTCCGCGCGATCAGACGCGCATTGGCATGACGACGTAAACCGCGCTCTGGTCATTGCCTTCGCGCATCAGGGTCGGGTCGCCAGCTGAATTGAACATGAACACCGCATTCTCTCGATCCACCTGAGACGCGATCTCCAGCAGATATTTGGCATTGAACCCGATCTCCAGACGCTCATCACCATAGGCAACGGCCAGTTCTTCCTCGGCCGCGCCACTATCTGGAGCATTCACCGACAGAACCAGCTTGTCGCCATCCAGTTGCAGCTTCACCGCACGCGAACGCTCGGAAGACACCGTTGCCACCCGGTCCACGGCCTGTGCGAACTCGGCGGCATCAACTTCCAGCTTGCGCGTATTTCCTTGCGGGATGACGCGTGTGTAGTCAGGAAAGGTGCCATCGATGACCTTCGAGGTCAGTGTGATATCCGGCGTGGCGAAACGCACCTTGGTTTCGCTGACCGAAACCGCAATATCCATTTCATCATCGTCCAGCAGCTTGCGCAGCTCGCCCACGGTTTTGCGCGGGACGATAACGCCCGGCATGCCCTCTGCACCATCCGGCAAATCGGCATCGATCCGAGCAAGCCGATGACCGTCGGTGGCCACGCAGCGCAACACCTTGCCGCCATCGGATCCGTCGGCCACATGCATGTAGACACCGTTCAGATAATACCGGGTCTCTTCTGTTGAAATCGCGAATTTCGACTTGTCGAACAACCGTCGCAGCAGGGCAGCCGAAGCCGTGAAGTTTGATTGATACTCCGACGACGCCATGACCGGAAAATCCTCTTTCGGCAGCGTCGCCAGCGAGAAATTCGACCGACCCGCCTCAACCGTCAAACGCCCTGCCGCGTTGTCGGCGGTCAGGGTGACAAGGGCACCGTCGGGCAATTTGCGCACGATCTCGTGCAAGGTGGTCGCGGCCACGGTGGTAGCGCCGGCTTTCTCGACCTGCGCCGGGGCCTTGTCGACCACCTCGATATCCAGATCGGTCGCGCGAAACAGCGCCTGATCGCCTTCCGCCTCGATCAGAACATTGGCAAGTATGGGAATGGTATTGCGGCGTTCCACTACGGATTGGGCCTGCGAAACGGCCTTGAGAAGGGTGCCGCGTTCGATGCTGATCTTCATACCCTCAATTCCTCTGACTTGCGTACCGACATGGGCGGGACTGGCACGTTAGCGGTTCCACCCTGAGGCACAAGGATTTTTTACGGTTTTCTGGGTTGGATTGCGTCCAGCGTCAAGGGCAGCGTGCCTGACAGGCACCAGTTCTGATCCGACCGTGGACTAATGCGCACAAGAAACGCCCCGGCCCGAGGAACCGGGGCGGTTTCCTGCATTACAGGCGCAGATCAGGCTTCAAGTGACCGGCGCAGCATTTCCACATCTTCAGCGATCTGACCATCGGTCAGCTTCAGCTCTTCAATGCGTTTGACGCCATGCATGACCGTCGTGTGATCTCGCCCGCCAAAACGGCGGCCGATCTCGGGCAGCGACCGGCTGGTCAACTGCTTGCACAGATACATCGCCACCTGACGCGGACGCGCGTAAGAACGCAGGCGCTTTGGGCCGATGATGTCGGAGAGGCGGATGTTGTAGTATTCAGACACCTTCCGCTGGATCTCTTCAACGGTGATCTTGCGTTCCGAGGCGCGCAACACATCCGCCAGACAATCCTGGGTCAGTTCCATGTCGATCTCGCGGCCAACCAGCGACGCGAACGCGAACAGACGGGTCAGGGCACCTTCCAGCACCCGAACATTGGTCGAGATGCGATGCGCCAGGAATTCCAGAACGCCATCGGCAATCGCCAGGTCCGGATAGGATGAACTGTATTGCTGCACCTTGTTCTGCAAAATGCCCAGACGCAGTTCATAATCGGTCGGGTGCAGGTCGACCACCAGACCACATTGCAGGCGGGATTTCACCCGATCTTCCAGATCCTTGATCTCACCCGGGGCGCGATCGGCCGAGATGATGATCTGCTTGTTCTGATCCACCAGCGCGTTGAACGTGTGGAAAAACTCTTCCTGAGTGGAATCCTTGCCGGCGATGAACTGCACGTCGTCAACCATCAAAACGTCAACCGAACGGAACAGGTGTTTGAAATCCATCATCCGACGCTCGCGCAGGGCCTGCACGAACCGGTACATGAACTGTTCCGCCGACAGGTACAGAACATTGAGTTCGGGATGTTTGGTTTTCAGCTCCCATGCAATGGCATGCATCAGGTGGGTCTTACCCAGCCCCACGCCGCCGTACAGTACCAGCGGATTGAAGGTCACCGGCCCGCCCTCGGATACCCGACGCGCAGCAGCATGGGCCAGTTCATTGGGTTTGCCGACGACAAAACTGTCAAAGGTAAAGCGGGAATCCAACGGGGCGGCCTGAAGCGATTCCAATGTATCCTGCGCCGGGTCCTCGCTCGGCGCGGCGACAGGTTCCGGCTTTGCCACCGGCGGCGTATCGACAGCTGGCTTGGGCCGGGCTGGCGAGTTTGCAGCGACGCGGAAATCCAGACGTTGCACAGTTTCACCTGCGGTGTTCAGCTCGTACAAAATGAGGTCCGCAAAATTCTGGCTGACATAATTGCCCATGAAATTGGTCGGCACCGAGAAAACCGCCACGCCATCCTGAAGCTCCTTGAATTCCAAAGGCTCGATCCAGGTCGTATAGTTGTTCCGACCGATGGCCTTCAGCAATTTGTTACGCAGTAGTCCCCATTTCTCTTGTGTCATTAAGCGCCTCACGCATCCCATTCTTATTGGCCTGTCAGCCTTATTCAGACGAAGCCGGTTTCCCGGTGTTGTATTCACACGCAATAGGTATCCTGTCGCCAAACCAAATGGCTTGGCGGGACTGTCCCGGAATGCTCGGCAAACCCCAAATCTGACGCTCAACAATAACAGAGCGCCCCGAAAACCGGGTTGCACGTCGCAATCTCAATTTTTTAGACAGGGCCGAGATCACCGGGTATAACCCGGAAACCACGACAGATCGGCAGCCTGGCTTGCGCCAGTCGTCGACAATTGTCCCCAGATCGTTCTGATGCCCGTCAGTTCAATCGGGTAAACAGCCTGTCCCCCCAAGCGAGTGAATCGCTGACATCAGTGGTAGCAATTCGAAGCGGGGCGCGGCAACGAAACTTCGATATTGACTCGGGTCTTTGGCCGAAAGAATCTCTCGGTTTCGTGAAGGCGCGGTTTTCTGGCAACACGAAAAAAGGCGTCGCAATGTGCGACGCCTTTCAGAATAGTTCAGCTTTTCTGACGTGACGCAGGGTCACCCGAAAGCTCAACCCAGCGCTTTGACACGCGCGGACAGGCGCGACATTTTGCGGGCCGCAGTGTTCTTGTGGAAGACACCTTTGGTGACGCCACGCATCAGCTCGGGCTGAGCCGCACGCAGGGCCGCGGTCGCCGCGTCCTTGTCGCCGGATGCGATCGCTTCTTCGACTTTGCGCAGATAGGTGCGGATGCGCGAACGACGTGCTTTGTTGATTGCGAAACGCTTTTCGTTCTGACGGGCGCGTTTCTTTGCCTGAGGCGAATTAGCCATGTGTCTCTGACCTTTTGTACGGTACGTTAATCTTGGGTTGCGCGCCACGGACATATCCGCACCGGATCAGAAATCACGAGTGTGAGTCGGGCCAAGCGGGCCGCACGCGCATGTATAGCGGCGCTCTTTACCCAAGTTTTGGGGAGTTGCCAAGTTGATTCTTCAAACCATGGCCAGGAAAAAAGGGCGGGCTCAAGCCCACCCGCCATAGAGATCCCGCGCGTTACTTGTCGCGGAATTGCGCCGTGCGCTTTTCCAGGAACGCAGCCATGCCTTCCTTCTGATCTTCGGTTGCGAACATCGAATGGAAGACACGACGCTCGAACAACATACCTTCGCTCAGCGGAAGCTCGTAGCTGCGGTTCACCGCTTCTTTCGCGGCCATTGCGGTCAGCTGCGATTTCTCGGCAATCTTCTGTGCTGCGCTCACGGCTTCTTCGATCAGTTTCTTGGCCGGCACCACCCGGCTCACGAGACCTGCGCGTTCAGCTTCGTCCGCATCCATGAAACGCCCCGTCAGGTTCATGTCCATCGATTTGGATTTACCCACAAACCGTGTCAGACGCTGACTTCCACCCAATCCGGCAATGACGCCCAGATTGATCTCGGGCTGGCCGAATTTCGCGGTGTCCGCCGCGATGATGAAATCGCACAGCATGGCAAGTTCACATCCACCGCCCAGCGCATAGCCTGCCACGGCCGCAATGATCGGCTTGCGAATCGCGGTCACACGATCATTCGCGTCGGCAAAAAGGTTGATGTTGTAGACGTCGACAAAACTCATCTCGGACATCTCCTTGATGTCCGCGCCGGCGGCAAAGGCCTTGTCCGATCCGGTGATCACGATGCAGCGCACTTTGTCATTGCTGTCCGCATCTTCCAGCGCGGTGCAGAGCTCACCCAGCAACTGGGTGTTCAACGCGTTCAACGCATCCGGTCGGTTGAGTTTGATAAGTGCGACGTGGTCTTCGATTTCGACGATGATCGTCTCAAAAGCCATGAGAGGAAAGCTTCCGGTTGTTCCGTTCAGGTACGATTCCTTACCACGCGAAAAACTTGGATCAAGCTATCTTTGGCATTGCGCACAATAGAAGGATGAGCGACCGGACTGGGTGATTCTCTTGATCGGCGCTCCGCACCCTTCGGTTCGGCAGGCCTCGCCCTCGCGACCGTAGACATCAAAGCTGTGCTGAAAATATCCAAGTTCTCCATCGGCTTGGCGGAAATCCCGCAGCGAGGACCCGCCGGCTTCTATGGCGTCTTGCAACACCTGCCGGATGATCGGAACAAGCGCCGCCACGCGGGGTGCCGAAATCTGTCCGGCTTTGCGACGTGGCGACACTCGGCCGCGATAAAGAGCTTCGCAAACATAGATATTGCCCAGACCGGCAACGATTCCCTGATCCAGCAAGGCGGATTTGACAGGCGTGTTCTTGCCTTTGAACGCATCGATCAGGTGTTGGTCGTGAAAATCGTTGCCCAAGGGTTCGGGCCCCAGAACCGACAGCAGCTTGTGATTTTCGGCGTTGTCCGTTTGCAACAGGTCCATCGCGCCAAACCGGCGAGGGTCGTTGAAGGTGATGCGTGCGCCATTGGCCATATGAAAGACCACATGGTCATGTTTCTGCACGGCGGGATGGTCATGGACGAACTGTCCCAACGGGTCGCCCGACACCGTCATCCGCCCCGACATACCCAGGTGGATCAACAAGGTCTCGCCGCTGCGGAGATCCGCCAGGATGTATTTCGACCGCCGCCGCAGCCGCTCTACCCGCTGCCCGGTCAGCCGTTCGGCCATACGTTCGGGGAACGGCCAGCGCAGATCGGGGCGATTCACATCAGCCCGTTCGATCACGACCCCCTCCATGGCAGGACTCAGGCCGCGTCTTACTGTCTCGACCTCAGGTAATTCGGGCATTACAGGGCTCCTAATTCAAAGGGCCGCATTGTGCCCGCCTCTCTTGGCCCTATAACAGAGGCGAAATTCGACAAACGGCAAGGCAAATGTCCGACAACAGCGACAAGACCACTCATTTCGGTTTCGAAACCGTCCCCGAGGCCGAAAAGGCCGGGCGTGTGCAGGGCGTATTCAACTCGGTTGCCTCGAAATATGACGTGATGAACGATGTCATGTCGATGGGTATCCACCGGGTCTGGAAGGACGCCATGATGGACTGGCTGGCGCCGCGCCCCGGCCAGCGGCTGCTGGACGTGGCCGGCGGAACGGGCGACATCTCGTTCAGGTTCCTCAAGCGCGCGGGCCACGGCCACGCCACGGTGCTGGACCTGACCGAGCCGATGCTGATCGAAGGGCGGCAACGCGCCGAAGCAGATCAGATGTCGGACAGCCTGAACTGGGTCGTGGGCGATGCCATGGCCCTGCCTTTCGAAGACAATACATTCGATGTCTATACGATCTCGTTCGGCATTCGGAACGTCACCCGCCCGCAAGAAGCTTTGAACGAGGCTTACCGTGTGCTGAAACCCGGCGGCCGCCTGATGGTTCTGGAATTCAGCCAACTGCCCAATGACGGGCTTCAGAAACTCTATGACCTCTACAGTTTCAACGTCATCCCGCGCATGGGGAAACTGATCGCCAATGACTATGACAGCTATCAATACCTGGTCGAATCGATCCGAAAATTCCCCGATCAGGAAACGTTCCTGAACATGGTTCGCACCGCAGGTTTCGAAAACGCCAAATACCGGAACCTGAGCATGGGTATCGCCGCGCTGCATTCCGGCTGGAAGATCTGACACATGCGTGGTCCCCATAACATCATCCGCCTGATCCGCACAGGCGCCACGCTCGAGCGCACCGGCGCAATGAACGTGGTACTGGATGCGTTCGAAGCCCCGCGCGCCGTTCGCATCCTGGCCCACGCATTGGGCAAACCCTTTCAATGGCTTGGCTACAAGGGCGACCCCGGGATGCCACCCGCCACGCGCGCCCTGACGGCGCTTGGCCCCGCCTATATAAAATTCGGTCAAGTGCTTTCGACCCGCCCGGACGTCGTTGGAAATGAACTGGCCGAGCAACTGCGCGTTCTGCAAGACAAGCTACCGCCTTTCTCCAAAGCCGACGCGATGGCCGAAGTCGAGAAAGAACTGGGTCAGCCGATCTCGGACATGTTCAGCGAATTCAGCGAGCCGATTGCCGCTGCATCTATTGCGCAGGTTCACAAGGCCAAGTTGACCAGCACGGGTGAGGATGTCGCGGTCAAAGTCCTGCGCCCGGGGATCGAACGCGCGTTCCGCAAAGATGTCGATGCGTTCTATTTCGCCGCCCGCATGGTGCAACTCTGCGCGCCTGGCGCGCGCCGTCTGCGCCCGATGGAAGTGATCGAGCATTTCGACGGTGTCGTACGCGGCGAACTGGATCTGCGTCTGGAAAGCGCGGCGGCCTCAGAATATGCCGCCAACACCAAGGACGACGCCGGCTTCTGGCTGCCCCCCGTTGTATGGTCACTGTCCGCGCGCCGCGTCATGACGCTCAGCTGGGCGGACGGGATCGCACTGGGTGACAATGATGCTCTGGATGCCGCAGGTCACAACCGCAATGATCTGGCCGAACGTGTCCTGCGCCTGTTCCTTCTCCATGCCCTGCGCGACGGCTTTTTCCACGCCGACATGCACCAGGGCAACCTGAAGGTGGCCGCGAACGGAGACATCATAGCCTATGATTACGGCATCATGGGGCATATCGATGAATACACACGCCGGGTCTATGCCGAAATCCTGTTTGGCTTCATCCGCCGCGACTACAAACGCGTGGCCGAGGTGCATTTCGAAGCCGGCTATGTTCCCGCCAATCAGGACGTGGACGAGTTCGCCCGCGCTCTGCGGGCCGTGGGCGAGCCGATCTTCGGCATGGATGCCACGCATATTTCCATGGGGCGGTTGCTGAGCTATCTGTTCGAAGTGACCGAACGGTTCGGGATGGAAACACGAACCGAGCTGATCCTGCTGCAACGCACCATGGTTGTCGTCGAAGGCGTCGCGCGCTCACTCGACCCACATATGAACATCTGGGAGGTCGCCCGCCCCGTGGTCGAAGACTACATCAAACAATCCATCGGCCCCCGGGCGGCCCTGCGGGATTTGGGAAAAACCGCGATGGTTCTGGCCCGCTTCGGCCCGCGTCTGCCGGCCCTGGTCGAAAACGCACTGATCGCACAAACCCAGAAAGACGAACCGCAGACGTCCACCCTGTGGTCCATTGTTCTGCCTGCCACGTTCGGAGCCGCAGCAGGTGCAGCGCTGGTCTTGCTGATCAGCGCGCTCAACTAAAACCAACCTACCTGCTTCATCTGGCCAAAAATATCCTCGGGGGGAATCGCGCCTTGCGCGATGGGGGGCAGACAGCCCCCCGCACCACTTGCGGATCAGAGCCGTTCGATGGCGATGGCAATCCCCTGACCGCCCCCGATGCACATGGTGATCAGCCCTTTGGACCCACCGGTGCGTTCCAGCTCGTACAGCGCTTTCAGCGTGATGATCGCACCAGTGGCCCCCACCGGATGCCCCAACGCAATCGCACCGCCGTTGGGGTTCACCTTGCTTGCGTCCAATCCAAGCTCCTGATTTACGGCCAGAGCCTGCGCGGCGAAGGCTTCATTGCTTTCGATCACGTCGAAATCTTCTGCTGACAAGCCCGTCTTCTTCAAGAGGTTTTGCACTGCCGGAACAGGGCCAATGCCCATGACTTCCGGCCGCACGCCCGCATGCGCATACCCAATGACACGCGCCTTCGGCTTCAACCCAGCCTTTTCGGCCGCATCCGCTGTCGCCAACACCATCGCCGCCGCCCCGTCATTGATGCCCGAGGCATTGCCGGCCGTCACACGCCCGTCCTTTTTGAACACCGGGCGCAGACCGGCCAACGCTTCGGCGGTCGTCGCCTTTGGATGCTCGTCGACTTTGAAATCGACCATGTCCCGCTTGACCTTGACCTGTACCGGAGTGATCTGGCTATCGAAGTACCCAGCCTCGATCGCCGCAGCCGCACGTGTCTGGCTGTCCAATGCGAACGCATCCATCTGTTCACGGCTGATCTGATGCTCATCCGCCACGTTTTCGGCCGTCACCCCCATATGTCCTGTGCCGAAGGGGCAGTTCAACGCACCCAGCATCATGTCTAGAGAGGTGACGTCGCCCATCTTCGCGCCCCAGCGCGCCTGCGGAACGATGTAGGGGCTTCGTGACATGCTCTCTGCTCCGCCCGCAACGGCAAAGTCAGCATCGCCCAGCATCAGGGACTGCACGGCTGACACGATCGCCTGCGCGCCGGATCCGCACAGACGGTTCACGTTCATGGCCGGTGTGCCGTTGGGAATGCCCGCCTGCATCGCGGCAACACGCGACAGATACATGTCACGCGGTTCAGTGTTGATCACATGACCGAACACCACATGCCCGATCTGCGCCCCCTCAACCCCCGAGCGCTCAAGCGCCGCTTCCGTCGCGACAGTGGCCAGATCAATCGGCGCGGTTGAAGCCAGCGCACCACCAAAGGTGCCAATTGCGGTGCGGGCACCGTCGAGAATAACGATATCGCTCATGAGCTACTCCTCCTGAATTTCGCTGCATTATGCATGCGCAGAATGGCACTGTCGCCCCAGACGTCCCGTCACGGCGGGAATTGACATTGCGTTGCGCAGCCCCCATGGATTCCGTCATGACGGAAGACACAGACGATATCCTGAACCTCCTGCCCGCCCGCTTGAAAGAGGCGCGACGGGCCAAGGGTCTGTCCCTGGAAGCGGTCGCCAATCTCAGCGGCGTGTCCCGGTCCATGGTCAGTCAGATCGAACGCGGAGAAAGCAGCCCGACGATCTCGACCCTGTGGAACCTGACACGCGCGTTGCAGGTGGATTTCGCCGGTCTCTTGGAGGGCGCAAAGGCCACGGACCAGATCGAGGTTCTGCGAAGCTCCGAGGTCCCAAGCATCGACAATATGGGGCAGAACTGCCGAATTCGCATCCTGTCACCGCCTGAAGAGGCCGGGGGTCATGAAGTCTATGATATCGAATTCGACGAGGACGGGGCCCTGAACAGCCAACCCCATGCCCGCGGTGCCCGTGAACAGCTCACCGTGCTGGAAGGCGCGGTCAAGGTCACTTCAGGCAATGCGGTGACCGAGTTGAACCAGGGGGACACGGCCCGATATGCCGCCGACATTGCGCATTCCATCTGTGCCAAAGGACCGGCCCGGGTATTCCTGATCGTAAAAAACGCCTGACACCCGCGAAATTCCACCTTCACGGATATTTTTCCTTCATATTGAATTTCCCCTATTTGGGAATTTCATCCGCTATGTTAGATGTGCGACTCAGTTGAACGGAGGTCGCCATGGCAGATGCATTCCTGTCCCATATCACGGACATACTTGCGCAGATCGAATCTGAGGGTCTTTACAAACGCGAACGAATGATCACCTCGCCTCAGGGCGGTGAGATTACTGTCGGCGGCAAGCAGGTGATCAACCTCTGTGCCAACAACTATCTGGGTCTGGCGGATCATCCCGCGCTGATCGAGGCCGCAACACAAGCTATGGGCCCCAAGGGATTCGGCATGGCGTCGGTTCGGTTCATCTGCGGCACGCAAGACATTCACCGCGAACTGGAACAACGTCTTGCCAGTTTCCTGAACAAGGACGACTCCATCCTTTTTGCCGCCTGTTTCGACGCCAATGGCGGGCTGTTTGAACCTCTGCTGGGTCCGGAAGACGCGATCATTTCGGACAGCCTGAACCACGCCTCGATCATCGACGGCGTGCGGCTGTGCAAGGCCAAACGCTATCGCTATCTGAACAACGACATGAACGATCTCGAAGCCTGGCTGAAACAGGCGCGTGAGGACGGGGCGCGGCACATCATGATCGCCACCGATGGCGTGTTCTCGATGGACGGCTATCTGGCCAACCTGCCGAAAATCCGGGAACTGGCCGATAAATACGATGCGATTGTCATGGTGGACGATTGCCACGCGACCGGCTTCATGGGGCCGAACGGGGCCGGCACACCGGATCATTTCGGCGTCGATGTGGATATTCTGACGGGAACCTTGGGCAAGGCACTTGGGGGGGCAATCGGCGGCTATATCGCCGGGCCGCAGCCAGTGATCGACCTGCTGCGGCAGCGGGCGCGGCCCTATCTGTTCTCAAACTCGCTGCCGCCCTCCATCGTCGCTGCCGGATTGGAGGCGATCCGTCTGGTCGAAGAAGGCGACATGCTGCGCGCGCAACTGTTCGGAAACGCCAAGTACTGGCGCGCTGGCTTGGAAAAGCTCGGTTTTGACCTGCTGCCCGGGGAACACCCGATCATCCCGGTGATGCTGGGTGAGGCGACGCTGGCACAAGACATGGCCTCACGACTGTTCGACGAAGGCGTCTATGTTTCGGGCTTCTTCTTCCCGGTCGTCCCACGCGGGCAAGCGCGGATCAGAACGCAGATGAACGCGGCTCTGACCAGGGATGAACTGGACCGCGCCCTGTCCGCATTTGGCAAGGTCGGCAAAGAACTGGGGGTCATCGAATGATCCTTCCATCGGTCATCGATGTGATCGGCGACACCCCCATGGTTGAACTGTCGCGCATGTGTGCCCAGCAGAAGCTGAACGGGCGTATCATCGCCAAGCTTGACTACTTGCTGCCGGGGTTTTCGAAAAAGGACCGCGCGGCAAAGTCCATCATCGAAACGGCGCGCGCAGACGGTTCTCTGTCACCTGGGCAAACGGTGGTCGAGCTGACCTCGGGCAATATGGGAACCGGGCTGGCTATCGTTTGCGGTATTCTGGGCCATCCTTTCGTGGCAGTCATGAGCGCCGGGAACTCGGTCGAACGTGCACGTATGATGCGGGCCCTGGGGGCCGAAGTTGTCATCGTGCCCCAGGCCCCGGGCAGCAAACCCGGCGAAGTCTCGGGCGCCGATCTTGAACTGGTCGATGTCGAGGCGAAACGCATCACAGCCGAACGTAACGCATATCGTGCCGATCAATTTGGTCATTCGGGAAATCCCAAGGCCCACGAAACCGGGACCGGGCCCGAGATCTGGGCGCAATCCGAAGGCACCGTTACGGCATTCTGCGATTTTGCAGGATCCGGTGGAACACTGGCTGGCGCGGCAGAGTATCTGAACCGACACGGCGTACGGTGTTATGCCATAGAACCCGAAGGCGCACGCGCATTGGCCGGTGAACCGGTTTCGATCCCGGATCACCCCATTCAGGGCGGTGGTTACGCCATGGGTGATCTGGTGCATCTGAAGGGCGCCCAATTGGCCGGACACCTTGCTGTTTCGGGAAAGGCCGCGCGGGATTGTGCCCGGCTTCTGGCCCGCACCGAGGGGATATTCGCCGGTTATTCGGCAGGCGCGAACCTTGCCGCGGCAATTGAACTGCTTCGCGGTCCCGAGGAAGGCGGATGCGTCGCAATCATCATGTGTGACAGCGGCCTGAAATACCTGTCGACCGATTTGTGGGAGTAAGTCCATGCGACCCAACACGATGAAAGCACTGGAAAAATCCAAACCCGAAGAGGGGCTGTGGGTGGTGCAGGCCCCGATCCCCGAAATCGGCCCGGATGACGTGCTGATCCGCATCCACAAGACGGGCATCTGCGGCACCGACATCCATATCTGGAACTGGGATGAATGGGCCTCTCATACCGTGCCGGTTCCGATGATCACCGGCCATGAGTTTGCCGGAGAGATCGTCGAGATCGGACGCAACGTGACAGGGCTTGAAATCGGCCAGCGGTGCTCGGGCGAAGGTCATCTGATCACCACCGACAGCCGCCAGAGCCGCGCCGGAAAGTTCCACCTGGATCCGGGCACGCGGGGCATAGGAGTAAACGAACAGGGCGCATTTGCCGAGTATCTGAAACTGCCTGCTTTCAACGTGGTTCCCTTGCCCGACGACATACCGGATGAGATCGGAGCCATCCTCGATCCGCTGGGCAACGCAGTGCATACTGCCCTCAGCTTTGATTTGCTGGGCGAGGATGTTCTGATCACGGGTGCAGGCCCCATCGGCATCATGGCCGCTGCCGTCGCTCGTCACGCGGGTGCGCGCAACGTGGTCATCACCGACATCAATGCAGACCGATTGAAACTGGCGGAACATGTGGTTCCTTCGGTGCGGACCGTCGATGTATCCACCGAGGATTTGCAGGACGTCATCGCCGAGCTTGGGATGAAAGAAGGGTTCGATGTCGGGCTTGAGATGTCCGGCTCGCAGGCCGCCCTGGACCAGATGGTCGAAGCGTTGGTGATGGGTGGAAAGATCGCGTTGCTGGGGATTCCACCGGGCAAGTCTCCGGTTGACTGGTCGCGCATCGTGTTCAAGGCGATCACGATCAAGGGGGTCTATGGGCGTGAGATGTTCGAGACGTGGTACAAGATGATCGCCATGCTGCAAAACGGTCTGGATGTGTCCCGCGTGATCACGCACCGCTTTGCGGTTGATGATTTCGCCCAAGGGTTTTCCGCGATGAAATCAGGCCTGTCCGGCAAGGTTGTTCTGGACTGGGCCTAACGCGCTGGAAAGTTGCAACCTCAGCCCCTAGACAGGTGCAAGACTTGCACAAGGGAGGCATGAGATGGGCGAGGACAAAGACGATCGTCTGTTGCAGCGGGGGGTCGAAGACACCCTGGTCACTGATTTCGCCGAAACGCACCGCAAAAGCTATGGCGACTTCCTGCAACTGAAGACGCTGCTGAACCTGCAAAAGACGTTTCAGGACCCCGCACAACCTGACGAGATGCTGTTCATCATCATTCATCAGGTCAGTGAGCTGTGGCTGAAACTGATGCATCACCAACTGGTCGAGGTCCGCCGGTTCCTGCAACAAGATGAATTCGGACCCGCCATGAAGAACCTCGACCGCATCAAGGCCATTCAACGGCAATTGATTGCGGCCTGGGAAACCCTGCTGACCATGACGCCGGCCGATTATATGACGTTTCGGCAGGCCCTCGGCAACTCTTCCGGGTTTCAAAGCTATGGGTACAGGCAGATCGAGTTCATTCTGGGCAACAAGGATGCCTCGACCCTGAAAGTGCACGAGCATGACCCCGAGGTGATGGAGATGCTGAACGCCGCCCTGACCAAACCGTCCCTGTATGACGAAGTGTTGCACATGCTGGCCCGACAGGGGTTCGACGTTCCAAAAGACTTGATCGAGCGGGACTACTCCGAACCCTATTCCGGTGATCCGCGCGTGGTTCAGATCTGGGTCGACGTGTTCCGCAACACGGACAAGTATTGGGATCTGTATGCGCTGGCCGAAAAGCTCATGGATGTGGAAAGCCTGTTTCAACGCTGGCGCTTTGACCACGCCACTGCGGTTGAACGTGTGATCGGAATGCAACCCGGTACCGGAGGTTCCAGCGGCGTTGCTTTCTTGCGAAAGGCGCTTGAGTTGCGGTTCTTTCATGACCTCTATGATGTGCGGACGGAACTCATGTACAGCGGGCAGGGCTGATCCATGCTGTATCGCGGATTTTCACAAGCCGAACTGGAGCGGGAATACTCTCCCAGTTCGATGATCGGTGGCGACCTGACCCCTTATCTGGCCAGCTATCAAACGCTGAGTGCGCAAGCCCGTGCCGAGCTGCCCGTTCAGGCCAACCTGGCCTATGGCGGCACCCCAGCCCAGGTGCTGGATTTCTTTCCCGCGAAGGGGGCCGGCGCCCCGCTGCATGTCTTTGTTCACGGTGGGTATTGGCAGGATCTCAGCCAGCGCGAATCGGCCATGATGGCCCCGGCGCTGATCGAAGCCGAGCAATCCTTTGCCACCTTGAACTACACGCTTGCTCCGGATGCGCGGCTGGATCAAATGGTCGACGAATGCCGCGACGCCCTTCTGTGGCTTGCGTCACAGGCCGAGGCACTGGGATTCGACCCGACGCGGATCACCTTGTCAGGGCACAGTGCCGGCGCTCATCTGGCTAGCATGGTCATGGCGACCTCGGCCGGCGCATTGGCCCGTGCCGGGCTGCGTGTGCGTGACGTGCTTCTGATCAGCGGTGTTTATGATCTGGAACCCGTCAGTTTGACATCCGTGAATGATCCGCTGCACCTGACCCCGGTCGAAGTGAACGATCTGTCCCCGATCCGCAACCTGCCCCCACCGGGCCCCCGCTATCATGTTTCAGTGGGGGAACGGGACACCGGCGAATTCATTCGACAAAGCCGCGACTATGCGGAACGTCTGCGCAAGGCCGGGCACTCGGTCAGCTTTGCCTTGAAACACGGAATGCACCATTTCGACATCATCCTGCATTCCGGGACATTCCTGACCGACACGTAACGAGGCATTATTTAAACAAAAACAGCGGCCCAATCGGTGCCGCTGTTTTTTTTTGAGTTCATCCCGCTTCGGATCAATCCAGGGTGCGGGTAACCTCTTCGCGCTCGAAGATCTCGATCACGTCGCCCTGGCGGATATCGTCGTAGTTTTCGAACGCCATACCGCATTCCTGACCCGACTGAACCTCGGCCACTTCGTCTTTGAAGCGCTTCAGCGTCTTCAGCGTGCCTTCGTGGATCACCACGTTGTCGCGCAGCAGGCGGACGCCTGCGGAACGGCGCGCAACACCTTCGGTGACCAGACAGCCAGCAACCTTGCCGACACCGGTAACCTTGAAGACTTCGCGGATCTCGGCATAGCCGATGAACTTTTCGCGGATCTCGGCGCTCAGCAGACCGGATGCGGCCGCTTTCACGTCGTCGACCAGATCATAGATCACCGAGTAATAGCGGATCTCGACACCCTTTTGGTTCGCCGTGTTCCGCGCCGATGCGTTGGCACGGACGTTGAAGCCAAAGACCGGCGCGCCGGAGGCTTCCGCCAGACCGACATCCGTTTCGGTGATCGCACCCACACCCGAGTGCAGAACGCGCACGCGCACCTCGTCGTTCCCGATCTTTTCCATCGCCTGAACGATGGCTTCGGCAGAACCCTGCACATCGGCTTTGACGAGGATCGGCAACTCGGCCACGTTCTCGTCTTCCTTGGCCTTCTGCATCAGCTGCTCGAGGGTGGTCGCGGCGCCGGCAGCGGCGCGTTTGTCCTTGGCGGCCTGTTCACGATAGGCGGCGATTTCACGGGCCTGTGCTTCGGTCTCGGTCACGTTCAGAACGTCACCGGCTTCGGGCGTACCGTTCAGGCCCAGAACCTCGACCGGAACCGAGGGGCCAGCTTCCTTGACGCGCTCACCCTTGTCGTTGATCAGCGCACGGACCTTACCGTACTGCTCACCCACAACGAAGATATCACCCTGACGCAATGTGCCGTTCTGAACCAGAACCGTGGCGACCGGGCCGCGACCCACGTCCAGCTGAGCCTCGATCACGGCCCCCTGAGCGGCGCGGTTGGGGTTGGCTTTCAGTTCCAGAATCTCGGCCTGAAGCGCGATGGCTTCCAGCAATTCGTCCAGACCCTGACCCGTGATGGCGGACACTTCGACATCCTGGACGTCACCCGACATCTTCTCGACGATGACTTCGTGTTGCAACAGATCGGTGCGCACCTTGTCCGGATTTGCATCCGGCTTGTCGACCTTGTTGATCGCCACGATCATCGGCACTCCGGCCGCTTTTGCGTGATTGATCGCTTCGATCGTCTGCGGCATCACCGCATCATCGGCGGCGACAACCAGAACCACGATATCCGTAACCTGAGCACCGCGCGAGCGCATCGACGTAAACGCCGCGTGGCCCGGAGTATCCAGGAAGGTCAGCGTTGCGCCGCCATCGGTTTTCACCTGATACGCGCCGATGTGCTGGGTGATGCCACCAGCCTCGCCCGCCACAACGCGCGCGTCGCGGATTGCGTCCAACAGCGAGGTCTTGCCGTGGTCAACGTGACCCATGATGGTGATGACCGGCGGACGCGGCTGCAGATCTGCTTCGCTGTCTTCGACCTCTTTGATGACGTCTTCAACATCCGAATCGGATACGCGAGTGACCTTGTGGCCGAATTCTTCGATGATCAGCTCGGCAGTATCGGCGTCGATGGTCTGGTTCTGCGTGACCATCATGCCCATGTTCATCAGCGATTTGACCACGTCAGCCACACGTTCGGCCATACGGTTGGCCAGTTCCGAGACCATGATCGCCTCGGGCAGCTGTACGTCGCGGATCACCTTTTCCCGTTCAACGGCACCGCCCATGGCTTTCTGACGCGCACGCTCCTGCTTGCGCTTCATCGCGGCCATCGAGCGCTGACGGTTGCCTTCGCCACCTGTCGCCTGACCCAGAGTCAACTTGCCCGAACGGCGATTGTCGTCACGACCCTTGCCACGACCACGCTGTTCACGTTCGCGGTCCTGTTTGCGCGGCGTGGCTGCCGGCGCAGGTTTGCTGGCCGGAGCGCGAGCCGCCTTGGGCTCTTCCGGTGCGGGCGCGGCAGCGGCGCGTTTGGCGGCTTCGTCCGCCTCTTTGCGCTTGCGCTCTTCATCCTCGGCCTTCTGACGCGCACGCTCTTCGGCTTCGCGCTGTTCGCGTTCCTTGGCTTCCTGTTCCGCACGGCGGCGTGCGCGCTCTTCTTCGCGCGCCTTTTCAGCAGCCTCGCGCGCTGCGGCCTCTTCGGCCTCGCGTGCCTTGGCCGCTTGCAACGCCTTCATGCGGCGCGCCATTTCCGCATCGGAAATTCCCGCAGGACGACGCGACGGATCACCCGATGGTGCAGCACCGCCACCCGGCTTTGCTGCGCCCGGCTTGGGGACCACCACGCGTTTGCGTTTGGTTTCCACCACGACATTCTTGGTGCGTCCGTGGCTGAAACTCTGTTTCACATTTCCGGGGCGTGCCCCGCCACGAAGACCCAATGTCTTTTTGCCGTCATTATCGCTCATAAAGCTATTTACCCTTCCGTGCGGCCCCTGCCGCCGTCATCCGTTTCGCGCAAGCCACGCAGGCGCTGCGCTTCCTCTACAACACGTTTGGCGAGTCCGCCAGAGGCCAAGGCAGCATGAATCACCGTTTGGCGCCCAAATGCCTGTCCTAATTCGTCTGCGGTCAGCCAACCTATGTATTTTCCGAAGTGCGGCGTACTCAGCTTGGACTTACCGCGCCCCGATCCATCTGCGGCCTGAATCAGCACCTGTGCTTCTTCCCGGTCCAGCCACGTCTTGACCTTTTCGTACCCGGCAACCGCGTCGCCGGACTTGCGCGCCAGGCTGAGCAGCTCGACAACGCGGCGTGCGATCTGCTTTTCAACCTCTTCCGCCAAGTCCTTGGGCACGGTCACTTGTGCCTTGAACCCCCGCGCAAACAGTTTCTTTCCGATGGCCTTGTCCAGAGCGGCACGATCCGCCGCCACATAGACCCCTCGTCCCGGCAGTTTCGCCGCGACATCCGGAAAAACCTGACCGTCCGGCCCCGCCACGAAGCGGATCAGCCCGTATTTGGGCTGAACCTCGCCTGTGGCGATGCACTTGCGCTCGGGTCCGTCTGACCGATCCTTATGGGCGCCACCGCGACTCATACACGCCACCCGAAGCCTGAGATCAGGCCTCGACCTCCTCGTCTGTTGCGTCACCGTCGACGTTTTCTTCCGCCTGTTCCAGCTCGGCCGGATCGACCCAGCCCAGCAGGATACGCGCGGTCATGACCATGTCTTGCGCTTCTTCCAGCGTTACACCGAAAGGCTCTAGTACACCGTCGTCCTTGACGCGTTCACCATCGACTGTCGTCCAGCCACCGGCCAGTTCCCAGTCGGCACAAGTTGCGAAGTCTTCCAGAGTCTTCACGTCGTCCTTGGCCAGTGCTTCCACCATCTGGGGTGTCAGACCTTCGAATTCAATGAGGCTGTCCTCGGCCCCCAATTCGCGCGCCGCGTCCAGTGCCGCTTTGGCCTGTGCCTCCAGATACTCGCGGGCGCGGGTTTGCAGTTCCTGCGCGGTACCTTCGTCAACGCCGTCGATGACCAGCAGTTCTTCAATCTCGACATAGGCAACCTCTTCGAGGTTGGTGAAGCCCTCCGAGACCAGCAGTTGGGCAAAGAACTCGTCCAGATCCAGGCTGTCCATGAACAGTTTGGTACGGGCTTCGAATTCCTTCTGGCGGCGCGCTGATTCTTCGGCCTCGGTCATGATGTCGATGTCCAGACCGGTCAGCTGGCTGGCCAGACGCACGTTCTGACCGCGGCGGCCAATGGCCAGCGACAGTTGTTCTTCGGGCACGACAACCTCGATCTTGCCGGCTTCTTCGTCCAGAACCACCTTGGAAACCTCGGCCGGTTGCAGCGCGTTCACCAGGAAAGTCGGCTGATCTTCGTTCCACGGAATGATGTCGATCTTTTCGCCCTGCAACTCGTTCACGACGGCCTGCACGCGGCTGCCGCGCATACCCACGCAGGCACCGACGGGGTCGATCGAGTTGTCATAGGAAATCACGGCGATCTTGGCGCGCGAACCGGGGTCACGGGCCACGGCCTTGACCTCGATGATGCCGTCATAGATTTCCGGCACTTCCATCTTGAACAGCTCGGCCATGAATTCCGGCGCGGTGCGCGACAGGAAGATCTGGTGGCCACGTACTTCGCGGCGCACTTCCTTGATGTACGCGCGCACCCGGTCATTCGGGCGATAGCTTTCGCGGCCGATCTTGTCATTGCGGCGCAGAACCGCCTCGGCACCGCCCAGATCGACGATGACATTGCCAAACTCTTCGCGCTTGACCGCACCGTTGATGATGGTGCCCGCGCGATCCTTGAATTCTTCGTACTGACGGTCGCGCTCGGCTTCGCGCACTTTTTGCAGGATGACCTGCTTGGCGGACTGAGCCGCGATCCGACCCATTTCAACCGGAGGCACTTCTTCGACATAGACATCGCCAACTTCGGGTGATTCCATGTATTGCTTGGCCTGCTCGACGGTCATTTCGGCCTGATAGTTTTCAAGCTCGTCATCTTCGACCACGGTGCGAACACGGGTGAAAGTCGCCTTGCCGGTCTTGCGGTCGATGGACACGCGGATGTCCATCTCGGCGCCGTAGCGGCTTTTGGCGGCACGGGCGAGCGATTCCTCCATCGCTTCGACGACCAGGCCGGGGTCGATCATCTTTTCGCGGGCCACGGCCTCGGCGGTCTGCAACAGCTCCAGCTGGTTTGCTGAGGTGATTGCCATCAGTTCGTCTCCTCTTCGGACCCTTCGGTCTCAATCTCGTCGAAAGCGTTTTCGTTCAGGGCGCCGGCATCCTTGCGCTGGCGCAGCATTTCCTTGATCAGGTCATCGGTCAGGACCAGCTTGGCATCGCTCAGCCAGTCGAATTGCAGACCGATGGTGATGGTTTCATCCCCCTCGGGGATGTTGATCAGAACCTCGTCCCCTTCGATCCCAGCCAATTCGCCCTTGAAGCGCCGGCGGCCGTCAATCAGTTCGGCGGTCTCGATCTTGGCCTCATACCCTTCGAAGGTCTCGAAATCCTTCAGACGGGTCAGAGGGCGGTCGATACCGGGGCTCGACACCTCGAGCGTATAGGCGTCAAGGATCGGATCCTCGACATCCAGCGTGGCGCTGACCGCGTTGGAAATTTCGGCGCAGTCATCCACTTCAATACCGCCATCGGGCTTGTCGGCCATGATCTGAAGCGTGGTCTGCTTGCCGCTCATCAGGCGGATGCGGACCAGCTCATACCCCAGATCCTCGATCACCGGGGTGATGATCTCGGCCAGTCGCCGGTCAATGGCAGCTTTTGCTATCAGGTCGTTTGTCATCTGGTACTCTACCCTGTCAGTCGGGCACAAAAAAACGGGCGCGCGGCCCGTCGAATTTTCCGGTGGAGCCTTGGGCCAGAAGTCCAACGCGCCGCTGTTGAAACTGCATATACGCAGGATGGTCCGAGTCTGCAACCCCCAGCGGGATTCGCGATCGGATTTACACCATCCACCATCGTTCGGCGATGCGGCCATCGTCCAGTGCAGCGTTCCCGGCAATCTGCCGCGGCATCCCGACAGCATCCGATACGGCGAGGGCCATGTCGGCCTCGGAGGGGTGGAACCGGACACCGCGCGTGCCTCGCATTCCGGCCAGATCCGGAAGCGCCGCGATATCGACATACCCGTCCCGCAGCGCCTCGGCCCGCACAGCAGGGTCCGGGATTACAATGATTTCGACCGCGTCAGCCCATCCGGCCTGACCATCCTTGTAATGCCCCTCGACACGGCGGCCCAGAAAATGGCGACCATCCTCAGCCCGTTCGACACGATAGCAGCCGGTACCGTTGGCGTTGCGCAACGGTGTTACGGTTTCACCGGCGCGCGCAACAACAAAGCGGCTGTCGGCTAGCAGGAAAGGCAATCCGGGATTTGCCTCGGCAAGTTCAAGCCGCAGGCGGTTGGGGGCAAGGGCCTCGGGCCTTCCGATTTCGGCCAAAACGGCCATGACATCGGCAATCTGCAAGGGTTCGCCATCGTGAAAGACCGCGTCATCACGCAAATCAAAGCTCCAGACCCGTGCATCGGCGTCGGTTTGCCAGCCGGTCGCAAGCTCACCGCGCAAAGTACCATCCGGGGCGATTTCGGTCATTGTGTCGAAAACGGCTCCACGCACCACTTGCTCGAGGCTGTCATCGCGCGGAACGGCCAGACGCAATGTCCCGCCTTTCTTGGGCGTCCCGGCAAGGGATGCACCTGTCGCTGCCAGCAATGCAGCCGCGGCACCAGAGGCAAAGAGAGCACGGCGGTCAATCCGGGTCATGCGATACCCTCCGCCACACGATCCATGATTCGTACCAGCTCTGCGCTGATGCCCGGCTCTGACAGTGCGTGCCCCGCCTGACGAACCATCTTCAACTCGGCATTCGGCCAGCGTTCGGCCAGCGACCATGCGGCCTGGGGCGGGCAGATCATGTCATAGCGCCCTTGCACGATATGGCCGGGGATATGCGCGATCCGGTCCATCTGATCCAGAATCTGCCCGTCCGTTTCCAGAAACGCCTTGTTGGTGAAATAGTGATTCTCGAGCCGCGCAAAGGTGCGCGCGTATTCGCCGGGGCTTTCGCCAACCGATCCGTTGGTGTGGATCGAGGCCAGCGCGTTTTCCCAATGCGACCAGGCCCGCGCGTACAGGATCTCTGTCGCACGGTCGCCCGAAAACAGACGTTTGTTATAGGCGGCAATGGTGTCGCCCAGTTCAACCTGGGGCAGCAGCGAGGTGAATTTCTGCCATTGCTCGGGCCAGAACCGCCCGGCGCCGCCGCCGTAAAACCAGTCAAGCTCGGCCTGAGTCGCCAGAAACACGCCGCGCAACACCAACCGGCTGACACGGTCGGGATGAGTCTGGGCATAGATCAACGCCAGAGTCGCACCCCAACTGCCACCAAATGCGATCCATTCTTCGATCTCGAACAGTTTGCGCAGCCGCTCTATGTCGGCCACCAGATGCCACGTCGTGTTGTCTTCGACCGAAGCGGTAGGGCGCGACCGGCCACATCCGCGCTGGTCAAACAGAATCACCCTGTAGGCCTGTGGATCGAAGTATCGCCTCATGGCCGGGCTGCACCCACCACCCGGCCCCCCGTGCAGGATCACGACGGGTATGCCGTCAGGATTGCCGCATTGTTCCACATAGATACGGTGCCCATCGCCCATATCGACCATCCGCTGATCGAAAGGGTCGATCGGCGGATACAGATATTGAACTGCGCGCTTTTGGTCCGGGTACTTGTCCATTATGGCCCTATATAGTCCTTAAGCGTAAAAGAGCACACGGAGACAGGAATGCAAGCGCATCCGAACACGGTGGACCCGTCCGAGATCGCAAAATTCGAGGCGATGGCGGCTGAATGGTGGGACCCGCACGGAAAATTCAAACCATTGCACATGCTTAACCCGTGCCGGCTGGACTACATAACGCAGCAGATCGCCGGTGAATTCGATCGCGACCTAAAGTCGCCGACGCCGTTCGAAGGCCTGCGCCTGCTGGATATCGGCTGCGGCGGCGGGCTGCTGAGCGAACCCATGGCGCGGCTCGGTGCTGACGTTGTGGGTGCCGACGCCGCCGAGGGCAACCTGCCCGTGGCCCGCATCCATGCCGAGCAATCGGGGCTGCAAATCGACTATCGCCACACCACGGCCGAGGACATGGCCGCTGCGGGCGAGCAGTTCGATGTGGTGCTGAACATGGAAGTGGTCGAACATGTGGCTGATCCTCTGTCCTATCTGACCGCCACGCGTCAGTTGCTTAAGCCCGGCGGGTTGGAGATTTGTTCAACCATCAACCGCAACCCGAAATCCTATGCGATGGCGATTTTCGGGGCCGAGGTCGTCATGCGCTGGCTGCCGCGCGGCACGCATGAATGGAACAAGTTCATCACCCCGGATGAACTGTTCGACCTGCTGCGTCAGGCCGGGCTGGACCCGGTGGACCGCAAGGGGTTTGTCTTCAACCCGATCCTGTGGAGCTGGTCGATCTCGGACCGGGACTTGAGCGTGAATTACGTGACGGCGAGTGTGAAGCCGGGGTGAGGTAGGTTTTTTGATTCGATCTTTAAGTTGCGCGCCGTGGCGCGCGGTATTTTTTGGTGCGGCAATTTCCGCTGCTACCTTGTTCGATAACACACTAGCCACAGCAGAAGAGAATGCGGGCGTGTTCGTGTACGAACATGAAGGCGTTCCGCTGTATGGCTATGTAAGCGATCCTAAAGTCTCTGAGGCGACTCAGGAAATAGCAGATCGTTACTTGGGTTCGAACTCGAACAACTATGATCTGGTAAGGGCGTTGTATTTTTTCGTCTTTATTGACCCCGAGATAGTTTCGGATGGCAAGTTTGTGAAACCAGTCGAATTAGAACTGACGGAGGAGGCGACAGAACCATTTTCCAAACACGAACTCTCTGACGAAGGATGCAATGTAGGGAGAATATTCTCCACGAATGAAGAAGAAAAAGGAGAGTATTTGGTATGGCTTGTTCATGGTGGGCAATATGAGGGCAAAGAAGGAATTGAATCCTGCCTTCTTTTTGCGGCGGCGGCTTCGGCCGGAATTTGGTTGGCTGATCTTCCTGCTTTGCATCCCCGTGATTTACGGCAGCTTCTGGATAGAATGCTCTTAGAATGAAGTGGCCGTTTAGTCCGCGGCACATTGCATGAGCATCAAGCCTGCCAGCGCCCGACCACACCAGTCCTGGATCCACCTTGGGACAACGGTTCGCTGATCCCTACTCCCCCTCCAACTGCAACCGCAAATCCCGCAGTACTGGCAGGGCGCTGCGGACCCGCTCCAGCCCCAGCTCTCCGACCACGCGGTTGATCAGCGGTGCAATCGAGGAAATCGCCTGATCCCGCGCCCGTCGGCCTGCGGGGCTGATCGCCACCATCTTGCGGCGGGCGTCGTCCCAGTCGGGGCGGATGTGGATGTACCCGGACCATTCCAGCTTGGCCAAGGTGTTGGTCATCGCGCCTCGGGTCACGTGGAATGTGCTGGCCAGTTGCGCGGGGCTACGCTCGTCGCCGACAAAAACCAGATGATTCAGCACCGAGAAATGCGAAATTTCCATGCCCTTGGGCAGCACCCGGCTGAGCCGGTTACGCAACAACTGGTCTGCGGTCAGGATCTCGCTGAACAGCGTAACCGCAAGGGCATTGGTGTCTTCTGTCATTGTTCAGTTCTGTCAGGGTCCCGTGAAAGACCGGGTGTGTGTCAACGACGGCACGCGACGGCGCGCCTCTGTCACAGAACTATCATCCAAATCGAAAATGTGAATGCCCGGATCTGTCCCTGCGTCGATCAGCACCTTTCCCCAAGGGTCCACAACCATGCTGTGCCCATGGGTAAAACGTGTCTTTCCACGCGTCGTCGGGTGTTCCCCCGTTTGTGCCGGAGCCAAGACCCAACAGCCCGTCTCGATCGCCCGGGCCCGCAACAGCGATTCCCAATGTGCGGCGCCCGTTACCGGTGAAAACGCCGCCGGAACGGTCAAAACCCGTGCGCCTGCCTGTGCCAAAGCCGCGTGCAGGTATGGAAACCGGATGTCGTAACAGATGGTCAGCCCCACCTTGCCAAAGTCGGTCTCGGCTATGACCGCCTGTTCGCCGGGGCGGTAGTTTTTCGATTCGCGGAACGTCTCGGTTTCCGTGACCTGCACGTCGAACATATGGATCTTGTCGTAGCGCGCCACGATCTGACCTTGCGGATCGATCATGAAAGAGCGGTTGGCAAACCGCCCGTCAGCGTCATGAGTCTTGATCCCCAGTGATCCGATCAACACCCAAACGCCCAGTCGGGCGGCCTGATCCCGCAGGCCGGCCAAGGTGATGTCGTCTTCTTCGTGCTGAAGAACCTCGTGTTGCCGCGTCGTACTGTTTGACACGCAATTCGTGACCTCTGGCGTCAGGATAAACCGCGCCCCCTGCCCTGCCGCGTCGGCCGCCATAGCGCGCACCATGTCCAGGTTTTCGACCGGATCATCCGACGAGGTGATTTGCAGCAGCGCGGTCTTCATCAGGCCGCAAGCAGACGGTCAAGCTTGCCTTGCCGCTCCAGCTCGTAAAGGTCGTCGCAGCCGCCCACATGCTGCGTCCCGATGAAAATCTGAGGCACGGTGCGTTTGCCGCCTGCGCGCTGGATCATCTCGGGTTTGCGTTTGGGGTGCATCAGAATGTCAACTTCCTTGAACTCAACGCCTTTCTGCTTCAGCAGACGCTTGGCCGCGTGGCAAAAACCACAGAGCGGCGAGGTATAGATTTCTACGGGCTTCATGTTCCGGTCCCTTTGGATTTCGTGCAATCTTGGGCGAATTAGGCATCCTTGGCAACGCGCGCCAGTGCCAACACGAAAATATGATTTGCCCCTGCGGCCTGACACGCACGCGTGCACGCCGCCAACGTCGCGCCGGATGTCATCACGTCATCCACCAGCAGGATATCGCGCCCCTTCAAATGCAGTGCCCGCCTTGGGTGGATGTCAATTGCGCCCTCTAAGGTCTCGCCCCTTTCCCGCGCGGTCTTTCCGTCCAGCACCGGGGTCCGCTGTTTGCGCACCAGCAGATCCGGCACGCAGTCCAATCCGGTTTCTCGCCCTAGGTTGCGTGCCAACAGTGCAGACTGATTGTATCGCCGTTTCAGCAGGCGCGACCAATGCAACGGCACCGGAGCAATCACCATCCCGGGCCGCAACAGCTCGCGCCCGGCCTGCGCCATCCAACGCGCAGCGGGGCGGGCCAGTTCGGTCCGGTCACCATGTTTCAAAGCCAGAACAAGTGACCGCGCCTTCCCATCATACATCAGCGCAGCGCGACCCGCTTTCCACGGCGGAGGGGTTTTCAGACAATCGTCGCACTCGGTCCGGAACCTGTCTGCGCTTCCGATCACTGGCACACCACAGCTTTCACAAACCGTGCCACCGATGAACGGCGTATCCCGCCAACACGTCCCACACAGGCCGAAATCTGATTCCGTCGGCTCTCCGCAACCCATGCATCGCGGCGGATAGATCAATGCAAGGGCAGTTTGAATCCGCCGCGCAATGCGATACTTGCGACCTATGAAACTGCCCGAGCCCACCGCATCCTCTCTTTTCGACCGTAACGCCATTCTGCATCATCGCGCCCGCGCGAAGGACGACGCCCTGTTCTTGCACCGCGCCGCCATTGATGAGGTTCAGGATCGGCTCTCCATGGTTAACAGAAGCTTTACGGCACCTGCGGTTGTGACCCCTTTCCCACAGCTTTGGGCAGACGTTTTTCCGGATGCCGCCATTGTCGCGGATGACGATGTGCTGTCACTGCAACCCGGTGCGCATGATCTGGCGATTCATGTGATGGCGCTGCACTGCGCCAATGACCCGGTCGGCCAGCTGATCCAATGCAAAAGGGCTTTGAAGCCAGACGGGCTGGTGCTTGTCCTGTGCCTCGGGGGTGAGACCCTTCACGAATTGCGCGCCGCGCTGGGTCAGGCCGAAATCGAGGTCACGGGCGGGCTCAGCCCCCGAATCGCCCCCATGGCCGAGCTGCGCGATCTGGGTGGATTGCTGCAACGGGCCGGTCTGGCATTGCCAGTGGCCGATGCCGTACCGTTGACGGCAGAATACCGCGACATCTGGCACCTGATGCACGATCTGAGGGACATGGGTGAAACCAACGCTTTGGCTGCCCGGTTGAAATGCCCGACGCGACGCAGAGTGTTCGAAACCGCGCAGCGCGTCTATTCCGATCACTTTTCGACGGAAACAGGCCGCCTTGCCGCAACCTTCGAACTGATTTGCCTGACCGGTTGGTCCCCCGATGGCTGCCAACCAAAGCCGCTGCGCCCGGGGTCAGCCCAAATGCGTCTTGCAGATGCCTTGCGCACGGAAGAGGGCAAACTGCCGGATTGACGCGCAACCAAATCCCTTTATCTCAGGTCAGAACACGATAACTCAGGAATGCCCACATGTTTGATGCCACTCGCCCCGCTCATGCCCCTGCCGACCATCCGAAGGTCAAGATGGGCCGCGTTGGCATTTTGCTGGCCAATCTGGGCACCCCGGACGATTACACCTATTGGCCGATGCGCCGCTATCTGAACGAGTTCCTGTCGGATCAGCGGGTCATCGACTATCCGAAATGGAAATGGCAACCGATTCTTCAGGGGATCATCCTCAGCAAGCGGCCATTCAGTTCGGGTGAAGCCTACAAATCGATCTGGAATCACGAGAAGGGCGAAAGCCCGCTTATGACGATCACCAAGGACCAGACTGCCAAACTGCGCGACGCGATGCAGGATCGGTACGGGGATCAGGTGATGGTCGATTTCTGTATGCGCTACGGCAACCCGTCAACCAAATCCAAAGTGCGCGAGATGGTTGCCGCAGGCTGTGACCGTATTCTGTTCTTCCCGCTTTACCCACAATACGCGGGCGCAACCACGGCCACCGCCAATGACCAGTTCTTCCGCGCACTCATGGACGAAACCTGGCAGCCCGCCTCGCGAACCGTACCGGCCTATTTCGACCAACCCGCCTATATCGACGCCCTGGCGCAATCGGTTGAACGTGCTTATGCAGCGGCAGAGACAAAACCCGATATTCTGGTCTGCTCGTATCACGGGATGCCGGAACGGTATCTGCAACAGGGTGATCCCTATCATTGCCAGTGCGCCAAGACGACACGGCTGCTGAAGGAACGGCTGGGATGGTCGGATGATCAACTGGTTTCGACGTTCCAGTCGCGATTCGGCCCCGAGGAATGGCTGAAACCTTATACAGTGGATCATGTGGCGGATTTGGCCAAGCAGGGCAAAAAGAACATAGCGGTCATCGCGCCGGCATTCTCGGCCGACTGCATCGAAACGCTGGAAGAGATCAACGAAGAGATCAAGGAAAGCTTTGAAGACGCGGGCGGTGAAACCTTCACCTATATTCCATGCCTCAATGACGATGCGGCGCACATTGCTGCATTGGGCACGGTGATCGAAGAAAACTTGCGCGGCTGGCTGGACTGACCGGCACAGCCTTGGGAAAACAAAAAAGGCGGTGGATTGCTCCACCGCCTTTTTCATGAATTCCGTGTCGGATTAGCTTGCAGCAACAGCAGCAGCAACAACGACCAACAGGATCAGCGGCAGCAGGATGCCCTGCGACGAACCCTGAGTTTCTTCTACAACAACAGGTGCTTCAACAACCGGCTCTTCCAGGTTACCAGCATAAGCGGTCGAAGCAGCAGCAGTCAGAGCAGCAGCGAGAACGAGTTTCTTCATATTAACCTCCAGAATTTGCGCAGTTCCAATGCCCGGAACCGCACATCTAAGACTTACCTCGTGGTTTTTTCTAATCAGCATTGACGCTGGAATGCAATTGCAACTTGACCGCTAAGCGGGTTCCCACACGAAAATGTCGTCAAATTAGCAACACTTGCGTGCCGACCTTCGCCATCGAGAACAGCTCGGCAATGTCTTCGTTGAACAGACCGATACAGCCATTCGACGACCGGCGACCGATTTTGCGCGTATCGTGCGTTCCGTGAATGCGATAGTATTTCCAGCTCAGGTATAAAGCATGTGTTCCCAGCGGGTTATCCGGCCCAGGAGGGATATAGTCAGGCCATTCCGGGTTTCGCTTTTTCATGGACGGAGTCGGAGACCAGCTGGGCCCTTCAACCTTTCTGATCACGCTGGTGCGCCCCCGGCGGGTCAGTTCCTCGGTCAGTGGAACCGATGAAGGGTATAGTTTGTATATGGTTTGATCATCCGACCAATAGTGCAGCGCGCGCGATACGGTATCGACCAGAATGGCGCCGTTTCTGGTGTTCGAAAAATACGGCTGCCAATCCAGTGCCCGAAAACCCGATACGTTCCGGCGCACCGATGGCTCGGGTTCGGGTGCGGGACGCAGCGGATCACCGGGGGTGTACTGTGCCAGTGCGGGGGTTGCCAGCGTTGCGGTGGCCCCAGCCAGAAAACCCCTGCGTGTAGACGTTTGAATGCGCTTTTTGACCATGACAACGGGTCCTGTGTTCAAGTGAAGTCTGAAATCCGTGACATTCTATTGCCAGAATGCTTCAGTCGCAAATCAAACCGGCAGAATCACGCAAGTTGGGGCCATTGCGCGTTTGCTCAGAGCTGTCAGGCGCGCTATGCCCTGTAAAGACACAATAACCAGGTCGATCATGACGCGTATCGTTTCTTTACTTTTGATTTGCTTTGTCGCGCTGGCGGCATGTACAGACACCGGCACCACAACCATTGGTGCGGACGGCCGCCCGCTGCCCACGGTCTACAAAATTCGCGGCAACCCGGAAAAGTTGCAGTTCCGCATGGTTGATTCGGTCAACGCCCTGCGTCAGGCCCAGGGATTGCAGCCTGTCCAGCTGAACGCGCAGTTGAACGCGGCGGCGGCGACCCATTCCAAGGACATGGCAAGGCAGAACCGGCCCTGGCACTTTGGGTCCGACGGTTCTTCTCCGATCGATCGGGCTGCACGGGTCGGATATTTCGGCACATTCCTCGGTGAAGCCATTTCCGAGACCTACGAAACCGAAACCGAAACCCTTGCTGCTTGGATGCAGGAACCCGGACCGCGCGCCGTCATTATGGACCCCAAGGCCACGCAGATGGGGTTCGCCTGGCATCAGGAAAAAGGCGGGAAAATCTGGTGGACGCTGGAAATGGGAACCGGCGGTTGATCCCGATCACCGCTTACACAGAAAAAGCCCCCGGATTTCGGGGGCTTTTTTTCAGTTTACGCTGCTTGCATGGACTGCGCTTCGGTCAAGATCGCATAGAGTTTGACCGGATCAGGGTTCGCCCGAAGCTTGGTGCACACCGAAGTATCCCGCAGCGTGCGCGACACAAGCGCCAGCGCCTTGAGATGATCGACGCCGGCCTCTTCCGGTGCAAACAGTGCAAAGGCGATGTCGACGGGTTGACGATCAACCGACCCAAAGTCGATGGGCTTTTCCAGCATGACGAATACGCCCGAAACCGAATCCAGCTCGGGCAAACGCGCGTGCGGAAGCGCAACGCCATGCCCCACACCGGTCGGGCCCAGGCTTTCCCGTTCAAGCAGACAGTCAACGACCGCCTGAGAGTCGAGCCCCAGATTGGCGGCTGCTACATCGCCGATTTCCTGAAACAACCGCTTCTTGCTGGAAGCGGCGGATAGTACACGCACTGCTTCGGGCTTCAGTATGCTCGAAAGCTCCATGATCACGCTCCATGGGAACGGCACCCGCCTCGGCGGGTGCGGCCCCGTATCCTTGCCTGTTAAGGATCAATCCAGCCGATGTTACCGTCTTCGCGACGATACACGACGTTCAATCCATCCTTGTTCTCATTTCTGAACACCAGCACCGGGGCACCGGCAAGTTCCATTTGCATCACGGCTTCACCAACGCTCAAAGACGGGATTTTTGTTTCCATCTCAGCCACAATCATGGGCTGTAGCGATTCGGGTTCATCGGCCGTGTCCGATTCGTCAGAGGCGAGGATATAAGAGGACGCCCCAAAGAGTTCAACCGGCTCGGATCGATCCTTGTGGTGGTCCTTCAAACGACGTTTGTAGCGCCGCAGTTGTGTTTCCATTTTGTCGCAGCATGCCTCGAACGCTGCATAGATTTCGGTTGCATGCGCCTTGGCCTGAGCGGTCAGCCCGGTGGACAGGTGCACTGTTGTTTCGCATACATATTCATGCGCTGAACGGGAAAAGACGACGTTGGCATCGGTAGGCCGCTGAGCATATTTACTCACAACCTCGCCCAATTCGGTCTGCACGTGAGTCTGAAGCGCCGCACCGATGTCGATCTGTTTTCCGCTGATTTGGTAACGCATGTGATCTCCTTCACAATTCACACCCATTCTGACGTCACGTTGCGTGACGAACTTGTTTTTATCGGGTGGGGGGTCGAGGCACTTTCCGCGGTTGTCTTAACTCCAGCCCTTCAACGAAGGGACAACGATCTCCAGACTGAAACCGGGTAAATGCCATGCGACAATTGAGGCAAGAGACGACGGAAGAGTCAATCAAAACAGATGTGTATATACGCGATTTCCGCCATGCACCCGACGCAGACCAGAGCAAGCCTATGAAATACGGAAGTTTTCGCCCAGATAGACACGGCGGACATTCTCGTTCTCGACGACCTCGTCAGGTGTGCCGGACATCAGAACCTGCCCGTCATGCAGGATGTAAGCGCGATCGACAATTTCCAGCGTTTCCCGCACGTTATGGTCGGTGATCAGAACACCGATCCCCCGTTTTTTCAGGTCGGCCACCAGATGCCGGATATCGCCGACGCTGATCGGATCAACACCCGCAAATGGTTCGTCCAGCAAAAGATATTTCGGATCTGCGGCCAAACATCGCGCTATCTCAACGCGGCGGCGCTCACCGCCGGAAAGGGCAAGAGCCGGCGCGCGGCGCAGATGTTCGATCGAGAAGTCCGACAACAGCTCTTCCAGCCGTTCTTTCCGCCTGTGAGCATGAGGAACCGTGATATCCAGTACCGCAGCGATATTGTCCTCGACGCTCATGCCGCGAAAGATCGACATTTCCTGCGGCAGATAACCGATTCCCATTCGCGCACGCCGGTACATCGGCAAAGTCGTAACATTCTGGCCATCTATCGTGACTTTGCCGGCCTCCGGGAAAACAAGCCCTGCCACGGAATAAAAAGTCGTGGTCTTACCCGACCCGTTGGGTCCCAACAGGGCGACGACTTCGGACCGGTCCAGCGTCATCGAGACATCGCGGATCACCGTTTTCTTACGGTAGGATTTCCGCAGCTTCTCGATGCGCAGCCCGGAATTGCCTTCGGCCACTGACAGGTCGGGTCGCGCCATCAGTTGTTTCCCTGTTGAAGGATCGTTTTGACGCGCCCGGTCATGGTCGCTGTGCCGGTTGTCAGATTGGCGTTCATCTGATCGCCGCTGATGATGCTGGGGCCTTGCGTCAGCAGGACATTGCCTTTCATGACGATCACACCGGAATCGATCGTGTATTCTGCCCAATCGCCCTCTGCCGCATCCGGCGGGCTGACCAGAACTACATTCTCGGTGGCTTCCATCCGTTCAATCGCCGATCGTTCCTCGTTGTAGATCACAAGAACCCGTTCAGCGGTCAGCCGCATTTCGCCCTGGATGACGACGACATTTCCGAGGAATTCGGCAGAACCGTCCTCCTGGTTGACGTTCAACGTTTCGGACGTGACCTCGACCGGAAGGCTTGGGTCGGCATTTGCAGAACCAAAAGCCACCTGCGCCTCCTGCGCAGTCGCGGTTACGGCACCTGCAACCAGAGCAAGGCACAAAGGAACAAAACGAAAATCGAACACAGGTTATCTTTCTGCTTTTTCAGGCTCGTATACCAGCTTCACGCCGTCTGTAAAAACAATATGGACCGGTCCGTCCTTTTTTTCAGCCCCGAAGGTCATGCGTCCGGCGGAAAAGTTGCCGATCGGCCCGGTTCCATTTACCTGCCCCGGCGTGTCGCCCCGGATTTCGTCCAGCGACGTGTTGAGCAGATCCGTTGTGACCTTTAGACCGTCGGCGGTTGTAATCACCACGTCGCCGACAAAAGTTGCCGTGCCCTCATCAGGGCGGATCAAACCTGAATTGGAATCCAGAAATATCGCTCCACCGCTGAGAAGCCCAAGACGGCCCCGAAATTCGGATGCGGTCGGAGTTTCGTCTTCGCCGCCCTGCTTGGCTTGGATGGCTTCGATCTGGACATCTTCGCCTTTGCGGGTTGTCCCGCGATACTTCGGCTGTGTGACCACCTGCTGCGCCAGCCGCTCGTCAATGTCTTTCTCTGCAAATGGCACCGACACGTTGGTTTCGATGCTGCGGGACAGCAGGAACACGGTGGACAGCATTAGAATGGCCGCAAGCGGCAACAGAACCTTCAGGAACTGTACCATGCGGGAATACCTGTCCACTTCAGCCTCCCTCAGCCCAGGCCGACGCGCAGGCAGTCGTGGATATGCAGAAGGCCCAGGGGCTGACCTGATGAAGCCTCGTCAACCACGAACAGCGAAGTGATCTTGCGATCATTCATGATCGCCACCGCCTCTTCCGCCAAGGCGCCCGGTGTTATGGTGGTCGGATTGGCGGTCATGACCTGCTCGGTCGTTTTATCCAGCAGGCCATCCATGTGCCGCCGCAAGTCACCGTCCGTAATGATGCCCGACAACTGCCCCTGCGCATCCGTTACACCGGCCACGCCGAAACCCTTTTGGCTGATTTCGATCAACGCGTCGCTCATCGGGGTGTTCGCGGCGACCAGAGGCAGGGCGTCGCCGGTATGCATCAGGTCACCCACCGTACTCAGCCGCGCTCCCAACTTGCCGCCGGGGTGGAAGGCACGGAAATCCTCGGGGCGAAAATCGCGATACTTCATCAGCGCAATGGCCAGCGCATCGCCCATGGCAAGGGTCAGCGTCGTCGAGATCGAAGGCACCATGCCATAACCGCAGGCCTCGCCCATCGACGGGATCAGCAGATGCACATCGGCCTGTTTCATCAACGTGCTTTCTGGCTTGCTGGATAGCCCGATCAGCGGAATGCCAAAGCGGCGCGTAAAGGCCAGCAGGTTGGCCAGCTCGGGCGCTTCGCCGGAATTCGAAATCGCCAGCACCACATCGCCTTTGGAAACCATGCCCAGATCGCCATGGCTGGCCTCGGCCGGGTGCACGAAATAGGCAGGCGTTCCGGTACTTGCCAGAGTGGCGGCAATCTTGTGGCCGATATGGCCCGATTTGCCGATGCCACTGATGATGATACGCCCGGTGGCTTTCAGGATCAGATGCACGGCCTCGGCAAAATGTTCGTCAAGGCTGTCGGCCAGAACGTCCAGCGCACGGGCTTCATCGGTGACGACCTGGCGGGCGGTTTTCAGGAATGCTTCGGTATCGGTCATGAGTGCGCAAAAATATCCGTTTCGGGCCAACCGGCGAGGTCCAGCTTCGCACGCATCGGCAGGAAGTCAAAACAGGCCTGCGCCATCTCGGCCCGACCCTCGCGCGCCAGCCGCTTGTTCAACTCGTCCCGCAGGCGGTGCAGATAAAGAACGTCCGAGGCCGCATAGTCCAGTTGCGCATCCGTCAGGGTTTCAGCGCCCCAATCGCTCATCTGCTGTTGTTTCGAGATATCCACGCCAATCAGTTCCTGACACAGGTTCTTCAGCCCGTGGCGGTCGGTGTATGTGCGCACCAGCCGGCTGGCGATCTTGGTGCAGTAAACCGGTGCGGCCAGGGCGCCAAAGGTGTGATACATCGCGGCAATGTCGAAACGTCCGAAATGAAACAGCTTCAGCACGTCAGGGTTTTCCAGCATGGCACTCAGGTTCGGCGCCTGGGTCTGGCCTTTTTCCACCTGAACGATATGGCTGTTTCCGTCACCACCTGACATCTGAATCACGCACAGGCGATCGCGATGCGGGTTCAGCCCCATGGTTTCACAGTCAATGGCCACAACCGGGCCCAGATCCAGCCCATCCGGCAGATCGTTTTTGTACAAATGGTTCGCCACGCGACTATTCCTTTGTGCGACATCGCCCCCGAGATAGGCGGTTTGGCCCCCAAACTCAACGCCGTCCAAAAGTCGCGGGCCATTCGATGCCAAATCCTTGACCATATCCCCATCGGGGGGATATGGATAAGCCATGTCAAATCACGCCCACGAGTCACATCCACAGATCATGGCCCGGCTGAAGCGGGCCCATGGGCATCTGGCCAAGGTCATTGCCATGCTCGAGGGGCAAGCCCCCTGTTCGGACGTCGCACAACAGTTGTTTGCTGTTGAAAAGGCTGTCACCAATGCCAAACGCGCTTTGATTCATGATCATATCGAACACTGCCTGTCCTCTGACGACGATGGCAGCGGGATCGAAGAGTTCAAAGCGATCACAAAGTACCTCTGAGCCATGCTGAGTATTCTGAGAAACCGCACCTACCGCCACCTGTTCGCGGCCCAGATCGTCGCCCTGACCGGAACCGGGCTGGCCACGGTTGCGCTGGGGCTGCTCGCCTTTGATCTGGCCGGGAATGCCGCGGGCCTTGTCCTTGGCACCGCGCTGACGATCAAGATGGTGGCTTACGTCACCGTTGCCCCACTCGCCGCTGCATTTGCCGAGCGTCTGGATCGTCGCAAGATGCTGGTCGTGCTGGACCTGATCCGCGCTGCGGTGGCAGTGTGCCTGCCGTTCGTGACCGAAGTCTGGCAGATCTACGTGCTGATCTTCGTGCTGCAATCTGCGTCGGCGGGCTTTACGCCCGCCTTTCAGGCCACGATTCCGGACGTGCTGCCGGACGAAGCTGAATACACGCGTGCCTTGTCGCTGTCGCGCCTGGCCTACGATATGGAAAGCCTGTTGAGCCCGATGTTCGCCGCCGCATTGCTGCTGCTGGTCAGCTTCAACAGCCTGTTCTGGGGTACTGCGCTGGGTTTTGTCGCATCGGCAATGCTGGTTGTCTCGGTCGTGCTTCCGTCACCCAAGCCAAGCCGGCCCCGCGGCATCTATGACCGCACCACACGCGGCATACGTATCTATCTGAAAACACCCCGGTTGCGCGGGCTGCTTGCACTCAGCTGGAGCGCGGCGGCACTGAGCTCGATGGTGATCGTGAACACCGTGGTCATCGTGCGTGCCAATCTGGGCCTGTCGGAAAGCGCCGTGGCCATTGCCCTGGCCGGGTTCGGGGGCGGATCGATGCTGGCGGCCTTTACCTTGCCCCGCCTTCTGGATCGGATCGAGGACCGTCGGGTCATGGTCGCGGGCGCCGTTTTTGCCACTGGTTCCATGGCCGTCGCCGCGATGCTGGCCGCAATTGCTCCTCTGTCGCTCGGGTTGCTGACCGCGTTGTGGGCATTCACCGGCTTCGGATATTCCACCACCCTGACACCCTCGGGCCGCCTTTTGACCCGGTCGGCCCACCCCGAGGATCGCCCTGCCGTCTTCGCCGCACAGTTTACCCTTTCGCATGGCTGCTGGCTGGTTCTTTACCCGCTGGCAGGGTGGCTGATGACCGTGTTTGGTCCGACCGTCACACTCAGCAGCATGGCGACGCTGTCCGTGGCCGGCGTCGTCGGTGCAATCGGCCTTTGGCCGCGCCTCGACCAGGAACCGATCACCCATGATCACCCCGACCTGCCGCCCGATCACCCACATCTGGCCGGGCCAGGCCCGCACGCGCATCCGATCATCATCGACGATCTGCACCCGCGCATCCCGCGCGAACCCTGAGCGGGCGCTTCGATCTGATCTCAACCCGGAATGACCACGAACCAGAGCCCCAATGGACCAGCTTGACCGCCGCATCATCGCCGCCCTGCAAGCCAACGCACGCGCCTCGACCACGCAGATTGCGACCACGCTGGGTGTTGCCCGGACAACCGTGCACGAGCGAATAAACCGGATGGAACAGCGCGGCCTGATCGAAGGATATTCCGTGCGCCTCGGGTCCACCGAAGACACGCCGAAAGTGCAGGTCATCGTCATGCTTGAAGTGCAGCAAAAGGAAACCAGCCGGATCATCAGGCGGCTCGAAGCCTACCCCGAGGTCAAGCTATGCCTGTCGATCAACGGAGAGTTCGATCTTATGCTGTCGGCAGAGGCGCCCAGGCTGGAGGATCTGGACATTCTGGTCGACGACCTGGCGAAGATCCCCGGTGTCCTGCGCACCAATACCAGCGTCGTGTTCGGGCGCAGGATAGATCGAAACTGAAGCGGCGATAACTCTCTGTAAACCGATCGTTGGCTAGCTTGGCCGGGACAGATCAGAATCCCGGACCGGCAGAATGCCAAATCAGAAGTTCCCGCTGTTACTCATGTTGGTGCATGTGCTTTTGGCGCAGGCAGGGTTTGCCATGCCAGATGCCAAAACCGGTGACCTGTGCGATCAGGCCGCGCGCCGCGCCGCTTTGTCCGAAGGCGTGCCCCTGGACGTGCTGCGCGCCATCTCGCGCGTTGAAACCGGGCGCAGGCTGGACGGCCGGTTGCAGCCCTGGCCCTGGACGATCAATGTCGGCGGTCAGGGGTACTGGTTCAAGTCCGAGGTCGAAGCCAAGGCCTATGCGTTCAAAATCTTCAAAACCGGCGCACGCAGCTTTGATGTGGGCTGTTTTCAGATCAATTATCGCTGGCACGGCAAAGCCTTCCGTTCGATAGACGCGATGTTCGATCCAGATGAGAATGCAACCTACGCCGCCCGGTTCCTGAACGAACTCCATGCCGAGCTTGGATCGTGGCCCGCGGCAGCGGGGGCTTACCATTCCCGCACATCACCCCTTGCCGAAGCTTACAAAGAGCGGTTTCATACGGTGCTGGCACAGCTCGAGGGTGGCCCCCGAACCCGGGTTGCGGCCAGATCTCGGGATCCGTTCACCGGGGCCGGACTCCCCTTGATCCCCATTCCGGCGGCATCGCCCCGGACCGGCGCGCTTGGGTCTCTGGTGCCAGCCGCAGGCGCCGCAACAGCGTTTATCGCCTTCAATTAGGAGTTTCGCGTGCCCAAGATCGACATCCAGTCCCTGTTTTCGCCTACTGTCCTGCTGGCGATTGCGCTGATGACGGTCATCGTCATGATGATCCTGCCCATGCCAGCCTGGGTTCTGGACGTGGGTTTGGCGGCCTCCTTTGCGCTGGCGATCCTGATCTTCACCCTGACCCTGTTCATTGAACGCCCGCTGGACTTTTCGTCCTTCCCGACGATTCTGCTGGCGTCTCTGATGTTGCGCCTGTCGCTGAATGTTTCGTCGACGAAACTGATCATCGGGCAGGGGCACACCGGCCCGAATGCGGCAGGAGACGTGATCGAAGGTTTTGCCAGTTTCGTCATGGGCGGCAGCATTTTTCTTGGGCTGGTGGTGTTCGGCGTTCTGCTGATCGTGAATTTCATGGTCATCACCAAGGGCGCTGCCCGCATGGCCGAAGTAGGCGCACGCTTTGCGTTGGACGGGATGCCCGGCAAACAACTTGCGATCGACAGCGATATGTCCGCCGGGGCAATCGATCATCAGCAAGCCAAGGAACGGCGAGAGCTGGAACAGCAGGAGACGACATTCTTTGGCTCTCTCGATGGTGCGTCGAAATTCGTGAAGGGAGACGCCGTCGCCGGGCTTCTGATCACGTTGCTGAACCTCGTCATGGGCCTGGTCATGGGCGTCGTCGTGCATGGAATGCCCGTGGCCTCGGCGTTCGAAACCTATGCGATTCTGACCGTCGGCGACGGGTTGGTGTCGCAAATTCCCGCCGTCATCATTTCCATAGCGTCCGCCCTGCTGCTGGCACGGGGCGGCACGCAGGGGGCAACAGACACCGCCATCTTTTCTCAACTCGGCCGCCACCCGGCAGCATTGTCCACTGTCGCGGTGCTCATGGTCCTGTTCGCGCTGGTGCCCGGTCTCCCTTTTCTGCCATTCATCCTTGGCGCGGCCATTCTGGGATACGCGGCTTACAATGTTCACCGAAAACAGAAAGACGCAACCGCATCGGCAAACCTGCCCTCGACCGAAACCGAAGCGCCGACATCCCAAGCTATCGGCGACATCCTGGACCTGGATGATGTCCATCTGGAGTTCGCGCCGGATCTGGTCAGCATGGTTCTGAATCCGGGCACCGGGCTGGACGCCCGAATTGCCAATATGCGGACCTATGTGGCGTCGACCTTTGGCCTGATCCTGCCCGAAATCCGCTTGACCGACCGCGCCGACCTGCCGACCGGAACGTATGTGATCAAGGTTCAGGGCGTCGAACAGGCACGCGGTGTCTTGCACCCCGATCTGATCCTGGCGCTCGTGCAGGACGGTTTTGACCTTTTGCCGGAGGGCAATGACGTGACCGAGCCGGTCTATGGTGCTCCGGCACGCTGGATCCTGCCCAAGGATCAGGAGGACGCCGCGCTGAATGGAGCCACTATAGTCTCACCGCCCGAAATTCTTGCCACCCATCTGCTGGAGATCATCAAACAGAACTTCTCGCGCCTGCTGACCCTGAAATCCCTCCGTCGCCTGCTGTCGGAAATGACCCGTCTGAGCGACCCGGTACGCGCCGAAGCCAACCGCAAACTGCTGGATGAACTGATCCCCGACAAAGTGCCGATCGACACTTTGCACGCGGTTCTGCGCCTGCTGCTTGACGAACGTGTGTCGATCCGGAACATGGCGCTGATCCTTGAAAGTGTCGCCGAGGCGCGGCTGACCACAACCCAGCCCGAAGGCATCTGTGAACTGGTGCGTCAGCGTCTTGGCTTTCAGCTGGTCGCGGACATGAAGCGCGAGGATGGTTCGATCCCTCTGATCCAGTTGGCCCCGGAATGGGAGGACACATTCGCCTCTTACCAGATCGACGCCCCAAATACCGGCATGGACGTCGCGCTGCCCCCGAACGTGTTCAACAAACTGGCCGACGGAGTTGTAAGCAGCATCGCCAAATCCGCTGACAACGGCCTGTTTCCGGCTGTCGTGACCTCGACCCGGCGCCGTCGGTTGCTGCGCACCGTCATGCAGGCACGCGGCGTGTCCAACCCGGTTTTGTCCTTCGAAGAAATCGGGCTGGAAGCCAAACCTGCCTTGGTCGGAACTGTTGCAGCGTGATTGCCCTGCCGCCAGAAATGCTGTCGCAGCTGGCCGAAGCAATGTGGCAGGCCTTTGTCGTGTTTCTGCGCGTCTCCGCTCTTGTCTCGCTGCTCCCAGCTTTCGGTGAACGTAGTATTCCGACACGGGTAAAGCTTGGTGCTTCCGTTGCTTTCACGCTGATCATACTGCCCGCTGCGCCTCCCGTCAGAATTGACCCCAGCCTTTGGGCGACCGTGCGGCTGGTCGGCACCGAAGTTCTGATCGGGCTTGTCCTTGGGATAGGCTTGCGCCTTTTCGTTCTCGCACTGCAAACCGCAGGGTCTATTGCGGCTCAGTCCACGTCATTGTCGCAACTGCTGGGTGGCGCGGCGGCCGATCCGGTCCCCGCCATGGGATACCTGCTAACCCTGGCAGGGCTGACACTCGCGGTAATCATGGACCTGCACGTCCGGGCCGCACAGTTCCTGATCCAGAGTTATGCCCTGTTTCCAATAGGTTTGGCACCCAAAGCCTCGGATGTGTCGCGCTGGGGATTGCATCAGGTCGCCAACAGCTTTGGGCTGGCTTTTGCACTGGCAACGCCGTTCGTCATCGCCTCATTGATCTACAATCTGGCACTTGGGGTCATCAACCGGGCAATGCCGCAGTTGATGGTAGCCTTCGTCGGTGCTCCGGCGATTACCTTTGCTGGGCTGTTTCTGCTGTTCGCAGGCACACCGCTGATCCTTTCCGTGTGGGCTGACGCGCTGGTCGCTTTCTTCACCAACCCGATGGGAGCGCAAAGATGAGCGCAGGTGATGACGAAAGCGACAAGTCATACGAACCGACACCGCAAAAACTGCTGAAAGCGCGCGAGAAAGGTGAGGTTCCAAAATCCAACGACTTGTCGGTTGTGGCGGCATATACCGGGCTTCTGATCGCCCTGCTTACAGTCGGTCAATACACCGTCGAGCATATGGGCACCGTGTTCATGGTCCTGATCGATCAGTCCGACGCATTTGCAAGGCTTCTGACGGATGGGCCATCGCATGCTCCGGTTGCTGGGGTTTTGAAAAGTGCCCTACTGCCTGTTGCTTTGCTGTTCTGCCTTCCTGCCGCGGCTGTTCTGCTGAACTTGATCGCACAGCGCGCGCTGATCTTTGCCCCAAGCAAACTGAAACCAAAACTTTCGCGTATCTCGCCGATTTCGAACGCAAAGAACAAGTTCGGACGGGGCGGGTTGTTCGAGTTTGCCAAAAGCACCACCAAACTGTTGATCTACGGCACCTGCCTTGCGCTGTTTCTGAAGGCCAATCTAACCGAGATTCTGTCTGCCAGCGCGGCGCCGGCAAAATCATCCATTCTGCTGATGATGAACCTGCTGTTTCGCTTTCTGTTCATCGTGATCGCAATCGCACTGGCCATCGGGGTTGTCGATTTCCTTTGGCAATATGCCGAGCACATGCGCAAGAACCGTATGTCGCGCAAGGAGATCATGGATGAAACCAAGGATGCCGAGGGCGACCCCCATGTCAAACAACACCGGCGCCAGCGTGCACAGGAAATCGCAACCAACCAAATGTTGGCAGATGTTCCCGGCGCGGATGTCGTGATCGTAAACCCCACCCATTATGCCGTGGCGCTGAAATGGACACGGGTTGCGGGCAGCGCCCCGGTTTGTGTTGCCAAGGGGGTGGACGAAATCGCCGCCACCATCCGATCCGCCGCAGGAGAAGCAGGCGTTCCGATCCATTCGGACCCTCCCACAGCTCGCGCACTTCACGCGACCGTGGACATAGGTCAGGAGATCACCGAAGAGCACTATCATCCTGTTGCCGCCGCGATCCGGTTTGCCGAAGCGATGCGGAAACGCGCGAAGGAGCAAGTTCGATGACTCGCACGCAATTACCCGATCTGGAAAAAGTGACCGACGCAGCGTTTCAGAAGCAGTTTCAAGCGCTGCGACCGATCCTGGAGGCCGAGGCACGGATCAGGCAGCAACTTGCCAGATTGGACAGTCAACTCCATCAGGCGCGCCAAGACAGCACCAAGGTCGAAGGCTATCAGGTTTCAGGTACCGACGTTCTCTGGAATAGTTGGGAGTCCGCGACGCGGAGACAATTGAACCTGCAACTGGCACGAACCCGCGCGCAGAAACTGGCCGGAATGGAAGCTTTACGTGCTGCTTTTGGGCGAAAACAAGCCGTGGAAACATTGCGGAAGAACGTTCAGCAGGCAAACCGAAAAGCAAAAACCAGAAAGCACTTCGGGCCATAGCTTGACCGGCCCGAAGTTTCGGGCTGACCAGTGTCAGCTGTCTTGTCGGTTTACACTCAGGATCAGCACTTTGGACACGTCGTCGCCAAATTCTTTGCGCGCCACTTCCAGCAAGGATTTCCGCAATACATCCAGGTTCCCGGATTCTGTAAAAGCCCCGTCAAAACCACCCGTGTTTGCATGGTCAAAAAGAACCTGAAGAAAGCCATCCCTGAGTTTAGGCTCGATTGCATAATAGGTTTCTGTAATTGCCGGGTTCGCCTCAAGGCTCAGCGACAGCGTTACCATGGCTTCGATCTGGTCGTCTTTCACAACGGGGACGACGAATTGCTTGGTCATTTTCAGATATTCAAAGCTTTTCGCCTCACCCTTTTCCTTTGATTTTCCTGTTTTCTTGCCGGTCGCCTTGTCCTCTTTGACTGCTTTTTCTTCGGCAACCGCGGTTTCAGGTTTTTTCGCAGGTGCAAAAGCCAGCCCCGCGCCAATACCCGCGCCGAGTCCAACAATCAGAAAAATCACGGGAATCAATTTCGCAACCACGGTCTCACCTCAGAACGGCAAAAGGGAATCAAGAACTTGCTGACCATAGCGGGGTTGCTGGACATCCGTTATCTGCCCTCTGCCGCCATATGACACGCGCGCTGACGCGATTTTGTCATAGGTTATTTCGTTTTGCCGCGAGATGTCCTGCGGGCGGACATATCCCGTGACAAGAAGCTCTCGCAGCTCGAAGTTGACCCGCAACTCCTGGGATCCCGATATTGAAAGAATTCCGTTCGGCAACACATCCAGCACTGTTGCGGCAACACGCAGAGTCAGTTTTTCGTTTCTCCTGACGGATCCGCGGCCAGAGCTTGAGGAATCCGCCTCAATCGAAACGGCTTCATCCAAGGACGCGCCCTGGGGCAGGTTCTTTTGCACACGCTGAGGCAGGCCAAAGAGGCTGGGGACTTCAAGATTCTCAGACCCGGATCTGGATCGTCTGGTGTTGTTTGAAATTTCGGCCTTCTCGTCCAACTCGATGACAACGGTCAGGATGTCGCCTTTCTTGATCGCACGCTGGTCGCCCAAAAGCGAATGCTGCCCGCCGCTCCACAAAGAGGACCGGTCGACGTTTCGCTGGGGTTGGGTGTGCAATGGCAAACCCGGCCACAACATTGCAACCTGTTCCGGGGAATCCTCGTTGGGTGTGAAACTTGGCGGTTTGCCCAAATGATCCATTCGACCACATGCGGACAAGACAAAAGCCGTCAGGACAAGGGTTTTTGGCAATCCGTGCATCACTGTACCTCGATTTGACCGTCCGGACGGATTCGGCCTGTTACGGTTGTTCGGGATGAAAGGTTCATGACCCGAATGCGATCCCCCGCCGCACCGCGCCCCAAGGCCCGGCCCTCTGTGGTGATCGACAAGGGTTGGCTGCTGAACACCAGCACGACCAGATCGTTTCGATCCACGATGGCAGGTGGCCCGACATCAGAGCCGCGAATTGGCCGACCGGGGTAGAGCGCCACCCGGGCCTCTTGTCCGATCAGAAGGTCAGGGTCT
Organism: Ruegeria sp. YTSC002; assembly: GCF_059609845.1. Classification (NCBI taxonomy): domain Bacteria; kingdom Pseudomonadati; phylum Pseudomonadota; class Alphaproteobacteria; order Rhodobacterales; family Roseobacteraceae; genus Ruegeria; species Ruegeria sp. YTSC002. The sequence continues at coordinate 111,646 of NZ_JBXWML010000005.1, forward strand.
GAAATTGCATCCGCAACATCTGTTGGCTTCAACTCGAGATCGGCCGCAGAAATGACTTCCTTGGCCCGGATCGTGCGTGTCGGCACCACGATGTCAGCCTGGGCGGCAATTGGCGCCAGCAGCACCAGAGAAAGAACCAGATATCGCATCACCGTACCTGCGTTGTCGCGCTCATCATCTGGTCCACCGCGGTGATGACTTTGGCATTCATCTCATAGCCGCGTTGCGCTTCGATCAGCTCGGTAACTTCGCGAACGGCGTCAACCGAGCTGTCTTCCAGATATCCCTGCCGCAAAGTTCCCAGACCGTCTTCGCCTGGCGTACCCAGAACCGGAGCACCGGACGCTTCGGTTTCCTTGAACAGATTGCTTCCGACGGCTTCCAGCCCTTTGGCGTTCGAAAAACTGGCCAGCGTAAACTCGCCAAGCAACTGACCTTCGGGGGAATCGTCAAAATATGCATAGACCTCGCCCGACGCGTTGATCGAAACAGAACGCGCATCGTCGGGGATGGTGATTTCAGGCGAAACCGCAAACCCGTCAGAGGTAACGATCAGTCCTTCCGCCGACCGCTTCAAGCTGCCGTCGCGCGTATAAGCAGCCTGACCGCTGGGCAAGGTCACCTCCAGATATCCGCGACCTTCGATTGCAACATCCAGATCGCTCCCGGTGGCCGACAAGGCGCCTTGTTCCAATTGCACTGTCACCGCTGCCGGTCGCACACCCAGACCCAGTTGAATACCCGTGGGCAGAACCGTTCCGTCCGACGCATTCACGGTGCCGGCCCGCGCCATCTGTTGATAATGCAGGTCGGCGAACTCGGCCCGTCGGGCGTTGTAGCCGGTGGTATTCATATTCGCGAGGTTGTTCGAGATCGTCTCGACCCGCATCTGTTGTGCTGTCATCCCGGTGGCGGCAATTTTAAGGGCCCGCATGTCCAACTCTCCTCATCCAAATCAGCGCATCAGCGCCTTGAGTGCTCCACGCACGCGCTCATCTTCACTCTCAAGAAAGCTTTGCCCCAGCTCATAGGCGCGCTGGATTTCCACCAAACGGGTCACTTGCTGAATCGCATTCACGTTTGACCCTTCGAGAAAGCGATGCAAAACCACCGGCTCGTCGACCGGCTCAATTGCACCGTCGGTGCGGAAACGAGTGTTTCCTTCGCGTACAAGTTCGTTCGTATCGGCGACGTTGAAAACGCCCAGCTGACCCAGAAGCTGACCATCGACACTCAGCGTTCCGTCGCTGCCGACATCGATTGACGCCGCGTCAGGCGGGATGAACACAGGCGCGCCATTGGCATCGAGCACGCGCGCGCCATCCATTGAAACCAGATCGCCATCGGCATTGGGAGAAAAGCTGCCAGCTCGCGTCAGCCGGTTGCCATCCTGGGTTTCGACCATGAAGAAACCGTCGCCTTCGATGGCAAAATCAAATTGCCCGCCGGTTTGCGTCAGCACGCCTTGTTGCATTGACGTATTTCGCGCCTCGGCCCGGCTCATGGAGAGGGAGGGGCTGTTCGGCATATCTCGAATGTACTCCGAGAACACCAGCCCCTGCTGGCGATAGCCGGTCGTGTTGGCATTTGCGATGTTATTCGCCACCAGGCGCATTTCATTCATCAGCCCGGACTGGCGGGACAGGGTGACATAGGCGGTGTCCATCAGCGACCTCCTGCGATCAATGGAACAAGCGTACCGGTGAAAAACGTAACAAGGGTCTGAGTCATGAACCCCATCGAGATCCAGAACACGACGACGATGGCGATCAGTTTGGGAACAAAGGTCAGCGTCATTTCCTGTATCGACGTCAGAGCCTGGAACAGACCAACGACCAGGCCTGACACCAGAGCAACTGCCAGAATCGGGACCGATGTGATGACGGCGATCCAAAGAGCCTGACGCACGATGTCATAGAAAAGACCTTCGCTCAGCATCGTATCAGACCGGCATCCGAAGGATTTCCTGATAGGCCTCGACCACCTTGTTGCGAACGATCACAGCTGTCTCAACGGCCAGTTCGGTCTGTGCCAGCGCCTGCACCAGCGCGTGCGGGTCGGCTTGCCCGACCATCGCGGTCTGCGACATCTGCTCGCTGTGTTTCAACGTGGATGCAAAGTCCTGAAAACTTGCCTTCAGCCCCTGCACCATGCCCGGGTGATCGGGGTCGGCCTGGGTTGCAGGACGGGCGCCGGCATAATTCTGCGCGGCGTTCAATGATCGGATGTCCATTCTGGCTGTCCTTTATTTTCTGAGCAGTTCCATCAATGACGACGACATTTGCCGTGTTTGATCGAACATCTTGAGGTTGGCTTCGTAGCTCCGTTGCGCCTCGCGCGCGTCGGCTATTTCGATCATCAGATCGACATTCGATCCCAGATAGTGACCACTGGCATCTGCCATCTGGTGGCCGGGGTCGAAAATTCGTGTCAGGTCGCGTCGATCAAGCTTTACGCGGCCGGCTTGCACCACGTTCTGACCATCTTTTTCTATGGTCTCAAACGGCACCGTCTTGCGCCGATACCCGGGCGTATCCGCATTCGATATGTTTTCGGACACGTGGCGCAGACGGGCTGCCTGCGCACGCAGGGCGCTGGCGGATGCCGCAAGTGAGTGGGAAAAATCGCTCATCCTCGGCCCCCTTATCCACGTCCCAGACTGGTGCGAAGGATGTTGATCGAGGATTTGTAGATCGCCAACGCGCGGTCGTGCTGTCGTTTGACCTCGACCGATTTCAGCATCTCTTCTTCAAGCGATACACCGTTGCCATTTGGATCACCCGACGGAACGGCCTGATGCTCTGCCCATGGCTGCGCACCTGTACCGCCGTGCAGATGACCCCGCCGCGTAGCCACCATGGTCACTTCGCGTCCCGAGGTTTCAAGTGCTGTATGGAAGGGTTCGATATCGCGCGGCTGGTAGCCCGGCGTATCCGCATTGGCCATGTTGCGCGCAATCACCGCCTGCCGTTGCCCGGCATGGGTTGCCATTGCGTACGCAGTCTTAAGGACGTTCAAGTCATAGAACATCGGGGCTTCTCCCTCGATCAATTTCAATCAAGGCTTAACCCCGATTCCTTTAGAAACCGTTTTCAGAACCCAATTGGAGAACCCAAGATGTCTGATCTCGACCCGATGCTTCTGAAACATGAATTCGATCGGATGACTTCGATCCGCCACGTCGGCCTGGTCATTGGTGTCGCACAAGGATTGATCGAGATCAGTGGCCTCAATGAACATGCGCGAATCGGAGACCTGCTTACATTGCGGCGGCGCGCAGGGCCCGATCTGGCCGGTGAAGTGCTGCATGTCGGTGCAGACCATATCCACATGATTCCGGGGTCCGCCCCTGACGGTGTCAGCCTCGGGGACCGTGTGTACCTTGATCCCTCGCCTGGATTCGCGCCCGCAACGCACTGGCTTGGGCGCGTCATTGATCCGTTTGGCAAACCGCTGGACGGAAAACCCCTGCTGAACGGGCCACAGGATCGCGATATCATGCAAGCCCCCCCGCCTGCGGTGGCGCGCAAGCCATTGGGAAAGCGGATGGCCACCGGACTATCCGTTCTCAACACCATGCTGCCGATTGTACGCGGTCAACGCGTTGGGTTGTTTGCGGGATCGGGTGTGGGGAAATCAACGCTGCTGTCGACGCTGGCGCGCTTCATGCAGGCTGACGTGGTTGTGGTGGCTCTTGTCGGCGAACGCGGGCGTGAAGTGAACGAATTTGTTGCCCGCGCCATAGGCCCGGAAGCCATGAAGCGCACTATCGTAGTCGCCGCGACGTCCGACCAGTCTGCATTGGCGTGCAGACGGTGCGCGTGGTCGGCCATGTCGGCGGCAGAGTTTCTGCGGGATCTGGGGCTGAACGTCCTGTTTCTGGCCGATTCGGTAACCCGTTTCGCGGAAGCGCACCGTGAAATCGCCGTTGCCATGGGCGAAGCCCCGTCGCTCCGAGGGTATCCGCCCTCTGTCACCCCCCTGATTGCCAATCTGTGTGAACGCGCAGGCCCTGGCACGCAGGAGCAGGGTGATATCACCGCCGTATTCAGTGTCCTGGTTGCGGGCTCCGACATGGATGAACCAATCGCCGACATACTGCGCGGTGTGTTGGACGGGCATATCGTACTCAGCCGCGAGATTGCCGAACGCGGGCGCTTCCCGGCCATTGACCTCAGCAAATCCGTATCCCGCAGCCTCCCAGAGGCCGCGTCCGAGGCCGAGAACCAGATGATCAACGAAACCCGCAAACTTGTCGGCAGCTACGAACAATCCGAAGTCATGATAAAGGCCGGGCTGTATTCAGAAGGATCAGACCCGCTCTTGGATCAGGCCGTGCGCGTTCATGAGGAGTTGGACGCATTTTTCGGCAAACCCGATTCCGAAGGGATTGAAAACAGCTTTAACCGGCTGTCCCTGATTCTGCGCCGTGCTTCGGCCGGCCTGCCGCGTTAGCGAACTCTGAACAGTTTTAAGTGTTAAGGCCACCTTAAGACCTGCGCTGCTATCCCGATAGTCGGGTGATAAAAAGGTGGTGGAGATGGGTGCGCAAACCAATGCGGCGCCAATCATCATCAAGAAGAAGCGTGTATCGGGTGGCGATGGCCATCACGGTGGCGCGTGGAAAGTCGCGTATGCCGACTTTGTGACGGCCATGATGGCCTTCTTCATGTTGATGTGGCTGCTGAACGCAACAACGGAACAGCAACGAAAAGGGTTGGCGGATTATTTCGCGCCAACGATCCCGCTGAGCCCGGAATCCGGCGGCGGAGACGGGGCGTTTGGCGGCGACAGCATGCTGTCTGAAGAAGTGCTGCTGCGGGACGGTCAGGGTGCCACGACCACACACCCGACCGAATCGCATCAGGCCCGCGGCTCGATCGGAGTGAATGCCGAGGGCGGCGGCAAAGGGAACAAGGAAGACTTCACTACGTTGGAGGCGCAACTGCTGGGGCGCACGGGTGAAAGCGAGGTCTCGGACAAGCTGCTCAAGCATATCGTCACACGGGTCACAGATGAAGGATTGGTGGTGGAACTGTTCGACACCGACGATCAGGCATTGTTCGAATCGGGCTCTGACAAACCAACCAGCTTTCTGCGGTCCCTGGCCCTGATCCTCGCCCGAGCCTCGGATCTTGTCGTCAATTCGATCGCTGTCGAAGGGCATGTCAGCGCATCTCCGGTCGTACAGGCGCGCAACACAGCCTGGGAGTTGTCCACGGCAAGGGCCCAAAAATTGCGCCAGTTGCTGCAAGACAAGGGCGTTGCGGCACAAAGGATGGATCGTGTTACGGGCCATGCCGACAGAGAACTGTTCGCCGAAAATCCCATGGCTGCGCGGAACAACAGGATCGAAGTGATCTTCCTGCGCCAGCCCTAAATGATAGAGCGTATTTTACATGTTAGCGCGCTGTTAAGGGGCAGCGCGTTACCTGTTGCATCAAAGACGGACGCAACAGAAGGGCGCACCCATGACCATTTCCTCTTCGCTCAATGCCGGTGTGGCGGCGCTGAAAGCCAATGCCAACAGGTTGGCGACGATTTCCGACAACATCGCGAACTCTTCGACCTATGGGTATAAACGGGTCGAGACGGATTTTCATTCAATGGTCACGTCGGGCCAGGGTGGCAGCTATTCGGCAGGCGGCGTGCGGACGACAAGCCAGCGCATGATTGATCAACGCGGGCCCCTGGTCACGACCAGCAACTCAACCGATCTGGCAGTTCGCGGGCGCGGCATGTTGCCTGTGCGCCCCAGTTCGCAGATCGGGAATAGCTCGAACGAGATGCTGCTGACAACAACCGGGTCATTCCGCACCAACGACGAGGGGTATTTGGTTACCGAATCCGGTCTTGTTCTTCTGGGGTGGCGGGCGGCACCTGATGGCACTATTCCACCGGTTTCGCGCGACACACCCGCCGCGCTTGAACCCATTCAGCTCAGCGTGAATCAGCTGTCGGGTTCCCCAACCACGGAAATGAAACTGCGTATGAACCTTCCGGCCACGGCGACAGATGCGGGCGCGCCGGGCGACATTCAACCTTTGTCAGTTGAGTATTTCGACAATCTCGGCAAGTCTGAAAGCGTCGATATCCAGTTGGTTCCAACTGTTCCCGCAACCGGCAGCAGCAACGAATGGACCATGGTCTTGCGTGACTCGGCCTCGGGTGGCGCGATCATCGGTGAATACACGCTGACATTCACCGACAACCGAACGGCAGGTGGCACTCTGGCCAGCGTCACAGCTGTTTCAGGCGGTGCTTATGATCCAGCAACGGGCAGTGTCATGGTCAACGTCGCCGGCGGACCGATGGAGGTAAATATTGGCCTGATCGGGGATGCAGACGGTATAACCCAATTGTCCGATACGTTCGCGCCCGTTTCGATCACACGAGATGGTTCTGCCGTTGGCACAATGACCAGCGTCCAGGTTGATGAGAACGGATATGTCTATGCGTTGTACGACACCGGCGTCAGCCGCCGAATGTATCAGATTCCGCTGGCAGATGTCCCCAATCCCAACGGTTTGACCGCGCTGGACAGCCAAACTTACGCGCCTTCCCGTGAAAGCGGTACGTTCTTTCTTTGGAATGCGGGCGAAGGCCCGACTGGGGATCTTGTTTCTTTCGCGCGTGAGGAATCCACCACGGATGTAGCGACCGAGCTGACCTCATTGATTCAGACGCAACGTGCTTACTCCTCCAGCGCCACGGTGATCCAGACGGTGGACGAGATGTTGCAGGAAACGACAAACCTGAAACGTTAATCCAGCTCTGACCCAAAGAAAGGAGCGGCCTCATGAACATGTCGACAGCACTCAATAACGCACTGGGCGGGCTGACTGCGGCCAGTCGCGGGGCCGCTGTGGTGTCCGGAAACATCGCGAATGCGCTGACCCCCGGCTATGCGCGCCGGTCCCTCGAGCTTGCAACAAGCCCTATATCCGGAAATGGCGTACGCACCGTAGGCGTGATCCGGCATCAGGATCCGGTTTTGACAGCCAACAGACGTTCCTCTGATGCTGAACTCGCCTTTCGGTCGGACGTTTCAGATTTTCACTCTCGGTTCGAACATCTGGTGGGGTCTCTTGATGACGGCCCTTCGCTGTCGACTCGTCTGTCCTCGTTGGAAAACGCCTTCATCACGGCGGCCAGTCTGCCTGACTCGATCGAACGGCTGGATCAGGTTGCGCGCTCGGCCCGCGATCTGACCAACGAGCTGAACGCAGCATCAGAAGGCGTACGCCAGGCACGCTCGGATGCTGATCGAAAAATTGGCGCTCAGATCGAAACCCTGAATCAGACTCTGAAAGATATCGAAGACCTGAACGCCAAGATTCCTGCCATTCAAAACTCTGGCGGTGACATCGGTGCCCTGCTGGACCAGCGGCATGTCCTGATCGACCAGGTCAATACCCTGATCCCGGTCAATGTCGTGCCCCGCGCCAATGATCAGGTATCCCTGTACTCGGAGGGCGGGCTGATCCTGCTGGAAGGCACGGCCTCGGAGTTCACTTTTTCCACGACCGGTGAAACAAAGCCTCACATGACCGTGGCAAATGGTCTGTTGTCCGGTCTGGAGATGAACGGCAACCCGGTGCGGACAAGCGGAGGTAACGCTCAAATCCGCGGCGGGGCACTGATGGCGCAGTTCACCATCCGCGACGATTTGGCAGTCGAGGCACAGGTTCAGCTCGACACGGTTGCAAGGGACCTGATTGAACGATTTGAAACGCCCGGTTTGGATTCGACGGCTCTTGCGACAGATCCCGGTCTGTTCACCGACGACGGCAACCGATTCAATCCTGCATCTGTTGTCGGACTTGCATCACGGATCTCACTCAATTCGACGGTCGACCCTGACAATGGCGGGGACAGTTGGAAACTGCGCGCGGGTCTGGGTGCCGCAACACCGGGTGACCCCGGGCAGGCGGCTCAACTGCGCGCGTTCGGGAACATATTGAACGACGCACGCCCGGTACCCGGCGGGCTGTTCGGCACGGGAAACATGCGCGCTGCCGAGTTGACCGAGGCCCTGTTGTCGAAAGCGGGCGCACACGCCCATGCCGCGGATCAACGCAAGACTTTTGCAAACAGCTTCCAGCAGCAAATGGCGCAGATCGAGGCCGCGCAGGGCGTGGATACCGATCAGGAACTGCAACGGCTCATGCAGGTCGAACAGACCTATGCCGCGAACGCCCGCGTCATCTCGGTTGTTGACGAGCTTATGGAAACTCTTCTGAGGTTGTGACCATGAACATCACTTCTATCGGCGATTTGGCGCGAGGAATGACCTTGCGAACCCGCGCAACAGATATCAAAACCCAGATCGAAACCCTCTCTTATGAAATGTCCACCGGGCGGGTACAGGACGTCTCGGGTCGGCTTGGCGGGGATTATTCGCAAATTCTGGATCTCGACCGCAGCCTCGCCAGACTCGACGCCTTTGGCATCGCAACGTCCGAAGCCGCCCTGTTCACCGACACCATGCAACTGAGCCTGAAAACCTTCGGAGATTCGGTCGGAGACATGACCGCGTCTTTGCTGGCCTACGGAACCGCCAATCAGCCCGTCAATCATGAACAAGCGTCCCAACAGGCGAAAAACGAGCTGGACACGATGATCTCGGCACTGAACACACGCGTGGGAGGGCGCAGCCTGTTTTCCGGCACCGCCACCGATGTGTCGCCTCTGCAATCTTTGAACGATCTTTTGACGGCGCTGAAGTCGCAGTTGACGGGGCTTGCGACGGTCGCTGATATCAGGCTGGCGGCAGAAAACTGGTTCAATGACCCGGCCGGTTTCGACGCCGTGATTTATCAGGGGTCAAGCAGCACACTGTCTCCGATGCAGATTTCGGAAAACGAAAGCGTCACGCTGCCGATCACGGCAACGGATCCGGCGTTCAAGGCCGCACTCAGGGATGTCGCCGTTGCAGCGCTGGCCACCGACAGCGCATTGGCACTTTCGCCCGATCAGCGCACCGCATTGTTCACGCAGTTAGGGGTCGATCTGGCCAACGCACAGGATGCCACCGTAAAACTCCGGGCAAAAGTCGGGGCGGCCGAAGCCCGCATCGAAGAGGCTGCAACACGCAATTCCTCGGCCCGGACCAGCTTGGAATTCAGCCGGAACGAACTGATCGCGGCCGATCCTTATGAGACGGCAGCAAAACTGCAAACGGTGCAATTTCAATTGGAAAGCCTGTATTCCGTAACCGTTCGCAATGCGAACCTTTCACTGGTGAACTTTCTGAGATGAGGGCGCTGATACTTCTCCTGCTTCTCCTTCCCGGCATGGCTTGGGCAGGGACAATCCGTCTCAAGGACCTCGTGGATTTTGACGGTGTACGGGGCAACGATCTGGTGGGTTATGGCCTGGTGGTCGGCTTGAACGGAACCGGTGATGGATTACGCAACGCGCCCTTCACCGAAGAAATCATGTCCAACATCCTCGAACGTCTTGGCGTCAACGTCACCGGTGAGGATTTCCGGCCCAAAAACGTGGCAGCGGTATTGGTCACGGCCAGCCTTCCGCCGTTTGCACGGGTGGGTGGTCAAATCGATGTAACGGTTTCAGCCATAGGCGATTCCAGCAGCCTCTTGGGGGGCACTCTGATCATGACCCCGCTGAACGCGGCCGACGGCCAAATCTATGCGGTCGCTCAGGGCACAATCCTTGCGGGCGGCGTTTCGGCTGAAGGAGAGGCAGCTTCAGTCGTGCGCGGGGTGCCAACTTCGGGCGTGATCCCATCCGGCGCGAGGGTCGAGCGTGAAATTGACTTCGACTTGTCAACTCTCACTCAGATGCGCCTCGCACTCAGAGAGCCAGACTTCACCACAGCCGCGCGCATCGAAACCGCGATAAACACCGAGTTCAACAGAGCCGTGGCGATTATGCGGGATTCCGGCACGGTTGAGCTCAACGTCGCGGCGACTCAGGCGGTTTCGACAGCCCATGCCATTGGGCGCATTGAAAACATTCTGGTTGAACCGGAATCGAAAGCGCGCGTTGTTGTCGATCAGCGCTCTGGCACTATTGTCATGGGGCAAGAGGTCCGAATTTCGCGTGTTGCGGTGTCTCAAGGCAACCTGACTCTGACGGTTCAGGAAGCACCGATTGCAGTGCAGCCCAACCCGTTCGCCAGAGGTGAAACAGTGGTCGTGCCACGGACAATCGCAGGGATCGAAGAAGAAGAGGGAACCGGCCTCGCCGAAATCCCCGAGGCCACCACGTTGTCCGAGGTCGTCGCAGGCCTGAACGCGCTTGGGGTCTCGCCTCAGGACATGATCGACATTCTGAAAACGATCAAGGCAGCAGGCGCGCTGCATGCGGAATTCATCGTCAGGTGAAGGGCACAGCCAGCCGGATGGGCGTGCTGCTGCCACGCCCGCCTAAGCTGCGATCTATTTCGATTTCCAGCTGTCCAGCCAGCGGCGAAACCTGTTGCGCCGCTCTTCAATGGCATCACCGGCCGCATACAGGCCGTCTTCAACGTTTTCGATCATCGGATCGATCCGGGATTGCCGGAACCTGCGCCAACGCACCCATACCGCCCAAACGAACGCCGCAAAGATCGTCAGGAAGATGATATTGAACCATGGAATGATCCGCACATCCGGGCCATCCACATGCTTGATGAAAATGGCGTTGGGAAAGATCGACATGAATTCATTGCGCCACCCGTAATGGGTCACGACCACCCATTTCGGGTTCTCCTTGGTCGATTTCGCATCATTGGCCTCGGTATACAGGTTCGCCGTGTCGAACTTGAAATACGGCGGCCATCCCCAGCCGGTATCCTCATTTCGGTACACGATGGGTTTTCCATTGGCCCGCACCGCCTGAATGAACTGCACATCCCGGTTGGACAGGCTGGTGGATTGATCTTCCGGCTCTGACCAGAAGATCCGGGTCCAGTCGTTCAGATCCTGCCGTTCTTCATAGGTGTTGACGATGCGCACAATGTCATGCTGGGGCAGAGAATATTGCAGGATCACGGCAATCGTGCCCCAGAAAATGATAATGAACGCCCATTTCACATAGGCCATGCCTAAACCCTCACATGTAATTCACGATGTAGATCAGCGCGCCAATCGCCACCCACGGCACGATATAGACACCTAGGATCAGTTTACGCCGAAACGAGTTGTCATACACATGCAATCCGCGTTCGACAAAGGCTTCTTTGTTGCCCGTCTTGCCCTTTTCGTCCCACCAGTTCTCCAATTTGCGCCGACGTATGCCGCGCGAATAGAAAGACAGCCCGACATAGGCAATCGTCTGGATCACCAGCAAGATCAGCAAAAGGCGCAATAATCCAATCATTTCAACCTTTCCTCACCGAACCCCACGGACCGACCCGGGCAATTATGTCATCGCTGACGCGATCGTCGCCGCTCATATCCAGCTCATGTCCGAACAGGGCGGCGCGGGCGCCTTGTTTGTCCACCTGATATTCGCGCGCAAGGAAGTCGGCCACATAGGCCTTCTTGCTCTCGGGCCAGCCCGAATATGTTCGGTAGAACAATTCTTTGTGGCAGATGAACATCTGGCGCGGGTCCAGCGGGGCCAATTCGGAAAGCAGCATGTTCACCAGATCGCGGTTCGGCGTATCGGCGGCGCGTAGCGTGTAGAAATAGGCCGGATGGTCCGAAGTGATGCGCGGCCACGGACCCCCATCACTTGCCCAGCGCAGCAGTTGCGCAAGCCCGTGATAGGCCTGCGGCAGGCGATCCGCGTGGTTCCGTGCCAACCGCCGCATGTCGCTGCGATCCAGCCCGGTCAGGTTGACATCGGCATCCGCCGCCGCATCGACGGTCAGGAAATCCATCTTCTGTTGCAGGATCGCGGCCGCATCCACGCCGCGCGCCTTGACGATGGGCTCAACCAGATCGTTGTAGTCCAGAAATTTGGCAATCTGGTTCCGCTGCGACGGATCAAACGTGTATTTGATCGGCAGGTCGTCAGGCTTTTCACCCATGCAAATCGCTGCCGGGTGATCAACGTCGGGAAAAAGATAAAGCCCACCGAAATGTGCCGTCCAGAAGTTTCGCTGCTCAAAATCCGTATGACGCAGGCGCACCGGGTTTCGGGTGACGTCACCGGTTTCCCTGGCGGTTTCGATCATCTTGGCGATCAGCACATCATCGAACCAGGCGTCCTCTTTGGTTTTGAAACGTTCGACCATGCCTGCCAGTTGCTGTGCCTTGCGCAGGGTGCCGCCTGTTGTGTCGGCCTCAATCTCGATCTTGCGCAGGTTCAGCAGGTCGCGCGGTGTGGTGAGTTTGAAGACCGAGTTCACCAACTCTCCGGCCACCGCATCGGTGGCGGTCAGGGCGAACAGCTGCGCCTCGTTCATCTCGATGAAGTCTCGCAGAATATCGCGCGAGGTCGAGAATTTGACGTTCAGCAAAGGCGCGCGTTTTTGTTCGGTCGTCAGCAGGATGAACTGCCGGTTGACCCCGTTGGGGTTGAGGTAGAGCGGGTCGTCCAGCTCAATCCCCACCTCCGGCGAATAGCCCGAGATATCGACATGAAAATCCGTCAGCGCCGTGGTCTTGCCCGCCAGATGCTGCAACGCGCGGTTATACCGTTCGACCAGAGCCGGGCTGGAGATGTGGACGAGATTGCCGAACATCAGGCCTTTTTCGATGAGGCGGATCATAACAATTGCCTTCCCGCGCAACGGTAGCGATGCGCCCGGCCTGAGGGTGGGTGCTGAACGCGCCCGCCCTGGGGGGCGGGTCGGGCGCGTCGCGGCTGCGCCGCGATATCACTCTCAAAAAGAAACCTGTACTCCATGAATTCGAAACTCATGCTCTCAGTCCTTTTGCAAATGCAAAAATGATCGCGAAACCAAGGGGTATTGCAATCAACCAGAACTGTAGCTGAAAATAGACCATAACATCTGCGGGATTTGCGTTACCAACGTCCACGGCAAATCGGTCGACAAAAAAATCCATCAAAGTGTAGCTGGCAAGAATTGTAAGAACAGTGCAAGCCGCGCCATATGCTAAGAATAGAAGCAACCATTCCTTTCCGCTTTCTTTAGCCGCGCGAGACGTTCGATAGGCTCGGAACCCTATTGGAACAGCAACCACAGTGCTCAGCAGTAGAGGCAGACCTATGGCGATCAAATAATTCACCCCTTCCCCTCCAGATACCGCCGCTTGGCCTCTTCCATCCGGCCCATCTCGCGCACCGCGTTCTCGATGGCGACCTCGTCGCTCTTGTCGGCATAGCGGAACTCGCTGTCGGCGTAGCGGTTGATTTCCTGCATCACCATCTCAACCGTGATCGGCTGGCGCAGGTCCTCGATCATCGCTTTCTTGGTGTCGTAGTCGCGGAACAGGAACAGGTCGGGGTTTTCCATCCACTCGTCGGGCAGTTCGAAATCCATCGCGCGGACTTTGACCGCGTCGGTGATGTTCTTGATCGCGCGGCCGGTAAAGCGCTCATCCGCCTGCTGGATCGCCTTGAGGTAGGTGCCCAGCTTGGCGATGGTGTCCATCTGGCCGATCTCAGCCGAAACCCGGTCATAGACCTGAAGCAGAGCGTCCTCATGCGGGCGGGAGTGGCTTTCGAAACTGGCGGCGACAGCCTTTTTGATTTCCTGCGCGGCATAGGCCTCGTGCTCACCCAGCGGGATGTCATGGTTGCGGCCCATCAGCAGGTGTAGGATGTCGATGTAATCCTCGCGCGTCTGTGGCCCGTCCACCAGAAACCGCGCACCCGCCCGTTGACGCAGGGCGTCGTCCACATTCTCGGGGTAGTTCGAGAACATGCCAAAGGTGCAGTTGCCGCGCACGACGGTGTTGGCGCCCGCAAAGCTCTCCATCAGCACGGCGGTGATTTCCAGTTGACCGGCTGACGACTGCCGGTCGCCGCGTTTGCCCGCCAGCTGGTCGATATCGTCGATGGTGCCGAACCCGATAACCGAAGGGTCGATGATCGTGTTGATAAACGCCTTGGCGTTTTGACCGGACTTGCCCTGATAGCTGTCGATATTGTCGGTGCTCAGGTTCTGATAGCGGAACGGATAGCCCGCGTTCTGGCAATAGTCGTTGATCAGCCCGGCCATCATCTGGATCAGGGTGGTCTTACCGGTGCCCGGTTTGCCGTCGCCCATGAAGGTAAAGATGAACCCGCCAAGCTCGGCAAACGGGTTCAGGCGGCGGTCGAAATCATAGGCCATCACCATCTTGGCCAGCTTCATGGCCTGATATTTGGCGATATGGTTGCCGACCACCTCGTTCGGCTTCTTGAACGTCATGGTCAGGGTGGTGGATTTGGCTTTTGAGGCCGGCTCAAACCCCCGGATCGTCAGATCGTCTGCCTCGATATGCCAGGCGGCGTTCTGGAACGGGGCCAGATGGCCTGCCGACCCTGCACGCAGGGCGGCTTTCTCCATCAGTTGTTCGGCATAGGCGCTGGTGGCCGCGATCAGACGGGCGTCGTCGGGGGCGTGTTTGGCCAGCACCTGATCCAGCTCCCACAGCGCGCCATGCAGGGCAAGCTGGCCATTGTCGGTCAGAACCTCTTCGATCTCACCGAGATCAACCGTGATTTCGCCCAGATGCGAAGACATCAGATAGGCAAGCGCGTTGCCGAACGTATGTAGCGTGATCAAAGCCTCAGCGGTCAGCAATTCCGAGAATTCGGTCTTGCGGGCGGCGGGCAGATCCCCGGCCAGATTCGCCCGCTTCAGATCGGCCAACGGGGTTTGTTCGGCATAAGCTTCAGCCACGGCCAGCGCGATGGCAATGGCCCGACGAATGGCCTGCTGCGTTGTGGCCTGAGGTGGCGAGACCAATGCATCGCCATCATCCGACGCCTCGATCCGTTCGACCAGATGTACCCCATCCGCGCGCACCGTGCGCCGCGTCACCAACCCTGGGGTCGTCGACCGAAACCGCCGTGCCGTTGACACACCCGGAGAGCGTTCGACGGCGGCCTCAAGGGGTTTGGCAATCCGCGGTGCATGCTCGAACCCGTTCAGCAAGGCGGTTGCTGCGGGATAATGCTTGCGAATGTCGTCTTCGCGCAATTCCATCTGATCTGACGTCAAACTCATCTCAAAAACCGCCCTTGCTTCATCTTTTCAAAAATACTCCCGCCGGAGGCGAAAAATTCAATATCTCAACACCTGCCCGGTCTTGCTGACGACGAACTTGCGCACATCGGCAAAACCCGGCGGGTTGCGCTCGGCCAGCACCTGAAACGGACGCTGGGGCAGGATGATCGAGCGCTGAGTGCGCGTGGCCCCGGTCTCGGCCCCCTGTCCGCCGAACGGGTCCAGCGCAAAAATCTCGCGCTCGACGGTCGAGAACCACCCGGAGCGCTCTTCGATCACCTCTTCGCTCTCCAGTTCTTCGGTGGTCCAGGCCAGTGCCCAATCCTGACCTTGCGGAGATTGCGCGTCCTCCAGCACCTGCCGCAGGGGGCCGGATTGCTCGGTATAGGCCGAGGAATACATCGGACCCACATGGATGCGGCGCAGGTGTTTGGGATGCAGGTCGTCGAAATCCTGATCGAAGCCTTTGGCAATCGTCACCAGTTTCAACCCACCCAGCGCTTGCGCCATCAGATGCGCCTGAACCTCGGGCCAGCGGCGCTGATCCTTGGGCAGGGCAGTTTTGCCGCTGTCCTCAAGCTGCATCAGATAGATGACGGGCAGGTTGATCTGGCTGTCATAGACCGCCCAGTGGATCAGGAATTTGCGTCGGTCCCCCTCATTTCCGATCCAGTGGCACTCGGGATCATTACGGGCCCAGAACAGCTGACCTTTCAGCAATTCCTCATAATAGAGCCTTTGGGACAGCGCAAATTGCAGCTTGGTGGGAATTTCCTGATCGCCGATGATCGTTCGCACCATGTCGGTTTTCAGGTCCTCTTCCGAGGGCATGTTTGCCAGATGCACCTGCGCCTGCTGCGCGTCATTGGCCATGGTCAGCAACTCGGCCGCCACCGGAAACCCGCTGTCACGTTTGTCCATGGCGAGGCTGCCAAAGAACCGCCCCGTATCGCGCCCGACCAGCAGATACTTCATGGAGAGCGCGCGGAAGGTGTAGAGCAACCCCGAGAGGTAGCGCGACACGATCCGCACCTCTTGTTTCGAGATCGCACCCTCCGCCTCCATCGTCGCGGCCACGCGCAGGAGGTGGACGGTGATCACCTCGAATTTGCGGAAATAGCGGCGCGAGGCAAAAGTGTCGGTCAGGCCGACATGGTCTTGGGTGGGGTCAGTCATTATCCACGCGCTCTTTTCTTTGTCGGTGGCCGAATAACTTCTCATCAAGCTGTTCAAGTTTGATCAGACCGTTGGCGAACAATACGCAGAGGCAGAACGTTGCCAGAAGAACACCCACGATCAGCACAAGTTTGATCACCAAATGGTCTGGCATCCAATCAGCTGTCAGAAGAAGCAAAGTCAGGAACCCGCCAAAAACAACAAAGAGAATCCCTATCCTGAACCTGTAGCGTATTCCTTTTGGCTTGCCTTTGGAACGGAACGTCACTGAAGCGCCTCACCCGCCATACAAATTCTTATCATGCTTCTCGACAATCGAGGCAAACCGGCGCGCAAAGCGTTCATCCGCCTTGGCCTTTTTCTCCAGCACGTCGCGGGCGAAGACCATGTGGTCCTCATGCGCCTCAAGCATGTCGGCCATTTTCTGGTTGGTCGCGGTGCCGATGGCGGCCATGGCGGTTTGCGCCTCTTGGTCCGTTTGCACGCCGATCTCGTTGATGCGGTGGGCCACGTCCTGCTGTTGGGCGGTTTTCAACGACTTGGTCAGGGCGTCATACAGCACCACGCGCTGTTGCGTGTCTGTCTGCAGCTTGTTGATCAACACCATCTGCGTCGCCGCCTGGTTCTGTAGGGAGTCGACCCAGGTCTTGCCCTTTTCGATATAGCGCTCCAGCGTCTGGCTTTTGGCCAGCTTGACCTGCTCTTCCTGAACCTTGGC
The DNA here is from genome assembly GCF_059609845.1 of Ruegeria sp. YTSC002. NCBI lineage: Bacteria > Pseudomonadati > Pseudomonadota > Alphaproteobacteria > Rhodobacterales > Roseobacteraceae > Ruegeria > Ruegeria sp. YTSC002. Next base: position 128,616 of record NZ_JBXWML010000005.1, read on the forward strand.
GTTGTATTGCTTGTTCAGCTCGGCCAGTTCGGTTTCCAACTGCGTCCGCGCAGCGGCGTCCTGTTCAACGCTGATCTTGTTTTCCAGCGTGATGATCGTCGGGTCCATGCCCTGAATCTCAGCCCGCAGCGCTTCCAGCTCAGCCACAGTGGCCTCGCGGTCGTCCAGCGTACCGGTCAGGTTTTCTTCAACCTTCACGCGCTGTTCTTCCAGAACGGAAAGCTGGCCTTCCAACAGCTTCACGATCACGTCGGACTTGGCGATCAGGTCCTGCAACTTGTCGTCGATATTAGCGGTGCGCATCCGCTCCTGCCGCATCGACTCGGATTTACCTTTTGAGAAGATACCGACAAACGTCTCCCACCCGGATTTCGAGCGCATCTCGTCGAAATCCTTCGAAAACGCACTGGTAACATCATCCAAGCCCATAATCAGCTCGGCAATATTGGCGTTCATCACCTCGGTATGGGCATGCACATCCTCAAGCGTGGCGTTTTCGATGTCGATATCCGCCTCGGCCGTGCCGATCTTGGCGCGCGCCGCTTCAATGCGCGAAGTCAGCCCTTCGATCTGAGACTGGCTTTCACGCACTTTGGCTTGAGTCTCTTCTATCAACGCTTCGAATTGCTGGTTCGACATCTCTGCTGTCCTCTTTTTCTTTATTTACCCAATAAGATAGGGAATGTTACACCGATTTACATCCCCTGGGCCTCAAAATTCACCCAGACTTTGACAAACTCCTTTGCAAAAGGAAAGGCGAGACCGCCGAATGAAAGAAACAGATATCGAGTGACTTCATTAGATTAACTTGTTAAGTAAATTTTTGATCAAATCTGGATTGATTCCACATCCAGAGTGGCCATAGACAATTGAGACATCACCTGATTGGGTGCGCGCAACCCAATTCACGCCGGAGGCTTATCATGCTGGACGCAACGACCGATCTGAAGTCAATTCTGAAGAACCCCGAATTGCTTGTAACCAAAGCCTATATCGGCGGTCAGTGGGTAGACGGTGACAATGGCACGTTCAAAGTCACAAACCCCGCTCGGGGCGATGTGGTCGCCGAGGTGGCAGACGTCAGCCGCGCTCAGGTCGCCGGAGCAATCGCGCAGGCTGAAGCCGCGCAGAAAGAATGGGCCAAGCTGACCGGCAAGGAACGTGCAGCCATCTTGCGGCGCTGGTTCGATCTGATGATGGAAAACGCCGAGGATCTGGGCAAAATCCTGACCGCTGAACAGGGCAAGCCCCTGGCAGAGGCCATCGGTGAGATCGGCTATGGCGCGTCTTTCATCGAGTTCTTCGGTGAAGAGGCCAAGCGTGTCTATGGCGAGACCATTCCCGGCCATCAGCGCGACAAGCGGATCATGGTGATGAAACAGCCAATCGGCGTTGCGGCCTCGATCACGCCCTGGAATTTTCCCAATGCCATGATCACCCGCAAGGCAGGCCCGGCTTTGGCCGCCGGCTGCGCCTTTGTGGCGCGTCCGGCCACCGAAACGCCCCTGTCGGCGCTGGTACTTGCGCTGCTGGCGGAACAGGCCGGCGTGCCCGCGGGTGTGTTCAACGTGGTGCCCTCATCCCGGGCCAGTGAGATCGGCAAGGAGTTCTGCGAAAACCCCGGCGTGCGCAAGCTGACCTTTACCGGCTCGACCGAAGTGGGGCGCATTCTGCTGCGGCAGGCGGCAGATCAGGTCATGAAGTGTTCGATGGAGCTGGGCGGCAACGCGCCGTTCATCGTGTTCGATGATGCCGATCTGGATGCCGCCGTCGAAGGCGCGATGCTGTGCAAGTTCCGCAACAACGGTCAGACCTGCGTCTGCGCGAACAGAATCTATGTGCAGGCCGGTGTCTATGACGCGTTCGCGGCCAAACTGAAAGCGGCAGTGGAAGCGCTGAAAATCGGCGACGGTTTGACCGAAGGCACCACCACCGGCCCGCTGATCAATGCCGACGCGGTCGCCAAAGTCGAAGAACATATCAAGGACGTGACCGACAAGGGCGGCGCGGTTCTGACAGGCGGCCTGCCCCATGATCTGGGCGGCACGTTCTTCCAGCCAACCATCGTGACCGGCGTGACTCAGGACATGCTGGTGGCGCAGGACGAAACCTTCGGCCCGCTGGCCCCGCTGTTCAAGTTCGAAGACGAAGACGACGTGATCGCCATGGCCAATGACACGATTTTTGGTCTGGCCTCGTATTTCTATGCCAAGGACCTGAGCCGCGTCTACAAGGTGGCCGAGGCGCTGGAATACGGCATCGTCGGCGTGAACACCGGCATCATCTCGACCGAGCTGGGCCCGTTCGGCGGCGTCAAGCAATCCGGTCTGGGCCGCGAAGGCAGCCATCACGGCATGGAAGACTATCTGGAGATGAAATACGTCTGCATGTCGGTCTGATCCAATACGGTCTCTGTCCCATTGCGGCGGGCAGAGACCCCGCATCCGGAAACGCGATCGCGTCGTTGTAAAAACAAGTGTATAGCGGCGGCCCAGTCGACGGTGACACGGCTAGTCTGCGGATTTGTCCCGGATTTGTTCGATTGCGCGGGCCGCGAACTTTCCCTGCAACGAACCGTCCACCATCGCTTCCAGCGCGGGCAATGCAGACGACGCCGCGCCACCTATTTTCCCCAATGCAATTGCTGCCTCTTTCCGGACAAACACCGACGGGCTTTCAAGAAGCGCGATCAATTCCGGCACCGCTGGCTCTGCCTCGGGACCAAACAGGGCCAGTGATTGGGCTGCCGTCCTCTGATCTTTGGCATCCCCCCGTGACAGATCTGCCCTCAGACTTGCTATGGTTTTTTCCGGAGGCAACGCCGCCAGACGAAGCCCATCGTTCAGCCGGGCGTTCAGATGCTGGTTTTCTCCGACCCAGTGGATGATAAAAAGGTAATTCTGAACAGCGTCCTGTATGACACCGGCATGCTTGCCCTTTTGCCATCGGTCGATGATGGCCCTGCCCGCACGGCGATCTCCATTCAGGGCCAGAACCGAGGCTGCAAATGGCATCAGCTCGGTTGCCTGAGGGTTTCTGTTCAACTCTTTCTCGATCACATCTGCTGCGCCCGTCAGGTCATTCAATGCGTACAGAGCCGCCGCTTCAAACAGCGCGTAGTGGCTGGGATAATTGGGATCCAGCCGGGTCGCGGCCTGCACAAAGGCCAGTCCTTCCTCGGGCTCACCCGCTGCAATCAAGGCCCATCCCATCGTCAGATGCGCCTCGGGGTCACTGGGTTGCAGCGCAATGGCTTTCGCTGCTTCTCGTCTGGCGTCTTCCGTCCCCCGGCCTACCCCTTCGGTACTGTTCCAATCCGGAAGACTGAGACTGACAATAGCCCGGATGACGTGCACCAGGGCGGTGTCCTGCTCTATCACATCCCGGTAATACTTGAAAAACAGGCCAATGTGCATTTGCGCGCCTGACCCTGCGAACCCATTCCAATGATGAAAGATGTGCGGTCGCAAATGCGCCAGGGCAAGCGTCGCCCAGGCACGCCCATAATCCGGGTCCAGTTCCACGGCCTTTTCAAAATGGGGAATTGCCGCAAGGTTGTCCTGTTCGTTGAACTGCGAATACAACTCCCACCCGCGTTGGAAGGCTTCGCGTGCTGCAATGGTCTGGGTTTCCACGCTTTCGATGGCCTGCCGGCTTTGAGGGTCGAGTGGAAGATCCAGCTCCTGAGCAATTGCGAGAACAATGGTTTTCTGTACCTCAAAGATGTCATCAATCGCACCATCGAGTCTTTCGGCCCAGATCAATCGCCCGTTCAATGTGTCGGTCAGGCGAATATTGATCCGGAAATCTTCATCCGCACGTCGCACGCTGCCGTCAACGACGTAACGAACCCCCAGCTCTTCGGCAAAACGTGCGATATCTATGTTTCTGTCGCGGTATGCGAAGGATGAGTTGCCCGCGATGACGAACAAACCGGATATTCGGGACAGGTCCGTGATCAAATCCTCAGAGATACCGTTGATCAGCATGTCCTTGGACGCGTCATCGGTGTAATTCGCAATCGGCAACACTGCGATGGAAGGTAGATCCGGCAAGGGGTAAACCATCTGCGCCTCTGAGGCACGCAATTGGCCGGTCTTCCACGGTTTCGTCAGAAAAAGCCCAACGACCGCCAACATCACCAATAGAGCCGACAGTGGCAGCCAGCGGGATTTCCTCTTCGTGCGGCTTTTTCGCGGGGAAGGCAAAGTTTCCGCTTCCACGCGAAAGGCCTGAACCGGGTCTGCGATGTTCTTGACGTTCTGTGGCCCGATCGGAGCAAAATCGTAAGGCACTTTGTTGCGCGCATAATCGACGATGGATTGTGAAACAATGATACCACCGGGGTCTGCCAGTGCCTCGAGCCGCGCGGCAACGTTCACGCCGTCGCCAAGGATGTCATCCCCGTTCGAAACCACATCGCCGACATTCAGTCCGATCCGAAGCGTGATGACGCTATCCTGATCGGTTCCCGCATTTCTCTTTGCAAGCTCGGCCTGAATTTCCACGGCGGCATGAACCGCATCGACGGCGCTGCGAAATTCGATCACAAAGCTGTCTCCAGCAGTGTTCGCGATACGTCCTGAATGCCGGGCGATCGCCGGCTCTATGACTTCGCTGCGGATCAGGCGAAGTCTTGCGATGGTACCTTCTTCGTCCAGACCAACCAATCTTGAGTAGCCGGCGATGTCGGCTGCCAGGATAGCTGCTAGTCGACGTTTTGGTCGGCTTTCCATAATACCCAAGACTATCAGGCGGATAATTTGCTGGGAACCAATTTTCGCGCATGCCCAAAACACAACGCCCCGCGTCTGGAGGAACGCGGGGCGTGTGATGCGGCAGCCCGGGAGGAGTGGACTGCCACGGGATAGTCAGAAGCCTCAGTTCACGGCTTTGGCGTCCACCACATCCTTTTCGATGGCTTTGGCCGAGGTGATCTCGATCCGGCGCGGTTTCAGGGCCTCTGGAACCTCGCGCTTCAGTTCGATGTTCAGCATACCGTTTTCGTGGCTCGCACCGGTGACGCGGACATGATCCGCCAGGGCAAACCGACGCTCGAACGCGCGGGTGGCGATGCCACGGTGCAGATAGGTGCGCTCTTTGTCTTCAGCGGCTTTCTTGCCTGACACGACAAGTGAATTCTCTTTCACTTCTACGGTCAGGTCGTTTTCCGAAAAACCGGCAACGGCCACCGAAATTCGGTAGGTGTCGACATCGGTTTTTTCGATGTTGTAAGGTGGATAGCTGGGCTGGGCGCCATCGTTGGTCAGAACGCGATCCATCATGTCGGCGATCTGGTCAAAGCCAATGGTGGCGCGGTGCAGCGGTGCAAAATCAAACGTACGCATGTGTCATATCCTCATTCTTGAGCGATTTGTGATCAGTGCCCTCGCATCGGACGGGCAATACCAAACACCGGACCCCGTTCAGGCGGTCCGATACTGATCACATGGGTAGCGATTTCGCCGAGTTCAACCCCCGCCGGAACGGATGAATTTGGCACCGGATTCTGACTTGCCGGACCCGACCTGCAACCGTCGGATCGACGCCTTGGGCCGAGGTGCGTCGCGCCGCATGATGGCCTTGAGTTCTGCGACTATCCCGTCAAGCTCCATACCAAACCCCACCTTTCTGCGGCCGTTTGTCCCTACCGCCGAAACCACGGACAGGATCTGCCAGCGCGCACCGTTTTTCGCCAGAATTGCAGACCCGGAAGACCCGAACGTAATGTCGCAATCAAAGGTGATCAGCCCCTGCCTGCGGTCGATGATACGGCACGACCGTTCTCGGGTGATCGCCTCGGACCGGCCCCGCCCATACGAGGCAATGCTGATCTCGTTGCCCGGAACACGGCCGCTGTGAAGCGCAAAGGGGTCGGCGACCGAATACGGAATAGGCTCGTTCAGCCGCATCAGTGCGACGTCCAACTGGACACCTTCGTGCGAAAGCGGGTTCTGCGAACCATAGCTGGGATGAACCGCGATTTGCGTGACCTGACGTTCGGCCAAGGCGTTGCCGTTGCTGAGGCCTGCACGAAACGTGATGTCTTCGGGCACGTAAGTCTTCCCGGTACGACGATCCACCGCACAATGGGCCGCGGTCAGCACCATGTCCTGCGCGATCAACGTACCGGTGCAATACGAGGCATCGCGGACATCCAGCCGTCCGACAGCCTCCCAACCCAAAAGATCCTCTCGGTCAGTCAGCATACGCTTGTTGGATTGCGCATGCGGTGCTGTCGCCAGGACGCTCAGGCCCAATAACAGGCTCCAGAAGACTCTCATCATGGTCGAATGAACCTTGCGCCTATGTTCTTGTTCGCTCCCGATCCGGACGAGGAAAGCCCAAATCCCCGCCCCGCAGAAAGCTCGTCACGCAGCAATTGCAGCGAATGCTCAACCGCGGTTCCGATTGCAACACTCTGGCCGTCCATGCTGGCCTTGGCCGCTACCACCGATACGATCTGAGGACGCGCGCCCGCGAAAGAAAAAACCGGTGCCCCCGAAGACCCGAAATCAACATCGCAGGACATGACCAAAACCCCGGCCTGCCGGTTCATGACCGAGCAGACCTGTTGCAGAGACGGAGCTTCTGACCGGTCATGCGCATAAGACACAACGCCCACTTCAGCGCCGCGTTTGGGCTGATCGCCCGACTCAAATGGAATTACCGCGGTATTACGGATCGGCTGCCACAGCTCGATCAAAGCCACGTCCGCACTTACCCGGTCGGCCGTAGAATCGACGCCATATTGGTAATCCGGATGGATCACAGCCTGGCGCGCGGTCCGATACGCCAACGCACGTCCCAAACGCCACCCGGCCAGAAACTCGATATCTGCGGGGTTGATCCGTTGACCGGATCTCTTGTCGAACAGGCAATGCGCCGCAGTCAGTACAAGGGTCGGCGACACCAGCGTTCCGGTGCAAAACCCTGCCCCGGCGATATCCAACCGCCCGACAGCCATCCACTCGCGCCCGGAATCCGACGTATCCAGGCTTTCCAGCCCGGTGTCCTGCGCCGTGGCCGCCAATGGCAAGACACAGAGCACGATCGCCTTGATCCAGTTGCGCACGCGGTTCTCCGAGACTCACTTCGAAGCTTTTGTCCTACGTGCCGCGTTGGGCGAAAATAGGGCGGTCAGGCACCAAAGGTATTTCCCTGGAAAATGATGCGCGCTGGCATCAGCACGATTCACCGCAGGACGGGAACGGCGTTGCCTGTTCTGTGCAAGGCCGGTGGCTTTGGCCCGCCCGTCGCCCAGTCCAGCAACTCTACCGTATGAACAATCGGCAGTTGCGTAGTAGAACCGATCTGCATCATGCACCCGATATTGCCGGCGGCAATGATATCAGGCTTTTTCGCCTCAAGTGTTCTGACTTTTCGCTGTTTCAACTGGCCCGATATTTCCGGCTGCATCAGGTTGTACGTTCCCGCGCTGCCGCAGCACAAATGACTGTCGGCGGGTTCGACAACCGAGAAACCCGCGTGTTTCAGCAAATCTTTGGGATAGGATTTGATCTTCTGCCCATGCTGCAACGAACAGGCCGCATGGTAGGCGACGGTCAGGTTTTGGTTTTCGCCCGTCGGCAGATCCAACTTGATCAGAAGTTCACTGATATCCATGGCGATTGCAGACACACGCGCCGCATCTTCGGCCAGCGGGTCATTGCGAAACATGTGTCCATAATCTTTCACGGTGGTGCCACAGCCGGAGGTATTGATGACTATGGCGTCCAACCCCTCACCGTCCATTTCCCGTTTCCAGGCTCTGATATTGGCTTTTGCCGCCATATGACTGTCTTGCACCTTGCCCATGTGATGGGTCAAAGCTCCGCAACACCCGGCACCTTCGGCGATCACGACCTCGCACCCCAATCGAGTCAGCAGGCGGATCGTGGCGTCATTGATATCGGTGTTCAGCGCCCTTTGCGCGCAGCCCGTCATCAGCGCCACCCGCATTTTTCGTTCGCCGCCGGGCACAAAACTCTGCGGATCATCGTTGCGGCTGACAGGCGGGATATGCTTGGGCGCCATGTCCAACATCGCGCGCAGCCGGGCATCAGGCATCAGGAACCGGAAAGGACGGCCCAGCCTGGCCCCGATCAGGGCCCAACGGAATCGCATGGGATAGGGCAGGATCTGCGCCAGAACCCAACGCAACGCACGATCCGTCAGCGGGCGCTTGTAGTTTGCCTCGATGTATTCGCGCGCATGATCGACCAGATGCATATAGTGCACGCCTGACGGGCAGGTGGTCATGCAGGCCAGACAGGACAGGCAGCGGTCGATGTGCTTGACCGTCTTTTCGTCGGGCACACGCTCGTTTTCCAGCATGTCCTTGATCAGGTAGATGCGCCCACGCGGACTGTCGAGCTCATCTCCCAGCACCTGATATGTCGGGCACGTGGCCGTGCAAAATCCGCAATGGACGCAGTTGCGCAGAATCTCGTTCGAGCGCTGGATGGCCGGGTCTTGCAATTGCTTTTCCGTGAATTTTGTCTGCATCGCCCTATCCCATCAGTCCTGGGTTGAACAAACCGCGCGGATCAAATTTCGCACGCAAGCCCTTTGTCAGAGCCGATATTGATGTGGATTCCGGATGAAACCGCCCCAGTTTTCCGAACGTCGCGTGGTCAGATCGTACCAAAGTTGCATGACCCGAAAACGCACCAAGCCGGGCACGCACATCCGTGCCAGCCGGGACCCGCAGCCAAACAAGACCACCGCCCCAGTCAAACAGCGCTTGATCCGCTTCGGCGCGCGCCGAAATCTCCGCCGCGTCACCCGGTTTTACCGAAAGCCGCCAGACGTCCCCCTCCTTGCCCTGAAATGGGTGAACGTCACGTATTCCAGCCCAAAGCGCCTCGGACTTGCTTTCCTCAGCAACGTCCCCAAAACCTTCCAACTCAGCTGTCAATCTGCTTGTCCGATATGCAACCGAATCCACAAAACCTTCGACCCTAATCAAGGCTTTTTCAAGATTTGGGTCATAGGCCGCGCCCGTCACCTCAAATGGAGATTTCAGTGCTGCCGAAAGAACCCGCACAGCAACGCCGATGTCTGAGACTGCAACGGAAAGGGTTGAACTTCGCTCCGGCTTGGGCAGCACCTTCAACGACACCTCGGTCAGAACGCCCAAAGTGCCCCAAGACCCACCCATCAGCTTGACCAGATCGTAGCCGGTGACGTTCTTCATCACCCGCCCGCCGTTCCTGATCACCTGCCCGCGCCCGTCGACAAAGCGCACTCCTAAAAGGTAATCCCGGCACGCCCCGGCCTGAATCCGCCGCGGGCCCGAGATGTTGGCCGCCACAACACCGCCAATCGTCGGCTCACCCCGAGTCTCCAGCAAACCCCGGTGATCCATCGGTTCAAAGGCCAGTTGTTGCCCTTCCCCATCCAACGCCGCCTCAATCTCAGCCAGCGGTGTACCCGCCTTTGCCACAAGTGTCAGCGCCCCGGGTTCATAGAGGGTAATACCGCTCAGCCCGGATACCTTCAGTTCGGGCTCCCTCCCGGTCACACCGCGCGTACCACCTCCGGCAATCCGCACCGGACCGCTCAGCCCGGCCACAAGTTCGGCCAATTCAGCTTCCGTCTCAGGTCTCATTTGCTTCATCTTTTCCAAAATACTCCGGGGGCAAGGGGGCAGAGCCCCCTTACTCCGCCGCAATGCGCCGCGCCCGAGACACATCCAAAGGGAAAACTTTCGCAGGATTCAGCAGCCACTTGGGGTCGAACACATCTTTGACCGCCATCTGCGCCTCAAGATCGACAGGGGCATATTGATGCGACATGAGATCCCTCTTCTCGATGCCCACGCCATGCTCACCGGTCAGACAACCGCCTTCGTCCACGCATAGTTTCAGAATTTCGGCCCCGAATGCCTCGCATTTTTCCAGATCACCCGGTTTGTTGGCATCGAAAAGGATCAGCGGATGCATGTTCCCGTCCCCTGCGTGAAAAACGTTCCCGACAGGCAGACCGAATTCTTCACTCAACTCACCGATGCGGCGCAGCACCGTCGGCAGGGCCGACACCGGGATCGTACCGTCCAGGCACATGTAATCGTTCAACTGCCCCATGGCGCCGAAGGCCGATTTCCGACCAAGCCAGATTTTTGCGCTTTCTTCGGGAGACTGGCTTTCTCGCAGTTCGACCGGGTTGTGGCGTTTGGCGATCTCGATGATTTTCGATAGCTGATGGTCGATTTCCGCTTCAGACCCTTCCACTTCGACAATCAACAGCGCATGGCAGTCGGGGTATCCGGCATGCGCAAAGTTTTCGCATGCTTTTATGCACAGCGTGTCCATGAACTCGATCGCAACCGGCAGAATACCCGATTTGATAATGTCCGAGACACACCGGCCCGCCACTTCGTTATCGTCGAACCCCATCAGAACCGGCCGGGCGCCTTCGGGTCTGCGCAGAACGCGCAGTGTCGCTTCGGTCACCACGCCCAACTGACCTTCCGAGCCGCAAATGACGCCCAACAGGTCCAGCCCGGGCGCATCCAGATGCGCGCCGCCGATCTCGACAACACTGCCATCCATCATCACCATGGTCACGCCCAGAAGGTTGTTCGTTGTCACACCATATTTCAGGCAATGGGCACCACCTGAATTCATCGCGATATTGCCGGCAATGGCACAGGCCAGTTGCGAAGACGGATCCGGCGCATAGAAGAAGTCTTCTTCCTCGACCGCACCGGTGACGCTCAGATTTGTGCGCCCCGTCTGCACCCTGATGAAACGGTTGTCATAGTCAACTTCCAGCACCTCATTCATCCGCGCGACGCCCAGAATGACGCAATCGGCCGTCGGCAACGCCCCGCCGGCCAGCGACGTACCCGCACCGCGCGGCACGACCGGCACGCCTTCTTCATGGCAAATGCGCAAAACGTCCGAGACTTCCTGCGTGCTCGACGGCAGCACGGCCAGCATCGGAGGGCATTTGTAAGCCGTCAGGGCATCGCATTCATAGGCTCGGGTTTCAACCGGATCATGGATAATTGCCGTATCTGGCAGAACCCGCGACAGCCGCGAAACGATCGCGCCTTTCCGGTTCAGTACGTCCGGGCTTGGCTTTGGCATTTCCATGGCGTCCCTCCCTTTGGTAAAATAATATTACCAATTTACCGCACTGGCAAGTTCCGATCTCCGATCGTACTGTCGCACCATGACCTGGATCGAACGTGCCGCCCTGTTTTCCCCTCTGGATTATGCTGCCATCGCAATATTGCTGGGTGCGTGGCTGTGGATCGGATGGAAGATCGAACACCCGTCACCACAAAAGCCGTCCGTCGCCCTTGTGATGGATGGCTACCGCCGCGGCTGGATGCACGAGATGGTGACGCGCCAGCCACGCATGTTCGACGCTCAGGTCGTGGCCGCCATGCGTCAAGGCAGTACCTTTTTCGCCTCAACCACGATGATTGCCATCGGGGGTGGCCTGGCCCTGTTGGGCAATACCGAGCGATTGGCCGGGGTGGCTACGGATCTTGCCATCGGCAGCGCTCCGGCGATGGTCTGGGAAATCAAGATTCTTGTCGTCGTCCTGCTGCTGGCCAATGCTTTTCTGAAATACGTCTGGGCACATCGTCTTTTTGGCTACTGCGCCGTGTTGATGGCCTCGGTCCCCAACGACCCCGAAGACCCGAACGCCTATCCTCGGGCCGGTCAGGCGGCCGAGATCTGCGTGACCGCCGCCCGAAGCTTCAACCGTGGTCTCCGCGCCACCTATTTCGCCCTTGCTTCGCTGGCATGGTTTCTTGGGCCGATGGCATTGGTTTTGGGCACGATGATCACATTCGGTGTCCTGTATCGCCGCGAGTTTGCATCGCAGTCCCGCGCGATCCTCATGGCCCAAACCTCAAACACAGAGACGTGATCCCCATGCGCCGCGTTACACCGTACGTTCGATCCATGCGATATGTGATTCTCAGTGCCTTTCTGGCTGCCCCAGCCCTTGCCGACCCGCCGACAGTCGAACAGGTCCGCGCCAGTGCCACAGGTGACACATGGCGGTTCGACGTGACGATCCGGCATCCCGATACAGGCTGGGATCATTACGCCGACGGCTGGCGCGTTCTGGACATGGACGGGAATGAGCTGGGAATGCGTGTGCTGCACCATCCGCATGAGACCGAGCAGCCTTTTACACGCTCGCTTGGTGGCGTGGTCATTCCGGAAAGCGTTTCGCAGGTGCAGATTCAGGCGCGGTGCAATGTGCATGGCTGGAATGAAGACACCACATTGGTCAAATTGGACTAACCTTCAGAATATCCCCATGGCAAGACCCGCACCCAGCGCGGAACCGATCTCGCGACACCGATCCAGTTCATCTTCCGGAATGGCTTTCCGGGCCAAAATGGCCTCGGGCGTTTGTGCTTGGGTGCAGATGATCAACGGAGGCTGAACCTCTTTCAACCGCCAGCCAGTGGCAATCCGGGCAATCTGGCGGGCGGCATTCTGTCCGTCCGATCCGGCGCAAATCATCTGCGCATAAGGGCGACCTTCGATCTTTCCCAGCACCGGGTAATAGCAGCGGTCGAAAAATTCCTTCATCAGGCCCGAAATCGCCGCCAGATTTTCTGGCGCGCAGAAGATGTAGCCGTCGGCGGCCAGTACATCTTCAGGCCCGGCCTGATCCGCGGGAACGAGTTTCGTGTCCGCCTCACCCCGCGCTGCTTCAGCCGCCGCTTCGGCCATCTGCCGGGCACCGCCAGTGCGCGAGTGGTAAACGATCAGAAGCTGCGCCATGTCAGACCCGGTGATAGGGACCGCCCGACAGAATGGTCGCGGCCCGATACAGTTGCTCGGCCAGCATCACACGGACCAGCATATGAGGCCAGACCATCGACCCGAACGAGAGGGAAAAGTCGGCTTCTGCCCGCAAAGCAGGGTCTATTCCGTCGGCCCCGCCGATGATCAGCGCCAGATCCTGCCGCCCCGCATCGCGCCAACCACCCAGTTTCCTGGCAAAATCGGGCGAAGACATCACGCGCCCGCGCTCGTCCAGCGTACAGATCACCGCGCCCTTGGGCAGCGCCTTGCGCAGCAACGCGGCTTCGGCCCCCATGCCTGCGTTTTTCTTGTCTTCAACCTCGATCACCTTCGCAGGACCAAGACCCAGGCCACGGCCGGTCCGGTCAAAGCGGGTCAGGTAATCATCAAGCAGGGATTTCTCCGGTCCGGCGCGCAATCGCCCGACCGCAACTATGCTGATACGCATATCTCTCTCGCCTCCGGCCCCTCAATACGGGCCGGGATGGCGCCTCAGTTCGCCGAGGCGCTGCCGCCCTGAGGCAGCCACATCTTTTCCAGCTGGTAGAATTCGCGCACTTCGGGGCGGAAGATATGGACGATCACGTCGCCCGTATCGATCAGCACCCAGTCGCCGGCATCCTTGCCTTCGACCTTCGAGGTGAAACCGAATTCCTGCTTGATGCGATCCGTCAGTTTTTCCGCCATGGCCGAGACCTGACGGGTCGACCGACCCGAAGCAATCACCATGTGATCCGCGACAGACGACTTGCCTTGCAGGTTGATCTGCACGACGTCTTCGGCCTTGTCATCGGAAAGTGAGGAAAGGATACGCTCAAGCAGCTTGTCGCTGATTGACTGAGAGCGGGCCATTACACCGGCCCCGTCTTCGGCGGGCAAACCCGCCTGTGTATGTAGAGACAGGACATAGTCCTCCTTTGCTGCGCGCCGCCAAACCCCGGCGCCGGGGTACTAATAAGGTAACAAGGGGAATGCAACATTTCAATGAAAGCGCGTCCGGCCCCGTCCACAGGTGATCACTCTTCTGCGATTTGTTGCATGTTTGCGTTTTCGGGCAAAATCCGAACCTCGCGCTGCGGGAAGGGGATCGAGATGCCTTCGTCCTGAAACGCATCCCATAGCGCAAGATAGACATTACCCCTAATATTGGTCAGCCCCTTGGTCGGATCGCTGATCCAGAACCGCAGAACGTAATCCACGCTGCTGTCACCAAAGCCGGTGATATGGCAAACCGGTTCATGTTTTCCGCCACTCAGCACGCGGGTCACCGCCTTTACAGCCCGGATCGCGGTTGCACGCACTTTGTGGGGATCATCCTCATAGCTGGTGCCGAAATCCAGATCCAACCGTACGAATTTGTCGGAATGCGACCAGTTGACCACCTGGTTGGTAATCAGGTCCTCGTTCGGGATCAGGTATTCCCGCCCGTCCCGCGTGACGACCGAGACATAGCGTGCGCCCAGCGCGTTGATCCAACCGAACGTGTCACCCAGCGAGATCACGTCGCCCGGCTTGATCGACCGGTCCATCAGAATGATGATCCCCGAGATCAGGTTCGACACCACTTTTTGCAGGCCGAACCCGATGCCCACTCCGATTGCGCCCGACAGCAGCGCTATGCCGGTCAGATCGAAGCCCAGCGTGCGGATCGCGGCCAGAAAGACCGCACCGTACAGCAGCACCTGAATTCCCTTGGCCAACAACACCTGCATGGACGGGGTGATGTCGTCATTGCTCTGCAAGCCACGCTCGGCCGCGCGCGTGCCGATGCGGGCCAGCGTCAACAGGACTCCGATCAGCAGGATGGCCTTGAGAATGCCCAGCACAGAAATGTGCAGTTCCCCGACGGAAATCGCGACCCCATCGAGGAATTCGGCCACGTCATCCGTCAGATTCAACGCAACAAGCGTTGCATAGACCCACATTGCCCACTTGAATATCCGGCGCAGCGTCCGGTTGCGGACAAGCCTCGCGACCAATGCGATAGCCAGCCACGCAGTTGCCAGAGTTGCAATGATCCCAATGAGGTAACTGCGCGAAGGCCAGGTGACATGCTGCATAACCTGATACAGGAACCAGGACAGCAGCACGAAATAGACCAGTGTCAGCCGCTGCATCATCTGCACCATGATGCGAAGCCGCCATTTCGGCCATCCGGTGCGGGCACGCGTCCAGGCATCCCATCGCGGCTGTGTCAGAGTTTTCAGAAGGAAAGCCAGCGCCCAAAGAAAAAGGATGATGATCAACTGATACTGCCGCCAGCCCGGCGTAATCACCAACTCTATCAGTTCCTGAAATTCCGAAGAGAACCCCGCGACCATGTTGTTGTAAAGGTCAGACAGTGAGCCGGGGATCAGATCTTGGTTCATGCGCGCCTCCTGCACCGCAGCTTGGACAGCAACGCCGGGCGTTGCAAGCCTGACACCGGTTTTGAACCTTGATTGCAGCAAGGGCGCAGTATATCTGGACCGCATGAGACTCAATGTGGCCCAAGAACAGAATCTGGAAGACCGCGCGCGTCTGCGCGAACGGTTCTTTGGGGCTGCCCGCACGGTCCTGGCACGCCTACCCGTCGCCTGAGCCAACTCGCCAGCCATTTCTCATTACATACGGGAGAGGACCGATGTCCCCCAAAACACTCTATGACAAGATCTGGGATGCCCATGTCGCGCACGAAGCCGATGATGGCACCTGCCTGCTGTATATCGACCGCCATCTGGTGCACGAAGTCACCAGCCCGCAGGCCTTCGAAGGTCTGCGCATGGCGGGCCGCAAGGTGCGCGCACCGGAAAAGACAATCGCCGTACCGGACCACAACGTACCCACCACACCGGACCGGGTGAACGGTATTGAAAACCCCGAATCGCGCATTCAGGTCGAAGCACTGGACAAGAACGCCCGGGATTTCGGCATTCACTATTACCCGGTGAATGACGTCCGTCAGGGCATCGTGCACATCGTCGGCCCCGAGCAAGGCTGGACCCTGCCCGGCATGACCGTTGTCTGCGGCGACAGCCATACCGCCACCCACGGCGCCTTCGGCGCGCTGGCCCACGGCATCGGCACGTCCGAGGTCGAACACGTTCTGGCCACGCAGACCCTGATCCAGAAGAAATCCAAGAACATGAAGGTGGAAATCACCGGCAAATTGCAGCCGGGCGTGACCGCCAAGGACATCACCCTGGCCGTGATCGGCAAGACCGGCACTGCTGGCGGCACCGGCTATGTCATCGAGTATTGCGGCGAAGCCATCCGCAACCTGTCGATGGAAGGCCGCATGACCGTCTGCAACATGGCCATCGAAGGCGGCGCACGCGCAGGACTGATTGCACCGGATGAGACCACGTTCGAATATGTCAAAGGCCGTCCGCATGCGCCGAAAGGTGCGCAGTGGGAAGCCGCGATGAATTGGTGGAAAACGCTCTATACCGATGAAGACGCGCATTTCGACAAGGTCATCACCCTGCGTGGCGAAGACATCGCGCCCGTCGTCACCTGGGGCACCAGCCCCGAGGATGTTCTGCCGATCACGGCAACCGTGCCGCACCCCGAGGATTTCGAAGGCGGCAAGGTCGAGGCGGCCCGCCGGTCAATCGAGTATATGGGTCTGAAAGCCGGTCAGAAGCTGAGCGATGTCGAAATCGACACCGTCTTTATCGGGTCCTGCACCAACGGACGTATTGAAGACCTGCGTGCCGCGGCCGAAATCCTGAAAGGCAAGAAGATCAAGGACGGGATGCGCGCCATGGTCGTGCCTGGTTCGGGGCTGGTCCGCGCCCAGGCCGAAGAAGAAGGCCTGGCCGACATCTTCAAAGAGGCCGGGTTCGAATGGCGTCTGGCAGGCTGTTCGATGTGTCTGGCGATGAACCCGGACCAGTTGCAACCGGGTGAACGCTGTGCCGCCACCTCGAACCGTAACTTCGAGGGCCGTCAGGGTCGCGGCGGGCGCACACACCTGCTGAGCCCGGCAATGGCTGCCGCAGCGGCAATCACGGGACGGCTGACAGACGTCCGTGAATTGATGTAAGCTGCCCTCATATCTAGATATTTGAGGGATTGAAGACATGAGTGACTGGATTAAATGGCTCCTGTTGGGGCTTCTATCGATAGCGTTCGGCATCTTTGCGCTGGGCAATGCGATTGCGGCTTCGCTTGCCGTAACGGTCGTGACCGGTGCGCTACTGCTGATTGCGGGCGCGTTGCAGGTGGTCGGCGGTTTCACCGTCGAAGGCACCGGCAACAAGATTCTGTCACTCATCATGGGCGCGGTCATGCTGTTCCTGGGCTGGTCCTTTCTGGATCACCCGCTACAGGGAACGCTGACGCTGGCGACCGTGATGCTGATCCTGTTCATGGCGGGCGGCATTGCACGGGTCATTCTGTCGTTCCAGATGAAAGGAACACAGTTTTTCTGGCCCACGATGATCTCGGGCATCTTGTCGATCATCCTCGCAGGTATCATCTGGTCTTACGCAAGCAGCGAACCCGCCGCCTTGCTGAGCCTTCTGGGTATCCTGCTGGGAATCGAGATGCTGTTCAACGGGTTCGGATTGGTGTTCATGGCGCTCTTCTTGAAAAACGTACCCAAGGACGAAACAACCAAAGCGAAAGAAGCTTAATCGCAGGACACGGGCGCGGCCCTCTCCTGCAGGAGTGTAGACATGGAAAAGTTTGAAAAAGTCCACGGGGTGGCCGCCCCGATGCCATTGATCAACATCGACACTGATATGATCATCCCCAAAGTGCATCTGAAAACCATCAAACGGTCCGGCCTTGGCGTCGTGCTGTTTGATGAAATGCGCTATCATGATGACGGGCAGGAGAATGAAGAATTCGTCCTGAACAAGCCCGCCTATCGCGAGGCCGAAATTCTGGTCGCCGGCGACAATTTCGGCTGCGGCTCGTCACGCGAACACGCGCCATGGGCGATCAAGGATTTCGGCATCAAGGTCGTGATCTCGACCAGCTTTGCCGACATCTTTTTCAACAACTGCTTCAAGAACGGCATCCTGCCGATCGTGGTCGAAGAAGAACATCACGCGATCCTGATGGAAGACGCCCATAAGGGTGAGAACGCCCGCATGACCGTGCACCTGGAAGATCAGCAGATCACCACTTCGGACGGGGTCGTGATCGAATTCGACATCGACCCGCACCGCAAGCACTGTCTGCTGAACGGTCTGGACGACATCGGTCTGACCATGGAGAAAAATCACCACATCGACAAATTCGAGGATCACGCAAGTCAGGCCCGCCCCTGGGTGTAAGGCCCGAGCCGATTCTTTGGACATACAACCTAACGGGGTCGCCAAGGCGGCCCCGCTCTCATTCTTGGGGTTGATTTTCACAGAACCACAACATCTTGATCTCACTTTGAGATACACGTCGGATTTGCGTCGAAAATGATGCAATCCCGCACCAGTTGCGCCATCATTTTGCCCGAAATCACGTGTTTTCTGCACCCTGTCTTGAGCGAAATGCCGCTTATCGTCCATGTTGGCGCTAAAGAGGCATCCGTCAAAACTCGAGACGATGGGAACAAGTTGGAATGTAAGTCGGCGAAGATCGGCTTATCCGGTTTGAAAAAGGGTTCGGATAGTGATTGCGCGCACAACAGGGGCGGCGATACGCGGAATACTTGTGGCACTGATGGTGCTGACACCCGCGTTGTACCTGCCTGTATCATCGACGAACGGGACCGAGATTCTGGTCTTCCTCGCGATTCTCGCGTTCATCCTGACGTTCGCCGAGTACAATTCCGCCTTTCCCAGCTTTATTGAATTTCGCGATGCTCCACCGGTGAACCGCCTGCGATTTGTCGGGTTGATGTCGATGGTCACCTTTCTGACGCTGGTTTGCAAAAACGCCTATGAACCGACTGAACTGACCACGTTTGCCTACGCTGTGGGTCTGGCCGTCGCGAATGTCGCGGACTTCCCCTATTCCCCGGTTCGGTTGATCGTGCTGATGCTCCCCTTGGATGCGGGCCAGCCATTGATCGAACTGGTTCGGATCGCAGCCAGCGTAGCCTACGTCGCTGCTTTGGTCACCGTCGCCAGCTTTGCCTATGCGGTCAAGGTGCGTGGCTGGCCCACGGGCAATGGCGCCTTCAACGTGTGGACCAATCTACCGCTGTTTGATCCCACCAAGGGCGGCGATGTTGTTACCCGCCTGCAACGTGACGGACGCCTGAATATCTGTATTGGTGTTCTGCTTCCCTTCGTCATCCCCGCTGTCATCAAGCTCATGAGCAGCGTTGTCGCCCCGATCTCGCTGAGCAATCCGCAGACGCTGATCTGGACCATGTGCGCCTGGGCCTTCCTGCCCGCCAGCATGATCATGCGCGGCATGGCGACGCTTCGCATCGCAGGTCTGATCGTGGAAAAGCGCCGCGCCTATTCGACAAGCGAGACAACGCAAGCCGCATGATCCGCGCCCTTGCTTTGCTGCTGCTGCCTTTCTCGGCACAGGCAGAGGTTTATCGCATCGCCACCTACAACACTGAACTCAGCAGAAACGGCCCCGGCCTGCTGCTGCGCGACATTCAGCGGGATGATGCGCAGGTTGCGGCTGTCGTCGAGGTCATTTCCGCCGCGCGACCTGATGTCATAGCCCTGCAAGGCATCGACTGGGATCTGGAAGGCGCAGCCCTGAGCGCCCTGTCCGAAAAACTGCGCGATGCCGGTCTGGATTTCCCCTATCACTTTTCCGCCCGACCAAATGCAGGGCTGGAAACACCGCTGGATCTGGACGGCGATGGCCAAACGCAAGGTCCCGGCGACGCGCAGGGCTGGGGAAAGTTCACCGGCCACGGAGGGGTGGCGGTGTTGTCCCGTTTCGAAATCCTGACCGATGACGTTCAGGATTACACCGATCTGCGGTGGAAAGACCTGCCTGGGGCCACTTTACCAAGCAAAAACGGCCTTCCCTTCCCGTCTGAAGCTGCGCACGACATTCAGCGCCTGTCCTCGACCGTGCATTGGGTGCTTCCGATCGAAACCCCGAATGGGCGTTTCAGCCTGATGACCTTTCACGCTGCCCCACCGGTTTTTGACGGCCCCGAAGATCGCAATGGTCTGCGCAACAGGGATGAGATTCGCCTGTGGTCGGTTTTGCTGAATGGCGGTCTGGGGCCAGTTCCTCAAAGCCCCTTTGTGATAGCTGCGGACGCCAATCTCGACCCGACCCGCGGAGAAGGCCACAAGCAGGCCATTCGCGCGCTTTTGACCGATCCCCAGTTGCAGGACCCGATGCCAAAGGACCCATCGGGTTCATCAGCAACAGTCGAATGGAAAGCCACCGGGGAAATGCGCGTTGACTATGTGTTGCCGTCCAGTGATCTGCAAATCTTGGAAACCGGCATTGTCTGGCCCGTGGAAGGTGACACGCTGTACGACAGTGCCCGACGCGCCAGCAGGCATCGACTGGTCTGGGTTGACATAATCCTACCCTAGAACCTCGCCCCTGTTCCCGGTTGTTGGCGATGAAGCGGCCCGTTGGGGCGGAATGGCGGAACGCAAGGCATCCTCCAAATTCGTTTTGGGAAACGAGCCCAGCAATTCTTTCACATAGCCGCCATCCAGTTGATGCGGCACGTGCCAGAGGTACCGCATCTCGATCAAATGAGGGGCCATGCGCCAGAATGGGCGGGCCAATTGCAATGGCCACCATTTCATGCGCCGCACTGCAACCGTCCGGCCGGTGACATGCGAAAGCGATTGAGCGATCTGCGTCCCGGTCAAAGTATACCCTTCAAATGGAACATCGCAGTATCGGGGGAGGTCTTCGCGAATCTCAGCCAGCGCGACGGCGGCGCGGGCCAGATCAGGCAGAAAGGCCCAAGCGTGCGGCGCCTCCGGATCACCGGGATAAACGAACCGACCGCGCGACAAACGCTTGATCATGACCTGATCGAACCAGTTTCCGGATGCATTGGTGTCAATGAAATCCCCGGCACGCAAAAGGATGGTGCGCACGGTCGACGCGCGATAGGCCTCTTCCATGTCGATCCGGACCCGACCCAGAGGATTGGTGGCCTGATGCGGGGTTCCGCCCGACCATGGACCCGGCGTATCTTCGCCAAATACGTAGACATTGCCCGGCACAATCACGGTCGCCCCCGTATCTGAGGCCGCATCTATCACCCGCTTGGTCAGCACAGGCACATCGCGCGCCCAATCGGGATAGGGCGGGTTCCATCCGTTCACGATGACATCCACGCCGCGCGCCGCCTGTGACAGCGAATCGGACCTGCGGTCAAATTCTGTCACGTCCCAGCCCGCGTGCCTGAATGCCTGTGCTGCATTGCGTCCAAAGCGACCTGATGCGCCCAATACCAGTGCTGATCGTGCCATGTCTGCCTCCTGACTGAGATCAATCTACCCATTCACTTCGCGCAAGGAATTGCCGCAGAACGCAGAACGTGTATTCATTTATGAATGGATAAAGCACTGACACATGCAGATTGGTCTCTGATCCAGTGCTTTCTGGCCGTGGCCGAGACCGGATCGCTGTCTGCCGCCGCACGGCATCTCAATCGCAGCCAACCCACTTTGGGGCGACAGGTTCAAAATCTCGAGGACGAGCTGGGTGTCTCGCTTTTCGATCGCCACGCGCGCGGTCTGAAGCTCAGCGAAGCGGGTTCACAGCTTTTGCCGATGGCCCAGCAGATGCACAGCGCCATGACCGCGTTCAGTCTTGCCGCCGCGGGGCAATCGCAACAGCTTGAAGGCTCGGTGCGTATCACCGCATCGGTCTTTGCCTCGCATCACCTGCTGCCACCGATACTGGCGTCCATCCGCAAGCAGGAACCCACGATACAGCTTGAACTGGTGGCCACCGACACCACCGAGAATCTGCTCTATCGCGAGGCGGATATCGCCGTGCGTATGTATCGCCCTGCTCAGGTGGATCTCATTTCCCGCTATCTCGGGGATGTGCCGCTGTGTTTTTGTGCCGCCAAGTCCTATCTGGACCGGAAGGGGCGCCCCAAGACGCCGGAAGAACTGTTTACGCATGACCTGGTGGGTTTTGACGCGAACCAGGAAATCATCAAGGCCATGCGTGAAAAGGGATGGCCCGCCAGCCGCGACAGCTTTGCCACCCGCTGTGACCTGCAAAGCGCCTATTGGGAACTGATCCGGGCGGGCTGTGGCATAGGCTTCAGTCAGGTACAGGTTGCCGAAGCCGACCCCGACGTGGAAATCCTGCCGCTGGATGTGGACATCCCGATTCTTCCGGTGTGGCTGGCCGCACCTCAGGCCATGCGCCAGACCCCACGCATTCGCAGGGTCTGGGATTTGTTGGCCGAAGGGCTCAAAGCCAGTCTCTGACGATCAAAGAGGGCCGGTATAAGTGCCGCGCGCGGGATAGTTGTTGCCCAGAGTGAACTTCAAACCACCCGCAATATCCGCCATGGACGGGCGACCGAAAGGCGTGGTCTGTTGCCACGCATAGTACAGCGTCCGGTCGGGTGCGATGTAGAAATGCCCGGGCTCTGCGAACAGGTCCGGTTCAGCGCTGCCTTCGCGCTTGATCGAGATGTTCAGTCCCCAATCGTCGCGCGCAGCAGACAGCGGCAGGCTGTGACCCACACGCAGGCGCGACGCTCCGGCTTTGTCGGCGGCTTGCGTCGCGCGCTCGGCTGGATCGGTGGTGATCATGATGACCTCGACGCCCAGCGCCGCAAAGTCATCCAGCGCCGCTTCGACCTCGGCCATCTGCCTGATGCAGATCGGGCAATGCAGCCCGCGATATTGAATCACCAGCGTCCCGTTTTCGCCCTTGTCCGCGTCAAGATCAAAGCTGCCATGGGCAACAGTTTCGATTTTCAGCGCAGGAACCGGATTTCCAGGAGTCAGCATGTGTTTTCCTTCTGTTTTGGCAGGTTCGTCTCATTGACCCGATGCAACGCAGACGCTAGGCCCTGTGCAACAAAACGCAAGGAGACCCTTCATGTCCAACCCTTCGCTCCTTATCCTGCCCGGAGACGGAATTGGCCCGGAAGTCATGGCCGAAGTGCGCAGAATCATCGATTGGTTCGGCGCCAATCGCGGTCTTCAATTTGACGTGAGCGAGGACCTTGTCGGCGGTGCCGCCTATGACGCCCACGGCAAGCCTCTGTCCGATGAGACGATGGCCAAGGCGCAAGAGGTCGACGCGGTTCTGCTGGGCGCCGTTGGCGGACCGAAATACGACGATCTGGATTTCAGCCTCAAGCCCGAGCGCGGCCTGCTGCGCCTGCGCAAGGAAATGGACCTGTATTCGAACCTGCGCCCGGCCCAGTGCTTTGACGCGTTGGCCGATTTCTCGTCGTTGAAGAAAGACATCGTTGCCGGTCTGGATATCATGATCGTGCGCGAACTGACCTCGGGCGTCTATTTCGGTGAACCGCGCGGTATCTTCGAG
The DNA here is from genome assembly GCF_059609845.1 of Ruegeria sp. YTSC002. Classification (NCBI taxonomy): domain Bacteria; kingdom Pseudomonadati; phylum Pseudomonadota; class Alphaproteobacteria; order Rhodobacterales; family Roseobacteraceae; genus Ruegeria; species Ruegeria sp. YTSC002. The sequence continues at coordinate 151,811 of NZ_JBXWML010000005.1, forward strand.
GAAGGCAATGAACGCGTTGGCATCAATACCCAGCGCTACACCGAATCCGAGATTGAACGCGCCGCGCGCTCGGCCTTTGAACTGGCGATGCGCCGGAACAAAAAACTGTGCTCGATGGAAAAGGCCAACGTGATGGAATCGGGCATCCTGTGGCGCGAAGTCGTCAACCGCGTTTCCGCTGACTACCCCGAGGTCGAACTGAGCCATATGTACGCCGACAACGGTGCCATGCAGCTGGTGCGCGCACCCAAGCAGTTTGACGTGATCCTGACCGACAACCTGTTCGGCGACATCCTGTCGGACTGCGCCGCGATGCTGACCGGGTCTCTGGGTATGTTGCCGTCGGCGTCGCTGGGCGCTCCGATGGCCAATGGACGCCCCAAGGCGATGTACGAGCCCGTACACGGGTCGGCCCCCGATATCGCAGGTCAGGGCAAAGCCAACCCGATCGCCTGTATCCTCAGCTTTGCGATGGCTCTGCGCTACAGCTTTGATCAGGGCGAGGAAGCGGATCGGCTGGAAGCTGCGATCGAGAAAGTTCTGGCCGACGGCGTTCGCACCGGCGATCTGCTGGCGGATGAGGGCGTTCAGCCCGTGTCGACCAGCGAAATGGGCGACGCGATCCTGTCTGCATTGGACGCAAGCGTCTAAGTCACGAAAAAGAGTGAATGACAAAAGGCGGTGCCCGGTGCACCGCCTTTTTCTTGTTTCAGTTTTTCGAGTTTGCTTTAGTTGCCGCCGAAAATGTTCTTAAGCAGATTGTTGATGTCATTGGCAAAACCTCCGCGCTTTCGGCGGGGCTGCGGCTGGGCGACCTGAACCGGTGGTTCCGGCGCCATCATCGGCAAGGGTGTGGGTGTCATCCCCTCGGTCACGCGCAGCATGGTTTCCTTCCAGATCTCGGCAGGCAACCCGCCCCCGGTTACGCCGGACAAAGGCGTGTTGTCATCATATCCCATCCAGACCCCGGCCACATAATCCGCCGTGAACCCGATGAACCACGCATCGCGCGCGGCCTGGGTCGTTCCGGTCTTGCCCGCCACCTGCCAGCCGGGCAATTTGGCTCGCCCGCCGGTTCCTTCAGAGACCACACGTTCCATCATCCAGGTCAGCTGTTTGGCAGCCTTTTCATTGATGACCCTCTCGCCAATACCGGTTGTCGTGACCATGACAGGTGTTTCGTCGCCCAGCAGCTTCAGTTCGGTCAGCCCATAAGGTTCAACCTGTGACCCGCCATTCAGGATACCCGCATATGCGCCGGTCATCTCGATCAACGTGCTTTCAGAGGCACCAAGCGCCAGCGCGGGCCCCTGTGCCAGGTCGCTGGCAATCCCAAAGCCGCTGGCGACCGTCCGAACATTGTCCAGGCCGGAAATCTCGGCCACTTTCACCGCCGGTATGTTCAGCGAGTTTTTCAGCGCATCGGCCAAGGTCACCCGCCCATAATACTTGTTGGTATAGTTCTTGGGGCACCACTGGCCTGACCCCGGAATATCGACGCAATAGGGTTCATCCATCACCGTATCCAGCGGCGAATATCCCAGTTCCAGCGCGGTGGCATAGACGAACGGCTTGAACGACGATCCCGTCTGACGCAGCGCCTGTGTCGCCCGGTTGAACGCGCCAGACACGCGTGTTTTGCGCCCACCAACCATGGCACGTACCGCGCCGTCGGCCGACATCACGACAATGGCCGCCTGCGCCTTTGATCCTTCGCGGACTTTTTCCTGAAAGATGAATTTCAGCGCCTCTTCCGCAGAAGTCTGGATGCGCTGATCCAAGGTCGTCCGGATCACCACATCTTCGGTCGTGTTGCGGGTAAAGAACTCGGGCCCGCTGGCCATGACCCAATCCGCAAAGTACCCCCCGGCCCGCGCAGCCGCCGCCTCGGACAGTTGCGCAGGTCGCGCTCGTGCTTCGCTGGCCTGCGCAGTGGTCAGATAGCCCTGATCCTCCATCAGACCGATCACAAGGCGGGCCCGGTCCTGAGACCGTTGCAGATTGTTCGTCGGCGCATAGCGTGTGGGCGCAACCAGCAGGCCGGCCAGCATCGCTGCCTCGGCCGGCGAGACTTCGGCCGCGGACTTGCCAAAGTATCGCTGGCTTGCGGCCTCGAACCCGCGCGCGCCTGCACCAAGGAAAGCCCGGTTCAGGTAGATGGTCAGAATTTCATCCTTGGAGTATTTCACCTCCATCGCCATTGCGTAAACAGCCTCTTTGGCCTTGCGCCACAGTGATCCCTGACGACAATCGGATTCATAGGCAGCCTCGGATTCCCATTCAGTCGGATCATAAGGCACGCCCAGACACAGCAGTTTGGCCGTTTGCTGCGTTATGGTTGACCCGCCATGCCCGGACAACGGGCCGCGCCCTTCGCTCAGGTTGATGCGTACGGCGCTTGCCACACCGCGCGGACTGACACCGAAATGGCGATAGAAGCGTTTGTCCTCGGTCGCGATGACGGCGTTTTTTAGATGCGGGGACACCGTATCAGCCGTGATCACCCCGCCAAACTGGTCGCCGCGCCACGCAAACACTTTGCCGTCCCGGTCCAGCAGCGTGACCGACCCGCGCGCACGCCCGTCCAACAAGGCATCCAGGTCCGGCAAAGAGGTATAGACGACGCCCACTGCCAAAGCGATCACAATGGCCACAACTGCGCCAACCCGCCAGGTCAGACCCCAGACCATACGCCAGACCCAGCGGAAAAAGCGACGCAAGATCCCGCCGCCCTTGCCGCCCGATCTCTTGCGCGTCTTCTTGCGCGCGGTTTTGCGCGTGGTTGTCTTGCGGGCCGTTGCCTTCTTGCCCGCCGGGCGCTTGGACGCCGACGGTTTACGGCCCTTTGACGGGTACCTTCTATCCGCAACCAATTTCGGCTTGCGTCGCTTGGACTCAGTCATGCTCAAACTCTGCCCGGTTTTTCTTTTGCGCCACCATACCCCGCTGACCTGAGTATGTAGAGGTCCGATTTTCCGAAAATTCCCCTCACAACACCGCCTGTTATTTAATCAATGTACCCGACATGTGCAAAAAATGTGCAACTTTTCACCATTTGGCAGCCCTTTCGCCCCCAAGAGCCGTTTCTTACCACGTTCAGTCGCGCATTTTTCTGCGGGTGCAAACAAACCGGCTCCACCGGAGAACCAGAGGGGAAAGACGTGAAACTGATCATTGCGACAATCAAGCCGTTCAAGCTGGAGGAGGTGCGCGAAGCACTGACCGAGGCCGGCGTGCGCGGCATGATGGTGACCGAGATCAAGGGCTTCGGCTCGCAATCCGGCCACACCGAAATCTATCGGGGGGCCGAATACGCGGTGAACTTCGTGCCCAAGATCAAGCTGGAAATCGTGGTGCCCGCCGCGATGACCGACCAGATCGTCGAGACCATCACCAAAACCGCCAAGACCGGCAAGATCGGCGACGGCAAGATTTTCGTCCTCGATGTCGAGCAGGCGCTGCGCGTGCGGACCGGGGAAACCAACGAGGACGCGCTGTAAAGCGCGCCCAATCACACTCATTCGAGGAAGACACATGAACCTGATGAAATCTCTCATCCCTGCCGCCGCGATTGCCGCGCTGCCGCAGATGGGCCTGGCGCAAGAGGCCGCAGGCGAGACCGCACAGCATACGCAATACATCCTGACTTCGCTGTTGTTTCTGGTCGGCGGTTTTCTGGTATTCTGGATGGCCGCGGGCTTTGCCATGCTCGAGGCCGGTCTGGTGCGTTCGAAAAACGTGGCCATGCAGTTGGTCAAGAACATGGGCCTGTTTTCCTTTGCGGCCATCATGTACTGGCTGGTCGGCTTCAACCTGATGTACCCCGGTGATGGCTGGACCATCACAGGCATTCTGGGCGCGTTCTCGCCAACGTCGCTCGAGCCGGTTGGTTTGGCCAACACCGAAACCGCGCTGGATTATGCGTCGGTCGGTTCAGACTTCTTTTTCCAACTGATGTTCTGCGCCACCACCGCGTCCATCGTATCGGGCACCATGGCCGAGCGCGTCAAACTGTGGCCCTTCTTCTTCTTCGTGATCGTCCTGACGGGCATCATCTACCCGATCGAAGCGTCCTGGCAGTGGGGTGGCGGCTGGTTGTCCGAGATGGGCTTCAGCGACTTCGCCGGCTCGACCCTGGTGCATGCCGCAGGTGGTTTCGCCGCTCTGGCCGGTGCCATCGTCCTGGGCCCTCGTATCGGTAAATACAACAAGGAGGGAAAAGTTGTGCCCATCCCCGGCTCGAACCTGGCGCTGGCAACCCTGGGGACGTTCATCCTGTGGTTGGGTTGGTTCGGTTTCAACGGCGGTTCGCAGCTGGCAATGGGCACGATCGGTGACATGGCCGATATCAGCCGTATCTTCGCCAACACCAACATGGCCGCTGCCGCCGGTGCCGTCGCCGCTCTGATCCTGACGCAGGTGATGTACGGCAAGGTTGACCTGACCATGGTTCTGAACGGCGCGCTGGCCGGGCTGGTGTCAATCACCGCTGAACCACTGGCACCGTCGCTGTTTCAGGCACTGATCATTGGCGCAATCGGCGGTGTGATCGTTGTCCTGACCGTTCCGATGCTGGACCGCATGAAGATCGACGACGTGGTCGGTGCGATCCCGGTTCACCTGATCGCAGGCTTCTGGGGCACCTTTATCGTGGCATGGACCAACGGTGATGCGTCCTTCGTGACCCAGATCATCGGCTTCGCGGCCATCGGTCTCTTCGTCTTCGTGGTCAGCTTCATCCTGTTCTCGATCCTCAAGGCCACCGTCGGCCTGCGGGTCGGCGAGGAAGAAGAGATCAACGGGCTCGACATGGGCGAACTGGGTATGGAAGCCTATCCCGAGTTCTCGAAAGGCTGAGCCCACTTCAACCAAAACAAAAAAACCCGGGCATTCGTGCCCGGGTTTCTTGTTTGGGAATGTCTGATAGTCAGACGCCGACGTCAATGATGGCCTTGGCCAGAATCGGCACGGTTGCCGCGTTCAGACCGGCGATGTTCAGGCGGCTGTCGCCGACCATGTAGATGCCGTGTTCAACGCGCAGTTTCTCGACCAGTTCCGGGGCCGCACCCAAACGCGAGAACATGCCGCGGTGCTGGGCGATGAAACCAAAGCGGTCCGAGCCGCTCAGGCGCTGGAGTTCATCGGCCAGTTGGCGACGCAGGCCCAGCATCGAATGACGCACCTCTTCCAGTTCGGCCATCCAGTCGGCGCGCAGGGCTTCGTCCATCAGGATCGTGGTCACAACACGTGCGCCGTGATCGGGCGGGAAGGAATAATTCTGGCGGTTCAGGAATGCCAATGTACCCTGGTTCAAAGCGGTCTGCCCGGCATCGGCGCTGATGGCCATCAGCAAACCGGTGCGTTCGCGATACACGCCGAAATTCTTCGAACATGATGCCGCTATCAGGCATTCCTTGACCGAAGACGCGACCAGACGTGTTGCTTGCGCATCCTCTTCCAGACCATCGCCGAAGCCTTGATAGGCGATGTCGATCATTGCAACGAGGCCAAGTGCGTTGATCAGGTTCACGACCTCCTGCCATTGAACCATGTTGAGGTTGGCGCCGGTCGGGTTGTGGCAGCAACCGTGCAGCAGAACCACGTCACCCGCCTTGGCGGTCTTCAGGTCTTCGATCATGCCGTCGAAATCGACGCCACGTGTGTCACCATCGAAATAGCGGTATTGAACCGTCTCAATCCCAAGGTAGTTCAGGATCGACAAGTGGTTCGGCCATGTCGGGTTCGACACGAAGACGCGGGCCGACGGGTTCGCCATGCGGATCATCTCGAACGCCTGACGGCAGGCGCCGGTGCCGCCCGGTGTCGCCACGGCCGCGATATTGCCGCGCTGAACCGAGGTGCCGAGGATCAGACCGATCATCGCATCCACATAGGCCGGGTCGCCGGCCAGCCCGGTATAGGCTTTGGTTTCCTGCTCTTCCCAGATGCGCTGCTCGGCCGCTTTGACGGCGCGCATGACCGGGGTAATGCCTTCTGCGTTTTTGTAGACGCCGACACCCAGGTCGATCTTCTGATCGCGCGGGTCTTCGCGGTACATCTGCATCAGCGCCAGGATCTTGTCGGCAGGCTGCGGTTTCAGGTTCTCGAACATCAGGTCTCTCCGGTTGCGACGGGCAGGGTCGGGAAGGCACCCCATTCAGCCCATGAGCCGTCATAAAGCGAGTGGTCTTTCTTGCCCATGCGCTCCAGCGCAAGGCTCAGGATCGCGGCAGTCACGCCGGACCCGCACGAAGTGATCGCCGGTTTCGACAGATCGACGCCCGCCGCCTCGAATATGGCGCGGCATTCTTCCGGCGACTTCATGGTGCCATTGGCGTTCAGCAACTGGCCAAAGGGGACATTGCGTGAACCCGGGATATGCCCCGAGCGCAGCCCCTCGCGCGGTTCGGCCTCGGCCCCGGAAAACCGGCTGGCCGAGCGGGCGTCGATAATCTCATGATCACCCAGCTTGGCGGCGGCGGACACTTGCGTGACGTCCCGGACAAGCTGATTTTGCACCCGAACGGTCATATGACGATCACGGATGACCGGCGGCAGGTCTTCAACCTCGCGCCCTTCCGCCTGCCATTTGGGGAATCCACCATCCAAAACCGCGATGTTTTCCTGCCCCATCAGACGGAACAGCCACCAGACCCGCGCGGCCGACATCAGCCCGGCGCCATCGTAGACCACGACCTGATGACCATCGCCCACCCCCATCGCGCGCAGGCGCGACATGAATTTCTCGACCGGAGGCGCCATGTGCGGCAAGTCGGAACGGTGATCAGATATCTCATCAATATCAAAGAACCGCGCACCGGGGATGTGGCCTGCATCATACTCGGCCTTTGCATCACGATTTTGCGCGGGCAAGTACCACGACCCGTCCAGAATCCGCAGATCCGGATCCTTTATATGCGCGGCCAGCCAATCGGTGGATACGAGGGTTTTTGGATCGTCCTGCATCAAAGCCTCCCCTAAGCGCGCTTGATTTTTCCCTATACCCGGCAGCATAGGGGTTCAAGGCTGGATAGCGCTCACCTGGCGCTGCGCAGGCGGAAATGTTGGATAATCCCAATGAGGCTGATCAGAATCCAGAACCCCTCGATCAACATCGATGCGAGATTGAAATTCTGGAGCAGGGAATAGACGATCAGCACCGAGCCAACCAGGTTGATCACCGGAAAGGCCAGATCATCCGAGTTCATCATCCGCATCTGTGTCGCGAAATACGCGGCGACCACGATCAGGGCCCCGAAAGAGCCGATGGCGTCAACGATGGTCAGACTGTCGAAAAATGCGGTCATGAATGGGCCTTGCCGTTCTCTACAAACTCGGTGTGTTGGGCGTAATGGTGCATGTTCAGAAAGGCCGCCCCCTTTGGACCGGCGCGATACCCGTGCGGGAGATCCGCCGCGAAACGCAACCCCTGCCCGGCCTGTAGGGAAACCCACTCGTCTCCGCGCAGGATCTCAAGCGTGCCGTTCAGAACAAAGACCTCCTCGGTCACGCCTGTCGCGTGGGCGGGCGACTCGTGGCTTTGGTTCGGTGTGAGGTTGACGTGGAATGTCTCGGCCCCCAGAGCGGGATCGAAGGGAAAGACGATCTTGACCTCGATCGAGCCGGGGAAAGTGACGGTCTGAAAAACCGAAGGATCCCCATTCATCGTATCGATCAACGCGCTGAGCGGCAGTTGAAACCCCTTGGCAATTTTCCACAGTGTTGCGATGGTCGGGCTGGATTCGCCGCGCTCGATCTGCCCCAGCATGGCTTTGCTCACGCCCGTCATCTCGGCCACTTTCGACAGGCTCAGGCCCGATGCCGCACGCACGTCTCGCAGTTTCAGCGTTATTTCGTCAGAGTCCATCTCATCGTCCCGCGAATCCTCTTGTGCGTTATAGCGCACATGTGGTACGTGCGCTATAACGTACGAACCCCAAGACATGCAACCCGAGGCAACAGGGAAACAGCATCATGCCATTGTACCGATCCAGAACCTCAACCCATGGCCGCAACATGGCTGGCGCACGCGGCCTTTGGCGTGCCACCGGCATGGGAGACGATGATTTTGGCAAACCGATCATTGCCATCGTCAACTCGTTCACCCAGTTCGTGCCCGGTCACGTCCACCTGAAGGACCTGGGCCAGATGGTTGCGCGCGAGGTCGAGGCCGCCGGTGGCGTTGCAAAAGAATTCAACACGATCGCGGTGGATGACGGCATCGCCATGGGCCATGACGGCATGCTGTATTCGCTGCCCTCGCGCGAAGTCATTGCGGATTCGGTCGAATACATGGTCAACGCGCATTGTGCCGACGCGATGGTCTGCATTTCGAATTGCGACAAGATCACCCCCGGCATGCTGATGGCCGCGATGCGCCTGAACATCCCGGCCATATTTGTCTCGGGCGGGCCGATGGAGGCCGGCAAGATCGATATCGCTGATCTGGATGCCAAGAAAATCGACCTCGTCGATGCGATGGTGGCCGCGGCAGACGACAAATTCACCGACGAACAGGTTCAGCACATCGAAGAGAATGCCTGCCCGACCTGCGGGTCCTGTTCGGGCATGTTCACTGCGAACTCGATGAACTGCCTGGCCGAAGCGTTGGGCCTGGCCCTGCCGGGCAACGGCTCGACATTGGCGACACATGCCGACCGCAAAGAGCTGTTCCTTGAGGCAGGTCGCCGCATCGTCGAGATCACCAAGCGCCACTACGATCTGGATGAAAAAGGTTTTCTCCCACGCGAGATTGCCACATTCGAAGCATTCGAAAACGCCATGAGCCTCGACATCGCCATGGGCGGATCGACCAACACGGTTCTGCATCTGCTGGCGATCGCGCATGAGGGTGGCGTTGATTTCACCATGACCGACATGGACCGCCTGAGCCGCCGCGTTCCCTGCCTGTGCAAAGTCGCGCCCAACACCGAAAATGTGCACATGGAAGACGTCCACCGCGCCGGAGGTATCTTCTCGATTCTCGGAGAGCTCAGCCGCGCAGGCCTGCTGCACGAGGAATGCAACACGGTGCATTCCGCCACGATGGGCGAAGCGATCGCCAACTGGGACATCAAGGTCGCCAACAATCCCAAGGCGCAGGAGCTGTTCAAAGCCGCCCCCGGCGGCGTGCGCACCACACAGGCGTTCAGCCAGTCGAACCGGTACAAGGAACTGGATACCGACCGTGAAGGCGGCGTGATCCGCTCGAAAGAACACGCGTTCAGCCAGGATGGTGGTCTGGCCGTTCTGTTCGGCAATATCGCCCGCGACGGCTGCATCGTGAAAACTGCTGGCGTGGACGCCAATATCCTGAAGTTTACTGGCTCGGCTTACGTGTGCGAAAGTCAGGATCAGGCGGTCAACGACATTCTCACCGGCAAGGTAAAAGAAGGCGACGTGGTGGTGATCCGCTATGAAGGCCCGCGCGGCGGTCCGGGGATGCAGGAAATGCTGTATCCGACGTCATATCTGAAGTCCAAAGGACTGGGCAAAGCCTGCGCGTTGCTGACCGATGGTCGTTTCTCGGGCGGCACATCAGGCCTGTCGATCGGACATGTATCACCCGAGGCGGCCGAAGGCGGTGAGATCGGCCTGGTGCAGAATGGCGACACGATCGAGATCGACATCCCCAACCGCACCATTCATCTGGCTGTGTCAGACGAAGAGCTGGCCGCCCGCCGCACGGAACAGGACGCAAAGGGGTGGGAGCCCGCCGCGCCCCGCAAACGCAAGGTGTCCACTGCGCTCAAGGCCTATGCAAAGCTGACGACCAGCGCAGCAAAAGGGGCTGTTCGCCAAGTCTGAGCGCCTGCGGGACCGGCTTGCTGAGGCGGCGAGCCGGGATTTCGACCGTCTTCAAGAACTCCCGCGCCCAAATCGCACCATCAGCTTTGCTGATGCCACGTTTGGCCTTGGGCCCGGCGCCGCGCAACGCGCGGCGCCGGGCCCAACCGGAGGAGATGTTTCGCAAGAAAAATCGACGACGGGCGGGAGCACCCCACGGTCAGTCGCCCAGTTTGGCGTGGATTTCGTCCAGATCGATTTCGCCGATCGGCATCTTGTTGGCCGGGTTTTCGAAGTCGTATTTGAACAGCTCGAAATCCTGCTTGTAGATCTCGTAGACCAGATGCATTGACAGATCGTCAAAGTAGTCCTCGACCGGATGCGCACGTTTTGGCCCGTGCCCTTCGGATTCATTGAACCGTGGGATCTCGGACAATTTGACCGGGTGCTTCAGCTCGACATTGTCCAGAACATCCTGCATCCCGTCATTGAACGCTTCTGTCCAGAATATCCGGTCATAGTGACCGCCGTTCACGATGAAAGTGGACACGTGGCCTGACATCGCAGACCAGTGAATGTCCGGGTCCATCGGGCGCCGCCACCGGATCGTATCACGCGCAAACAGCAGAAACCGGCGGAAGCTGGCGATCTGGTCAAACTCTCCTTTGCCATCGTCGCCGCCCACTTCGATCCCGTAGTTGTAGATCAGCGTCGGCACCAGATTGCCGCGGTATCTCTTGCCGTTGCGCTGAATGCCGCAGATTTTGTCAAAGAATGAGCTGAGAATGCGGGTGTAGGGATTGCGCACGCAAGTGAACGAATAGGATGCGTGATTGCGCACGTTGTTCGAGATCAGGTTCTGGCTCTGATCAAATGCCCATTTGTGCATGCCGTCCTTGGCATCATGGATATCACCGTCAAAGAACTGACCGTGATCCGAAAAATACATGATCTGACCAATGGTCGAGCAGGCACATTTGGGCACCACACGGTACACCATGCTTTCGCTCTCGGTCATCCAGGTACCGGGAAACCCCATCTGCTGTGCCTCCTCCGCTGGCCAAGTCTCGATGCGATACGCCAGCTTTTGGTTACAAAGAACCAAAATTATTCTGTTTATTCAATCGTTCATCCTCAGTATCACGGTTGAAATCAGGCAGAAACGGATATTGCGTTATCTCTATGGCAAAAGTCGCCTATATATTGCTGTGTCACAAGGACCCTGAGGCCATCATTGCTCAGGCCGAACAACTGACAGCTGTCGGCGATTGCATGGCCATCCATTTTGACGCCAGCGCCAGCACCGAAGCCTATGAGCGCATTCGGTCCGCACTGGATCAGAACCCCAATGTTACCTTTGCGAAAAAGCGCGTCAGATGCGGCTGGGGAGAATGGTCGCTGGTGCAGGCCACGCTGAACGCCCTGCAAGCCGCCGTGGAAACCTTCCCCCGCGCCACGCATTTCTACATGCTGTCGGGTGACTGCATGGCGATCAAAACCGCTGAATACACGCACCGTTACCTCGACGATCACGACAAGGATTTCATCGAAAGCCACGATTTCTTTGACAGCAACTGGATCAAGACCGGCATGAAAGAAGACCGGTTGATCTATCGCCACTACTTCAACGAACGTACGCAGTCCAAGCTGTTCTATGCCGCCTATGAATTGCAGAAGCGCTTCGGTCTGACGCGGGACATCCCCCAGGACATTCAGATGATGATCGGCAGCCAATGGTGGTGCCTGCGTCGCAGAACCGTCGAAATGATTCTGGATTTCCTGCGCCAGCGCCGGGATGTGATACGGTTTTTTTCGACCACGTGGATCCCTGATGAAACCTTCTTTCAGACGCTGGTGCGTCACCTGATCCCGAAAAACGAGATTGAAAACCGAACGCCGACATTCCTGATGTTTTCGGACTATGGAATGCCGGTCACGTTCTACAATGACCACTATGACATGTTGCTGGGCCAGGATTATCTGTTCGCACGCAAGATCAGCGCCGAGGCGCATGAGTTGAAGGCCCGGCTCGGTTCGCTCTATGCAAGTGAGGGCGTCGATTTCCCGATCTCGAACGAGGGGCGCAATCTGTACGCGTTTCTCACCGGTCGCGGACGCATCGGCCGCCGGTTCGGACAACGCTTCTGGGAAGCCGGGAGCGTACTCGGCCCGGAACGGGAACTGTTCGTGATCGTCTGCAAGAAATGGCATGTCGCCAAACGTCTTGTCGATCAGATCGCATCTGAAACGGATATTCCTTGCGTCGAATACCTGTTCAACGAAGAAAACACGTTGCTGCCGGACCTGGGCGGGATCGAATCCACACTGACCAAGCGCTCTCGTCACCGGCGCGCCGTTCTGCACCTGTTGTTCGACAGTTTCGGGTCGGATCAGCTGGTGCTGTGCCTTGACCCGGCCAATCTTGACGCGCTCGAGGATTTCTGCGGCGACCAGGCCAAAACCCACGTGCTTGAGATCGAATGCGAATACTCGGACGATTATCTGATCGGCCACGCGCGTCGCGTCGGGCTGGCCGGAGACAACAGTCCAACGGAAACCGTTGCTTCCTTGCTGCCGACCCTTCGCAACGATCTAGGCTATGAATCCGAACGGATCCGCGCCGCCCGGCTGGACAATTACCTGCGCCTGCGGGAAACGGCCCCGCGCGCCGAGAACGAAGCGGTTATTGCCAGGTTTCTTGGGGTTGGCGAAGACAAAGCCCAAGCCATCATGCAGTTGGATTATCTTTTCCTCGACTGATCCCCAAAGCCCTTCACAGATTGTGTGCTTGAAACTGGGCACCTGTGCCCTGCGCAATCCAAATCGCGGATGGCAAGTGTTCCGCCACGCAAGGCAGCAGCAGCTGCCGCAACTGCACTCGTGATTTTTATTCAAATATCGGATATTGTGCAGCCAATTGGGCCATTTTGTTCATACTTTTTCTATCAGCAACACGGCCCTTGCCAGGAACAAGTACGGAAAACAGGCAGGTCTTTTATTCTGAATGACCGGTGTCCGAGCTTCGAAGAACGAGAAGCACTGGCTGACCGAAGATTGAAATATTGCAACGCAACTCCGGGGGGACACAGTTGTGACCATAGATCAAATTTCCAAATCCAGACCTTACACCCCAAGCGACGCAGACTGGAAGATGATATATGATGTCCTTCCGGGCAAGGCGCAGATCGCCGACCCAGCCGTCATCAACCCACAATTCGAATGTATCGAAGTGACCGGAAACGCGGTTCTGCCGGCGAACGGCATGTATATCGTGCTGCGCGGCGTGGTTCAGCTGCGCCAGAACGGGAATCCATTGGCCAGCGCGGATGTCGGTGATTACTTCTATGAAGAACACCTGCAAATCTCGGATATCCCTGTCAGCCTTGAAGCGCTTGCGCTTGATGGGACCCGGCTGGCGTATCTGTCCAGCAAGAACTGGCTTCAGATACCAGAGAGCGTCCGGCAACCCTGTTTTGCAACGATGTTTGGTGATCTGGTCAGCGTTCAGTTGCAGAACTTTCAGCAGCCAATCAATTGTTGCAGCGTCACGGCGGCCGCTCTCAGCATGTCGGCGCTGGGGTTCAGCTGCGAAGTCAATGACATCTTCCGCGAATGCGCATTGCCCTCGTCCTTTGTCGTGAACGACGGAATCTCGCTGGGCGAGCTTTTTGACGTCGCCTGCACCTACATTCACACGCAGGGGCTGCGCGAGAGGGTTCAGGTTCAGGCCTATTTCATGGACGAAGACACAACCAGTGTGCCTCTGCTGCTTGAGGCGATCGACGAATCCAACCGGCTGGGCGGTGACAACGACATTCTGGTGGCGAATTTCCAGGTCGGTCTTGCCCATGGCAAAGAGAATATGCCCGGCGGCCATTTTGCCGTCATCGCCAAGTGCAATCCAAGCACGGGGCTGGTGCATATGATGGATGTGCACCCTGAAAAATACGGCAAGCTTTGGGTGACAACCGTCGAACGGTTGTGGCAAGCCATGTCGGATCGTGATGGAACCTCGATGCGGTCCCGCGGCCTGTTGCGGTTTTCGGCACGGGCAGCGGTCAAGACGCATCTGAAGACCTTCAAGCAGCGGTGCAACTACGTCGACAGCACACGTTACCTGGCGAAAGATCCCAAGAAACGCCGCAACCTGTTCCGCCGGGCAACGCCCAACATGAACTCGATCGGCGTTTTGGTGGAAAGCCTCGCCATCCACGGCGACTACAGGGTGGACGAGGACGAGTTGCTGCGGGCGGCCCAGGTGTCGTTCACGGATACTGTCCGTCGGGTCGCCACCGCCAAAGACATGCACGACATGGTCGAAATGTATATCAGACAATCCGAGAACCTGCATCTGAGCAGCTCGTTCCACAGCTTTGGAACCCGTGACGACAAATCAATCCAGACCTCCGAGGACTGGTTCAAGGCGCAGTTGAAAAGCCTGACCACGAACAGCAATCGCCACCTGATGATCAACATCGACTTCAATCGCGTCACCGGGATCGAGGCGATCCGCCCGCCGGACAACGTGTTTCGGGAAACTGCGTTGCTGGAAGAGTTCTGGTGCCTGTGCATAGACTATGACGAGGGTGAAGACGTTGTGACCATAGTTGATATGAGTCCGGCGACCTCGCAGGTCTGGCAAGCACCGCGCGGCAACATTTTCCGTGGTCTGCGGGATCTCGAAGACCCTGCATTGTTGGTGATCGAAGAGGTCGAGCCGCCCGAAAACCCAAGCGATGTTGCCAGCATCATCAAGCACAATACGATGGTTCTGTTCTACGAGGACGAGGACCCGTGGTCCTATATGCTGCGCAGCATTCTTTCGAATATCGGGGCAACGACCGTCAAGCAGATCGACGTGGGCGGGCGGGATCCCAATATGATCAGGATGCGGCGGCAACTGGTGACGCTTGGGGAAAGACCGGACGTGCCGTATCTGTTTTTCAAAGGGAAATGCATCAGCAAAAGCGAAAAGCTGGAAGACATCGTCGACATGATCCAGGTCGGTGAATTGCAGGCCAGGATGCGCAAGGAAGGGCTGCCGGTATCCGATCTGAACGAAACCCCCAGCCTTGAGAAAAACCCCTTCGGCTACCCAAAAGGGGTGATGAATCAGGTAAACGCCGGAAAGCGAAACGTATTGCTCTGCGCCTGCGGGTCGTCGGCGGCGGACAAGATCCCCGAGCTGGTCGAACGCATCGTCGATGCGGGGCATAACGTGAAACTGATCCCGTCTGTTTCGGCCGAAAAATTCTTTCGCGATTTCGGGGCCGAACGGATCGACGCCAAGATCACCCATAACGACTATTACCGCGACGACGACGAATGGAATTTCCGCTATTTGAAGTTCGACATGCCGGTGCGCGCTTCGCATCTGGCACTGTGTGACTGGGCAGATTGCGTCATCGTGGCCCCCATCACCTGCAATACGATGGGCAAGGTTGCCAATGGCATCGCCGACAACCTTCTGACCTCGGTCTTCGTGGCTTGGCAATATCAGAAGAAACCTGTGATCCTCTGCCCCGCCTGCAATACGAATATGTGGAACAATATCACCACGCAGAACAACGTCGACAAGCTTAGGACGCTTGGGGTCGATTTCGTCGGACCGCGCGAAGGTCGCCTGTCGAACGGCCGGATGGGCATCGGTATGATGGCAACGCCGGACCAGATCATGGAAGCTTTGGCGGATGCGTTCGAGGAATTGGACGACCAGAAGTATCGCGTCTGCAAATGGGCGCGCGAGGCCGCCGCCGCCGATGACATCAACGAATGGAAGCGCGTGTTCCGCGCCATCGACGAAGGCGTGGTCGGCGTCAACATCGTGGACGAGGCCCACGGAGATTCACTGTTGCACTATGCAGCGGGCGGTGAAGGCGAACTGGGCGAAAGCGGCCATGATCTGGGCAAGCCCGACTATGAGGCCGCCCAGGACCTGATCGACCGGGATATCGACGTCAACATCGTCAATGACCACGGGTTCACGGCGCTGCATGTGGCGGTGATGAACAAGGCGCCGAAGATGGTCGAGATTCTGCTGGGTGCTGATGACATGGATGCGACCCCGTGCATCGAGTTCGTTCAGGGCATGCAGATCGAACCGGAAATCCGTTCCATGCTGGACAGATGGGCGCAAGATCACAACCTGAAGATGGCAGACCCCGAACAGGGGCGCGACGAAAGCTTCGTGGCCGTCAAAGAACCCTCTTACCTGTATTTCACCTATGGATCCCTAAAGCAGGGATTCCCCAATCATGACGCACACAGCAAAGTTCTGAACGACTTCGTGGGAACGGCGCGCACCCGGCAACCGATGCCCCTGATCATCCCGAAGGAACCATTCTGCGACAATCCCAATTGTGGATATCTGCATCGCATGGCAACCCTTGTGGATCAGCAGGGGATGGGCAAGCAAGTGGTTGGAGAGGTCTACCGTGTCACCGAATCCGGCCTCGACGAACTGGACAGGCTGGAGGGGTATCACGGCCCCGGCTCACCCGAGAATGTCTATGTGCGCAAGAAGATCAACGTCGTCGTCGAGGGGGCGATGAAACCCGCTTATGCCTATGTGATCGCGGATCCGGAAAAATACCTGAAAAGCTGGCGCGAGGGCACATCCGAAGTGGTGAGCGACTATACGCTGGATATGGCGCAGGGCGAACCCAAACCCGGGTTTGAACCGGTGGCCTAACACTCTCGCGTGCTGATCGGTGGCGGTTCGGAACTGTTCTTGATGCTGAGATTATAGGCCGTGATCGCCACCATGCACAGCAGCACGAAAGGCCAGAAACTGGCCTTTGGAATCAGGTTGTCCCGATAATGGATGATCCGCAGCGACGGTACCGCCTCGGACGCGAAAAGGTAGGTGTTGATCGAAACCGCCAGCAGCATGAAATACATGAGGAAAAAGAACGACTCCATGTAGATCACGGGCGATCCGGCGAACCCTTCGCGCAGTTGCACATGGGCCAGCAGGATCACGAAGAACAGAACCGAACAGGTGCCGATCACGCTGGACGTGCTGAAGTCATGCCGCTCTACCAGACCCTCGCGGCGCGTGACGGTCATGACCGCACCGAACAGCAGCATCACCACAACAAGCAATGGAATCATGTGCACGATGAACGCGTTTGCGAAATTGCGCTTGATGACAAAGTTGTAATGCAACTCGGGCGTGTTGGTCTGGTAAGCATTCTGCCGGATGCCCAGCGTCGTATCCAGATTTGACAGCTTGTAATCGAAATAGGTGTTTTCACGCTCCCACGTGCCCATCACGATCCGGTTGTCGATCCCAAAAATGTCATCCGGTCCGGTCGCCGGATAAGCGTCGAAGTCAGGAACCAGCGCGACGTTGGCCTCAAAAGAGGCCGGCCAGAACCGTACCCAAACCGTTTTGTGGTCGAACGGGTAACTGGTGTAGTCGAAGCTCTGGCGCAGAGTTTGTTCGAAATACCAACCAATCAAAACGCCGTCGGGTTGCGGCAACCGATAGGCCTGTTCGATAAGGCCGTTTGCCGTATCGACCGCTTCGGGCAGAAGAAACCCGGCCTCACCTTCGGCAGGAATGATCGCGTCATGTTCACCTGCTTTGTAGTGCTGCCAGATATAGCCGGTGAGCTGTACATCGCTGGCGCCAAGAAAGCTGAAAGACTTTATGAAAATCCCCGTTCTCAAACGGTAGTCCGGTGCAACGTCCAGCTTGCACAGATATGCATCTACCGCAGCCTGGTCAGGCAGTTGCGTCGGGTCTCCTTCGAAGTGGTTCAGTTCGATCCAAAGCTTGAGCAACAAAGCGGCCAACCCAAAGGTCAGCAAACCCGAGATAAGCCACACCTTTCCTTCGACGCTCATTCAGCCTCCTGCCCTGCCGCCTATTCCACCAGAAAATCCGCTCGGCCCAGCAACGATTGCGTGATGCCCATTGCTGCAAACTGCTCATTCAGATCGGCAAATCCGCTATGTTGTGAGGGTGGGATTTTCTGCTTCCCGCTCTCGGCCAATAGCCGTGCTTGACGAATGGACAGGTCAACCATTGGCAAAGGCTCATTCTCGGTGAACGCGGCAAGCCCATCCGCATACTCAATCGCGGCATCCCAATCACCGCGCGCCAGCATGACAGCGCTGGCATCGGGGAAAAAATGCAGATGGCTGTGGCCGACACATCCCTCGGCGATGATCTCGGACCCCAGTTTCAAAAGGCGTGTTTGCTCATCCGGGTCCGTTTCGGCCATCGCCAGGGCTGACAGGGCCTTGGGTCCAACAAAGTTGCGGCCATGTTCAAGCGCGATTTCGACTGCTCGCAGACCAGTTTCACGTGCGCGCCCGACCTGGCCGGCATAAACCTGCGTTCTGGCCATGTGTTCCAACGCCTGCGCTTCAAGGCGTTTTGCGCCCACGCGCTCGGCAATTTCGGCAGAGACACCAAAGGCTTCAAGCGCACGGTCGAGACTGCCCAGAAAGGTTTCGGCCACACCAAGACATGTTTGCGCAACACATTCCGGAACGAAGGCAAAATACGTCTGCGAGATTTCAATCGCCTCATTGGCATCTGCTCGGCCCTGACCGACATCCCCAGTATAGCTGCGCGCCACGCTGAGATTGTGCAGATTTGCCGCAAGGTCCCGAACCAGCCCTTTTTCGCGCGCCCGTTCAGCGGCTTGGGTATAGAACCCCGCCGCCGTCTTCATCGAGGCTTTCATGAAATTGGCGTCGCCAAACCCACTCAGCGCCCCAACTTCAAGGCGCGGGGATTCCAGCTTGCGGGCAAGCAAGAGCGCCCGCTCGTTGGCCTTCAGCGCTTCTTTGTTCCGTCCCAGCGGGAAGTAGACGTTGCCGCGCACATAGCTTATCTGGGCCTCATCTTCCTCAGACCCGCAGCGCTGTGCTGCTGCCTCGGCAATGTCGAGCGCTTCCAGCGCGTCCTGATACAGGCTTGCTTGCCGCGCCGCCTGCGCCAGCCCGATATGGGCCCGGGCGATTTGTTCATCGGTTTCCGCCAAACTGGCCGCGTCCTTGAACTCGTCCAAAGCTTCGTTTGACAACCCCTGCAACCGATGCGTTTCGCCCCGCGCGCACAGCAGGTCAAATCGGACACCCGCCGGGGACGGCAATTCCAAAGCACGCTCGATCAGCGGGCTGGCATCGTCGAACCGGAAGGCTTGGATCAATTTATCCGCAGCCTCCAGATAGGCTTGCGCTGCGTTATTGGCCCCGGCCCGGTCCAGATGCTGGGCGCGCAAGGTGACGTCTCGATCCTCGAACCACTGTGCCGCCTGTCGATGCAGACGGGCCCGTTCGGATTTGACCAAAGTAGCATAGGACCCGTCCCGGATCAGCGCGTGGGCAAACATGAGATCAGGTCCGGCCTCTCGGATCAGCGCCGACCGGATCAGGTTACTCGTATCCAGATGTCCTTCGCCCAGAACGAAATTCAGAACTTCGGGCGAGAATCTTTGCCCCAGAACCGATGCGGCCTGAAGGGCGGTTCGACTGGCGCGATCCAACGCATCCAATCGCGACTGGACGATACCCTGAATACTTCCGGGCACACTTTCCTGCTTGAGTACGTCTGTGTTGCGCAACAGCTGTTCCAGAAACAACGGGTTGCCGCCCGCCCGTTGGACACATGTCTCCAGCAAATCCTGATCGATGGCCCGGAACTCTTCGACCAGTTGTCTGACATGCTCCTCTCCCATTGGCGCCAGTTCCAGCTTTGACACCAGCGCGCCGTCCGTCGCCATCTGCCAGTCCCTGTCGATCGGATCGCCTTCGGCCCGACTGGACATCATCAACACACAGGGAATGTTCCGCGTCGCTGCGGCGATATGCGAACAGGCCGTCAGGATGTCAGGGGTCGCCCAGTGGATGTCCTCAATCTGAATAAGCAGGGGCGATTCCTGGCTGCTGGCCGAAAGCAGTTCCTCAAGAACCTGACGCCGTCCTCGCAGACGGGTCTTGTTGTCCATCACCGCATAGACCTCGGCCAGACCCGGGTCTTGCTCAAGCTCAAGCAAGGCATTGAGATGCGCGGCGTTGGAAGGACTGACCCAGCCCCTGCTGATCGCGTCTTTTGCGACAGCCGACCCTGTTTCCGCCCCATCTGACGCTTCAAGTCCCAGAATGCTGCGGGCGACGGTCTGAATGGCTGAATGACCTTCGCGCGCACCGAAATCCACCACAACGCCGTTGTGGATTTTGTAGGACAGGCTGGTGGCCAGTTCCGCCACCTGCTCGGACAGGTGGGTTTTTCCAATTCCGGGTTCGCCCAGAACGATATGAACTTCTCCTTTGCCATGGCGCTGGCACCGGTCGAACGTGGCCGAGAAAATCGACATCTCGCGCTCGCGCCCGATGAATTTGTGCCGTCTCGTTCGAATGTTCCTGGCCAGCCGGTCCAGACGCCAGACCTCAACCGGTTCGTTCAGCCCCTTGATCGCCTTGACCCCGATGGAGTCGCCCACGAACAACGGACCCAGCGCGCGTTGAATGTCATGTGAGACCAGCGTTTCCCCTGCCGCTGATATGTCCGTGAGACGGGAGGCCAAGTTTACGCCATCTCCTGTCACCGTGTATTCCGTATGTGACTGGCTGCCGGTTGTACTGGCAATGACCTGACCCGAAGAGATGCCGATATGGCAGGAAAGCGGCGGCGATAACGTCGGAAGAACCGCGTGAATTTCAGCCGCAGCGCGTGCTGCCCTTTCCGTGTCGTTGGTATGTGAGATCGGCGCCCCGAAAACAGCCATGACCGCATCACCAATATGCTTGTCGATACGACCGCCGTATTTTTCGACCACATTGTCCACTTTGCTGAAGAACTGATTGAGCAGCGCGTGCAGATCCTCGGCATCCAGCTCGCTGGAAATTTTCGTGAACCCGGTCAGGTCAGCAAACATCACCGTGACCTGCCGCCGCGCGGGTTCATGCGGTGCCGTTGGTTCAGGCTCGGCTGCGGTGTGGGTGGAATCAAGTTGCTCGATGGCACGCAAAAGACGCCGACGATCGCCGACAGCAGTCACACCGATTTCGATCAGATCCTCTGCCGTCAAATCTGGCAGAATGGAAAAGTCGATCTTGTTGTCAATGAAGGCCTGCGCATACTCGTTCAATCCATTTGCGCTCAGCCAGCCCCTCAGGTCTTGAGACATATCGCCCCTCTGAAGTCCCCCACTTCAAGCGAGAGCCTAGCATGGCAGCGGGCCCGAGTCTGCAAAAACCAAATTAATTCGTGATTTTGAGCAGGGTTAATCCATTTTTCATACGTTCACCTGGCTTGCATTTCCAAACCCGCTCGAGAGGACAAATGAACGGCAGGCCTCGGAGATTTCTCGAAACCGCGCTCGTTCCCTGACATAAAGATACACTTCGCGCCTGTCCGGCAAATCCGAAATCGGACGAAAGGCAACTGCGTCCGGGATGAATTGCGCGACGGTCTGCGGCAGGACAGTGATCCATTGGCCTGCTCTGACCGTCGTGATCAGGGAATGCGTGTTGTGAATGGTAACCTCGGCCCCGTCCAGAATCTCTCGGAAAGGCGCGGACTCGATAAAGTCACACAGGGCGTTTCGAACGAAAGGCTCAGCCACGAGATCCGAAATGGCTGGCGGTTCTGCCCGCGTCATCAGCGGATGATCGGACGCCGCAACCAGCCCGAAGCGATCCTGAAACAGCGGCTCTGCACTGACCCCGTTCAGTGGATGATGGCCGGACGCAATGCCGATATCAGACGTGTCGCCGGCAACCGCATCCAGAACCTGCTGCGAATCGCCGTCTCGCAGCTCGATCTTCAGGCCGGGAAAGCGAGACGTCATATGATCCAGCAGGGCAGGAAAGACCAACGCCCCCACGGACGGCACCGATACGATACGGATCAACCCGTGCTCGGCCTGTGCCGCCAGTTCAATGTTCTGAACGGCCTGATCAAAATCCCGCACCTGTTTGAGTGCGAGATCGAGAACTTGCTGACCCAGCGGTGAAAGGTGGTTTTTCCGTTCGCCTTCAAACAGTTTCTTGCCCAGATGCTCTTCGAATTGTTTCAGCATCATTGAGACGGCAGATTGTGTCCGGCCCAGACGGCTGGCTGCCTCGGCAAGGTTTCCGGTTTGGGCCACGGTGCAAAAGCACCGCAGCATTTCCACTTTCACGGCCATGTTTCAATCTTTCTGAAGTTTTCTAAAGTTATTTTAGTTTGACTGATATCGGCAGCAAGTTCCATTCTTTCGCAGACTGAACTTTGCGAACTTGGGGCCTGACGTGACCAAACTGAATCTGATTGCCGGCGAATGGCTGGCGGGCGAAAGCGAAATTGAAAACCGCAATCCATCGGACCTGAGCGATCTGGTCGGTATGTTCGCGCAGGCCAGTGCCGATCAGCTTGAGGCAACGCTGGATCAGGCGCGTGTGGCACAGTTGGAGTGGGCGGCTTACGGGTTGGAGCGCAAGCAGGCCGTACTGAACGCCATCGGCAATGAACTGATGGCCCGCGCCGAGGAACTCGGCACTCTGCTCAGCCGTGAAGAAGGAAAACCGCTGGCCGAGGGCAAGGGCGAGGTCTACCGCGCCGGTCAGTTCTTCACCTACTATGCGGCCGAATGTCTGCGACAGATCGGAGAAAACGCCGATTCCGTGCGCCCGGACATCGAGGTTGACGTGCGCCGCGAGGCTGTTGGCGTGGTTGCCATCATCAGCCCGTGGAACTTCCCCACCGCAACGGCTTCGTGGAAGATCGCCCCGGCGCTTTGCTATGGCAACGCGGTTGTGTGGAAGCCCGCCAACATCACCCCTGCCTCGGCCGTGGCCCTGACCGAAATCATCGCGCGGCAAGACATCCCCAAGGGTCTGTTCAGCCTGGTGATGGGCTCGGGCCGTTCCATCGGTCAGCGTCTGGTGGAAAGCCCCAAGGTCAATGCGATTTCATTCACCGGATCGGTTCCCGTGGGTAAAGGCATTGCTGCTGCGGCCATCCAGAACCTGACCAAGGTGCAGATGGAAATGGGGTCCAAAAACGCGCTGGCCGTGATGGACGATGCCGATCTGGATCTGGCGGTGACGCTGGCGCTGGGCGGGGCATTCGGCGGCACCGGTCAGAAGTGCACGGCTTCGTCACGTCTGGTCGTCCACGCGGGCATCCATGATGCCTTCGTCGAAAAGCTGGTGGCCGGTGCACAGGCCATCAAGGTCGGCCACGCGCTGGAGGACGGCGTTCAGATGGGTCCGGTCGTCAGCCAGCAGCAGTTGAATGAAAACCTCGCTTATGTCGATCTGGGCAAATCCGAAGGCGCCGAGCTGGCCTGTGGTGGTCAGCGGCTGGAGATGCCCCATGACGGTTTCTACATGTCGCCGGGCGTGTTCCTGAACACCACCAACGATATGCGCATCAACCGTGAAGAAATGTTCGCACCGCTGACCAGTGTCATCAAGGTCGGCAGCTATGACGAGGCGCTGAGCGTCGTGAACGACACCAATTTCGGCCTGACCTCGGGCATCGTGACCAAGTCGCTGGCTCGCGCAACCCATTTCCGCCGCAACGCACGCACCGGCGTGGTGACGGTGAACCTGCCCACCGCAGGCACCGATTACCACGTGCCATTCGGCGGTCGGGGTGACAGTTCGTACGGTCCCCGCGAACAGGGCAAAGCAGCAGCCGAGTTCTACACGACCGTCAAAACCGCCTATATCAGCGCCGGCCCCGTCTGATGCGGATCGACGGCCTGCAATATGCCAACTGGTCGGAAAAGATCTTCCGCCAGCTGCGCGAAGGGGGCGTGGACGCGATCCACGTCACCATCTCCTATCATGAGAATTTCCGCGAAACGGTTCTGAATTTCGAGAAATGGAACCGCTGGTTCGAGCAATACCCGGATCTGATCATGAAAGGCCGGTGGGCCAGCGATATCGACACGGCGCGCGAAACGGGCCGGACCGCCGTGTTTTTCGGATTTCAGAACCCGTCGCCCATTGAAGACGATATCGGGCTGGTCGAAATCCTGCACGATCTGGGCGCGCGGTTCATGCAACTGACCTACAACAACCAATCCCTGCTGGCGACCGGTTGCTACGAGGCCGAAGACACCGGCATCACCCGCATGGGCAAGCAGGTCATCAAAGAGATGAACCGCGTGGGCCTTGTGGTCGACATGAGCCATTCGGCAGACCGTTCCACGATCGAGGCGGCTGAAATCTCGGACCGGCCCATCGCGATTACACATGCCAATCCGCACGAATGGTCCCCGGCCCTGCGCAACAAGCGGGATGACGTCATCCGCGCGGTAACGGAAAAAGGTGGGATGCTGGGCTTTTCGGTCTACCCTCACCACCTGAAGGACAAGTCCGATTGCACGCTGGAGAGCTTCTGCGAAATGATCGCCCGCACTGCCGACAAATACGGGGCCGAACATCTGGGGATCGGCACTGACTTGTGTCAGGATCAGCCCGACAGCGTCGTTGAATGGATGCGTGTGGGGCGTTGGACAAAAGAAATCGACTATGGCGAAGGCTCGGCCTCGGCTCCGGGATTCCCACCGATGCCGGGCTGGTTTCAGGACAACCGAGACTTTGGCAACATCGAAAAAGGGTTACGCGCGACCGGCCTGAACGATGACGAAGTGGTCGGGATCATGGGCAGGAACTGGTACCGGTTCTTTGCCGAGAACTTCGTCCCACAAAGGTAACCAAATGGAACCACACGCGCAGACAGAGATCGCCAGACGTGACCCATCCACGGTCATGCGGCTGTCACGGTTGGGATCGTTGCACCAATGTCGACTCAGCTTTATGCGGCAACTGACGCGCCGCATGGCCGAAGAAAACTGGAGCTTTTCGCGCCCTGCGTTTGAAATTGACAACAAGGGTGTGGGCCATGCGGTCTATACCGCGCAAGGCCCCGATCGGGCCTATTCGCTGGTCGCCTTTGCCCATGACCTGCCCCCCGAACAGCGATCTGACCGGGTGATTGCCGAGGCCTGGGATGCCACCTTCGCGTTGTTTGACGGCATTCCAACGGCACAGGATATCGACCGTCTGTCGCAGAATGTTCCGTTGCAAGAAGCCGGACGTGTCAGCGAAGCCGAACTGTCCCTGTCTCGGGCCAACCGTTCCGTGCGGCTTTGGACACATGTAGTGGATCGTCTTGCGGCGGGGCAGCAACCCGATCTCGAACAGATCTACAAAGTCGGTTACCTGATGCGGACCACGGCTGTTTATGGGTCGGGCAAATTTGGCGCAGCAGACCGGGAAAAGACAGCCGGCCGGGCCGAAGTCAGTGGTCCGTTCCAGATCGAGATGCTGTCAGTCTATCTGACCCGCGCCTTTGTGCGCGATCTGGTACAGCATATGGCGCAGGTCAAAGGCGGGGATCGGACTGCAGAGCTTGATCCAGACATCGCCCGTTGGTTGGGCATCGGAAACTCGACTGGTCTGGGTATGGCGCCGTTCATCGTCAATCACCCGGTGCTGTTCAACAACTGGATCATGGTGCGCGAAGAAGCAATCTCGCGCGTTCGGTCCATTGGGACGGCTTCGGCAGATGAAGCACGTGTCTTTTGCGATGTCTTTGCACGTTGTAAACAGTCAATCTCCTGGTGGCGATCTGAACACCCGGTGCAGATGGAAAAGCTGGCGGCCCTGAATTCGGATCTGGATAAAATCGAAGAGTATCTGGCCAAGGATGACCTGACACAGGACCACCCCTGGAATCGTCTGATCCTTTGGTCCGAAACCGCGCTGACCGAAGAAGGCCAAGAACTGCTGGCCTCTCTGATCCTTGAACCTTATGGCACGCTTGTTGACGGGCTTGCGAGTTGCATGGCGGACACCAACACGGCCGCGCAGGTGATTGATGGGGCAATGCCGGTATCGGCGGTGCGTGCGTTGATCCGGAACAGCTTTGACTGGGCTTTGAACCTGGATTGGGCCGCCGCCGAAAACTGCGCGCGGGCCTGGTACGTGTCCGAAGAAAAGCTGGAACCCCGGCTGGGGGAACGCTTCGAAGAACCGATCTCGGATTATGAACAACCTCTTGCACCGGCACGGGATGCGACCCTGGCTTTCGAAGCAATGCAGGACTGGCCTGATGACACTCCGATCGCAGAGTTTCTGTTGCGCCATCCGGAACACCGCCACAGCGTGCGCCGCGCGCAAATCAGCCGCATCGCTCCGTACGGTGAAATTCGAGACAACACGATCAGCGCGCAGGTGATGCCCATTGATATGCTGCGCGCCAAACTGTCCTTCTTTGGGGCAACGCATTTCGACCCGCGTTCGGATCGGTGGGTGCGTATCTGCATGTATTCAGGTGCACCCTACCCGGAAGAGCTGAACACCGCGAACGCCGACCTGTGGGTTTATCCGGAGGTTGTGCAATGACCTTCTCGTTGAACGAAGTGGAAGCCACCGCCAAACGCGCAACCCGTGGGGCTGGATATGCCTGGGGTGTGGCGGAAGAAGCCGCGAAAGCAACCCGATGGCTGTGCGTTCAGGGGTTTGACGGACCAGCGATCCTGGCCCAGTTGCTTGAGCAGGAATTTGCGCCGCACCTGGAACATCACGTCCCAGAGGCCCGGGACGGTATGTGGACCGGTGCCCGGGATCTGTGTCCCCTTGTGACCGGATCGGCATTATCAGATTTCCCGGATGCCCTGTCACAAGACAAAGTTCTGATTTCCAATGTTGCCGCTCCTCTTCTGTTGCTGCCCTTTGTCGCCACCATGGCGAAAAAGCGGAAATCGACTGTGGAAATCACTTTGGACGGGTTTTCCGTGACCACTGATGGTGTTCATCTGAGCTGTGAAGAATTCGGAATGGACAGGGCAAACCGCGTCGGGATAACCGAAATCGACCAAATCAGACCCGCCCGCTCCATGCACAGCCGCGCCACCCCGGATCCGGGGGCGTGGAAGCTCCTCAACACCGTGGCGCATCGCACCTATGCCCCCGCAACTGAACAATCCCGACTGCTTGGCGCTGGTTCAGGCTTGTCAGACAACGATTGAAGGACGATCCGATGACCGAAACCAGAACCCTCTCACTTGCCGAAATCGAAGAGCTGTCATTCAATGCGCTGGTTGCCGCCGGCACAAGCGAAGAAAACGCGCGCCCTTTGGCTGTTGCCACAGCCGCGACCGAGGCAGACGGCGTGGCCAGCCATGGGCTGGCGTATATCCCGATCTATTGCGAGCATGTTCAATGCGGCAAGGTGGACGGTCAGGCAAAACCGGCCCTTGAAACCCCGCGTCCGGGCCTCATCCGCGTCGATGCCAAAACCGGGTTTGCACATTCGGCCATTGATCTGGGTTTTGAGGCGCTGATCCCGGCGGCACAGGAACAGGGCATCGCCGCATTGGCGATTACAAACAGCTACAATTGCGGTGTGCTGGGTTATCACACGTATCGGCTGGCCCAGGCAGGGCTGGTTGGATTGGGGTTCACCAATGCGCCAGCATCCATCGCACCTTCGGGCGGATCGAAACCTGTTGTTGGCACCAATCCTTTCTCGATCGCGGCACCGGGTACGGATGGTCAACCCGCACTGCTGATTGATCAAAGCGCCAGCACCATCGCCAAAAGCGAAGTGATGAAGCATGCACGGGAAGGAAAGGCCATTCCCGTCGGATGGGCGCTGGACGCCGACGGCAACCCGACAACGGACCCTAACGTCGGTCTGAAAGGCAGCATGGCCCCGTCCGGCGGCTACAAAGGCGTGGGTGTTGCTTTGCTGACCGAAGTCATGGCCGCTGCCCTTACGGGATCTACACTTGGGTTGAACGCATCGCCTTTTTCCGGAACGGCCGGTGGCCCCCCAAAGACAGGGCAGTTTTTCATTGCGATTGATCCCGTGGCGTCGTCCGCAGGTTTGTTTTCAAATGCCATGGCAACTCTGGTTGAGTCGATCAGATCTCAGGACGGCGCGCATCTGCCCGGTGATGGCCGCCGCAAGAACCGGCTTTCGTCAGGCAAAGCGGGAGTCGCGGTGAACTCCGCAACCCTGTCAAAGATTGAAGCGATTTTGGGCTCCGGCTAGGCGACGGGTTCACCGCCCATTGAGTGCAGTTGCCAAGTGGTGGCGATCCCCAAAACTGCACCGGACAATTCGGTCAAAGGGTTCGCCTGTCTCTGGTTGGCAGGCGCGTTGAAAGGCAACGGGATATGCGCCTGTATCCCGGGCGCAAAAAGCGCAAGTCGCGTGTGAAATCCGATTTGGCGAGATACATGCCGCGCGAAAACGTTCGGCAGACAAAAAAAACTGGCAACGCGTCGAAACCCGACAGGACCGATGTCCCACGGTCGTCCTATCGGCTGTCGTCATGTGCTGGTGTTGACACAACCGGCCAGATCCAAACCCGTCATGTTTCACCACACCGCATGGCCGCTCGGGATTCCTTCCGCTCCTCAGAGTTTGTTCGTATGTGGTGTGGATTGTTGGTGTAACTCCACCGTATTGCCACACCACGGAAAATTTGTCCTCAAAATGGGCATTTGGGAAAACTGGCGACCCCGGCAGGATTCGAACCTGCAACCTGCCCCTTAGGAGGGGGCTGCTCTATCCAGTTGAGCCACGGGGCCGCGCCCTGCCTTCTGTAACCGGGATTTTCCGGGTTGTCATCGCCTTTGCACAATTGTTGTACACACCGACCTGTTCACGCTAGCATCGGACAAAACAACTACGCAGGTGCCTCCCGTGAACAGTGAAACCAAACGCCCGCTTACCCTTCGTGATGTGTCAGAGGCTTCCGGTGTCTCAGAGATGACGGTGAGCCGGGTTCTGCGTAACAGGGGGGATGTTTCCGACGCCACCCGCACCCGCGTTCTGGCCGCCGCCAAAGAGCTGGGATATGTCCCCAACAAGATCGCGGGCGCGCTGGCATCCAGCCGGGTCAACCTGGTCGCGGTAATCATCCCCTCGCTTTCGAACATGGTATTTCCCGAGGTGATGACCGGCATCAATCAGGTGCTCGAAGATACCGAGTTGCAACCCGTGGTTGGAGTGACGGATTATCTGCCCGAAAAAGAAGAAAAAGTGCTGTACGAGATGCTCTCGTGGCGCCCCTCGGGCGTGATCATTGCAGGGCTGGAACACACCGACGCGGCCCGCGCCATGCTGGATTCAGCGGGCATTCCCGTGGTCGAGATCATGGATACCGACGGCAAACCTGTCGACGCGATGGTGGGCATTTCACACCGCCGGGCCGGGCGCGAGATGGCGCAGGCGATTCTGAAGGCCGGGTATCAGCATATCGGCTTCATGGGTACCAAGATGCCGCTGGATCACCGCGCCCGAAAACGCTTTGAAGGGTTTACCGAAGTGCTGGGCAAACACGGGATCGAGATCGAAGATCGCGAGTTCTATTCCGGCGGCTCTGCCCTGGCCAAAGGGCGCGAGATGACGCAGGCCATGCTTGAACGGTCGCCAGATCTGGATTTCCTGTATTATTCCAACGACATGATCGGCGCTGGTGGTCTGTTGTACCTGCTGGAACAAGGCGTGGATATTCCGGGGCAGATCGGTCTGGCCGGGTTCAACAACGTGGAACTTTTGCAGGGTCTGCCGCGAAAACTGGCGACGATGGATGCCTGTCGTCTGGACATAGGACGTCAGGCCGCACAGATCATCGCTGAACGCCTGAAGGATCCGGAGTCTGAAATCGAGACACGGGTCACCCTGACCCCCAAGATCAGCTATGGCGATACTCTGAAACGACGATGAACACCCCCCTGAAACGGCTCGACAATCGGACGGCCCGGGCCATTTTCATGGATCGTCACGCTTTGACCGAACAGCCCGCGGGCGCGGCCAAGGGCGCCGGGCTTCTGGACCTTGTCCAGCGGCTGGGGTTCGTGCAGCTCGACAGCATCAACACGGTTGCCCGCGCCCATGACATGATCCTGTTTTCCCGACGGCCTGCGTATCGCAGCGCCAATCTGAAAAGGCTCTATGAAAGGGAAAAAGCGCTGTTCGAACACTGGACACATGATGCGGCCGTGATCCCGATGTCATTCTATCCGCACTGGCATCTGCGCTTTCAGCGTGATGCGGATCTCTTGAAGGCGCGATGGAAGAACTGGCGGCGGGATGGGTTCGAACAGCAGTTTGAGACTGTCTTGCAACACATCCGCGACCATGGACCAGTGTGTTCGTCAGACGTTGGCAAGGATGAAAAAAAAGGCTCGGGC
Organism: Ruegeria sp. YTSC002; assembly: GCF_059609845.1. Classification (NCBI taxonomy): domain Bacteria; kingdom Pseudomonadati; phylum Pseudomonadota; class Alphaproteobacteria; order Rhodobacterales; family Roseobacteraceae; genus Ruegeria; species Ruegeria sp. YTSC002. The sequence goes on from NZ_JBXWML010000005.1 coordinate 181,763, forward strand.
GGTTGGTGGGACTGGCACCCGTCAAAAACCGCTTTGGAGTTTCTGTGGCGTTCCGGGGCCCTGACCGTCGTGGGTCGCGATGGGTTCAAGAAACGCTATGATCTGACTGAACGTGTGATTGAAACCCGCCTGTGCCCCGGGAACATGGCCTGTGATGCGACGGCGACCGTGGATTGGCTGTGCAACGCGGCACTGGACCGGTTGGGGTTTGCCACGTCCGGAGAACTGGCCGCGTTCTGGGATACGGTCAGCGCCGCCGAAGCCAAAAACTGGTGTGCCACGGCGTTGGCTCAGGGAAACATCGAAGAGATCGAAATCACTTGCGCCGATGGACGCCTGCGCAAAACCTTTGCCCGCCCTGATTTGATGGATCGGGCGGCCGACTTGCCGCAACCGCCCGGACGGATCCGAGTGCTCAGCCCGTTTGATCCCATGCTTCGGGACAGAAACCGGGCCGAGCGGCTGTTTGGCTTTCACTATCGCATCGAAGTTTTCGTGCCCGAAGCCAGGCGGACATATGGGTATTACGTCTTCCCTTTGCTTGAAGGTGATCGGTTGATCGGCCGGATCGACATGAAGGCGCATCGCGATCGCGACCTGCTGCATGTCAAGGCACTCTGGCCCGAACGCGGGGTGCGATGGTCTGACGCCCGCAGCCGCCGCCTGAACGCCGAGCTGGAGCGGATACGCCGGCTGGCAGGCGTTGAACAGGTCGAATTCGCAAGGGGCTGGCTGAAAGACCCTAAATAGGGTCTATTCCGCGTCAGTCAGTGTCAGTTTGATCGGTTCCAGCCCGTCAATCTCTCCTGTTATGATGTCGCCGGGCACAACCGGGCCTACGCCGGCCGGTGTACCTGTCAGGATCAGATCGCCGGGGCGCAGATGGTAGAAACCGGACAGATGGCTGACGATTTCATCGATCTTCCAGATGAGCTCTTCCAAAGTAGCGTCCTGCCGCAATTCGCCGTTCACGCTCAACCGGATGTGTTTGGCATCGTCAGGCGACCAGTCCGTGGCAGGGGTCAGCGGCGCGAAGACTGCTCCGTTTTCGACATCTTTGCCCAGATCCCAAGGACGCTGTTTGTCCCGTTCTTGGAATTGCAGATCGCGGCGGGTCATGTCGAGCGCACAGCCATAGGCATAAACCGCATCCCAAGCCTGCGCGCCGGAGGCGCGAAACACCGGTTTTCCGATTGCCAGCGCCAGCTCCATTTCGTGATGGTAATTCTTCGTCCCCGCCGGGTACGGAACCGTCGCGCCGGACAGGATCGCGTTTGGCGCGGATTTGGTGAAATAGAAGGGCGCATCGCGATCCACCTCGTTCCCCATCTCTGCTGCGTGCGCGGCATAGTTTCGCCCGACGCAGAAAACGCGCCCGACAGGGTACCCGGCCGTCTCGCTGACGACAGGGATGGTTAAGGGATCGGGAAGGGAAAACAGGCTGTTTGACATCGTGGTTCCTGAATTTTTCATCGCTGCCATCTTACGCCTGCCAGAGCTGCCAGCAAGCGGGGAATGCACGCTGGATTTCGCCAGTATCCACGAGTTGTTTCAGCGCGAACCTGCTCAATTCTGACCTGAACGGCCAGTGCCGTTCCAAAGCGGCTTCACATCCGTCTTTATTGATGCACCGGAACTTGGGTAGATCGAAAATTAACTTGGCTCTGGCGCAAGTCGGGCTAGGTTTTGAATTGGAATTGCGGGGTGCATCCATCTTGAGGGGTGCGAAGGCAGCAAAACACCGCGCATGCGGAGGCATTCGGCCAGTATGACGCAAAGTCATCCCTTGCGGGACCGGTTTTCGTTCGGAAATTGCCCAAGTCTGTTTCGGAGAGCATGGGTGCAAGGCCTTTCCCCCAAAGGCCAAATAGCCCTAATCAGAGCCACATTTCCGGCTCGCCATATACTCCGATGCGCAGGCCGGACCGTCAGGCAAGGCGTGACGCAACCGGCCTCAGGCCAGGCCTAACCCAAATCCAAGTCTGGCCACCCCGTCGGAGATCGCCCCTAGAATCTCCGGCGGGGTCCTGGCAGATGACACAAGTGTTTTGCGACCGGCATCAGGTATCCAGGTCGTTCAACTCGTTCAGAAGGTCCAGCAACAGTTCGTGTTTTTCCGGCCCTAGGCGGGACCGAATGCGTTCCGCCTGCGCCATGCTGGCGGGCTGATTGGCGTGAATGATCTGAACGCCACGCTCGCCGATCTCGACAATCTGGCGACGCCGGTCCGCTGGATGGCATCGTCGGGAGATCAGGCCGCGATGCTCCAGCTTCTGCAATATCCGTGTCAGGCTTGGCAACAATAGACAGGCGCGTTCGGCAATATGCGTGGGCTCCTGCGGGCCTTCTTCATTCAAAACCCGCAATACGCGCCACTGCTGTTCGGTGACACCGGCGTCGGCCAGCATTGCTCGGATGGGTCCCATAACCTTTTCCCGCGCCCGCAAAAGCGCAATAGGCAAAGATCGCGACGTCAGTGGGAGGTCGTCGGTCATGCCAAAATTATCGCCGAAATCCGTGATTTACGCAAGGGAACCCTCAGTTTTCGGTTTGAAGCACAAGAACCGCCGGAATGTCGCCACCCTTGCGTGACGCGCCTTTGCCGCCGTCGATCCGATGACGCCAAATTGCATTAAAACTGGACAATTTCGTGCCACGGAAGAAGATGAGGAAACGGCCACTTTCACGACTACGTCGCGCCGAAGGTTTTGCAACAAAAGGAAACAATATGGCTGCGCAGCAGAACGCGTTCAAACAGGCTCTAAAAAAGGGAGAAATGCAGATCGGGTGCTGGATGAGCTTTGCGGAGCCCGCAGCGGCCGAGATGATGGGAACCGCGGGCTTTGATTGGCTGGTAATCGATGGAGAGCATGCCCCTAACGATATCCGGTCGATCCGGGACCAGCTTCTGGCCCTTGAAGCAAGCAATTCTCATGCGGTTGTGAGGGTCCCCGTGGGTGAGACCTGGCTGATCAAGATGGTTCTGGATGCGGGTGCTCAGACCATTCTGGTTCCGATCGTGGAAAGCGCCGCGCAGGCGCAAGAGCTGGTTCGGGCCTGCCGCTATCCCCCTGCCGGTGTCCGCGGCGTGGGCGCGATGGCATCGCGGGCGACGATGTACGGATCGGTCGGAGATTATATTCAGACCGCAGATCAGGAGATTTGCCTGTTGTTGCAGGTTGAAACACGCGCCGGAATGGCTGCTCTGGACGACATTCTGGAGGTTGACGGCGTGGATGGCGTATTCATTGGCCCTGCCGATCTGTCGACCGATATGGGCCATCAGGGCAACAGTGCGGCGCCCGAGGTGAGACAGGTTATCGGCGATGCACTGACCCGGATCAAGGCCGCAGGCAAAGCGCCGGGCATTCTGGCGACAAATGACGAGGCCCGGCAGGCATATCTGGATATGGGCGCACAGTTTTTGGCGGTTGGCATTGATGTGATGCTGCTGGCACAAACGGCACGTGATCTCGCCGAACGATGGAAAGCCGACTAAACGTTCAACGGACCATGGCCGCTGCGGCCTGGGCGTATCCGCCCGAGGCACCATCGACGAAATGCACATGATCGTCCCGCGTGGCCGACGGGACGAAACACGTCATCATCGCCTCGTCCTGCACGTGCAGACCGTATCGGATTTTGCCGCGCCCGCGCGCTTCTTCCAGCATCTGTTCGATCTGTCGCAAAGTGGCCGGATCACAATCCAATGTCATCTTCAGACCGTCATCAAACTTGCGGAAATCGGCATTGCTGCTGACCATATTCCTGTAATGTTCGGGTTCGAACTGTCCCAGCTTTTTACCGGTCTTGAAGAGTATCGCAATCAGCAGGTTCTGAATCAGAAGAACGAGCTTGTGCAAAAACAAATTTCTCCCGTTGCGCGAAACATGCGCGTCAATGTCGAGGCCGGGGGGCGGCCACGTCATGGGCGGACCATTCATCGGCACCGGATGACCTGCGCGCTCCAGCTCTTCTGACGCAGACAGAACCAATTGCGCAAGGTCTGCAAAATCGCGTTCAGTTGCTGACGCGGTGGGTTCAACAACCAGTGACACGATCTGACCATGCCGCGCCGGGCTGTTGGACCATCTGCATGACAGGCCTGTCAGGTTCGGCTGCGCACCCGGTTCGGCAGGCGCGATCATATGACGACCCGCCTTCATCTCTGCCTCGGCCCAGGCCAATCCTCCGCCAGAAAACATGGCATAATCCACGCCAGAGGACGGGGCAAAACGGGCGACACGCAAGTCCCTGCCCGCTTTTCGGATTTCCGCCACCGATACCAGCGCCGCACGCAACGGCATGGAAAACTCCTCTTCCGCCCAGCGCCGCAAAGCTGAAAGAGTATCCCGCGCTGCTTCAACTTCGCTGGGAGGGACCGCAAACGCCGCCCCGTCGCCGCCAAAGACATAGGGAAACAACTTGCCGTCCATCGCGTTTATCATCGCCGAGATTACGGCAGCCCCAACTGTGTTGACGGTTTTGTATCGTCCCCGCGCGATCTCGCCGGTTGAATCGACAATGTCGGCGACCCCCAGAAACCAGTCGTCGGGCACCGGCGAAAACTGCGCCGGGTCTGCCAGGCGGGTGAAATCCCGCAACAGGGGCAGGTTTTCATAAAATGCAGAATGGAGGTCTTTCATTTTCCCCCTCGAAATCAGACTTCTGACAATGATAGCCGGAATGCGGCCCAAGTCCTGCTACTGAAACATAGTACACATGCTTGTGCGTTGCATCATTGCGTGCCAAGCATTCCCTTCGGATGAGCGGAAAAGAGGCGGGATATGCAGGCGGGTTTGGTGGTTTTGTGCCTGGGCTATGTGCTCAGCCAGTTTTTCCGTGCATTTCTGGCTGTGCTCAGCCTGGATCTTGAACGCGACATCGGCGCCACACCCGAAGATCTGGCCTTTGCGTCGGGCCTTTGGTTTCTTGTGTTCGCTGCAATGCAAATCCCGGTTGGCTGGGCGCTGGACAAGGTTGGGCCCAGGCTGACCGCAGCCGCGCTTCTTCTGGTTGGTGGTGCAGGAGGATCCGCGATTTTTGCGGTCGCGACCTCACCGTTGCATGTCAGTGTTGCCATGGGCCTGATCGGCGTCGGGTGCTCTCCGGTTTTGATGGCATCCTATTTCATCTTTGCCCGCGAATACCCGCCCGCGAAATTCGCGACACTGGCCGCCGTCATGCTGGGTGTCGGCTCGGTGGGCAATCTCGTGGCCTCCTATCCGACTGCGCTTGCTGTCGAATGGATGGGATGGCGCGCCACCATGGTTGGGCTTGCCGTGATATCTGCCGCGATTGCTTTGGGTATTTGGCTGAGCCTGCGTGATCCCGCGAAGGTTGATACGGAACACAAGGGTACGCTGCTGGACCTGTTGAAAGAGCCTGCACTGTGGCTGATCATGCCCTTGATGCTGGTGGCCTATGCGCCCTCCGCCGCGCTGCGCGGGCTATGGGCCGGGCCGTATCTGAACGATGTCTTCAGGCTCAGCACCACCCAGATCGGCACCGCGACACTGGTCATGGGGTCTGCGATGATTGTCGGTACCTTTGTCTACGGACCGCTGGATCGCATATTTGGCACTCGGAAGTGGGTTATCTTCACGGGCAACGTGCTGGGCGTGGTGGCGCTGACCCTGCTTTGCGTGTGGATTGACCATACCACATGGCTGTCCGTTCTGCTGTTGGCCGTCATTGGGTTCACCGGGGCCAGCTTTCCGGTCATCATGGCCCATGGGCGGGCCTTCGTCCCCCCCCATCTGGTGGGCCGAGGCGTGACCCTGTTGAACCTTTTCGGGATCGGAGGGGTCGGCATTGCCCAATTTGTCACCGGGCGCATTCATGCCGCCACCGCTGAGATCGGGACAACCGCGCCCTACACCGCGATATTCGGGTTTTTTGCGGTAACCCTTGCCATCGGTTGCGTGATTTATCTATTCAGCCGGGATAATGTGGATTGAAGCAATTGCGGAGCAAGCCGTGCAGGAAATCGAGGTTATAGCGCCGAACCTGAAACACAGCCTCTCCGGCGTCACCACAACCGTCATCCGCCTGCTGCCGATCCAGAAGCATATGATCGGGATCGTTGCCACGGGACCCGGCCTGCCGGATGATCTGCCCCACATCCGATTGATCAAAGTTCCATTCCTTTCGAACAGGACGCCCCGGGTGTGGCATGCGCGGCGCAATACCGAAATGCTGATGGGTCTGTTTCTGAAACATGTGCTGCGACGCAATCTGAAACTGCTGTTCACTTCGGCTGCGCAACGAAATCATTCGGGGTTCACCAAGTGGCTGATCTCGAAGATGGATGCGCTGATCGCCACAACGCCGCAAGCGGCGTCGTTTCTGGAACATCCCGCAACCGTCATCATGCACGGTGTGAACACCGAACTGTTTCACCCGGCCGTGGACAAAACCGCCCTGCGGCAGAAACTGGGGCTGCCAGAAGGGACCTTGATCGGGTGTTTCGGGCGCATTCGACCTCAGAAAGGCGTCGATCTGCTGGTGGATGCGGCGATCGAGGTTCTGCCGAACCATCCCGACGCCAGCATCGTATTCACCGGGCGCGCCACCAAAGAATTTGAAGCGTTCCAACGGGAACAGGAGGCCAAACTCAAAGCTGCCGGTCTGTCGGACCGGGTGCACTTCCTGGGCGAGCGTCCCTGGGAGGAGATCGTTGAAACCTACCGCGCCCTTGACCTGTTCGTGGCCCCGGCCCGTCACGAAGGGTTCGGCCTCACACCGCTTGAGGCGATGGCTTCCGGCGTGCCTGCAATCGCCTGCCACGGGGTTGGCGCGTTCAGCGCCCAGATCGAGGACGGGGAAACCGGCCGCTTGATCGAAAAGGACAACGCCGCGGCACTGGCCAAAGCACTTGAACAGATGCTGAGTGATCCGGACAAGCTGGTGCAATCCGGTCAGGCCGCAAGACAGCGTGTCGAGCAGCATTTTCGAATCGAAGGTGAGGCCGAGGCCATCGTGCGGGTCTATCGGTCTTTGCTGAACACAGGCGAAAACGCGCATTCGGGTTAAAATCGACGTCAATTCGGCCAATTCACCCGTGATAGCCCTTTTTTCTTCGCTGCAACGCGGCTATGAACGCGCGTCCTTAACTTTGGAGACATGAAATGGGCTATCGCGTCGTTGTCGCCGGCGCCACGGGTAACGTGGGCCGCGAAATGCTGAACATCCTGGCGGAACGCCAGTTCCCGGTCGATGAACTTGCCGTGCTGGCAAGCCGTCGTTCGCTGGGGACCGAGGTGAGCTTTGGCGACAAGACACTGACCACCCAGGACATCGACACCTTCGACTTCACCGGCTGGGACATGGCACTGTTCGCCATCGGCTCGGACGCAACCAAGACCTATGCCCCCAAGGCGGCTGCGGCTGGCTGTGTGGTAATCGACAACTCGTCGCTGTATCGCTATGACCCGGACATTCCGCTGATCGTGCCGGAATGTAACCCTCAGGCGATCCAAGACTACAAGAACAAGAACATCATCGCCAACCCGAACTGCTCGACCGCGCAGATGGTGGTGGCACTCAAGCCGCTGCATGACCGCGCCAAGATCAAGCGCGTCGTGGTCTCGACCTACCAGTCGGTGTCGGGCGCCGGTAAAGAAGGCATGGACGAGCTTTGGGATCAGACCAAGGCGATCTACAACCCGACAACGGACGTGCCGCCGAACAAGTTTCAGAAGCAGATCGCCTTCAACGTCATCCCGCAGATCGACGTCTTCATGGAAGACGGCTCGACCAAGGAAGAATGGAAGATGGTCGTCGAGACCAAGAAGATCGTCGACCCGTCGATCAAGGTTACCGCGACCTGCGTCCGCGTGCCGGTTTTCGTCGGCCATTCCGAGGCCGTGAACATCGAGTTCGAAGAGTTTCTGGACGAAGACGAAGCCCGCGACATCCTGCGCGAAGCGCCGGGCATCATGGTGATCGACAAACGCGAAGCGGGTGGCTACGTGTCACCGATCGAATGCGCGGGCGATTTCGCCACGTTCATCAGCCGTATCCGCCAGGATTCGACCATCGAGAACGGTCTGAACCTGTGGTGCGTCAGCGATAACCTGCGCAAGGGCGCCGCCCTGAACGCGGTGCAGATCGCGGAACTTCTGGGCCGCGAGGTTCTGAAAAAGGGCTGACATCCCGATTTTCGCCAAAGCCTGAAAACCAGAAAACCCGCTGATTTTTCAGCGGGTTTTTTGATAAGTGCCAGGTTTGCGGGCTGGACGACCGTCGTGCGAATTCAACGGTCGTTTATCCAATTGCTCATGCTCTTGAGAACGCGTTGATGGAACTCGCCTTGCGCATCCTCTTCCGCAGACCCTTGGACCCATTCCAAATCCAAATTCAGTGCACCTACAGCTACGATTTTGCGCGCAACTTCGGGCGGGGTGGTTTCGTCAGCCGTTCCGTTCTTCCAATCATGAAAGGCTGATGAATATCGAACGACCGCTTTGCTGGCCGGCAGATCGAGCAACCCGCCCTCTGCAAAGAACGTTAAGCCATCACCCATCTCCTCTCCAATGAGTGTGAGCCTGTTTCCCAATCGATGTTTGAGGATGGCTACAAACACGATCGCTGCGGAAAACGTGAATTTATCGACAAGCACAACAACCTGCTTGTTTGCGCTTTCCGAGATTGCGTCGATCAAGGGCATCGTCAGAAGAAAGTCGCCACCCGTATTTCCGCGAACGTCGATCAAGAGCGGTTTGTTCGAGCAGGCGCGCACGCGTTCCGCAGCGGCTGAGATGCCTGCAAGCAGCGCAGTTTCGTTCGGATCGAAGAAGCTTGGCAACGCAATTGATAGCCCAAGGTCCTGCCAGTTCTTTATCTCTACAAAAGCCTCGGGCTGCCAGGTGGGATCATCCTTGCCGTGCTCGTTTCTGGGGTACAGCGCGGATCCGGGAACGGTGTGTCCATTGGCCACTTTCAGGTTCGTTATCTGTCCATTTTCGTCCCGCAGACGATACTCGGTCGTTCCGCTGCCTGACGCAAAACCCAAACGTGCCAGAGCGTACGGCCAAGCCAAAAGAATCGGTCCGATGACCCGTTTCCTTTGGTGCCTTCCCGCCAGAAACTGCTCAGCAGCGGCTTCAATCCAGCTCAGATCTGCGCCATTGACCGCTATCAGCTCTCCTCGAGGTGCGGTTATCTCTGGTGCCGCGCCGATGAGTTGCACGGAACGCCCTACGGTCACGAACCTCAGCGGCAGCACCTCGATCGCACCGTTCGGGATCAACCGTGTGTGCCCATTATCGGGAAGTGCCAATAGACGCATCGCTGACATCAGGAAGGCTTCGTTGGAGCCCTCCAAGGCGTGTCGCCGGGTTTCACAAATACAGCTGTCTATCACGGCCCTTTCGATCCTCCGAAAGCTGGGATCGGTTGGCAGCACAGTTTCCAAAATTTGGTTCAGATCTTCCGTGAGCGACATGTTTCACGGTGCGCATAGCCGCTCGTCAATGTCCAGATTGAGCTCAAGAGAGGACTATCAACACCCAAATCGGATTTGCTCTCAGTCTCGTCTGCCAGTCAAACTTCACCTCTACTTGTAACTTCGAAAGAAACCTGTGCAGCCGCACAGTCTTGCGCGCGTTGAAAATCGCCAAGCTGTTGACAAAACCAGACACGCTTGCCACCTAAAACTGAACCTTGTTCGTGGCGGATGCCGGAAGTCCAGAAAAAATACTGCCCGGTGCAGGGTAAAAGAGGCAGGGCATGCAAATTTCGACCAGACACAGGATTGCCAAGTCCCTGACCATCGGATGCACATGCGTTCTGATGGCACTGATCGTCATCGGCTTTACGGGGCAGGTCTTTGCCGTAGGAGATTCAATCGCTCTGCTCCGTCCTCAGGCTGGTGTTCTGCTTCTGGCCTGCGCCGTGATACTTCTTTTCATGCGTGCCAGATTTCTTGCATTGACCACCTTGGTCTTTGCCGGGGCGGCCATTGGATCCATCGCCGCCAGCGTTGCCGCGCCCTCGGACGATTGCAACGGATCCTGCCTGACGCTGTACCAGAAGAACCTCATGAGCAAAGCCTGGCCCCGGTATTCACTGGCCGAAGACATCATTGAGTCCAATGCACAGATCGTGACGTTGCAGGAAGTCTCCAGCCACAATCGCAAGTACATGAGCAACCTGTTCGAGCATTACCCCGAAAAGGCGATCTGTGAATTCCGCCCTGAACAAAACGTCGCTATCCTGACGACCTTGCCGATCGTCGAGAACTCCGAATTCTGTCTGCAAGGTTATGGGCTTGTGGGGTTACAGGTCAAAGCGCCCGGCGGTGATTTGATCTGGGTTGTTTCAGTTCATCTGAACTGGCCATTTCCTTACGACCAGTCCAGGCAAAGCCAGGTGATTGCCGACCGCATCAGCCAACTTGAAGGGCCGGTTCTGATTGCCGGGGATTTCAACATGGTGCCCTGGGGCGAAAGCGTCAGACGGATCGGAGCGGCCGCAAACAACCAGAGCTTTGGAACCGTCCTGAACACCCACAACCTCGGCAGTTGGAAAATCCCATTGCCGATAGACAACCTTTTGTTCCCCAAAGGCACAACCGGAACGGTAGAGCTGCGCCCCTTCATGGGATCCGATCACCTGGGAAAGCTTGCCCGGTTTCGACTGGGCTAGGACTTCCGCAAAGCACACCGCCGCATGCTTCCATACAAACAAGCGGCCTAGCCTTGGGTTTCAACCAGTTCCTTCAGATTGGTCAGACCACGTTCATAGTCCTCGCCCACCCATGTATCCATCATCACCCCCATCCAGCGGGAGATAGGGTTGAGACCCAGATCCGAGTCAAACCCCCAGGTCACTCTGGTTCCCGCCCCGTCAGGCTCAAGGATGAAGGACGCCGCGGCAGTACCCATCGGACCAAAATCAAGCGCCGTTCTGACCCGTTGGTTTTCCACGCTCTCGACGATTTCCTGTGATCCCGTGCCGACCTGCGGGTGATCCGACGCCCAGTTCAGAGTGTTCCCGACCCCGGCGGCAGGGCCGGAATAGGTCAGTTTGGTTTCGGGATCGCGGTGCAGCCACGGAGACCACTTTTCGGTTTCCTGCATCGAATTCACGTAAGGAAAGATGGCTTTTGGCGGCGCATCGATCGCAATGCTACGCGAAACTTCTGCCTTTCCCGGCAACAGATAGGAAGCCGCGACCAGAACCAGAATGCAAACGACCAATCCTGCGAAGATGCGCTTGATGACTTTCATGGTAGGCTCCGATCTTCAAATGCAATGAGTGGAGTATACCAAAAACGGCCCTGAATCAGAGCCGCTATCTGTATCGTTTCGGATTTGTCGATGTGTTGTCGTCAGACCGGGACGAACTTTTTTTGGTAAGGGTCATAGCTTTCAAGCCCGCCTGCACCGATATCCGTCCACAAGCCGTGCAAGCTCAGCGCGCCTTGATCAACGGCTGACGAGACGAAGGGGAAGGTCATCAGGTTTTCCAGTGATGCGACGACCGATTGACGTTCGAACTGTCGTGCCTGTTCGACACTGTCTTCGATATCCGCGACCAGTTCGTATTTCGGCTTGAGAATATCCATCCAGCGACCAACAAAACTGTCCTTGGCATCCAGCTGCGGCGCCTGCCCCTTGCACATGTCGATACAGCCCTGCACGCCGCCGCATTGCGAATGCCCCAGCACTATCAAATGAGCGACCTTGAGCGCCGTTACGGCATATTCGATGGCGGCGCTGGTGCCGTGGTGGTCCCCGTCCGGAGCATAGGGCGGCACCAGGTTGGCGATATTGCGGTGAATAAAGAAATCGCCCTGGTCAGCGCCGAACATGGATGTGACGTGAACCCGGCTGTCGCAGCAGGATATGACCATGGCACGGGGGCGTTGCCCTTCATCGGCAAGACGGCGATACCAGACTTGGTTTTCCGAATATGTCGTGGCCTTCCATCCGTGATACCGTTTTACAAGGTAGCTCGGCAGAGGTTTGGCAAATTCCATTTCAATGTCCCCGTTCTTGTCGCTGACGGATGATCTAAACCGAATTCAAAGAAAATTCGAGCCATTATCCAGTTTCCCTGCAAGGTTTTGCAAAGGAATTTTCTGCCAGGATCAAGACCGCGCCGTGGGGGCGTTTGAATTAGGGTGAATGTGGTGGAAAAGATTATCACGCTTGAGCACAAGGAATCCGTCCGTCTGGACTCGGATCAGCTGAGCGGGCTGTACCGGCAACTTGGCGACAAAAACGCGCTGGACGTTCTGTGTCGCACGGTCGAAGAGCTTGCCGTGCGCCTGTCAAACTGCGAACGCTACTGGCGTCAGCGCGAATGGGCGGACCTGCGCAAATGCGCCAGGTCACTGGTCGCTATATCCGAACAGATCGGGATGACGGCCCTGGCCCAGGTGGCGGGTGACGTGGCCCACACCGTCGATGCCGGTGACGCCGTTGCGGCGGGCGCGACGCTTGGGCGTTTGATCCGCGTGGGCGAACGATCGCTGACCGCCGTCTGGGACCAGCAGGACCTTTCCGTCTGACAGGGGTTGCGGGCAGATCATGCGCGGTTAGTCTGTGCGCAGAAACCATCAGCCGAGACGCCCATGACCCTGTCCTTCGCCCCATCCTCTGACCCGTCCATACCGCTTCATGTGATTGCGCAACCGGATCTGGACAGTTGGTTGCAGGACCAGCCGGATACCGCCCGGGCCTGGGTTGCCGCAAACGGGTTTACAGGTGCGATGGGGCAGACCCTGCTGGTGCCAGACGCACATGGCGCGGTTGATTTTGTGCTGGCCGGGTATGGAACAGAAGACAAGCGCGCGCGAAGAAGGTTCCCATTGGCCGCCGCAGCCATGGCATTGCCCGAAGGAACCTATCATATCGCGTCCGGCATTCCCGCCGATCGTCTGGAGATGGAGTGTTTTGGCTGGTTGATGACAGGCTATGCCTTCGACCGCTACGCGTCTCAATCCGCTGGAACTGCGGCGCTGGTTGCGCCCGAAGGTGTCGATGCCAACCGTATCGAAGCGATGGCCAATGCCGAAGTTCTGACCCGCGATCTGGTGAATACGCCAGCCTCGGATATGGGTCCTGAGCAGTTGCAGCAGGCGGCCGAGGCTCTGGCCGGCGAATTCGGTGCCGCGTGCAGCGTGATCAGCGGCGCGGCCTTGCTGGAACAGAATTTCCCCATGATCCACACCGTAGGGCGCGCCGCCGAACAGGCCCCCCGGCTGATCGAGCTGAATTGGGGCAGCAGCGGCCCCAAGCTGACTCTGGTCGGCAAAGGGGTATGTTTCGATACGGGCGGATTGAACCTGAAACCGGGCGCATCCATGGGTCTGATGAAGAAAGACATGGGTGGCGCGGCCAATGTGCTGGGGTTGGCGCGGATGATCATGCAGCTGGGTTTTCCCCTGCAATTGAGGGTCCTGATACCGGCGGTCGAAAACGCGCTTGCCGGAAATGCCTTCCGTCCAGGCGACATCCTGACCTCTCGCAAGGGGCTGACGGTCGAGATCAACAATACGGATGCCGAAGGGCGTCTGGTGCTTGCTGATGCGCTGGCGCTGGCGGCTGAAGGAGAGCCCGATCTGGTGATCTCGATGGCGACGCTGACCGGGGCCGCCCGTGTGGCTGTGGGCCCCGATCTGGCACCGTTCTACACCGATGATCAGCGCTGCGCGTCTGCCCTGTCGCATGCCGCAGAGGCTTCGGCTGATCCGGTCTGGCGCATGCCGTTCCACACGCCCTATGAAGCGATGATTGAACCCGGTATCGCCGATCTGGACAACGCGCCGTCGGGCGGGTTTGCAGGGTCGATCACAGCCGCCCTGTTTCTGCGCAGGTTCGTGGGCGCATGCCGCTACATACACTTTGACATCTATTCCTGGCAGCCCAGCAAAGAACCGGGGCGCACCAAGGGCGGTCTGGGTCAGGGGCCACGTGCCGTTTTGGCGGCCTTGCCAGAGATATTGGGACTGTGACACGCCACCGCATATCCGCACCCGTTGTCGATTTGCTGCGCAGCCCAGACGGACCACGCGACCGGCAATTGTTGTTCGGTGATACGGTTCGGATCGAGGAAACAAAGTCAGGGTGGAACAGGGTCATCGCAGACAAAGACGGGTATACCGGCTGGTTGCGAACGGATCAGCTGACGGCGGATGCGCCTGCGACCCATTGGATCACGGCGCCTGCAACGCATGCCTACCAGGAAGCGGATTTCAAAAGCCGCGATCTGGTGTCGCTGAGTTTCGGAAGCAGAATCCAAGCCAGGACCGAGACGGACCGGTTTGTTGAAACCGAACTGGGTTATATCCCAAAGGTGCACACGGCGCCGATGACCGTAAAGCCTGACGACCCGGTCGAAGTGGCCAAGCTGTTTCTGGGCACACCCTATTTATGGGGCGGCAACAGCCGGTTCGGCATCGATTGTTCCGGGTTGGTGCAGGCAGGGCTTTTGGCTTGCGGCCTGCCTTGCCCCGGCGACAGCGGCGATCAGGAGCGCGCTTTGGGCAATACCGTGATCGAAGGGACCCCTGCGCAACGGGGTGATCTGTTGTTCTGGAAAGGGCATGTGGCCTGGGTTTCGGGCGACAACATGCTGCTGCATGCGAACGCCAGCCATATGGCGGTGGTATTCGAGCCAATGGATCAGGCGATCCACCGCATAATGGATCAGGGTGACGGGCCTGTGACAGCCCACAAAAGGCTCTAATCCGGGTTTACGGCCCGGATCAGCTTGCGCTCCAATACCCGCAGGACTGCTCGCAGATCATGGCCGCGCTTCAGGATACGGCCATCCATACCTATGACGGAATACATTCCCTGTCTCGACCGCAGGCGCGGATGCTTTTCGACTCGGTAGATCGGGTGTTCCGCGGTGCGCCGGAAGATCGAGAACACCGCCATGTCGCGCAGGTTGGAAATGCCATAGTCGCGCCATTCCCCGGCGGCGACCATCCGACCGTAAACGGATAGGATTTGAGACATCTCATGCCGGTCGAAAGCCACGGGCATCTGCGCTGCGCTTGCCGAGAGCCGGCTGGGAGGCTGCATATTCATACCTTCAGCCTTGCCGGAAATCGTATTTGAATCAAGCCTGATGCGCTGTTGTCTTACAATTACGACACAAGTGTTACCGTCGGCCGACCTGACGGCAGATCAGGATTACAGGCAGCAGACCTACGGCCAGAATGACCAGCGAAGGCACAGCTGCGCCCTCCAATCTCTCGTCCGAGGCCAATCGATATGCCTGCACCGCCAACGTGTCGAAATTGAACGGGCGCATGATCAGCGTGGCCGGAAGCTCCTTCATCACGTCAACGAACACGATCAGCAGGGCCGTCAGCAGAGACGGGGTCAGAATGGGCAGGTGAACACGCCGCAGTGTTCCCAACGGCGTCTGACCAAGTGAGCGGGCTGCGGCATCCATATTGGCGTGCACCGTGCTTTGGCCACCCTCATATGCGCTGAGCGCAGCAGCCAGGAACCGCACCATGTAGGCAGCGACCAGCAGCCAGATCGAACCTGTAACCAACAGCCCCGTGGACACGTCGAAGGTCTGCCGCATCCACACATCCAGCGCGTTGTCAAAGCTCGCGAAGGGGACGATCAAACCAACCGCGATGACACCACCGGGCACGGCATATCCCAGACGCGCCATATAGGCGGTCGCAGACGAGGCGCGCCCCGGTCTCAGACGTTGAAAGAACCCGACGCTGATCGCCGCAAAAACGGTGATGACCGCCGCCGTACCAGCAAGGATCAGCGAATTCTGAATGAAGCCGATATAGCGCTGCGACAGCAGGTTCTGTTCGGAATCCAGGCCCATCTCGACCAAAATGATGACAGGCAGCAAAAATCCGAAAAGAACAGGTATCGCGCAAAGCAGGAATGCGCCACAGGCCCGCAGGCCCGTCAGATTTGCCGCCGGTTGCGCCACATGCTGTTTCCCGGCCTGATAGTATTTTGCCTTGCCGCGCTGGGTGCGCTCGGCCACGGCCATGATCAGGGCAAAGACCAGCAGGCACAGCGCAAGTTGTGCAGCCGCCGCTCGGTCGGCCATGGAAAACCAGCTTGTGTAGATCCCGGTGGCAAAGGTCTGCACGCCGAAATACGACACGGTTCCGAAATCAGCGATGGTCTCCATGACGGCCAGCAGAACGCCGCCTGCAATGGCAGGCCGCGCCATTGGCAGTGACACGCGCCGAAACGCCAGCCATGGATTGTTGCCCAGCGCCCGCGCCGCCAGAAATGCGGTTGCGCTTTGTTGCAGGAACGCAGCCCGCGCAAGAAGATAGACATAAGGGTAAAGCACCAGGATCAACATGACCGCCGCACCCTCGGTCGAGCGGATTTCCGGGAACCAGTAGTCGCGCGGGCCCCAACCGGTTACATCACGCAGCGTGCTTTGAACGATGCCTGGGTGATCCAGAATGAAGGTGTAGGCATAGGCAAGAACATAGGCCGGAAAGGCCAGCGGAAGGACCAGTGCGATTTCTAGAAACCGCACTCCGGGAAAACGGGTCATCGTTACCAGCCAGGCCGCCCCGGTGCCGATACTGAACGTGCCCGCCGCGACCAACACCACCAGAATCAGGGTCGTCACGATATAGCCGGGCAGCACCGTCTCCATCAGGTGCGAAATCGTGTCCGTTCCCCCGGTCACAGCCGCCAGGACCACAGCGATCATGGGCAACAGACACGCGGCAGCCACGACATAGGCGATCCCCGCCAGCAGTCGGGTACCACGCACACCGCGATTGCGCGATCCATTCTGTGAAAACTCGATTTCGGCCATCATCCCGGCTTGTGATTGGCAAAGGCGAAGGGTCCGCCTTTAATCGACCAAAAAGCTCGGAAACACCAGTGCATCGGTAAACAAATCTGCGGCGCAAACTGCCGCAGACTTGAAAAAGGTCATTATTCGTAGACGCGCTGATCCTCGATCACCACCCCGTCCCTGGGAAGGGATCCGGGGGCCACAACCTCGATCGCGCCCTTCAGCTTCAACACCTCGGCCACTGACTTGGCGTATGCCGGGTCGTCACCACGTGGGCTTTCAATCCGGACTGTCATCGTGTCCATCTCACCCTGACGGGCTGCGATAACGCGGGCTTTGACGATTTCCTCGTGTTTGTCGACCAGGGCCGCTACCTGTTCCGGGCGTACGAACATCCCCTTGATCTTGGTGGTCTGGTCGGCGCGCCCCATCCAGCCTTTGATCCGGGTATTGGTCCGGCCACAGGGTGAGACACCCGGCATGACGGCCGAAAGATCTCCGGTCGCAAAGCGGATCAACGGGTAATCCGGGTTGAGAGAGGTCACGACAACCTCGCCCACTTCGCCCGGTGCTACCGGTGTACCGGTTCCGGGCGTCACGATTTCGACGATCACGTGTTCGTCGATGATCATCCCCTCCATCGCAGCGCTTTCATAGGCGATGTTACCCAGATCCGCCGTCGCATAGCATTGCAGGCACGAAATACCGCGATCCGCATATTCCTGCCGCAGGGACGGGAACAGCGCGCCACCACCAACGGCGGCCTTGGAGAAATTCAGCGAAACGCCCATCTCGTCGGCCTTGTCCAGGATGACTTTCAGATAATCAGGGGTGCCCGCATAGGCGGTGCAACCAACGTCACGCGCGGCTGTCACCTGCAATTCGGTCTGCCCGGTTCCCGCCGGCAGAACGGCAGCACCAACAGCGCGGGCACCGTTTTCAAAGATCATGCCTGCCGGTGTCAGGTGATAGCCAAAGCAGTTCTGGACGATATCACCAGCTGCAACACCAGCGGCATGCAGGAACCGGCCCATGCGCCACCAATCGCGGTCAGTGCTGCCCGGTTCATAGATCGGACCGGGAGACTGGAACACGTGATGGAAGTGGCGCGCAGGCTTCACGGTGAACCCGCCAAAAGGGGGGCGCTCTGCCTGCGCGCGGATCAGGTCCGATTTGCGCAGCACCGGCAACATCGGCAAATCATCTGCCGAAACCACCTTGTTAGTGTCTGATTCAGAAAAATGTGCAGCAAACCCGGGGGCCGATGCCGCACGCTTGATCTGCTCTACCAGCGCTGCGGCCTGATCCGAAGCGCGTTCGTCCGCCGAGCGTGTTTCGAGTGCGTCGAAAAAGGTCATCGCCATATCCTCCATCCGCTCACAGCCACCTCTTGCGGCGGCGATAGGACCGCACGTCGCGAAAGCTTTTGCGGCCTTCGTCAGACATACCAAGGTAGAATTCCTTGACATCCGGGTTCTCGCGCAGTTCGGCGGCCGGGCCATCCATCACAACGCGCCCGGATTCCAGAATGTACCCGTAATGCGCAAACCGCAGGGCGACGTTTGTGTTCTGCTCGGCCAACAGGAAGGACACGCCCTCTTTCTCGTTGAGGTCCTTCACGATGCCGAAAATCTCTTCGACCAACTGCGGCGCGAGCCCCATCGATGGTTCGTCCAGCAGGATCGTCTCGGGGCGCGACATCAATGCCCGGCCCATGGCAACCATCTGCTGCTCTCCACCCGACGTATAGCCGGCCTGCGAGCGGCGGCGTTCTTTCAGGCGGGGAAAGTAATTGTAGACCAGTTCCAGATCCCGCTGGATTGCCGCGCTGCCGTCCTTGCGGGTATAGGCACCCGTCAGCAGGTTTTCTTCGACCGTCAGGTGTTCGAAACAATGACGGCCTTCCATCACCTGAATCACACCTTTTTCAACCAAAACGGCGGGGTCGCTTTCGTGTACGTTCTGGCCACGATACTTGATCGTGCCTTTCGTGACCTCGCCGCGTTCCGAATGCAGCAGGTTCGACACTGCCTTGAGCGTGGTCGTCTTGCCCGCGCCATTGCCCCCCAGCAAGGCCGTGATACCGCCCTTGGGCACAGTCAGGCTTACGCCCTTCAGCACGAGGATCACATGGTTGTAGATCACTTCGATATTGTTGACCTCAAGCAGGGTTTCCGCCTGCACGTCAGTGGTTTGTGCCGCATCCAGCATCAGCGCGTGTCCTCATGCCTGTCCCCTTCGGGACTGTTCGTGAGGAGCGGCGGCAAACCGCCGCTCCGGTTGTATGCACCGCCCCGGAATGTCCGGGGCGATGGGTTTATCATTCACAACGCGGAGTGATGTTGTTTTCAGCCGCATATGCGCCCGAGTCTTCTTCGATCAGCGCACTGATCACCTCGACATCGGTCGGTTTGAAATCCTGAACCGGGTTCCAGGTTCCTGCTGCCGCATCCCACTGAACGACGCCCACAAGGCCGGGGCCGCCATGGTTTTCACAGCTTACCGAGAATTCGGGTCCAAAACCTGCCATGCCCAGACCTTCCATCTTGGCATTGGTGATCTCCAGCGCTTCCATTCCGTCACGCATCATCGATGCGTCGATGTCGGCGGTTCCGTGCATCTCCTGCGCGGTCTTCACGGCTTCGGCGGCCAGCATCGCGGCATACAGACCGCGGTTGTACTGAACCGTTCCCAGCTGATCACCTGCGCCCGCGGCTTTGCCCGCATCCACAACGTACTTCTTCAGATCGTCATAGACCGGATAGTCCATACCCAGGCCGGTGAAGGTCAACGCCTTATAACCATTGGCTTTTTCACCTGCCGGCTCAACGTCGAATTCCGCGCCCGACCACCATACACCGATGAAGTTTTCCATCGGGAAGCGGATGTTGGCGGCTTCCTGAACCGCAACCTGGTTCATGACGCCCCAGCCCCACATGATGACATAGTCGGGCTTTTCACGGCGGATCTGCAACCACTGCGACTTTTGCTCCTGACCGGGATGGTCAACGGGCAGCAGGGTCAGTTCATAGCCATGCTTTTCGGCCAGGGTTTCAAGCGTACGGATCGGCTCTTTGCCGTAGGCAGAGTTGTGATAGACCAGCGCAATCTTCTTGCCGCTCAGATCTCCGCCATTTTCATCCAGCAGATGGTTGATCGCGCCGGATGCACCGTTCCAATAGTTGGCCGGATAGTTGAACACATGGCTGAACACCTTGCCGTTGGCAGCCGAGGTCCGGCCATAACCCATCGTGTGAAGCGGGATACCGTCTGCCGTTACTTTCGGGATCAGCTGATAGGTGATGCCGGTTGACAGAGGCTGATAGACCAGCGCGCCTTCACCCTTGGTGGATTCATAACATTCCACACCTTTTTCGGTGTTATAGCCGGTTTCGCACTCGATAACCTTGGCCGGAACGCCACCGATACCGCCATCGCGTTCGTTCAGCAGGGTGAAATAGTCTGCATAGCCATCCGCGAACGGAATACCGCCCGCTGCGTATGGGCCAGTCCGGTAGCTGAGCGATGGAAACACCAGGTCGGCCATGACCGGACCTGCGGCCATCACGGCGCCCAGCGCCAGGGTTGCCAGTTTCTTGTTCATCGGGTGTGTCCTCCCTTGATTGATCCGATGTTGAGTTTCGGGCTTCGCACCCGTCTTTTCCTTGGGCCTGCCCCTTAGTGCGGGAACGGCCAGAGTCTGAGTTTCTCTTTCGCCACACGCCACAGCTGCGCCAGCCCGTGTGGTTCGAGGATCAGGAACATGATGATCAGCGCACCCACGATCACCAGGTTGAGGTGCGCCACGATGTCAGTGGGCCAGCCCAGCAAATCGACGCCGACAAGTTTCAGAACAACCGGCAGCAACACCAGGAAGGCGGCTCCGGCAAAGGATCCGAAAATAGACCCTAATCCGCCGATAATGACCATGAACAGCACCAGGAACGATTTCTGGATGCCGAACACCTCGCCAACCTCGACCGCGCCCAGATAGACCGCGAAGAACAGCGCGCCCGCGATGCCCACGAAGAACGAGCTTACGGCAAAGGCGGTCAGTTTCGCCTTGAGCGGGTTCACCCCGATGATCTCGGCGGCGATGTCCATGTCTCGGATCGCCATCCATGTCCGCCCTGTCGTACCGCGCGTCAAGTTGCGTGCAACGATGGCGCAGAAGGTCAGGAAAATCAGACAGAACAGATAGGTGGCCCAGGCCGATGCATTCGGACCGGTGATGATGATGCCGAACACATCCCGTTCCGGCGCGTTGATCTGCCCCGAGGCCGAATAGTTGTAGAACCACGGCACCCGGTTGAACAGCCAGACCAGAAAGAACTGCGCCGCCAGCGTCGCCACCGCAAGGTAGAACCCCTTGATCCGCAAGGATGGCAAGCCGAACAGCACACCGACGATGGCCGTTATCCCGCCGGCCAGCAACACGTGAATAAACATGCTGACATCCGGGAAAGCGGTCATCAGCTTGTAGCAGGCATAGGCCCCAACGGCCATGAACCCCCCGGTACCCAGGCTGACCTGCCCGCAATACCCCACCAGAATGTTCAAACCGATTGCCGCAATGGCATAGATCAGGAAAGGCAGCAGAAGTGCATTGGCCCAATAGTCGTTGATGATGAACGGAATGATCCCGAACGCTACGGCAAGGACGACATAGTACCGATACCGATCGAACTTGATCGGGAAAGTCTGGCTGTCATCCACGTAGGAGGTTTTGAAATCTCCGGCCTCACGATAGAACATGTCTTACTTTCCCCATTGTTCCTGCGCCCGGTTCCGGGCTTCGGCGTCCAGTTGATTGGACCCTTTGGCATATCCACTCGCCTCCGAGGCGCGCACCAGTTTCAGGTAGGCCAGAACCCCCATGATCAGCCCTGCAAAGGCCAGGATCGCTGCAATCGTCAGTTGGCCTTCGGTCAGATCGTCTGATGTGAGGGCGATGTAGCCAAAGGCCCAGAACCCCGCCCATGCGATCACGTTGATGATGGCGATCAGCTTGGTCATCAGTACAAAAACCCTCTGATTTTTTCGAAGTCCGTAGTTGCCCAAATATTGATCATCCGGAATTCATCTGAAGCGGTTTCGCCTGAGACCGTGAAATAGAATATCGTGTTATCACTTTCGAACATCACGACTTCACTTATGAAGTATTCGCTCTGGCGAACGCGTCTTAGGGTCACACACTTAAGTTCCCCCTCACCGGACAAACTCGAGATCTGATCTGCCAAGTTTTTCTTGGCCGCATCCTCGATTTCAAAAGACCCAAAGGCGGTATTGAAGCGCCTTTCCTGCATGCGAGTCTTGACCGTTTCCAGGCCTGCGTTTTCTGTCGGTTCACTGATTGCGGTGCATCCTGCCGAAGCGAAACCAGCGATCAAAACGGTAGCCGCAATGGAGCAAAAAAGAGGATACAGTGTTTTTAACCTAAACCCTCTCAATGATCTTCTCCCCAAACAGGCCCTGCGGTCGGAACACCAGAAAGATCAGCGCCAGCACATAGGCGAACCAGTTCTCGGTCGCGCCGCCGACCATCGGGCCGATGGCAAACTCGAACAGCTTTTCACCCACGCCGATGATCAGCCCGCCAACGATGGCTCCGGGGATCGAGGTGAACCCGCCCAGCATCAGCACTGGCAACGCCTTGAGGGCGATCAGCGACAGCGAGAATTGCACGCCCGACTTGGTGCCCCACATGATACCTGCGACCAGGGCGACAAATCCCGCAACCGACCAGACCATGACCCAGATGAAGTTCAAAGAGATGCCAACGGACAGCGCCGCCTGGTGGTCATCTGCTACCGCCCGCATCGCGCGGCCCTGCTTTGTGTATTGGCTGAACGCGACCAGCGCCGCGACCAGAAGCGCCGCGATGACCGTCGCCACGATGTCCAGATTGTCGATGAAGAAGCCATAGCCGAAGATGTTGAACGTCGTCTCGTCAATCCACAGGTTGATCCCCTGCGGCAAGCCCACATCCAGCGTCTTGATCTCGGACCCCCACATCAGGTCGGCGACGCCTTCCAGGAAATATGCCAGACCGATGGTCGCCATGAACAGGATGATTGGCTCCTGCCCAACCAGATGTCGCATGACGAACCGCTGCACACACCAGGCCAGCAACACCATCACACCCATCGTCAGAATGATCGCCAGCAACGCGGGCACATTCCACCCGAAATAGTGGATATGGGTGCCGAAAGTCGCGTTGATCAGATGCGCAAACGGCACCTGCCCGTTCATGATCCCGACCAGCGTCATCGCCGCGAACAGGGCCATAACCCCTTGGGCATAATTGAAAATCCCAGACGCCTTGTAGATCAGTACAAAGCCCAACGCGACCAGAGCATACAGCACCCCGGCCATCAGACCGTTGAGGATGACCTCCATCGCGAATACGAGTTGTTCAGGCATGCCAGCCCCTCCCCAATTCTGCCCAGAGCTTAATCATGGCTGACCCCCAGATAGGCGTCGATAACCTCTTGGTTGTTGCGCACTTCGTCAGGCGTGCCGTCACCGATCTTCTTGCCGTAATCCATCACGACCACCCGGTCGCTCAGATCCATCACAACGCCCATGTCGTGTTCGATCAGAGCGATGGTGGTGCCGAATTCGTCATTCACGTCGAGGATAAAGCGGCTCATGTCCTCTTTCTCTTCGACGTTCATGCCCGCCATCGGCTCGTCCAGCAGCAACAGCTTGGGCTCCGCCGCCAGCGCGCGGGCCAGTTCGACGCGCTTTTTCAGGCCATAGGGCAAGCGCGACACCGGCGTCTTGCGGATGTGCTGAATTTCAAGAAAGTCGATGATCTTCTCGACCGCCTCGCGGTTTTCTGTCTCTTCCTTCTCGGCCTTGCCCTTCCACAGTGCCTGCTGAAGGATATTGGTCTTCATGTACCCCAGCCGCCCGGTCATCACGTTGTCCAGAACGCTCATCCCTTCGAACAAAGCAATATTCTGGAACGTCCGGGCAATGCCCTGCTGCGCCACCTCAAAGGGCCGCATCGGCGGGCGTTTTGACCCATGAAACCAGACCTCGCCTTCCTGCGGAACATAGAAGCCCGAGATCACGTTCAGCATCGAGGATTTTCCGGCACCGTTCGGCCCGATGATGGCGCGGATCTCGCCTTCCCGAATGTCGAACGAGATATCCTTGATCGCAACCACACCACCAAAGCGCAGGGTGATGTTCTTCATTTCCATCACCACACCGCCGATCTTGCGACCGTCTTCGGTGACATATCCTTCGGAATTATCCAGCATCATTCGCCCACTTCACAATACGGTTCAGGAAAAGGCAGCTAAGCACACCCGCTCCGACATACGCGTAGATTGCGCCGCCATCGAAAGCCTTCGCGGGATAGGCAAGGGCGCTCAGAATACCCACGATTAGGCCGATGAACCCGCTGAAAACGTAGGAATAAGCGTTCGAAACTCGCTCGGAAAAATAGACGACCGCTCCGGCACCAACACCCATCGACAAAGCGACAATCAAGATTGGCAAAATGAAACTCATTCTGCGGCAACCTTGTGTTGGGCGACGGGAACAACCGGCGCATCGACGATTTCCAGCGTCGCCGAGATCGACCCCTTGCGCCCATCCTCATAGGTCACCTCGGTCGTGGTCGAAACCGTCTTGGACCCGTCATAAAGCGCGGCAATGATGTCGCTGAACTTGTCCTCGACAAACCCGCGCCGCACCTTTCGGGTCCGGGTCATCTCGCCATCGTCGGCATCCAGTTCCTTGTGCAGAACCACAAAGCGGTGCACCTGACAGCCCGACAGCATCTCGTCAGCGGCAACCGACTTGTTCACCTCTTCCACATGGGCCTTGATCGTCTCTAACACGCGCGGATGTCCCGCCAGTTCCTGATACGAGGCATAGGCCACGTTGTTGCGCTCGGCCCAGTTGCCGACCGCGGTCAGATCGATATTGATGAAGGCCACGCAGCGATCCTTGCCATTGCCGAACAGCACCGCCTCCAGAATATCCGGATAGAACTTCAGCTTGTTCTCGACATATTTCGGCGCGAACATCGACCCGTCTGCCATCTTGCCCACGTCCTTGGCGCGGTCGATGATCCGCAGATGACCCGAGCGTTCCTCGATGAACCCCGCGTCGCCCGTGGCCACCCAGCCTTCAGGGTCCTTGGTTGATGCGGTCGAGTCCGGGTTCTTGTAATACTCGACGAACACGCCGGGCGAGCGATAGTAGATCTCGCCATTGTCGGCGATCTTCAGCTCGACATCGGGGGCCGGGACGCCAACGGTGTCGGCGCGCACCTCGCCGTCGGGCTGGACGGTGATGAACACGGTCGCCTCGGTCTGGCCATAGAGCTGTTTGAGGTTGATCCCCAGCGAGCGGTAGAACTCGAAGATCTCGGGCCCGATCGCCTCGCCCGCGGTGTAACCCACGCGGATCCGGCCATAGCCCAGCGTATCCTTGAGCGGCCCATAGACCAGGATGTTGCCGATCGCGTATTTCAGGCGGTCCATGAAGCCGACGGGTTGGCCATCCAGGATGCGCCCGCCCACCTTCTTGGCGTGGTCCATGAAAAAGTTGAACATCCGCTGCTTGAGCGCGCTGGCATCCTGCATGCGGATCATCACATTGGTCAGCTGGGTCTCGAACACGCGCGGCGGGGCGAAGAAATAGGTCGGCCCGATCTCGCGCAGGTCGGTCATCATCGTGTCTGCGCTTTCGGGGCAGTTCACGCAGAACCCGCACCAATAAGCCTGACCGATGGAAAAGATGAAATCACCAACCCAGGCCATCGGCAGATAGGACAGGATGTCTTCGTTCCGGGTCAGGTGATCGAACTCGGCCGAGTTCCTGGCGCTTTCGATCACGTTGCGGTTCGACAGCACCACGCCCTTGGGCTTGCCCGTGGTGCCCGAGGTATAGAGCATCACGCAGGTGTCGTCATAGGTGATCTCACCGATGCGCCTGTCCAGTTCGGCGTCGAAACGCGCATGACCGGCGCTGCCCTCGGCCTTGATGTCGTCAAGGGCATTCATCTGGCTGTGGTCG
This sequence comes from Ruegeria sp. YTSC002, assembly GCF_059609845.1. Lineage (NCBI taxonomy): Bacteria > Pseudomonadati > Pseudomonadota > Alphaproteobacteria > Rhodobacterales > Roseobacteraceae > Ruegeria > Ruegeria sp. YTSC002. Next base: position 207,569 of record NZ_JBXWML010000005.1, read on the forward strand.
TATTTCCGCATCCCCCGCTTGTCGGTATAGAGGATGTGTTTGACCTGATGCAGGTTTTCCTGAATCTCGATGACCTTGTCGACCTGCTCCTGATCGCCGCAGACGACATATTTCGCGCCGCAGTGCTCCAGCACATAGGCCATCTCTTCGGCAACCGCGTCCTGATAGAGAGGCACCGGAACGGCACCGACCATCTGCGCCGCAACCATTGACCAGTAATGTGCCGGACGGTTGCGCCCGATCACGGCGATGTGGTCACCCTTTTCAACGCCAAGTTCAAGAAATCCCAGCGCCAACGCGCGGATCTCGGCGGCCGTTTCCGCCCAGGTCCAGCATTGCCAGATCCCGAATTCCTTTTCGCGGTAAGCCGGGGCATCCCCGAACTGCGTCGCATTGCGATGTAGCAGCGCCGGAAGGGAGTGCATCCCCTCGGCGCCCGACTGCGTCTGAGCCAATTCTATCTCTCCTCCCCATCCGGCCCGAGTTTGGGCCGGAACGGCACCGCCGGGTCAGACCCGCGCGCCGCTGCCCCGATTAAGGACAAGGAGAAAGATCAGCGTCAACTTTTTCGTGATGTTTTCCGGAATCTTACGAATTGTTACAACCAATCCCGCAAAATCGGGATCAGTGGCACATCCGCCGCTGGCATCGGGTAGTTGCGCAAGTCATTCGCCCGCACCCATTTCAGCGCCTGACCCTCTTTCGACTGCGGGATGCCCTCCCATTTGCGGCAGGCAAACAGTGGCATCAGCAGGTGGAAATCGTCATAGCTGTGGCTGGCGAAGGTCAGCGGCGCAAGGCATGAGGCCCAGGTGTCGATGCCCAGTTCCTCGTGCAATTCGCGGATCAGGGCGGCCTCGGGGGTTTCGCCCGGCTCGATCTTGCCGCCGGGGAACTCCCACAGCCCGGCCATGGATTTGCCTTCGGGGCGTTGGGCCAGTAACACGCGGCCCTCGATGTCGATCAGGGCGACAGCAGATACAAGTAAGGTCTTCACGAGCGATAATCCGCGTTGATCTCGATATACCCGTGAGTCAGATCGCAGGTCCAGACGGTGGATTTCCCCTCGCCCAGCCCCAGATCGACCGCAATCACGAGGTCCTGACCTTTCATATAGGCGGCGGCGTCTTCCTCGCGATAATCCGGGCTGACCCAGCCTTTTTCCGCCACCAGGATATCTCCGAAGGAAATGCTCAGCAGGTCACGGTCGGCGGCGGCGCCCGACTTGCCGATGGCCATGACAATGCGGCCCCAGTTCGGGTCCTCGCCCGCGATCGCGGTCTTGACCAAGGGCGAGTTGGCGATGGACAGACCATGCACCTTGGCATCCGAAGCCGAAGCGGCACCGGTCACGCGGATTTCCACGAATTTGGTGGCGCCTTCGCCGTCGCGCACCACTTGTTGCGCGAGGTCCAGCATCACCGTTTCAAGCGCCTCTGCGAAAGCGGCGTTGCCGGTGGCATCGACGCCCGAGGCTCCGGTCGCGCAGAGAAGAAGGCTGTCGGAGGTCGAAGTGTCGCTGTCCACAGTGATGCAGTTGAAGGTGCGGTCTGTCTGGGCGCTCAGCATTTCCTGCAACGCGGATTGCTCGACCTGAGCGTCGGTGAAGATATAGACCAGCATCGTCGCCATGTCTGGCGCGATCATGCCAGACCCCTTCGCAATCCCTGCAATAGAGACTGTTTTGTCGCCGATTTCGACCTGTGCGCCCGCCCCTTTCGGGAACGTGTCCGTCGTCATGATCGCCCGCGCGGCGTCTTCGATTGCATGGCGGCTGAGGCCGGATTTCAACGCCTCGAGCTGCGAGATGATGCGATCATGCGGCAACGGTTCACCGATGACTCCGGTGGATGAGGTAAAGACCCGCTCGACCGGGACACCGGTCGCTTTGGAAACGGCCTGCGTCACCTCGGCAACCGATGTCTGGCCGTAATGCCCGGTAAAGGCGTTGGCGTTGCCCGAGTTCACAAGGATCGCCGCGGGTCCGTCGCTGGGGCCGCCGATTTTCTCCTGACAATCCAGAACCGGTGCCGCACGGGTGGCCGAGCGGGTGAAGACGCCCGCCACCGACGTGCCCGGATCAAGAACAGCCAGCATGACATCCGTGCGGCCCTGATAGCGCACACCCGCTTCGACGGTGGCAAAACGCACACCGTCAATCGCAGGCAGTTCAGGGAAAGACGCGGGCGCCAGCGGCGAAACCTTTGTGATCGTGGCCACGGGTCTTTACTCCTGAATCAGGTCCAGCTGGCGCATGATCTCGGGGCCTGCGCCTTCCAGCGCGGGGCGTTCGATCTGTGCCTGCTGGGTCAACTCGTCGATCCGCGCCTGAATGGCCTCTTGCTGAATGGATTGCGCCAGCTCATCGCGCACCGCGTCCAGTTCGGGGGCTTCGGTTTTGCGCTTGTCGTTCAGCTTGACCAGATGCCAGCCAAATTGGGTTTGCACCGGATCCGACACCTGCCCTTTTTCCAGCGCGATCACTGCCGCCTCGAATTCGGGTACCATCTGGCCTTTTCCGAACCATCCCAGCGCGCCACCATTCGGGCCGGACGGACCGGTCGAGTTCTCTCGGGCGAGTTCCGCAAAATCGGCACCATCATCAAGCTGTGCCTTGAGCGCTTTGGCTTCTTCTTCCGATTCCACCAGAATATGGCTGGCGTCGAATTCGTCTTCACCCGCGAATTCATTGAAACGCGCATCGTAAGCGGCCTGAATGGCTTCGTCGGTAACAACATCGCTGGTCAGGGCCGCGACCGTCTGAACCGCCTGAAGCGACCGCTTTTCATTGTCGAGTGTCAGCGCGTTCCGCTTGTTCAGGCCATCCTGTTGCTGTCCCAGCAATTGCTGCTGGATCAGCTGTTCCAGAACGAAGTCGAACAGCACGTCGTCTTCCGCCTGCTGATATTGCGGTGGCAGAGAAGCGACGGTGGCGATCACGTGACCCAATGTGATCTCATCCCCGTTTACCCGAGCGACAACGGTCGACGCATCCGGCTGGTTTTCGGCAGCCAGCGGCAGGGCCATCACGGCGGCCAGGGCCAGCGATGGCAGAAAAGTGAGACCTTTGGGCATTGAATCATCCTATTTTCTTGCCGCGACAGGGCGCGGCGTTGACACTCTGGAACCTGCCGCTTACATCGCTTTGAAGCCTTGGACAGGGCCGCCTTTCACCCCCCGTATCTATGGGTTGCGCGCAAGGTGGGCAAGCCTGTCGCAACCACGAAAAGAACAGATCCTCTGGAGTGAACATGCTGGGACTCGGAACGCTCGCCAAAAAGGTGTTCGGAACACCGAACGACCGCAAGATCAAGGCGACCCGCCCTCTGGTCGAAAAGATCAATGCGCTGGAACCAGAGTTTGAAAAGCTTTCAGATCAAGGTCTGATCGACAAGACCGAAGACCTGCGCAAGCGCGCACTGGATGGCGAAAGCCTGGACGACCTGCTGCCCGAGGCCTTTGCCAACGTACGCGAGGGCGCCAAGCGCGCACTTGGCCTGCGGGCCTTTGACGTGCAGCTGATGGGCGGCATTTTCCTGCATCAGGGCAACATCTCGGAAATGAAGACGGGCGAAGGCAAGACTCTGGTCGCCACCTTCCCGGCCTATTTGAACGCGCTGACCGGCAAGGGCGTGCATGTCGTCACGGTGAACGAATACCTGGCCAAACGTGACGCGGAATGGATGGGCAAGGTGTTTGCGGCCGTAGGCATGACCACTGGTGTGATCTGGTCCGGCCAGCCCGACGCGGAAAAACTGGCAGCGTATTCCTGTGACATCACGTATGCCACCAACAATGAGCTGGGCTTCGACTATCTGCGCGACAACATGAAGGCGGATCTGGAGCAGGTTTACCAGAAACATCACAACTTTGCGATCGTGGACGAGGTCGACTCGATCCTGATCGATGAAGCGCGGACGCCGCTGATCATCTCGGGTCCTGCGCAGGATCGGTCTGACCTGTACACCGCGATTGATGCCCTGATCCCGACGCTGAGCGAAGATCATTACACCCTGGACGAAAAATCGCGCAATGTGACCTTCACCGATGAAGGCAACGAATTTCTTGAGGCACAGTTGCTTCAGGCCGGCCTGATTCCCGAAGGCCATTCCCTGTATGATCCGGAAAGCACCACCGTCGTGCATCACGTCAATCAGGCGCTGCGTGCACACAAGCTGTTCCAGCGCGACAAGGATTACATCGTGCGCGACGGCAATGTCGTTCTGATCGATGAATTCACCGGCCGCATGATGCCGGGCCGTCGCCTGTCCGAAGGTCTGCATCAGGCGATCGAAGCCAAGGAAAAGGTTCAGATCCAGCCGGAAAACGTCACATTGGCCAGCGTGACATTCCAGAACTATTTCCGCCTGTATGACAAACTGAGCGGCATGACCGGCACCGCGCTGACCGAAGCCGAAGAATTTGCCGAGATCTACGGTCTGGGCGTGGTCGAAGTTCCGACCAATCTGCCGATTGCCCGTATCGACGAAGATGATCAGGTCTATCGTACGGCCGCCGAAAAATACAACGCGATGATCGCCGAGACGAAAAAGGCGCAGGAGAAGGGCCAGCCGGTTCTGCTGGGGACCACGTCGATCGAAAAATCCGAACTGCTCAGCCAGATGCTGACCAAGGAAGGTATCAAGCACAACGTTCTGAACGCCCGCCAGCACGAACAAGAGGCTCAGATCGTTGCTGATGCCGGTCGTCTGGGTGCAGTAACCATCGCCACCAACATGGCCGGTCGCGGCACCGACATTCAGCTTGGCGGCAATGTAGATATGAAGGTGATGAAAGCGATTGCCGAGAATCCAGACGCGGATCCATCTGAACTGCGGGCCGCCGAAGAAGCACGCCACGCCGAGGAAAAAGAAAAGGTTCTGGCTGCTGGCGGCCTTTACGTCATGGCATCCGAACGCCACGAAAGCCGTCGAATCGACAACCAGCTGCGCGGTCGTTCCGGCCGTCAGGGCGATCCGGGCCGAACGGTGTTTTACCTGAGCCTCGAGGATGACCTGATGCGCATCTTCGGCTCGGAACGGCTGGACAAGGTATTGACCACGCTAGGCATGAAGGAAGGCGAAGCGATCATTCACCCCTGGGTGAACAAATCGCTGGAACGCGCGCAATCCAAGGTCGAAGGCCGCAACTTTGACATGCGCAAGAACGTTCTGAAGTTCGACGACGTGATGAACGACCAGCGGAAGGTGATCTTCAGCCAGCGCCGCGAAATCATGTCTGCGAACGACCTGTCCGAGATCGTCTCGGATATGCGCGAACAGGTGATTGACGACCTGATTGACGAATACATGCCGCCGAAATCCTATGCGGATCAGTGGGATACCGAGGGCCTGCACGAGGCGATAAAGGACAAGCTGAACATGGACGTCCCGGTTCAGGACTGGGCCGCCGAAGAAGGCGTGGATGACGAGCAGGTGCGCGAACGTCTGATCAAGGCTGCGGATGAGATGATGGCGCAGAAGGCCGTCGCCTTTGGCCCTGAAAACATGCGCAACATCGAAAAGCAGGTTCTGCTTCAGACCATCGACAGCAAATGGCGCGAGCATCTGCTGACCCTGGAACATCTGCGCTCGGTCGTTGGGTTCCGCGGTTATGCCCAGCGCGATCCGCTGAACGAATACAAGAACGAAAGCTTCCAGCTGTTCGAAAGCATGCTGGATTCCCTGCGCGAAACCGTGACACAGCAATTGTCACGCGTACGTCCGCTGACCGAAGAAGAGCAGAAAGAAATGCTGGCGCAGATGGCAGGGCAGCAGGCGCAGGCGCAGGAGGCCGTGGACAAGGCCGCGAAACAGGCCGAAGCCAAGGCAGAGGCTGCGGCCTCGGGCGATGCGCTTCCCGGGTTCGACGAAAGCGATCCATCGACCTGGGGGAACCCGTCGCGAAATGATCCCTGCCCGTGTGGCTCGGGCAAGAAGTTCAAACACTGCCATGGCCGACTGACCTAACGTCACCCGCCGAATCCACAATGTGTTCGTCTCGCGGCCACAAATTGGCCGCGATTCGTGGCGAATGTGCGATTTGCTCCTTCAACTGGGGAGGGTGTCTTGTTTGTAGTTCGAAACTACGTGACCATGTGCGGCACGGTCGCTTGTGCTTTGGGCATAGGCTACCTGATGCAGAACGGACCAACCGCGCAGCCGGCGAACGCGGGGGATAGTGTTGATGTTGCCTCGGCATCTCAGCAATCTTCGGTTTTGTCGGGGTTGGATGCTATCGTACTGACTTCGGCTCCGGCGTCTGACGCAGATTCCGGGGCGGCAGCGCCCGAACCCCGCGCGGTTCCGTCAGCCCCGAAAACGACGGATTGCAACATCAGCGCGCGCGCCGTTGCCGTCCCCGGCGCAATGGCACAGCTGTCGCTGCGGGCACCCTGCCACCGAAACGAACGCGTTGAAATTCATCACAGCGGCCTGACGGTCAGCCAGAGCACCGACGATTCCGGTGCCTTGGGCATGACCATCCCGGCACTGTCGGAATACGCGATTTTCCTGATTTCATTCGAAGATGAAACCGGTACGGTCGCCACCACTCACGTGACCGACATTGCCGAATATGACCGCGTCGTCCTGCAATGGCAGGGTGATACCGAGTTGCAGATTCACGCGCTGGAATTCGGGGCAAGCTATGGCAGCAGCGGCCATGTGTGGGATGAGTCCTCGGCAAATGGCGCAGGAGAGGTTCTGCGCCTGGGCCAGACGGGTCTGGGCAGTGCCAAGAATATCGAAGTCTATTCCTTTCCGACAGGCGCATCGGGCCGGTCCGGCACCATCGACCTGACGGTCGAAGCCGAAGTAACCGAAGCCAACTGCGGGCAAACGCTGAATGTGCAGGCGCTGGAACTTCTCTCGGATAGCCGCCTGCGGTCGCGCGACATGTCCCTGACCCTTCCGGATTGTTCGCAGGCCGGTGAGTTTCTGGTGTTGAATAATCTGCTCTCAGACCTGACAATTGCGGCAAAGTAATCCGCAGGCAGGCTCGACTCTCTTATGACTTTCTTTCGTGCGGCTGTGACCGCGCTGTTTACCGTTGCAGGTGCGACCTGTGCAATGGCGCAGGACATCACGCTGACGTCTCATGACGGCAAGGTCGAAGTAACAGGCAACCTGCTGGGCTTTGACGGCGAATTCTACCGCGTTGATACGCAGTTCGGTGAGTTGACCGTTGATGGTTCGGGCGTCACATGCGACGGACCTGCGTGCCCCAGCCTGACGGATTTCGTAGCCGAGTTGTGGTTTTCCGGATCGTCTGTCATGGCCGAAACGGTCCTGCCCGCCCTGATCATCGGGTTTGCGCGGCAGGAAGATCTGACCGCAACGCCTGCCCGCGTGGATTCGGACACCTTCGTCTATGAACTTTTTCAGTCAGGCCGTGACGCCCCGTTGGCGCGGTTCTACTTTGACGTTGGGACCACGGATCGTGGATTCGCCAAGCTGATCGAAGCCCAGACAGATATCGTGATGGCCCTGCGCGAAGTACGCGAGGCAGAGCGGGATGCAGCCGAAGCCGCGGGGCTGGGTGATTTGAAACGGGCCCGGCGATCCAGGGTTGTTGCATTGGACGCCATGGTTCCGGTGGTGGCGCCCGATAGTGTGATGCGTCAGATTTCGCTGGCCGATTTGGCGCGCATTCTGTCAGGTGAAGTGAAGAACTGGGTGGACCTGGGCGGGCCGGATGCTCCGATCGCCTTGCATGTGCCGGATCCGGGTTCGGGGCTGGCGCAGGCTGTCGAGGATCAGGTATTGAAGACCGCTGGTGTGGAACTGACCGATACCGCAATTCGTCATATTCGAACAAGCGACCTGACCAAGGCCGTGGCAAAAGACCCGTTTTCCATCGGAATCGCCAGCAAGGCGACAGCCGGCGATACCCGCGCCCTGCCGTTGACCGGAGGGTGTGGGCATCCGCTGGCCGCAACCCGTCAATCGATCAAGACCGAAGATTATCCGCTGAATCTGCCGATGTTCCTGTATCTGCCCGAACGCCGCCTGCCGCGGATCGCACGGCAGTTTCTGGCCTTTAGTCTAAGCCCCGGGGCCCAGATGGCCATTCGTGACGCAGGTTATGTGGATCAGTCGCCTGAAACCTTGCCGGTTGGCGTACAAGGCGACCGGCTTGCCAATGCCATCGCCACCGGAGGGCCCGAAGTTGGGCTGGACGAGCTTCAGCGCATGATCGAAACCCTGCGCCCGCTGTCGCGCCTGTCCCTGTCGGTTCGGTTCGAGCCCGGATCATCCCGTCCGGATGCGCAGTCACGCTCCAATATTCAGCAACTGGCACATATGCTTGACGCCGGAACACTGAAGGCACGCAAGCTGGTGTTTGCCGGCTTCAGCGACGGGGATGGCGGGGCCGCCACCAACGCCCGCATTGCCCTGCGGCGTGCACAGACCGTACGAAACGCGGTATTGGCTGCGGCCGAGACATCGATATCAGACAGTATCGAGGTGGTCGCGGAAGGGTTTGGCGAAGCAATGCCGATGGCCTGTGACGACACCGAATGGGGCCGCAAGGTCAACCGCCGGGTTGAAATCTGGGTGCAGTGAAGGTCACAGATACCCTTCGGAGCGAAAGCTCAACTCGGTCGATTTTCCAATGATCAGGTGGTCGTGAAGGGTCAGGCCCAATGCCGAACAGGCATCCTGAATACGGTTTGTCATGTCGATATCCGATTGCGAGGGCGTCGGATCACCCGACGGGTGGTTGTGCACCAGAATCAGGGCCGAGGCATTCAGTTCCAGCGCTCGTTTGGCAACCTCGCGCGGGTAAACCGGCACGTGATCCACGGTGCCCTTGGCCTGTTCCTCATCCGCGATCATTACGTTCTTGCGGTCCAGATAGAACACGCGAAACTGTTCGATCTCACGATGTGCCATGGTGGTGTGACAATAATCCAGCAGTGCATCCCAGCCCGAGATCACATGCCGCTGCATCACCCGGGCGCGCGCCATCCGATGGGCGCAGGCCTCAAGAATTTTCAGGTCGGTAACGACGGTATCGCCAACGCCCTTGATCTGGCGCAGTCGTTCCTCGGGCGCGGTCAGGACACGATTGAAATCACCAAAAGTGTCCATCAACGCCCGCGCCAGTGGCTTCACATCCTGCCGGGGAATGGACCGGAACAGAACCAGCTCCAGCAGTTCGTAATCCGGCATCGCCGCCGACCCGCCAGTCATGAACCGTTCGCGCAGCCGCTTGCGGTGGTCTTTTATGTAGGAGGGTAGCCGACCAGAGGGCAGCGGCTGCGCCGGCGCTTCGTCCGTATCAAACAGCATCGGGGCTTCGGCAAAGGCGTCCTGTGTCATGGGCTCACCCTCACCCAGAATCGGTTTCTGATTGGTTAATGCATCTCGCCCGCCATGCGTGCCGTGGCCCGACGGACAACCATGTGCAGAAGGATCGAGAACACACCCAGCGTCAGCATCGCGGCAAACATGAGATCGGTCTTGGCCCGCCCATTGGCCAGCAGCATCAGATAGCCCAGCCCCTGCGACGAGCCGACCCATTCACCGATCACTGCCCCAATCGGAGCATACACCGCCGCCAACCGCATCCCCGACGCCAGCGAGGGCAGCGCCGCCGGGATGCGGATATGCCACAATACGGCGCGCTTGCTGGCCTGCATCGTTCGGGCCAGATCCAGATATCCCGAAGGGGTGCGCATCAGCCCGTCGAAGAAAGACGAGGTGATGGGGAAATAGATGATCAGCACCGCCATGGCGACCTTGGACCAGAGCCCATAGCCCAGCCACAGCGTCAGCAACGGTGCCAATGCGAAAACCGGCAGAGCCTGCGTGAACACGAGCATCGGCTGCACCAGCACCCGCGCCGCCCGCGAATTTGCCAGTTGCAACGCGGTGACGACACCCAGCAGCGTCCCGCACGCCATACCGATCACCACTTCGATCGCGGTGATCCAGGTGTGCTCGGCGATCACCCAGCGGTTCTGCCACCAGGTTTCGGCCACGACGGCGGGTCCGGGCAGGATGAACTTAGGCAATCCGGTCAGGGTCACGATGCCCTGCCAAATCAGCAAGGCAAACAAAGTTGCGGCCAATGCAGAAAAATACCTCATGGCGCGCCCTCGCGGAGAAGACGCAGCAAGGCACCCTGGGTTTCCAGTGTCTCCAGATCATCCACGCGGCGCGGGGCCGGGGCCCGGGGCGGATCGCAGGGCGTCAATCCGTGCTGCGTCATCACCACGATGGATTGCCCCAAACGCGCAGCTTCCGCCGGATCATGGGTCACAAGAAGGACGGTGCGCCCGTTCAAAGCTTCGGCGGCCAGATCCTGCATGTCAGCGCGGGTGCGGGCATCGAGCGCCGAAAAGGGTTCGTCCAGCAAAACAACGGGACGATCTTCCATCAAGGTCCGGGCCAAAGCGACACGCTGGCGTTGCCCACCGGACAACGCGTTGGGCTTCTTGTTCATGTGATCCTGCAACCGCATACGTTTTATAAGGCGGTCGCGTCGATCAAGATCAACGGTTTCACCACGCAAACGCGCGCCCAGCGAGACATTCTGCGCGACGGTCGCCCAAGGCAACAGAAGATCATCCTGCGCCATGTATGAGACACGCTCGGATACCGGCAAGCCATCACTGGCCGTGATATGGCCAGCGAAGGCGGCCCCGGTCTCGAGCCCTGCAATCAACCTCAGAACCGTGGTTTTTCCCACGCCCGAACCGCCCAGCAGGCACGTCCACGCCCCGGCCCCAAGGGTCAGGGTCAGCGGCGCAAACAGGGTCGCGCCGTCGATCGTGGCAGTGCCGTTGATGGTCAGTTCGGGCGCAGGGGTCATGGCGTCAAACCCATCTGCCAGAAGTCAACCTCAAGCTCTGTCGCCTTGCGGAAGGTCTGGCACAGTCGATCCCAGCGTGGCGAACCCTGAAAATCAGCCCCAATACGTCGTGTTAGAGCCTGATCCAGCAACTCGCCGACCGCGACACATGCGCCTTGGTAATCTTCACCGGCATACGTGTCGATCCAGCCGCGATATGTCCCGGACGTTGCCTCGGCGGACAGCCGTGTACCGATCTCGCCATATCCCATGACGCAAGGAACAAGCGCCGCCAGCAGATCCAGAAGGTCTCCGCTGTAGCCTGCTTCCAGGACAAACCGGGTATAGGCCAGATTCTCGTGACGCTCTGGCGTTGCAAACAGCTCTGCCTGCGAGATGCCTTCTGCCGCGCAGAGACCGATATGCAGTTTCATCTCTTCGCTGATCAAACCGTTCACGGTTCGCGATGCGGCAAGCATTTCTTCATGCGTTTCCGATTTCACCACCGCCAGGGCCCACGCGCGGCTGAAGTGGATAAGGAACACATAATCCTGCCGCAGATAATGCAGAAACGCCTCGCGTGGCAGCGTTCCGTCTTTCATGCCCTCTACGAAGGCGTGGCGGGTATAATCCCGCCACGGCCCCGCCGCAGCATCACGCATCAGCGCGAAGGCTTTGCCATAGTTGCTCATTGCGCGGTCACGTCGATGGCGATGTCACTGACCGGAAGGACGCTGTCGATCATCCCGCTTTCGTTCAGGAAGGTTTCGAACCGGGCATAACGACCGGCATCAAAACCTGCCGGACGCAGTGCAAAGCGCGGCAGTGTATCGACCCAGGCGCGGGCATTCAACTCGTCCTGAAGTTCGGGCGAGGTGGCCGCGAAGATTTCCCAGCTTTTTTCCGGGTTGTTGACGATATATTGGGTCGCTTTTTCAGTCGCGGCGAGGAACCGGGCAATCTTGTCCTTGTCCATCGTATCCGGATTGGCGACATAGATCAGTTCGTCATAAGACGGAACGCCTTCTTCCTCGATATAGAAGCAGGTGCCGGGACGACCTTCGATATCCATCTGGTTCAGCTCAAAGTTGCGATATGCGCCAATGACCGCATCCACCTGACCGGTCATCAGCGACGGCGAGAGGGAAAAGTTGACGTTGATCAGCTCAACATCGCCCAGCGCAACATCATACTTGCCCAGAACGGTGCCAAGGATGGCTTCTTCGACCCCTGCAACCGAGAAGCCGATTTTTTTACCCTTGAGGTCGGCCGGCGACTTGATTGGCCCGTCTTCCAGCACCAGAAGGCAGTTCAGTGGCGTCGCAACCAACGTGCCGACACGCTTCAGTGGCAGGCCCTCGTGAATCTGCAAGTGCAATTGCGGCTGGTAAGACACCGCCAGATCGGCTTGGCCGGCAGCCACCAAACGGGGCGGGGCGGACGGGTCGGCGGGCGGAACGATCTCGACCTCAAGCCCCTGTTCGGCAAAATAGCCGTTTTCCTGCGCCACGATGATGGGACCATGATCAGGGTTGATGAACCAGTCCAGCAGGACGGTCATTTTGTCTTCGGCCCATGCCGGCGCGGCGGCCAGAAGGGCGATGGCTGTCATCAGCTTTTTCATGTCTCGCGTTTCCCTTTTCTTCACGAGGTTGAGGCCGCGACGAGGACAATCTCGCCCGGCCAATCTGGTTGAATCTGTTCGGCGGCACGCCATGCCCGTAAACCCGTGGCACAGCACAGAGCCAGCCTTTTTCCCTTGTTAGGGTCTATTTCGTGCAAATTATCCGGTGATACGCGCGTCGCGTTCGAATGGATGGGAACAGGGGCTTCCTGCGAACTGCGCAGTTCGATGATCTGATCCGTGTCCTTCAGCTGGCTTGTGGACAGAAAGCGAAAACAGTTGCCGGGCTCGGGTGCGTCATCAAAGCGAAACCCGGTGCTGCGCAAGGTTCTTGCGTCATATTGAACCAACTGCCCAAGGGGCGAGGGATCAAGCCCAAGGATCACGTTAAGCGCCATCTGCGCCTGCATCGCCCCGATCACGCCAACCACGGGACCCAGAACCCCGGCAGTGGCACAGCTGGCGCCACTGTCCGGCGCATCGGGAAAGACAGCGCGCAGCGATGGGCCCCCGCCGCAGAACCCGCCCACATAACCCGAAAGCCCCAGCACCGAGGCGCTGATCAAAGGCTTGCCCTGCGCCAGACACGTGTCCGACAGGATGTAGCTGGCCGCGTAGCTGTCAGCGCAATCCAGAATGATATCGGCTTGCGACACCGAACCAGGCGCATTTTCACTGGTCAGAGCCTGATTCAGACCGATGGCATAAGTTTCGCCATTCAGCGCGCGGCAGCGGGCGGCGACGGTTTCCGCCTTGGGTTGCCCGCAATCGGCCTCGGAGAAAAACGTTTGACGGTGCAGGTTCGACAGATCGACGGAATCACCGTCCATAATAGTCATTTGCCCCACCCCGGCCCCGGCCAAAAGCGGCAGGACCGGAGCAGCCAGACCGCCCGCACCGACGACCAGAACACGAGCCTCTGACAGACGTGCCTGCCCTTGTGCCCCAACTTCGGGCAGAAGCGTCTGGCGGGCATACCGGCTCATCGTGTGACCTCGATCCACGCGCGCACCCGTGCTTCGGGGTCGGAGTTCAGTGTGATATCCGTGACCGCCGAGACAATGTCCGCCCCGGCCTCCAGCACACCGGCCGCGCGCTCAACACTCATGCCGCCGATACCAACCAAGGGAATATCACCAACCCGCGCCTTCCATTCCGTTACGCGGGGCAGGCCCTGCTGATGCCATTTCATCTTTTTCAGAATGGTGGGGTAGACCGGTCCCAATGCCACGTAATCGGGATCCATGGCCAGTACACGCTCAAGCTCATCATCGTCATGGGTGGAAACACCCAGTTTCACACCCGCTTTTCGAATGGCTTTCAGGTCTGCATCGTCCAGATCTTCCTGCCCCAGATGAATCCAGTCGCAGCCCAGATCGATCGCGTGTTGCCAATAGTCATTGATCACCAGAACCGCCCCATGGTCGCGGCACAGATCGCGTGAGACGGCAATCTGGTCGCGCACCACATCATCCGGTTGATCCTTGATGCGCAGCTGCACCAGTTTGACACCCAGCGGCAGCATCCGACGCAGCCAGTCCGAGTGATCAAAGATCGGATAGAAACGGTCCAGCGTCATGACAGGAAAGCCTTTCCAACAACAGGAGTAGAGGGCTCAGCCATATCGCGCGGCTCGATCGGGTCGGCCTGATGGGCCAACTGCCCGGCAAGGGTTGCCTGCGCCATCGCCCTGGCCATCAGAACCGGATCTCCGGCACGGGCCACGGCGGTGTTGAGCAGAACCGCGTCATAACCCAGCTCCATCGCGCGGGCCGCGTGGCTGGGCAAACCGATTCCGGCATCCACCACCAGCGGAATGTCAGGAAATTCCGCCCGCATCGCACGCAGGGCGTATTCGTTGTTCAGCCCCTGTCCTGACCCGATCGGTGCGCCCCAGGGCATCAGTACCTCGCACCCCGCTTCCAGCAGGCGTTCCCCCACGATCAGGTCATCGGTGGTGTAGGGAAACACCTCAAACCCGTCCTCGGTCAGAATACGTGCGGCTTCGACCAGTTGGAAAACGTCCGGTTGCAGGCTGTCCGTGTGTCCGATGAGTTCCAGCTTGATCCAACGGGTCTCAAACACTTCGCGGGCCATATGGGCGGTCGTCACGGCCTCTTTCACCGTATGGCAACCGGCGGTGTTGGGCAGAATGCGTACACCCAGGTCGCGGATCATGTTCCAAAAGGTCTGACCCGCACCCGCTTCGCGCCGCAGGGATACAGTGGCAACGCCTGCACCGCTTTCGCGAAACGCCTGTTCCAGAATGGCCGGGCTTGGATATTGCGCCGTGCCCAGCATCAACGGGTTGGGCAGTTCAGTGCCGTAAAACGTCTTCATCTTCAGCCCCCCTGCATCGGTGCGACGACCTCGACCCGGTCACCTTCGGCCAGCTTGTGAGCGACGCGCAGGCTTGAGGGCACAAAATCTTCGTTCACGGCGGTGGCCACACGGCCCGAGAAACCGCATTCGTCCAACAATTCCGACAGGGTTTCGGCGCGTACCTCGCGCGCCTCGCCGTTAAGCACGATCTTCATCGACCATCTCCGAATGTGTGTTGTGCAGCGCCAGATCCGCAACACCCCGCGCCAGCGCCGGTGCCAGCAGATACCCGTGGCGATAGAGCCCGTTGGCATAGATCGTCCGACCCAAACGCCGGATACGCGGCAAGTTGTCAGGGAAGGCGGGGCGCAGATCGACGCCTATCTCCAAAACCTCGGCTTCGCCAAAAGCCGGGTTCACGGCATAGGCTGCGCTGAGCAGTTCCAGCATCGAACGGGCGGTGATGCGGCTGCTGTCCTCGGATTCGATCATGGTCGCACCCAACATATAGACGCCGTCGCCGCGCGGAACGATATAAAGCGGCATCCGCGGGTGCAGCAAACGAACCGGGCGCGTCAGTTCCACGTCAGGGCATCGTATGACCAGCATCTCGCCCTTCACGCCGCGCAGGTCATGCAGGTATTCGCGCGCGTGAAGACCACGGCAGTCAATGGCATTCTCCAACTGAGCGGGGGCCAGTTTCCGGTGGAACTCCACGCCCTGAGTTTGCAGTTGACGATACAGATCGCGCAGCGCCTGACGCGGATCGACATGGGCTTCGCGTTCGAAAAACAGGCCCTGGCCAAACCCTGCCAGATCAGGCTCTAATTCCGTTATTTCTGCCCGTTCGACCTTGGTGAACTCTTTTGTTCGACGCGCGAAGCGGCGCAGGTCCGGTACATCGCGGGCGCTTGCGACAACAAGCGTTCCCCGCTGGATCACCTTGGTGCGTTGAGCCCACCATTCGATCGCCGTCTGACCCAGGCGCAGCACCGGTTCTTCTGCGTTTTCATATTCGCACCACGGCGCCAGCATTCCCCCGGCCCACCACGAACACCCATGCGGGCCCGGTGGCCCGCCGGGGTCGTATATCTGCACCTTCGCACCGCGCGACACCAGTTCGCTGGCAACGGCAAGACCGGCAACCCCTGCCCCTATGACAGACCAAAGCGTCACGTGGGCCAAACCCGGTGGAAATGATGCACCGGGCCGTGCCCAGCGCCGACATTCAGCTCATCCGCGCGCGCGATGGCCCCTTGCAGATAGTCATGCGCCTGCGCAACCGCGTCCCTCAGGGTCAGCCCATTGGCCAAACCGGCAGTGATGGATGACGACAGGGTGCATCCTGTCCCATGGGTGTTTTTCGTATCCTGACGCGGGGCCTGAAACTCGGCCATGGCACCCGACGAATCGATCAGCAAATCGTGGCAGATATCACCTGACCCGTGCCCGCCTTTCATCACGACTGCACCCGCACCCAAGGCACACAATGCCCGGCCCTGTTCAGCCATCTGCTCACGCGTTTCTGCCGCTAGCATGTTCAGCAGGCACGCCGCCTCAGGCAGATTCGGCGTAAGAACCGTCGCCGTTGGCAACAACACATCGCGCAGCGTCCGGACCGCCTCTTGCGCCAACAGAGCGTCGCCGGATTTGGCGATCATGACCGGATCAAGAACCACGGGACCCTGGAACGCCGCCAGCCCCCTGGCGACCGTATGAATGATCTCAGGTGTGCCAAGCATGCCGATTTTGACGGCCTTAACGTCCAGATCGCTCAGAACCGCGTCAATTTGGGCGGAAATCACATCCAAGGGAATCCCATGCACCGCGGTAACAGCTTGCGTGTTCTGCGCGGTAACGGCGGTGACGACGCTTGCGCCAAAAACACCCAACGCCGACATTGCCTTCAGGTCAGCCTGAATGCCTGCGCCGCCGCCGCTGTCGGATCCTGCTATGGTCAGGGCAATTGCCGCCATGTCGTTGCTCCATCTTCTATGGGCAACGGAGTAGAGAAAACGTCTGTGTTCAAGAGACCGTTCCCTACGCCGGCATTGCCCGGATCAGGTTCGATGGGTTAACGCGGCTGCGTCTCTCAGCCCTGTCAAAGGGCACCCCAACGGTTGAGGCGGACAATCTCAGGGTCGAGGGCCGGAATCAAGTCTCAATTTTCCAGATGTATTGCCACTTTCAGCTTTCTGCTAAGGCCAAAACTGCATGTGACTGCATGTGTAAGACAGTGACATGCGAGGCTCTGCCTCGCGCTCCGGGATATTTTTGGCCAGATGAATACAGGACCCCTTGCTTCATCTGGCTGAAAATATCCCGGGGGAGTCGCCCGAAGGGCGGCGGGGGCAGCGCCCCCGTTCCCGGTCGTTCAGCCTTTCATACCGTCCCAGAAAGATTTGACGGACGAGAAAAAGCTTTTCGATTCCGGATGGTTATCTTCACCCAAATCGTCGAATTCCCGGAGCAGTTCTTTCTGGCGGCTGGTCAGGTTGACCGGGGTTTCCACGGCCAGTTCAATGAACATGTCACCCACGCCACCGCCGCGCAACGCAGGCATGCCTTTTCCGCGCAGGCGCATTTGCCGACCCGACTGGCTTCCGGCCGGAATCTGAACGCGGCCGCGACCGCCATCGATGGTCGGAACCTCGATCGATCCGCCCAGCGCCGCCTTGGCCATGCTGACCGGCACGCGGCAATAGAGGTTCACGCTGTCGCGTTCGAACAGTTTGTGCTCGGCCACTTCGACGAAAATGTACAGATCGCCCGGAGGGCCGCCACGCATTCCGGCCTCACCTTCGCCCGCCAGACGAATTCGCGTTCCGGTTTCGACACCAGCAGGAATGTTCACCGACAAAGCGCGGTCTTTTTCGACCCTGCCGGCCCCCTGACAGGATTTACAGGGGTTCTTGATGATCTGACCCAGTCCCGAACAGGTAGGGCAGGTCCGTTCCACCGTAAAGAAGCCCTGTTGTGCCCGCACTTTTCCCATGCCTGAACAGGTGGGGCAGGACGTGGGCTCAACGCCACCTTCAGCCCCGGTACCTTCGCAGGACGAACACGCCACAGCCGTTGGCACGTTGATGGTTTTTTGCAGGCCCGAGTAGGCCTCTTCCAGCGTCACACGCAGGTTGTAGCGCAGGTCCGAGCCGCGCGCGGCGCGACGCCCGCCGCCACCCCTTTGACCACCCATGAAATCACCGAACAGGTCGTCAAATACATCCGAAAATGCGCTGGAGAAGTCGCCTTGACCGCCAAAACCGCCACCGGGGCGGCCACCGCCGCCCATGCCGTTTTCAAATGCGGCATGGCCAAAGCGATCATAAGCTGCCTTCTTTTCGGCATCGCGCAGAACGTCGTAAGCCTCGTTGGCTTCCTTGAACTGCGCCTCGGCATCCGGGTTGTCCTTGTTGCGGTCAGGGTGCAGCTCTTTGGCTTTCCTGCGAAAACCCTTCTTGATCTCATCCGCCGAAGCGCCCTTGGACACGCCGAGCACTTCGTAATAGTCGCGCTTTGACATTTGTTATTCCTTCGTGCCGCCGGACGCGGCGCTTTCATTGAGCCTGTACACGCCGTTGGTGTTGTTTGCAAAACTGGCCACGTAACCTGCCTTATTCAAGACCTCGTCCAGCCCGTCGTCCGAATGCTTGATTTCCGTCAGCAGCACTTCGGGCCAAATCTCCCGCGGTGCGTCTTCGAAAAAAGCGCGCAATACGCGGGTTTCCTGGCCTTCGATATCCATTTTCATGGCATCAACCCTGGTCAGCCCGGCATCACGTGTCGCGTCCAGCAACGGAATCGCCTGAACGCACAGATCGCCCGACTCGGCAACTTTGGCATGATCCCGGTCTCCAAGGTTCGCGGATTCGAACCACACCTCACCGGGTTCGTCAGACAAGGCCTTGTCGCAATGGATGTCCTCACTGGCTTGATTGGCAGCCAGAGTGGTACCGAGGCGAGCCTTGTCGACCGGAGCCGGTTCAACCACAAGCGCTTTCAGGTTGCGTGCCAACTTCTGCGCAACTGATTTGACCCACAGGGTGTACAGCCCGACATTCGCACCGGCATCGACAAAGGCATAATCCCAAGGCTCTCGCCGAGAGGCCATGACTATCCTGCGAATTCCGGACGACATCCATTGACGTGGCATGCCCTCGGACCACCGGCGCAAGATTTCCATCCGATGTGAAAGAACGTAAGTGCCATATGGAGGTTTCGGAGACGCGTGCTGCATGGTGAAGACCGTTCCGGCAGGCCCGAACCAGGCCTGCCGGAACCGAGTAACGCGTCAGGCGCGTTTGTCGTCGTCGAGATCTTCGAACTCGGCGTCGACGATGTCATCGTCGCCTGGTGCAGCATCTGCGGCAGCAGGTTCCTCTTCGCCTTCTTCGGCTTGCGCCTTATAGATGGCCTCGCCCAGCTTCATCGCGGCTTCGGTGACGTTCTGGATGCCCGACTTGATCTTGTCGGCATTTTCGGTTTCCAGCTCGTCCTTCAACGCGGCGATCGCCAGCTCGATGGCTTCGATCGTGGTCGGGTCGACTTTGTCGGAATGCTCTTCCATCGACTTTTCGGTCGAATGGATGAGGCTTTCCGCCTGGTTCTTCGCCTCGATCAGCTCGCGGCGTTCCTTGTCGGCTTCCGCGTTCTCTTCGGCGTCCTTGACCATCTTTTCGATATCCTCGTCCGACAGTCCGCCCGAGGCCTGGATGGTGATCTTCTGTTCTTTGCCAGTGCCTTTGTCTTTGGCCGAAACCGAGACGATGCCGTTGGCGTCGATGTCAAAAGTCACCTCGATCTGAGGCATACCGCGCGGTGCCGGCGGGATGTCTTCAAGGTTGAACTGACCCAGGATCTTGTTGTCCGCAGCCATTTCACGTTCACCCTGGAACACGCGGATGGTCACGGCGTTCTGGTTGTCCTCGGCGGTCGAGAAGACCTGAGACTTCTTGGTCGGGATCGTGGTGTTGCGGTCGATCAGGCGGGTGAACACGCCACCCAGCGTTTCGATGCCCAGCGACAGCGGAGTCACGTCCAGCAGAACCACGTCTTTGACGTCGCCCTGAAGAACACCGGCCTGAATGGCGGCGCCCATGGCAACCACTTCGTCCGGGTTCACGCCCTTGTGCGGCTCTTTGCCGAAGAATTTGGTGACCTCTTCGATCACTTTCGGCATCCGGGTCATACCACCGACCAGAACAACTTCGTCCACGTCAGCAGCCGACAGACCCGCGTCTTTCAGAGCGGCCTGGCAGGGCTTCAGCGACTTCTTGATCAGGTCCGACACCAGCGATTCCAGCTTGGCACGGGTCAGTTTCATGACCATGTGCAACGGCTGACCGTTGGCGCCCATCGAGATGAAGGGCTGGTTGATCTCGGTTTGCGAGGTCGAGGACAGTTCGATCTTGGCTTTTTCAGCGGCTTCTTTCAGACGCTGCAGGGCCATCTTGTCCTGAGACAGATCGACACCGTGTTCCTTTTTGAACTCATCCGCCAAGTAGTTGACGATGCGCATGTCAAAGTCTTCACCACCCAGGAAGGTGTCGCCGTTGGTCGACTTAACCTCGAACAGGCCGTCGTCGATTTCCAAAATGGTCACGTCGAAGGTACCACCACCCAGGTCATATACCGCGATGGTTTGGGTTTCTTCTTTGTCCAGACCATAGGCCAGCGCAGCCGCTGTCGGTTCGTTGATGATCCGCAGCACTTCCAGACCGGCGATTTTACCGGCGTCTTTGGTGGCCTGACGCTGGGCGTCGTTGAAATATGCCGGAACGGTGATAACCGCCTGCGTGACATCTTCACCCAGATAGCTTTCGGCGGTTTCCTTCATCTTGCCCAGAGTGAAGGCCGAGATCTGGCTCGGGGAATACTTTTCACCGCGGGCTTCAACCCACGCATCACCATTGCCGCCATTCACGATGGAATACGGCACCATTTTCTTGTCTTTTTCGACTTCTGCATCATCCACACGACGCCCGATCAGACGTTTGACGCCAAAGATCGTGTTGTCGGGGTTGGTGACCGCTTGGCGTTTCGCCGGCTGACCGACCAGTCGCTCATCTTCGGTGAAGGCGACGATCGAAGGCGTGGTCCGCGCCCCTTCGGCGTTTTCGATGACCTTCGGCTGCGAGCCTTCCATGATGGCTACGCAGGAGTTTGTGGTTCCGAGGTCGATCCCGATTACTTTTCCCATTTTTTCAATCCCTTTCTCTTCAAGGCGATGTCCCGAGGGTCGGACCCGTTATGGCATCCCACCCCCGATCTGATGTGCGCGACAGCACTACCATCGCGCGTCCCGGCGTATATAAGGGCGAGGCAAGAGGCCTGCAAGCACCGTAGAGTGCAGGTTTTCGGGAATTTGAGGTCTTTTTTGGCAAGGAATTGGAAAGGTTTGGGGTTTCCGGAATGACGCGGGTCATCTTGCGAGGGTTCGAAATCAGGAAAGGCTATATTGACCCTGCTGCCCAGGCACGGCTGATCGCGGCTCTTCGACCGATTCTGAAAGCGGCACCCTTGTTTCGGCCCGTCACGCCGTCGGGCAAAGAGATGTCGGTGCGAATGACCTCGGCCGGGGATCTGGGATGGGTGACCGACAAGGCGGGCTATCGCTATCAGGACAAGCATCCGAAAGGCGGGGTCTGGCCTGAAATCCCCCCGGTCATTCTGGATATCTGGCGCGATCTGGTCAGCTCTGAGCGCGCACCGGATTGCTGTTTGGTCAATTACTACGGAGAAGGCGCCAAAATGGGCCTGCATCAAGACAAGGACGAGGCAGATTTTTCCTGGCCCGTTCTGTCGGTTTCCCTGGGCGATGACGCCCTGTTCCGAATTGGCAATACGACCCGTGGCGGCAAGACCGAGTCGATCTGGCTGGGCTCGGGCGACGTGGTGATCATGGGTGGCCCGGCACGATTGGCCTATCACGGGATCGACCGGATCAGATACGGGTCATCCCGGCTGTTGCCAAAAGGCGGGCGGATCAACCTGACGCTGCGGGTCGCACGTTAGCGGCGCGCGTTCCAGCTTTGTGAAACATGCTGGCGCGTGAAAAACTCACCCATCAAACCGATCATCAGCAGGGCGATCCCCACCCACAATGCGTAATCCCAACTCGTGTTTCGCGGAAAATAGTTTCGAAAGATGAAGCCCCGGCACTGGTCGATAATATGAAACAGCGGGTTCCAGGCGAACATCATCAGCAATCCGCCGCCCAGCGTGTTTGCAACGAACATCTTTCCTGAAAACACCATGTTCAGGCGACGATAGATATTGGTGAGCATTCCAACGGTTGTCGGAAACCAGGGCTTCATCGCCATGAACACCAAACCCACGGCGCATCCGGTAAACCAGGCCAATATCAGCATCGCGAAAGCACCGCCGGGATCCTGCACCTCGATCGGGGCGACCGCGACGCTGTAGATGAACAGGATCACGAACATCGCCAGCAATTGCTTGTAAAGAATACCGAGCGCCGCAGACAGGATCGTGACCATCACATTCATCGGCGAATGGAGCATCATCGGATTGTTCGCGGACCCAACCCCTGAAATCGCACCGATTGACTGGATATGAAGCATGAAGGGGAACACGCCGGACAGAACATACAGCAGAAATTCGCCCCTGATCTTTGGAATTCCGCCCCGGCCCATCAGTGACATGAGCAGGTAGAAAGTGGTTCCCATCACCACAAGTTGCAGGACATTGATCAGGATGGCGACTATTGCATTCGGATGTTGCGAGCGCACCTTTCGTACGGTGGCATGGAACACCAGCTCAGCCGTCGTGAAAGCGCTGCCCAGCAGCGTTTGGTTGCGCTTGAAATAGAACATTCAAAGGGTCTTTTCTGCTTCGTCGCCTCTAAACTGGCATGAATATCTTGCCGTTCCGTAACCGCCGCATCATAAGTCGATCGCGATTTTGGATCAACAAACCACAGGAACGGAGCTTTTTTGTGACCTACGATGCGCTTATTCCCGTCATCCGGCGACTGGCTCTGGAGGCAGGCGACAAGATCATGGAAATCTACGAGGCGGATGATTTCGATGTCAAAGTCAAATCCGACTCCAGCCCTGTGACCGTGGCAGACGAAGCCGCCGACGCATTGATTTCGGCAGGGTTGCGTGCGGCCTTCCCGGATATTCTTCTGGTCACCGAAGAACAGGCCGCTTCGCACTCTGAAAAAGGCGACACTTTCCTCATTGTTGACCCGCTGGACGGCACCAAGGAGTTCATCAACCGTCGCGGTGATTTTACCGTCAACATCGCACTTGTCGAAAACGGAGTGCCGACCCGGGGTGTCGTCTATGCCCCGGCGCGGGGTCGTATGTTCTTCACGTTGGCTGATGGCCGTGCGGTCGAGGAAACAGGTGCTTTCGACAAAAACGTGACAGGTCCTTTGACGCCCATATCAGTCTCTGAACCGGACAATTCCGGGCTGCTGGTTGTGGCGTCGAAGTCCCACAGGGATCAGGCCACCGAGGACTACATCAACAAATACCACGTGAAGGACAGCAAAAGCGCGGGTTCGTCACTCAAGTTCTGTCTGGTTGCCACGGGCGAAGCGGATATTTACCCGCGCGTCGGACGCACGATGGAATGGGATACGGCAGCGGGCCATGCAGTACTGGCCGGAGCCGGTGGCCGGGTTGTGCGTTTTGACGACCATACTCCGCTGGTTTATGGCAAAGATGGCTATGCAAATCCGTTCTTTATTGCTTACGCTCCGGGTGTTGAACTGAAGGAAGCCTGATGTCTGTTCTGATTGCCATCCCTGCCCGCTACGCCTCGACCCGCTATCCCGGCAAACCTCTGGTTCCTCTGACAGGCGCGACGGGCGAATCCATGACATTGATTGAACGGTCGTGGCGTGCAGCCAAGTCAGTCTCGGGCGTCGATCGCGTAGTTGTTGCGACGGATGATGACCGAATTCGCGAAGTGTCCGAGGGCTTTGGGGCCGACGTCGTGATGACCTCGGAAAGCTGTCAAAACGGCACCGAACGATGCGCCGAAGCGCATGAGGTTCTGGGCGGCGGGTATGAAATCATCGTCAACCTGCAAGGGGACGCCCCGCTGACCCCGCATTGGTTTGTCGAAGATCTGGTGTCCGGCCTGCGCGCGGCCCCGGATGCCGGCGTCGCGACCCCTGTCCTGCGCTGCGACGGCAGTGCGTTGAACAGTCTGCTGAACGACCGCAAGCATGGCCGTGTAGGCGGCACGACGGCAGTGTTCGGACGCGATCACAGTGCAATGTACTTCTCGAAAGAGGTCGTGCCCTTTACGTCCCGGACATACGCCGGCGATGAAGCGACGCCCGTGTTTCACCATGTCGGCGTCTACGCCTATCGGCCCGACGCCCTTGCGGCGTATCCGGGCTGGCCAGCCGGGCCTCTGGAACAGCAGGAAGGCCTGGAACAGCTCAGGTTCATGGAAAACGGGCGCAAGGTTCTGTGCGTCGAGGTCGAGGCAAGGGGCCGTCAGTTCTGGGAACTGAACAACCCGCAGGACGTGCCCAAGATCGAAGAGATGATGGCAGCCATGGGGCTGGAGTGACGTCTTTTCCCCATGACTCGGACGGCGCCCCTGTGGAAACTGTCCCTCAACCAGCCCCGATGGATATCCCATGAAGACAATTCTTGTCACCGGTGGTGCCGGGTATATCGGCTCACATGCCTGCAAGGCGCTTGCGCAGGCAGGCTATCTTCCTGTGACCTACGACAATCTGATCACGGGTTGGCAGGATGCGGTGCAGTTTGGCCCTTTTGAACAGGGCGACCTTTTGGATCGGGACCGCCTGGATGCGGTGTTCGCGAAACACAAACCAGATGCGGTGATGCATTTCGCGGCGCTCAGCCAGGTTGGCGATGCCATGCGTCAGCCCGGCGTGTATTGGTCGAACAATGTCACGGGGTCACTGACACTGATTGAAGCCGCCGTTGCGGCCGGCTGTCTGGATTTCGTGTTTTCGTCCACATGTGCCACATATGGCGAGCACGACAACGTGGTTCTTGATGAATCCACCGCGCAGTATCCCCTGAACGCCTACGGAGCATCAAAACGCGCGATCGAAGATATCCTCAAGGATTTCGAGGCAGCTCATGGGCTGCGCCATGTCATCTTCCGCTATTTCAACGTTGCAGGCGCCGATCCCGAAGGGGACGTGGGCGAGTTTCACCGACCTGAAACGCATCTGATCCCGCTGATGTTGGACGCGATTGACGGCAAGCGCGAAGGTCTTACCGTCTTTGGCACGGATTACGACACGCCCGACGGCACCTGTATCCGCGACTATGTACATGTTTGTGACCTGGTAGATGCGCATATTCTGGGGCTGGGCTGGCTGAAACAGGGCAAAGGCAGCCGTGTCTTCAACCTGGGCACCGGGTCCGGGTTTTCCGTTCTTGAGGTGATCGAGCAATCCAAGTCCGTCACCAACCGTCCCGTGACGTATACAGTGGGCCCTCGTCGGGCAGGAGATTGCACCAAGCTGGTCTCCGGCTCTGTACGGGCTGAAAACGAACTGGGATGGAAGCCCAAAAGATCAACGTTGGAGACGATGATCGCAGATGCCTGGCGTTGGCACCAGAACGGCCACTACGAGAAATGAGGACCCGGTGACATCCAGTACTGCATTGACACTTCCCCGGATCGGATGGGATCGGAAGTACAGGTTGCGCTGGAAACGCCGGCGGCTGCTCTGGAGGTCGCTGCGCAGCCGACATCAGTTGATCTGCCAGAAGGATCAGACATCCCAAATCCAGCGGGGTGACATATTGGCCTTTGTCACCTTGCGCAATGAAATCATCCGCCTGCCGTGGTTCTTTCGTCACTATCGCGCTTTGGGTGTCGATCATTTTCTGATCGTCGACAACGGCAGCGATGACGGATCGTCCGAGTATCTGGAGGATCAACCGGACGTCTCCGTGTGGAGAACCCATTCCAGCTACCGTGGATCGCGGTTTGGCCTGGACTGGTTGACCTGGTTGCAGATGCGCTATGGCCACCGCCACTGGTGCCTGATGGTGGATGCGGATGAACTGCTGGTCTATGCCCACTGCGACACCCGGCCCCTGCATGACCTGACGGCCTGGCTGGACCGGCGCGGGAAGATCGGGTTCGGGGCGTTGATGCTGGACCTCTATCCCAAGGGTCCTTTGGGGGATGCGGCTTATGACCCGGACACCGACCCCACAAATCTGCTGTGCTGGTTCGATGCAGGACCGTATCGCGCGCAGAGGCAAAGCCCGATGGGCAACCTTTGGGTGCAGGGTGGCGCGCGGGAACGGATGTTCTTTACGCAGACACGGCAAAGATCACCCACGCTGAACAAGATCCCGCTGATGCGCTGGTCGCGGCGCTATGCCTATGTGAACTCATGCCATTCCGCCCTGCCGCGCCGTCTGAACGAAACCTATGATGGGCCGGGCGGCGATACCCCGTCGGGCGTGTTGCTGCACACGAAATTCCTGCCGGACGTTGTCGAGAAATCCAATACCGAAAAGCAGCGACGCCAGCATTTTCATGATCCGGACCAATTCGGGCCATACTACGATGGAATAATCAACCAGCCGGACATGTGGACCCCACAGTCGGTACGCTACACCGGGTGGAGCCAGTTGGAACAGTTGGGTCTGATGAACGGCGGAGGCTGGGATTGAAAACGAAAACAAGGGCATCAACCGCACGTTTACGGTTTATCGGTTTTAAAGACGTTGCGTCAGAAGATGCAAAGATGGCATAAACCGGTAATGCCATGTCGTGCCAACGGTCACGACGGGTTCGGGGAAAGCTCGCGTTATAAAAAGGTTGGGCAGTCACGTGAGCCTGTTTGAGTCCTACAAAATGAGATTGCGGCGCAAGCGCCGTATTCTGCGCTGCCTCAAACGACGCCGCGAACTCAAGCCGGTCAGCAACAACACACAGGCCATACGGCGTGATGATATCCTGCTGATCAGCGTTATACGGAACGAGAAAATTCGCCTGCCCTTCTTTCTTGAATATTATCGCAAACTGGGCATCAACCATTTTCTGTTTGTCGACAACAACAGCGATGATGGCAGTTTTGAATTTTTGAAAGAACAGGCTGACGTTTCGGTCTGGCGGACGACGACCAGCTACAAACGGGCAAGCTATGGTCTGGACTGGTCGAACTATCTGCTGCGCAAATATGCGCACGGTCACTGGGTTTTGAGCGTCGATCCGGACGAGTTCTTCGTCTATCCGTTCTGCGACACCCGTCCAATCCGTGCCCTGACGGACTGGCTGGATGGCAGTGCCGTGCGCAGTTTTGGCACGATGCTGATCGACATGTACCCTGAAGGTCCGGTGGACGCCGAACCCTATGCCGAAGGTCAGAACCCGTTCGAAATCGCGCGCTGGTTCGATCCCGGGAATTACATGATCACCAAGAACCCCGAGTACAAGAACCTTTGGATTCAAGGGGGTCCACGGGCGCGCGTGTTCTTTCAGGACAACCCCTCGAAGGCACCGGCGCTGAACAAGATTCCGCTGGTAAAATGGAACCGGCGCTATGTCTATGTCAGCTCGACCCATTCGCTTTTGCCACGCGGGCTCAATCAGGTTTACGACGAATGGGGCGGCGAAAAGGCCAGCGGATCACTGCTTCATGCCAAGTTGATCAACACTCTTGGGGAAAAAGCCCGCGAAGAGTTGCAGCGTGGCCAGCATTACCGGAGCTCGGGCGAATACAAGGCATATGCAACCCGGCTTGAGGACAAGCCTGTTTTCTGGTGCGAATGGTCCGAGGCCTATATCAACTGGCGACAGCTTGAGATCCTGGGCCTCATGTCGAAAGGAAACTGGGCATGAGCAGTCTGGGTATTGTCATGTTGGTTCATACCTCGCTGGACCGCGCCGAGCAGGTCGCGCGCCACTGGACGGCAGCGGGGTGCCCGGTGGTCATACATGTGGATCGCAAGGTGTCCGACAATGTCTATTCCCGGTTTGTTGCGTCCTGTTCGAATAATCCCTCGATCGTGTTTTCAAACCGGCATCGGTGCGATTGGGGTGGCTGGGGTATCGTTGCCGCCTCGCAATGCGCGTCCGAGTTGATGCTGGAGCGATTCCCCGAGGTTCGGCATGTGTTTCTTGCCTCGGGGGCCTGCCTGCCGTTGCGACCGGTTCAGGAGCTGATCGACTACCTGTCAGACCGGCCACGTGTCGATTTCATCGAAAGCGCGACGACATCCGATGTCAGCTGGACCATCGGCGGGCTGGATCATGAACGGTTCACCCTGCGGTTTCCGTTTTCGTGGCGCAAACATCGCAAACTATTCGACGCATATGTAAAACTTCAGCGCCTGATGGGGTTTCGCAGGAGAATCCCCGACGGCCTGGTTCCGCATATGGGAAGCCAATGGTGGTGCCTGACCCGCCAAACGCTGTCTGCAATCCTTCAGGACCCCAGACGCAAGCTGTATGACAAGTATTTCCGTCATGTCTGGATTCCGGATGAAAGCTATTTCCAGACGCTGGCGCGGTTGTATTCCACACATATTGAAAGCAGGTCCCTGACCCTGTCCAAATTCGATTACCAGGGCCGCCCACACATCTTCTATGACGATCATCTGCAATTGCTGCGCCGATCGGATTGTTTTGTCGCCCGAAAAATCTGGCCCCGCGCAGAGCGATTGTACCAGGCATTCCTGACAGATCAGGCCGGGGCGATGAAACCGGCAGAGCCCAATCCGGGCAAGATCGATCGGGTATTTTCCAAAGCGGTGGAACGGCGAACCCGCGGGCGCGACGGGCTGTATATGCAAAGCCGGTTTCCCCGCCATGGCAGTGAAAACGGTCTGACATCGTCACAATATTCTGTATTCCAAGGCTTTTCGGAACTGTTCGAGGATTTCGAGCCATGGTTGGCCGCAACCACTGGGGCCAGAGTCCACGGGCATCTTTTCGGCCCCGAACGCGCCGAATTTTCGCAGGGGGAAGCCATAACGAATGGTGCTCTCAGCGACAGTGCGACGCTGCGGGACTACAACCCGACCGCCTTTTTGTCGAACCTGATCTGGAATACGCGGGGCGAACGCCAGTGTTTCCAGTTCAGCCCGCGGGACACTCAGGAAATCAACTGGTTTCTGGCGCGGGACAAGAACGCTCAGATTTCGGTTATCACCGGCGCTTGGGCGATCCCACTGTTCCGGTCCAATATGAACTTCTCGGAAATCCGGTGTGAGGCGGCGCGCCTGCAACAAATTGAAACCAAACAGCTGGAGGTGCTGACATCGGTCTGGACCAAGGCGCGGATGCGCAGTTGGACGCTGGCCGACTTCATTGAATCTCCGATGGATGCCTTGCAGGGCATTCTTGAAGAAATCGGCATGCAGCAGACCAGCCACCTGACCGAAGTGCCAACCATGGTCGACCTGTCCGGGTTCGGGAAGTTCCTGCAAAACCTCAAGAATCAGGGAATGCACCCGTATCTGATGGGTGATTTCCCGGCGGACGATGTGTTCGGTCGCCAGAAAAAGCCATACCGAAAACCGTATCTGGTGCAGTGATTGCCCATGTCAGCCCATTTTGATTACTTCGTCATTCTGGCGGCCATGCGCACAGGTTCGAACCTGCTGGAAGCCAACCTGAATGCGATGGACGGGGTTACCTGTCACGGAGAGGCGTTCAATCCGCATTTTGCGGGCAGCCTGAAATCCGACCACCTGCTCGGCCTGTCACTGGAAGACCGGGATGCGGATCCGATGCGAATGCTCAAGGCCATCAAATCAGCACCGGGTGACATCAATGGGTTTCGATATTTCGAAGACCATGACCCACGTATCCTGAAACCCATGCTGAACGACCCGCGCTGTGCCAAGATCATTCTGACCCGCAATCCATTGGACAGTTATCTGTCGCTGAAAATAGCACGGAAAACGCAGCAGTGGTTGCTGAAGAATGTGAAACGCCGCGTCGACGCGCAGGTTGACTTCGACGCCGACGAGTTTTCGGATTACCTGGATCAGCTGCAAGACTATCAGCTTACGGTGCAACGGCACCTGCAAAAGACAGGTCAAACCGGGTTCTTCATTCACTATGACGACCTGACCGAGCTGGATGTCATAAACGGGCTGGCTGCATGGCTGGGTGTTGACGGGCGGCTGACCCGACTGGATGATACCCTGAAGCCGCAAAACCCGGCGCCGGCTTTGTCGAAGGTCACGAATCCTGATGAGATGAAGCAAGCCCTGTGCGATCAGGATCGGTTCGGATTGCATCGGTCAACAAGTTTTGAGCCGCAGCGCGGCGCGGCTGTGCCGCTTTATGTTGCCGCTGCGCGGTCTTCTTTGATGTATTTGCCCATTCGGGGCGGAATAGAGCCTGTTGTTGTGCAATGGCTGGCTGATCTGGACGGATGTCAGACCGACAAACTGATCACGGATCGAAATCGCAAACAGGTCCGTTCATGGAAGCAGGGCCATCCCGGTCATCGGCAATTTACGGTTCTGCGTCACCCTCTGGCGCGGGCACATACGGCGTTTTGCAGTCACATTCTGAATACCGGACCAGGCAGCTACAAGATGGTGCGGAATTATCTTCGCAACCGGCTCAAGCTGCCGATCCCGGGGCAAGTGCGGGACACCAATTATTCTGTGGAACAACACCGCGAAGCTTTTTCGGGCTTTCTGGAGTTTCTGCGCCTCAACCTCAACGGGCAGACGCCGATCCGCGTAGACGGCACGTGGTGCAGCCAGTCCAGGACGTTGGAGGGAATCGCATCCTTCACCATGCCGGATCTGATTCTGAGAGAAGAGGATCTGATGACCGCCCTGCCGGATCTGGCGCGCAATATGGGGCATTCAAACCCGCCTAAACCTGGCTCCTGCGCGCCGGATGAACCATACGCTTTTGACCAGATCTACGACGAAAACCTCGAAGCGCTGGCAGTTGCAGCGTACCAGCGCGACTATGAAGCATTCGGGTTCACTGACTGGGCGCCAAAAACAGCCTAGGGGCGCAAGGTAATCAGCGTACCTTTGTTGACCATCGCATAGATCTCTTCGATTTCGTCATTCTTGACCGCGATGCATCCTGCTGTCCAATCCCGCTTCTTTTTTGCGCGCTTCCGCTCTGAGCGCAGATTGGGTTCACCGTGGATGAATATATCTCCACCCGGATCAACGCCCGCAGCCTTGGCTTTGGCGACATCCTGCGAGTTGGGATAAGAAATGCCCAGGGACAGATGATACCGGCTTCTGGGGTTGCGACGGTCGATCAGATAAGTGCCCTCGGGCGTTCTGCCGTCACCGCGCTGGTTCTTTGTTCCATTCGGCGCGAACCCCAAATCGACGTCATATTCCCTGAGGATTTTATCGTTGTGCAACAAGTAAAGCTTGCGCGCACCTTTGTTGACCACCAAAGAGGTCACCTCGGGCCCGTCATAAGTCAGAAATCTTGGGCGGCCAGAGGCACAAGCCGAAAGGCTCAGCGTTGCCAACGCCCCCAAACCGAATACTCGACGATCCATGTTTCACTGCCTGCTCTGCTTTTTTTCGATCATTATGCCAAAAAAGGCAAAAACTGAAATCACTTTTTGATGTTCGACTGCTCGGCCAGTCGACGTTCAATGCTTTCCAGCCGCACAAGAACCTCATCACGATAGGCATCGGTTTTAACCTCATCCTCGGCGTGGTGGGCATCCTGCATCGAATTGACGATCAGACCCACCAACAGGTTCACCACCGCAAAGGTCGTGACCATGATGAAGGGAACAAAGAAGACCCAGGCATAGGGATAGACCTCCATCACCGGGCGCACGATGCCCATGGACCAGCTTTCCAGTGTCATGATCTGGAACAGCGTATAAGCAGACAGGCCCAGATCGCCGAACCAGTCCGGGAAGGATGTCGAGAACAGCTTGGTCGAGATAACCGCCCCGATATAGAACAGAATTGCCATCAGCAGAAACACGCTGGCCATTCCGGGAAGGGCCGAGATGAACCCTTCGACCACGCGACGCAAACGAGGCGCCACGGAAATCACGCGCAGAACCCGCAGAATTCGCAGGGCGCGCAGCACCGACAGACCTCCGGCGCTGGGAACCAGGGCAATTCCAACGATCAGGAAATCGAATATGTTCCAGCCATTTGTGAAGAACCTGCGCCCGGTGGCGATCAGCTTCATGGCAATTTCGACCACGAAGATCGTCAGGCAAAGCCGGTCCAGCGCCACGATCAAAGGGCCTGCCAGCTCCATCAGGGTCGGCGATGTCTCCATCCCCAAAAGAATGGCATTGAAAATGATCACGGCCGTTATGAACCGACCGAAAACGGGCGCTTCGATAAAATTCAGCAAACGCTGTTTGGACCCCATGTGTCAGCTTCCCCAGTAAGATCAAGATGCGGCGTTCAGAACAAACCGCGCAGCAAGTTCCGTATGTGACGACCATCGAAATTGGTCAACAACCTGTACCCATTCAAGGGTGTAACCCGCGTTAACCAGCGTTTTCGCATCGCGCGCAAAGGTGACGGGATTGCACGAGACATAGGCAATCACCGGGCGTTGCGCCTGTGCTATCTCATCTACCTGCGCTTCGGCGCCGGCACGAGGCGGATCCAGGACAATGGCGTCGAAGGATTTCAGCTCGTCCGGCATCAGCGGGCGGCGGAACAGGTCACGGGCCTCGGTCGTTACGCGTTTCAGACCCTGTGACCGACGCCAGCCCTGATCCAGCGCCTCGACCATGGCGGCCTCGCCTTCAACTGCGTGAACTTCGGCGTTTTCCGCCAACGGCAGAGAGAACGTTCCGCTGCCTGCAAACAGGTCTACGATACGTTTTGCACCCCGTGTAGCCTCGGAAACTGCCTTTAACAGAGCCTTTTCTCCGTCCTTTGTTGCCTGCAAGAAAGCCCCGGGGGGTGGCGTGACGCTGGCTGTCCCGAAACGCTGAACCGGCGCATGCCGCATGGCAATAACCTCATCATCCCAGCTGAGCCGGGCCAGCCCATGTTTCTCGGTCGCCTGGGCCAACGCCAGTTCCAAGGGGCCGTCCAGCGGTTTGCCGCCTGTTACGGCCACATCCAAACCACCTTCGGACAGTGTAAGCGTGACAGCCAGAACGCCCTTGCGGCTTGCGCCCAGGGTGGCCAGCGCCTCGGCCACCGGAATGGCCGCGGTCAATGTCGGGTCAAGCAACCGGCAATCGGGTATCTCGGTGATCGTGCCGGATGCACGACCGTGAAACCCCGCCAACGTGCCCTTTTTCGTGCGCCTCACGGCAATCGTAGCGCGCCGCCGCGACTGTTCGGGCGATGTGTGTATCGGGCGCAGTTGCGCTTCGAGACCTTGCGCCATCAGCGCCTTGCGGACGATTTGCAGTTTCCAGTCGGCCACAAATGCATCGGATGCGTGCTGCAACTGGCAGCCACCGCACGCTTTGTAGTGGCGGCAAGGCGCTTTGACGCGGTGTTCGGACGGTGTCTCGACCCGGATATCGGTCAATTGCTGGCCAACGAGGGTGCCGCTTACGACTTCGCCCGGAAGGGTGCGTGGGGCGTAAATGGGGCCATCGGCAATACCGTCGCCCTGATGTCCAAGCCGTGTGATTGTGAATTGCTGCGTCATGAGAGGCCTGATAGCCGGGCTTTCACAGCAAAAAAACCCTTATTCCGCAGCTTCTGCCTGAATGAACCCGCCCGACTGGCGGTGCCAGAACCGCGCATACAGCCCGCCCAGGTCCAGCAACGCCTCATGGGTTCCGGTTTCCACGATCCGTCCCTGGTCCAAAACAACAATCCGGTCCATTTCGCTGAGCGTGGACAGACGGTGCGCAATGGCCAGCACGGTTTTGCCCTGCATCACCCGATGCAGCGCAGTCTGAATCGAGGCTTCAACTTCGGAATCCAGCGCCGATGTCGCTTCGTCGAGAACCAGAATTGGGGCATCTTTCAGAATGGCGCGCGCCAGAGCGATCCGTTGTCTCTGCCCGCCGCTGAGTTTCACGCCCCGCTCCCCCAGATGAGCATCATAGCCTTTTCGACCATGAGCATCTTCAAGACTCAGGATGAAGTCATGCGCTTCGGCCTTCTTTGCGGCCTCGATCATCTCGGCCTCTGAGGCGTCCGGCCGGCCATACAGAATGTTCTCACGAGCAGACCGGTTGAACATCGCCGTTTCCTGCGTAACCATACCGATCTGTCGGCGCAGGCTGTCCTGCGTCACCTGCGACACGTCCTGGCCGTCGATGCGAATGGCGCCACTTTCCTTGTCATAGAGCCTGAGCAACAGCGAAACGAGCGTGGATTTCCCCGCCCCCGAGGCACCGACGATGCCCAGTTTTTCACCCGGGTTGACGGTCAGGGTCAAATCCGTGACGCCACCGATATCGCGACCATAGGCGAAGCTGACGCCGTCGAATGAAATCGACCCTTCGGTCACATCAAGGTCCTTAGCCCCGCGCATATCTTCGACCCGGTCACGCTTGGTCAGCGTTTTCATCCCGTTTTCGATTTCACCGACATTGGCATACAGCCCCATCAAGGTGAAACTGACCCAACCGGTCATCTGAGCAATACGGATCGAAACAGCCCCGGCAGCCACGATATCCCCGGCGGTCGCCATGCCGCCCTGCCACAGCCACAAGGTCGCGCCCAGCAGCAAGACGGGCAGGACACCGGCCAGCGTCATCAGGATGAACCGGAAACTGGCCGACAACTTGCCAAAATCCAGCGATTTTTCGCGCAGATCCACCATCGATTCGCGCGCCGCCTGATCTTCGAATTCTGAGTGGGCGAACAGCTTCACGGTCTTGATGTTGGTGATCGTATCGACCACCTGCCCGGACACCATCGCCCGCGCCCCGGCCCGCGCGGCGGAACGTTTGCGGATGCGCGGCAGATACCAGCGCACCAGCATGAAATACACCGCCAGCCATGCCGCGAAGGGCAGCATCACCAAAGGATGAATAGACCCTAACAAAAGCAAAGACCCCATCAGAGACGCCAGGGCAAACACAATCGCGCTGATGGTTTCCGACACCACCGATGCCATCGCGTTCGATGTCTGCATCTGCTTTTGCGCGATCCGACCGGCAAAATCATCGTCGAAATAGGTCACCGACTGACCCAGGGTCCAACGGTTCAGCTTGGCCAGAACCAAAGGTGTGATGTTTGGCATGACAATGTAATTGTTCGACAAGGATGACAGGCCAAACAGGATCGGGCGAAGCAACATGAAGAAGGCGACCGCACCGAGGATCATCCACATATTGGCAGCGGTCAGGAAATTCTCGGGCCCGCTGGCGGTCGCTACATCAATCACGCGGCCCAGAATCCATGCTGTCCCCGCCTCCATCGCGCCTGCAATGGCCGAGAAGAACGCCGCAACAAACAGCATCGGCCACGCCCCGGACAGGCTCCAGCGGATGAACGCCCCCAACGTCTGCGGTGGGGGCGTTTCGATGTTCCTGAACGGATAGATGAGATCGGCAATCCTCATTCAGCGGCCTCCGGGTTCATGAAGCCACCAGATTGCCGCGCCCAGAATTGGGCGTAAAGGCCACCCTGCGCCAGAAGATCGGAATGCGTGCCTTCCTCGACGATACGGCCCGCATCCATAACCAGAATGCGATCCATCTGCGCGATGGTGCTGAGCCTGTGGGCGATGGCGATCACGGTTTTTCCTTGCATCATGCCGTAGAGGGTTTCCTGAATTGACGCTTCGACCTCGGAATCTAGGGCGGAAGTCGCCTCATCCAACAACAAGATCGGCGCATCCTTCAGGATCACCCGCGCCAGCGTCACGCGCTGCCGCTGACCACCTGACAGTTTCACCCCCCGTTCACCGACATGCGCGTCGTACCCGGTCCGACCCTGCGGATCTTGCAAGTCGAGGATGAACTCATGCGCTTCGGCCTGCTTGGCGGCGGCGATCATCTGCGCCTCGGACGCATCCGGCCTGCCATAAAGGATGTTGTCGCGGACCGAGCGATGCAGCAAGGCGCTGTCTTGTTGAACCATACCGATATGGCTGCGCAGACTGTCCTGGGTGACGTTCGCAATGTTCTGACCGTCAATATAAATCGCACCGCGTTCGACGTCGTAGAACCGCAACAGCAGCTTTACCAGGGTCGATTTGCCAGCGCCGGAGCGACCGATCAGGCCAATCTTTTCACCCGGTTGGATGGTCAGGTTGATATGGTCCAAACCGCCGGCCTCGCGTCCATAGTGATGCGAGAGGTCGCGGATCTGGATCTCTCCCTTGCCGAGCCGCAAGGGTTTTGCATCAGGTGCGTCGATCAAATCGATGGGCTGGGCAATGGTCTCCATCCCCTCGGCCACGATACCAAGTTGGCGAAAAAAGCTGGTCAGGGCCCACATGATCCATCCGGTCATGGCATTCAGGCGCAGGGTCAAGGCGGTAGCCGCCGCAACAACTCCGACCGAAGCGCTGCCCTGCATCCACAACGCGATCGCCCAGCCCACAACACCCACGATCAGCATACCGTTCAAAGTGACCAGAACGGCATCCATGATGGTGAAAATCCGCATTTCGATCTGAAATGTCCGGCGGGTTTCCTCGATCGCCTCGCGGGCATAGTCCAGCTCTTGCGGGCCATGGGCAAACATTTTGACCGAATGGATGTTCGTATAGCTGTCCACCACCCGTCCCGTGACCGTCGAACGCGCGTCCGATGCCGCCTTTGACGCCGGGCCGACACGCTGAACGGTCCAACGAACCAGTGCCGCATAGAACGCAAACCAGATCAGCAGCGGGATCAATAATCGCGGATCCGCCGCATACAGCAGGATCGCCGCACCGATCAGATAGGCCAGCGAAAATGAAATCGCGTCAAATACCTGAAAGACCACTTCGCCCGCCGCGGGCGGTGTCTGCATGATCCGGTTTGCAATCCGCCCGGCAAAGTCGTTTTCGAACCAGCCGACCGACTGACGCAACACGTGTTTGTGCGCACGCCAACGGATCAGCGTACCAAAGTTCGGCAAAATCGTATTGTTCAGCAGAAGTACGTCGACCAAATGCAGAAGCGGACGCAACAGCAATACAAAGGCCGCCATCAACAGCAATTCCGTTCCGTGATTTTGCCAGACCTCTGACGGCGTGCCGCCCAACAGATCCACAACGCGACCCATGTAGTAGATGAGCCCGATTTCAACGCCCGCGACGACAATGGAAATCAGCGCCGCCCATACAAATACCCGAAAGAACGGTCGCGAATAGTCCAGCATGAAGGGCCACAAGCGCGTCGGCGGAATGTCAGCCTCGCGGTAGGCAACAAAAGGGTCAACAAGGTTTTCGAAATAGCGAAACATGGAGAGTGCTCCGATTGAGCAGAAACAAAGACGTGCGAAGAAAGATGGCGCCTGAACACCACCCTTTACGGGGCAAGTGTCCCGGCTTTAGCCGAACCAGATCCCGTAATACATTCGCAGTCCTCCATCCATGTAACAGGCGCACCTAAGCACAAAGGATCAATGTTGTCATCCCTTTTTGAGACTTCGCACTAATGCGCCAGCAACTCTTCGCGAGACAGCGCAAAACCGGATGCGATCCAGCGTTTTTCCAGCTCGGCCAGCTTCTTGCCCAGCGCCGGGCCTGTGAAGTTGGGGATCAGGTCCCTGGCCTGGACAGGGAAACGCGCTGCTGCGCCTGCATGCAGATCGCGCCGCAAATCTTCGGACCAGGGTTGTTCCAGAAAGGCGCAGCGCAAAAGCGTCTCGTGCAATCCGCCTTCGTCGCCATAGCGGTATCCCAGTTCAGCTATACTGGTTTCGGCCTGTGCCTCTTCACGCATCCTGGTCAGGCGTTGCAACTGCGAACGGCTCAACCGCAATGTCGCGGCATCCTCGGGCGCGGCAATGGCTGCCAGACGGCGCACCGGATCGGGATCGGCACCAGCCGCCCGTTCCAGCGCGATCAAAGGGGCCAAAGACCGGTCGTCCGCTCCCGGCAACACCCGGGCCAGAACACCGGTACTGCGCATGGTCGCAACGGCGGGAGCCGGATCAGGCGATGCCAGCAATTTCAGCAGTTCTGCCCCGACCCTCTCACGCGACAAAGACTCCAGCCCGTCAAGATTGGCACCGATGGCGGCCAGCGCATCGGGGTCGAAACCGCCATCCGGATCCCCGTACCAGGCGTGAAAACGAAAGTAGCGAAGCGAGCGGAGATAGTCTTCGCGAATGCGGTTCTCGGCGGTTCCGATAAACCGCACCAACCGGGCCTCTAGGTCGGGAAGACCTCCAAGCGGGTCCAGCACGGTGCCATCGGGTTGGGCGTAGAGCGCATTCATGGTGAAATCCCGTCGCGCCGCGTCTTCTTCGACGTGATCGGAAAACGCCACGACCGCGCGCCGGCCATCGGTTTCCACGTCACGGCGGAAGGTCGTGACCTCGTGCGGGATGCCCGCGCTGACCACTGTGATCGTACCGTGCTCGATGCCGGTCGGAATGGCCTTGAGCCCTGCAGCCTGCGCCAATTCGACGATCTGCCCGGGCTTTGCATCGGTGGCAATGTCGATATCCGACACTGGTGCGCCAAGCAGCGCGTTGCGCACGCAGCCACCCACGAAAAGCGCCTGAGCCCCGGATGAGGTCAGGGCCGAACAGACTTTTTGGGTCGCTGGTTCACTAATCCATGGCTCGTCAATCAGCATCATTCATTCACCCGTGCTGCAAGCCCGCGCAATATGCGGGCGGTCGCGCCCCAAATGTAATAGGGGCCGTACGGAACTGCGTAATATCTGCGTCTCTGGCCGCGCCATCGGCGCGACTCGACCAGATAATTCTCAGGATTCAAAAGATGAGCAAGGGGGGTCGAGAAAACTTCGTCCACTTCGCCGGGTTCAGGCACGGGATGGAACCTGTCCCGCAAAACCGCGACAACCGGTGTCACAGTGAACGATGTCACGGTCTCGTGCGTCGGCAGAAATCCCAGGATCTCGGGCATTTCCGGGGGCAGGCCGATCTCTTCCTCAGCTTCCCGCAGCGCCGCAGCCGTAACATCGGCATCGGTTTCGTCCTGTTTGCCGCCGGGAAAGGCGATCTGGCCCGGGTGATGCTTCAATGCGGATGAGCGTTTGGTCAGGATGACCTGCGGTGTGTCATCAGCCAGGGAAATGGCCACCAGAACACCGGCGGGCCGCAACCGTCGTCCAGGCGGCAGAACGGTATCCGGGTTCAGATCAAAATCGCTGGACCCGTGACCGGGGCGGCGCAGGGCCGCCCCGATCTTTTCAACCGGGTCATGCACCTTTGGTGTCTTCGGCGTCGAACCCGACAGTGGCCGGGTCCAATACATAATGAGCCCCGCAGAACTGACAATCCGCGGTGACCTGGCCCTCGGGCGTGGTCATCTTTTCGATATCCTTGGCCGAATAGATCGACAGGCTCTGTCGCACGCGATCCTCGGAACAGGTGCAGCCAAATTGCACAGATTGCGCATCATAGACACGCGGCTGTTCCTCGTGAAACAGGCGAACCAGAAGGTCGGTCGGCGCAACAGAGGGGCCGATCATCTCCAAATCCTCGACGGTATCCAGCAGGATATTGACGCGACCCCAGTTTTCACCTTCTTCGCCGTCGACCAGATCGGCAGCGGTCAGGATGTCACCGGTTCCTTCGCCCGACGCGGCAAAAGGCGACGCTTTGGGCATGTGTTGCAGCATGATGCCGCCAGCACGCCAATGCTCGACAACGCCCGGCTCGGTCGATTTGCCGAAGCTCAGCGAGAACCGCGTCGGCAGCTGTTCGGATTGCGCAAAATACGACTCGGCGCAGGCGCTCAGCGATCCACCGGCCAGCGGAGTGATGCCCTGATACGGCTGCGTGCCCCCGCCCTGATCGATCATGATGGCAAAATACCCTTCGCCCACCTGATCGAAAGGCGCGGAATTGGAAAGCCGGTCCCGGTCAAAGCTGGCATAAGCCCGAATCTGAGCGGGCTGGCCCTCTTCCTGCGGCGCATAATAGTCGGTGGCGATCATGCGGACCGCCCCTTTGGACTGCACCTGCAACGACAATTTCCAGCGCAGCGCAACCGTTTGGCCGATCAACGCGGTCAGCAAGGCCATCTCGGCCACAAGCGCCTCGACCTGTTCAGGATAGTCATGCTGTTTCAGGATGCCATCCAGCACGCCATCCAGACGGGCCACGCGGCCGCGCATGTCGGATGCATCAAGTTGAAAGGGCAGGACGGTATCGTCCCACGCGATTTTTGTTCCAAGAGACATGGGGTTTCCTTACACGCCACAGGTTGGCATACCGGCACCATATAGGTCGTACAGATCGGGTTGTAAGGGGCCATACATGATCAGGCGGTTCGGTGAAACCCCCGAGACGGGGCGGAAATACACCCGAAGGGTTGGCGTATACGCCCTTTTGCCACGAGGCGGCCAGTTGCTGTTGACCTGTCAGACCGAGCCGGGCCCGGATCTGCAATTGCCGGGTGGAGGCATCGATCCGGGCGAATCACCGATTTCGGCCTTGCATCGCGAAGTCTATGAAGAAACCGGGTGGCACGTCGCCAACCCGCGTCGCGTCGGCGCTTTTCGCCGGTTCACCTATATGCCCGAATACGATCTGTGGGCCGAAAAGGTCTGCCTGATCTACCGCGCCCGTCCCGTACGCCGCAAAGGCCCGCCGACCGAGGCATTCCACGAAGCATTGTGGATGGAAGCCGCCGATGCCGTTGAATTACTGGGCAATGACGGTGACCGGCACTTTGCGGAATTGCATCTCAGTTCGCTTTAAGGCCCGTTATATTCAAAGAAAACGGCGGATACGTCATCCCCAATGCCATCTTTGGGCGAAATCTCCTGGGTCAATCGCCAGAACATGTCGTCCAGAAACTCTGACCCGCCCTTTTCAGAAATGCACTGCTGGGCCATCTCTCGCAAACCGTCTTCCTCCAGCAAACCGCCTTCGGCAAGCTGACATTCGGTAAACCCGTCCGAGTACACCAACAGTTTGTCGCCGGGTTTCATGTGAATCTCGATTTGCTGAAAGCTCGCGTCTTCGATCAGCCCGATCGGCAACCCGCCATCACCCAGAAATTCAGTGCTGCCATCCTGCCGCAGCAGAAGCGGGTGCGGATGCCCGGCCTGCACCATCTTGAGATGCCCGTTTCGAAGATCCACAATGGCGTAGACCATCGTGAAATATTCCTCGATCCCTTCATCCGCCATCAATCGGGAATTGAGCATGCTTGCGACGTCTTCCGGAGGCAGCAGAGCGTAGAATTTGTTGAACCTCTTCTCCATTGCGACGTTTTGATCGAAATGCTTGCTGGAAAGATAACCGCCCAGACGCGCCGTCATCATGGCCGAGGTGATGCCATGCCCGGATACATCTATGCTGTAGAACCCCAGCCGATTGACCCCGGGCGAGAACATGCCAACAAGGTCCCCACCGATATGGCCGCAGGGTTTCAACAACAGGCTGACCCGGGATTTTCCAAAGCTCCGCGTAAACTCCGGAACCAGCGATTCCTGGATTTTACGGGCCTGCATGAGGTCCTTGTCGATCGCGTCATGCGCCAGCCTGAGTTCTTCCAGCGCGGATTCAATCAGGCGGTTTTTCTGCGAAAGCTCGCGCTGCATGTCCAGAATGCGCGCGCCTGCGGATATGCGCGCCCGCAATTCATCCGCCTCAAGGGGTTTGATCAGAAAATCGTCTGCCCCGGCATCCAGCCCGCGCGCAACCTCCTGCTTTTCACTTTTGGAAGTCAGGAGGATGAAATAACAATATTGATCGCAATCCAGGGCGCGAAACGCATTGCAGAACTCAAGCCCGCTCATCCCCGGCATGACCCAATCGCTGAGAACAAGATCGGGCGGATCGTCCAGACAATGCGCCAGGGCGGCATCGCCCGTATCGGCCTCAACCACCTCAAAGCCCCATTTTCTGAGCGATGCGACCAGGATGCGCCGCTGCAGACGGCTGTCATCAACCACCAGCACCTTACGGATCGCGCCGAAATCCAGATCTGATCTGGTTTCCTTAAGACTCGCCCTTGGTACCATTTACCCTCTGACCTGATGCGTTCATTCACACAGGGCGATCCTAGTAGCGACGGTTTTAACATCCGGTGAAGACCGAAGGCCGCAATCCCGCTGGGCTGTTAACCCGGTTTTTACTGGTGTTGCCTATTCCTGAAAACGCATGTTCAACGGCAGGTGACGCAGTATGATCCACTGGGGCAGAGTCCGACAATTGCGGGACGAGGTTGGCCCGGATGAGTTTGATGAGGTGGTCGACATCTTTCTGGAAGAAGTGCAGGAGGTCATCGCCCGCTTGCATCAGGATACAAGCCGGTCCGAACTGGAACAGAATCTGCATTTCCTGAAGGGCAGCGCGCTCAGTCTTGGATTCGACCAGTTTTCGAAACTCTGTCAGGACGGCGAACGGCAGGCGGCCGCGGGTCAGGGCGAGGATGTCGATCTGCCCGCTATTCTGGCCGTATTTGACAGTTCGAAACAGAAGTTCGAGGCTGAGCTGCGCCAGAATCTGGATTAAATCACGAACTGCGCCAGCGTTTCGTCTTCGGTTATATCGGTGTAGGTGAACCCTGCCTCATCCAGATGCGCAAACAGACGCATGAAGTTCTCAGGCTTGCGGGTTTCAATCCCGATCAGGACCGAACCGAAATTGCGGGCCGATTTTTTCATGTATTCAAAGCGGGCGATATCGTCCTCGGGGCCGAGAATACCCAGAAACTCTTTCAACGCGCCGGGGCGCTGCGGCAGGCGCAGGATGAAATACTTCTTCACTCCGGAATAGCGTTGGGCGCGTTCTTTGACCTCGGGCAGGCGCTCGAAATCGAAATTGCCGCCCGACGTTACACAGACCACGGTTTTGCCCCGTACAAAACTTTGGATATCACCCACCGCTTCGATCGCCAGCGCGCCAGCGGGCTCAAGAACAATGCCTTCGACATTCAGCATCTCGATCATGGTGGTGCAGATTCGGTCCTCGGACAGAACCAGTACGTCCGACAGATGGCGAGATTTCAGCAGTTCGAACGGTTTCTCGCCGATACGGCCGACCGCAGCGCCATCGACGAAGGTATCCACATGATCCAGCGAAACAGGGTGCCCCGCGGCCAGCGCAGCGCGCAAACAGGCACCTCCGGCCGGTTCGACAAACAGACAATGGCTGCGATCCCCGAACCACGTGGCCACGCCCGAGGACATGCCCCCACCACCAACCGGCAGAACGACGTGATCCGGCACACCGCCCATTTGCTCTTCGATCTCGACCGCCAATGATGCCTGGCCTTCAATGACATCCACGTCGTCAAACGGAGACAGAAAATACCCGCCCTGCTGTGTGCACCACGCCTGGGCAGCAGCCAGCGTGTCATCGAAATAGTCGCCGGTGAGGTGAATCTCGATATTGTCGCCGCCGAAGATGCGGGTCTTTTGAATTTTTTGCTGCGGCGTCGTCACCGGCATGAAGATCACGCCGCGCACGTCCAGATGCTTGCACATGAACGCCACGCCCTGCGCGTGGTTGCCAGCACTGGCACAGACGAACAGGTCCTGCCCCTGCTGCTTGCGCATGGCATTGAACGCACCACGGATCTTGTAGGACCGCACTGGGCTGAGGTCTTCGCGCTTGAGCCAGATATCGGCCCCATAACGGTCAGACAAATGGGCATTCCGTTGCAACGGTGTTGCCGGAAACACGGTGCGCATCGCCTGTTCGGCAGCGCGGGCGCAGGTCAAGAAATCAGTCATGTCGATTTCCCTGCCCCATCATCGCGATAAGGGCAAGGAATACATATGTGTACGCCGCTCAGGACAGTTCGCGTTTTTCGATGAAGATTCCGTACATCGTGGTCAGGATACTGACATTGATCATCGGCAGAATGAGCGTGCCAAAGAACACGGTCAGCAATACGCCCAGCACAGGTATTATTGCCAGAAGGGCGAAAGCCAGCTGCACCAGAATCTGGAAAAGGAGGGCGACGAGTAGCAGCAACAAGATTGCACCGCTGACCCCGGATGTGTTGTTCCATGCCTCACCGATCGATATGGGATTTCCTATCGCCGCCGCGGGCAGAATAATTGACAGGCGATAGAAGCACACGACCAGAAAAACGGTGTAAACAATCATCAGAATGAACCAAAGCCCCGCAAGACCTTCGCCTTGTGCAGCAGCGACCAGACCCATGGGGATATAAGCGATCACCATCAAAATCCCCAACATCAGAAAGCGACCGAAATAGGCAAGAATCCTGTCGAAGCGGAATGTCGGGAGTATTCCCGTGGGATACTCCTCCAACAGGATGAAGCGGTGCCATGACACCGCAATCCAGAACATCGTGACGGACATTACCGCCAGCAAAACGACCACAAAAACAAATACTGAACCTGCGGTTGCACCTGACGGCAACGCGCCTGCGTTGTCTTCAAGTGCCTCAAGCGGAATACCAAGCGCCAAGAACACGCCCACGATGATGATCGTCGCAATCAGGGCAGGGCCAACCGCAATCTGTAGCACCTGCTTGATGTTTCCAAATACCATCCGCACAGAATGCAAGAAAATCTGCCATCCCAACATTTGAAACCGCCCCTTCAACCAATGCTTGTTATTCTCTGCACCCGTTTCACCCCAATTCAGGTACTGCGTCAATCCTCACAACTTGCCCCCGCGCGCAAAACCCGCTAGGGGCCAATCGTTCTACGCATAAAGGGAAGTCAGATGTCCGCGCCCAAGAAAGTTGTTCTGGCCTATTCCGGTGGCCTTGATACCTCGATCATTCTGAAATGGCTGCAGACCGAGTATGGTTGTGAGGTCGTTACCTTCACCGCCGATCTGGGTCAGGGTGAGGAACTGGAGCCTGCTCGCAAAAAGGCCGAGCTGCTGGGGATCAAGCCCGAGAACATCTATATCGAGGACATCCGCGAAGAATTCGTGCGCGATTTCGTCTTCCCGATGTTCCGCGCCAATGCGCAGTACGAGGGTCTG
This sequence comes from Ruegeria sp. YTSC002, assembly GCF_059609845.1. Lineage (NCBI taxonomy): Bacteria > Pseudomonadati > Pseudomonadota > Alphaproteobacteria > Rhodobacterales > Roseobacteraceae > Ruegeria > Ruegeria sp. YTSC002. Next base: position 252,266 of record NZ_JBXWML010000005.1, read on the forward strand.
TACCTTCTGGGCACGTCCATTGCGCGCCCCCTGATTTCGAAACGTCTGGTCGAAATCGCCGAAGCCACCGGTGCTGACGCCGTGGCACATGGTGCGACCGGCAAGGGCAACGATCAGGTGCGGTTCGAATTGGCGGCCTATGCGCTGAACCCCGATATCAAAGTGATCGCACCCTGGCGCGAGTGGGACCTGACCAGCCGCACCAAGTTGCTGGAATTTGCGGAACAGAACCAGATCCCGATCGCCAAGGACAAGCGCGGCGAGGCGCCCTTCTCGGTCGATGCCAACCTGCTGCACACCTCGTCCGAAGGAAAGGTTCTGGAAGATCCTGCGGATATGGCGCCCGACTATGTCTATCAGCGCACCGTCCACCCCGAGGACGCCCCGAACGAGCCGGAGTTCATCGAGATCGGCTTTGAAAAAGGCGACGCGGTCAGCATCAATGGCGAGGCGATGAGCCCGGCCACCATCCTGACCAAGCTGAACGAATATGGCGGCAAGCACGGCATTGGCCGTCTGGACCTTGTGGAAGGCCGTTTCGTGGGCATGAAATCGCGCGGTATCTATGAGACGCCCGGCGGCACCATCCTGCTTGAGGCGCATCGCGGCATCGAATCCATCACCATGGACCGCGGCGCGATGCACCTGAAGGACCAGTTGATGCCGCAATATGCGGAACTGATCTACAACGGCTTCTGGTACTCACCTGAACGTGAGATGCTGCAAGCCGCCATCGACAAGAGCCAGGAACATGTCACCGGCACCGTACGGGTGAAGCTGTACAAGGGTCTGGCCTCGACCGTGGGCCGCTGGTCAGATCACTCGCTGTATTCCGAGGCGCATGTCACTTTTGAAGAAGATGCAGGTGCTTATGATCAGACCGACGCGGCAGGCTTCATCCAGCTGAACGCGCTGCGTCTGAAACTGCTGGCCGCACGCGACAAGCGTTTGTCCAAGTGATCGACGAAGACGATAACGACGACGAACTCGATATGTTCATCGAGGCGCAGGACACGGTTTGGGCCGATGTCCTGCGCGAACTGGAACAGGGGCAGAAAACCAGCCACTGGGTGTGGTTCGTGTTTCCGCAACTGGCCGAGCTGGGCCAGTCCCATATGGCGCAGCTTTACGGTATCGAAGATCTGGACGAAGCCACGCGCTATCTGAACCACCCCGTACTGCGCCGCCGTCTGACACAAGCGGCCTCGTTGATGTTGCTGCATCAGGGGCGCGACGCCAGCGACATTCTGGGCGGGATTGACGCAAAAAAGCTTCGCTCTTCGATGACATTGTTTTCCTCGGTGGCAGATGCTCCGGCAGAGTTTCAGGCCGTTCTTGATGCTTTCTACGACGGCGAGCCTTGCGCACGAACCGTTCAGAGCCTTGGCGCATCGTGATCGGAAGTTCCAGTTGGGTCAGCCTTGCCTGTTCGATACCTGACGCTTTACGCATTCGGAAACTGCGAAAGGAACCCGGATGCTTCAGCATATCGCCGACGAAATTCAAAAAGGCCTGAACGGCAAAACCTTTGACGGCTCATTGAAATTCGATTGTGGCGAGGACGGCGTGATTGTTCTGGCCGACAGTCAGGCATCGACACAGGATCAGGAAACGGATTGCACGATCCGCATCTCGCAGGACAACCTGACCAAGCTTTTGACCGGAAAACTGAACCCGATAACAGGTGTCGCTTTGGGCAAGCTCAAAATCTCGGGCAATATGGGCGTTGCGATGAAACTGGGGCAGTTCCTGGGTTAAGCCGAAAGCAGGTTCATCGCGGACTGCCCCCCGCCGGGGCACCCTGTCCCACCGCCAAGACGGCTCGGCGCAAGGTGTTCCACCGACATCCGGCGCCGATAAACTTGCCTCACCAGCCCGTGACATCAGATGTCAGGCAATTGAATGTCATCCGGGTTCGGGTCACCTTGGTGCCGAAAGGAGACCCGACATGTCACGGACTGCTTATCTGGACGCCTTCAAACCGGCCATTTTGTTTGCCCTGATCACACTTGCGATGATGTTGCGCGCCCTGCCTGCCCCCGCGGCAGAGGCCGAAACGCTGACAGTTGCAGGAGGCTGTTTCTGGTGTGTCGAGTCCGATTTTGAATCTGTACCGGGCGTTGTCGGGGCCGTGTCGGGCTATACCGGCGGCAAATCGGCCAACCCCACCTATGATCAGGTCTCCAAAGGTGGCACCGGCCATTATGAAGCAGTTCAGATCACTTTTGACCCGGCCCGCGTCTCACGTGAAACGCTTCTGAACATGTTCTTCCGCTCGGTTGATCCGACGGACGCCGGCGGCCAGTTCTGCGATCGGGGCGACAGCTATCGAACCGCAATTTTCGTCTCTAACACAGGCGAAAAAGCGTTGGCTGAACAGGCGAAGAAAGAAGCACAACGAGCCCTGGGTCAAAATGTTGTCACCCCGATCCTGAAGGCGGGCACGTTTTACCCTGCCGAGGCCTATCATCAGGATTACTACAAAGGGAACAAGCTGATCCTTACCCGCTTTGGACCCAAACGTCAGCACAACGCCTATAAAGCATATCGCAAAGCCTGTGGCCGTGACGCGCGTGTCAAACAGCTTTGGGGTTCAGATGCGCCTTTCGCCGGGTCTTAATCGAAGGTCGCGTCGCGCACTTCTCTCAGATCGGGAATGACATCCGCGGTTCCGTGCCGCGTGACCATCAGGGCAGCGGCGCGGTTCGCTTGCAGAATGGCCTGTTCCATCGGCATTCCGCGATCCATTCCAGCCAGCACGTAGCCGGTAAATGTATCACCTGCCCCGGTGGTATCCACGGCCTGAACCTTGTGTGCTGAAAATTCCACCGGGTCATTGCCCTGCTGCAAATACCGGGCACCTTTTGAACCCAGCGTGACAATGACATGTCGCACGGGCAGGTCAGCCGCACCCATCCCGGTTTCCTGCCGCAATTGTTCGGCCTCGATCTCGTTCAGGATCAGGAAATCCAGATAGGGCAGAACCGCCTGAACCGCCTGTGCCTGAAACGGTGCGGCGGCGTAACACACGGTCAGTCCAAGTTTGCGCCCCAACTGCGCGGCTTCGACCTGTGCGTTGGTTTCATTCTGCAAGATCAGCAGATCACCGGTGCTTGCTGATGACAGGGCCTGCCCAAGATGGCTGATATCCAAGGCATGGTTGGCCCCCGGATAGAGGATGATCAGATTCTCGCCCTCGGCGTCCACCGCAATAATCGCGTGCCCCGTCGGCAGATCCGCCTCCGAGATATAGCGTGTGTCCACGCCATATTCCGTCAGTCGGTCCTTCGCCCAGCGGCCATCATGCCCGACGGCACCGATATGGCTGACGCGCGATCCGGCCCGCGCAGCCGCCACTGACATATTGGCACCTTTTCCACCAAGGAACCGATCCAGCCCGTGGGCGGCCAGAGTTTCCCCCGGCGCAGGCAGATGCGGCAGGTCATAGACCATATCCGCGTTGATCGAGCCGAGGTTCCAGATCGTCATGGTTTATCCGATGTCGCACGAGGCCAGAATGGCCATGTTCAGAATATCGTTCGCTGTCGAGACGGTCGAGCAAATCTGAATCGGCTTGTCGACACCCGACAGGATCGGCCCGATCACGGTGGCACCGCCCATTTCCTGCATCAGCTTGGTCGAGATGCTGGCCGAATGCCGCGCGGGAACGATCAGAATGTTCGCAGGACCGGTCAGGCGCGAGAATGGATAAGCTTCCTGCTGATCCATGTTCAGGGCAACATCGACGGTCATCTCGCCTTCGTATTCGAAATCCACACCACGTCCGTCCAGAACTTCCGGGGCGACATGCATTTTTTCCGCACGTTCCGACACCGGATAGCCAAAGGTCGAGAAGCTGACGAAAGCAACGCGCGGCTCCAGACCCATATGGCGGGCAACGGCGGCTGCGCGCTCGGCGATATTGGCCAGATCATTCTCATCCGGCCATTCGTGAACCAGCGTATCACCTATCAGGACGATCCGGCCCTTGTGCAGCAATGCCGTGACTCCAGCAGCGCCATGGGCCGCATCCGCGTCAAAGACGTGATTGATCCGATCCAACACATGCGCTGATTTCCGGGTTGCGCCCGTAACCAGACCATCGCCATGCCCATGTGCCAGCATCAGAGACGAAAACACATGTCGGTCGCGCGCGGCCAGACGGTGGATATCCTTGCGGTCAAACCCCTTACGTTGCAGGCGTTTATAGAGGAATTCCTTATAGGTATCGAGGTGAGTGGTGTTGGCGGCGTTCACCACCTCCAGCTCACGCACAGCATCTCCGAGCCCGGCAGCCTCAAGTTTGATTTTGACGTCATCGGCGCGACCAACGACCAGCGCCTTTCCGAAGCCCGAGCGCTGATACATGACCGCCGCACGCAGCACGCGGGGGTCATCGCCCTCGGCAAAAATCATGCGGCCTTGCGCCTGTCGCGCCCGGGCGTTCAGCCCGCGCAGAATGCTTGCGGTCGGGTCCATCCTGGACTTCAGGCTCAGCTCATACGCATCCATGTCGATGATCGGACGGCGGGCCGCGCCGGTATTCATCCCCGCCTTGGCAACAGCGGGCGGAATACGGTGGATCAGGCGCGGATCAAACGGCGTGGGAATGATGTAGTCGCGCCCGAAGGTCAGCGATTTGCCATAAGCCATCGCGACCTCATCCGGTACGTCTTCGCGCGCCAGATTGGCCAGTGCATGGGCACAGGCGATCTTCATCTCGTCATTGATGGCACGCGCGTGAATGTCCAGCGCGCCGCGGAACAAATAGGGAAAGCCCAGAACGTTGTTGACCTGGTTGGGATAGTCGCTGCGCCCGGTCGCCACGATGGCGTCCACGCGGACCTCGTGCGCCTCTTCCGGGGTGATTTCCGGATCGGGGTTGGCCATGGCAAAGATCACCGGATTGTCGGCCATGCTTGCGACCATCTCCTGCGTGACCGCGCCCTTGACCGAAACACCAAGAAAGACGTCCGCGCCCTTCATGGCCTCTTCCAGAGTACGCAGATCCGTGGTGATCGCATGGGCCGACTTCCACTGGTTCATGCCCTCGGTCCGGCCCTGGTAGATCACGCCCTTGGTGTCACAGACGATACAGTTCTCGTGCCGCGCGCCCATGGATTTGAGCAGTTCAATACAGGCGATCCCTGCCGCACCGGCCCCGTTCAGAACGATCTTCACATCCTCGATCTTCTTGCCCGAAATATGCAGCGCGTTGATCAGCCCCGCCGCACAGATCACCGCCGTGCCGTGCTGGTCGTCGTGAAAGACGGGGATGTCCATCTCTTCCTTAAGGCGCTGTTCTATGATGAAACACTCGGGCGCCTTGATGTCTTCCAGGTTGATCCCGCCGAAGGTCGGCCCCATCAGTCGAACCGCGCGGCAGAACTCATCCGGGTCTTCTGTATCCAGCTCGATATCGATCGAGTTCACGTCGGCGAACCGTTTGAACAGAACGGATTTCCCCTCCATCACCGGTTTCGAGCCCAGCGCGCCAAGGTTGCCAAGCCCCAGCACCGCCGTCCCGTTCGAGATAACGGCCACCAGGTTGCCCTTGTTGGTATAGTCATAGGCGGTTTCTGGGTTCTCGGCGATTGCTTCACATGGAACGGCCACACCCGGGCTGTAGGCAAGCGAAAGATCCCGCTGCGTGGTCATCGGGACGGTTGCCTGCACCTCCCACTTGCCGGGGGTCGGGTCGAGGTGAAAGGCCAGCGCCTCTTCTTTGGTGATCTTCGCTTTGGGCATCGGATATGTCGTTTCTTTACATCTGTTGGGCTTTTGCCTCATAGCGCAGGCAAAGGCGCGTCTCAACGACAATACGTTTTCACCTTTCGTCGCAGGGGCCGGGTTTGTAAGGTCGCGCCGGAATACGCCAGAGGGGAGCAGCCTTGTCCAATGTCACGCCGATGATGGCGCAATACCTGGAAATCAAAGAGGCCCACGCGGATGCCCTGCTGTTTTACCGCATGGGCGATTTCTATGAGATGTTTTTTGAAGACGCCGTCAACGCCGCCGAGGCGCTGGACATCGCCCTGACAAAACGTGGCAAGCACAATGGCGAAGACATTCCGATGTGCGGAGTGCCGGTGCATTCCGCCGAGGGCTACCTGCTGACGCTGATCCGCAAGGGCTTTCGCGTGGCTGTCTGCGAGCAGATGGAAAGCCCGGCCGAGGCCAAGAAAAGAGGCTCTAAATCAGTCGTAAAGCGTGATGTCGTGCGCCTTGTCACCCCCGGCACCCTGACCGAAGACGCGCTGTTGGAAGCCCGCCGCCACAACTTTCTGGCCGCCTATGCCGAAGTCCGGGATGAGGCCGCGCTGGCCTGGGCCGACATTTCGACCGGGGCGTTCCACGTGATGCCGCTGACCTCGGTCCGGCTGAGCCCCGAGCTGGCCCGACTGGCGCCGTCGGAACTGATCGTGGCTGATGGCATGCAAGACAAACTGAACGAGCCGGTCCGTGACTTGGGTATTTCCATCACCCCTGTCGGGCGGGCCAGTTTTGACAGCACGGCGGCTGAAAAACGCATCTGCGGGTTGTTTCACGTGGGTGCGCTGGATGCTTTCGGAAGCTTTGGACGCGCCGAAGTGTCCGCGATGGGCGCGCTGATCGACTATCTGGAGATCACACAGAAGGGTAAACTGCCCCTGTTGCAAACGCCACTGAAGGAATCCGAAGACCGCGTTGTACAGATCGACGCTGCAACGCGCCGCAATCTGGAGCTGACCCGGTCCCTGGCTGGCGGGCGTGCCGGTTCATTGCTTTCGGTAGTCGATCGAACCGTGACCCCGGGCGGTGCGCGTTTGCTTGAGCAACGCCTGTCCAGCCCCTCACGCAATCTGGATGTCATTCACGCCCGACTGGACGCAGTGAGCTTTGCGGCCGAATACAGTCTTGTCGCGTCAGACCTGCGTGAAGCATTGCGGAAAACGCCGGATCTGGACCGCGCCCTGTCTCGCCTGTCGCTGGACCGAGGCGGCCCGCGCGATCTGGCCGCCATCCGCAACGGTCTGGCGCAGGCGCAGGCAATTGCCGAGATCTGCGAAGGTCAGGACCTGCCCGTGCTGCTGGCGACTGCGGTGCAGAATCTCGTGGGCTTTGACGATCTGCTCGACCTGCTGGATCAGGCGCTGGTCGCCGACCCGCCGCTGCTGGCGCGCGATGGCGGCTTCATCGCGCCGGGTTTCGACGCCGAACTGGACGAGGCCCGCACCCTGCGCGACGAAGGCCGCTCGGTCATTGCCGGGTTTCAGCAGAAATATGCGGAACATACCGGCATCGCTTCGTTGAAGATCAAGCACAACAACGTTTTGGGCTATTTCATCGAAACCACGGCCACCCACGCCGAGAAGATGCTGAACCCGCCCTTTTCCGAGACCTATATCCACCGTCAGACCACCGCCAACCAGGTGCGCTTCACCACGGTTGAACTCAGCGAGATCGAAACCCGCATCCTGAATGCCGGCAACCTGGCATTGGAGATCGAAAAGCGGCTCTATCAAAGGCTTTCTGATGAGATTTTGAGCCTCGCTGCGCGACTTAATCAAGCCGCCCGAGGGTTGGCCGAACTGGATATGACCACCGCGCTGGCAGATCTGGCCCGCAGTGAAAACTGGTGCAGACCACAGGTAGACGCGTCCCGGGCGTTCAGCGTTCAGGGCGGTCGGCATCCGGTGGTAGAGCACGCGCTGCGCCAGCAAAGCGGCGATGCCTTCATCGCCAATGACTGCGACCTCGGCGCCGAGGACGGCGCCGCCATCTGGCTGCTGACCGGCCCGAACATGGCGGGTAAATCAACCTTCCTTCGCCAGAATGCGTTGATCGCCCTGTTGGCCCAGATGGGCAGCTACGTCCCGGCCGAGCAGGCTCATATCGGCGTGGTCAGCCAGCTGTTCAGCCGCGTGGGCGCCTCTGACGACCTTGCGCGCGGCCGATCGACCTTCATGGTCGAGATGGTGGAAACCGCGGCCATCCTAAACCAGGCCGATGACCGGGCGCTGGTGATCCTCGATGAGATCGGTCGTGGCACCGCCACCTATGACGGGTTGTCCATCGCCTGGGCCACGCTGGAGCATCTTCACGCCGCCAACCGCTGCCGCGCCCTGTTCGCCACCCATTACCACGAGCTGACCGCGCTGGCCGGCAAGCTGGAGGGCGTCGAAAACGCCACCGTCGCGGTCAAGGAATGGGACGGCGAGGTGATCTTCCTGCACGAGGTCCACAAGGGCGCCGCCGACCGCTCCTATGGCGTGCAGGTCGCGCAATTGGCCGGGCTGCCCGCATCCGTGGTCGAGCGCGCGCGTGTGGTACTGAACCAGCTGGAGAAGACCGAGCGCGAGGGCGGCAAACAAAAGGCGTTGATCGATGATCTGCCGCTGTTTTCCGCCGCACCACCCCCGCCGCCGCCGGTCCCGAAAGCATCGCCCGTCACCGATATGCTGGACCAGATCCTACCGGACGAGCTGACCCCGCGCGAAGCCTTGGATCTGATCTACAAACTGAAAGAGGCGGCCAGATCCTGACCGCCCCTTCATCTTTTCCCAAATACTCTCGCCGAAGGCACGCGCCCAAGGGGCGCGTATCAGCTTGCCGGGGTTGACGACACGCCCACCTGTGCCGGACGCAGCAGGCGATCGTGCAACATAAAACCTTCGGCGGACACCTGAATGATGTCTCCTGCCTTGGTTCCGGGAACAGGCGCCTCGAACATGGCCTCGTGCACGTTCGGATCAAACCGGTCGCCCACTTCGGGCGTGATCACTTCGATACCATGCTTGTGGAACACGTCCTTCAATGCACGCATGGTCAGTTCGACGCCTTCCAGCAGACCAGCAGCCACTTCTTTCTGCTCATCAGTCGCAGCATCAAGGGCCCGTTTCATGTTGTCATAGACGGGCAGCATATCGCGGGCCAGCTTGGACCCGCCATACTGTTCCGCATCGCGACGCGCCTTGTCGCTGCGCTTGCGCATGTTTTCAGCATCCGCCAGCGCGCGCATGAACTTGTCTTTATAGTCATCCCGTTCGGCCCGCAGCGCGTCCAGTTCCAGTTCTTCTTCGCTGATATCCATCAGCTCGTCGGCCAGTTCCTCGGCCTCGGCGGTTGCGATATCGTCCAGAAAATCTTCGTTCTTCGGCTCTGCCATCTTTTACCCTCTAGCTCCGGTCGGATATCAGCTTGCCGACCAGTTGCGCCGTATAGTCCACGATCGGTACGATCCGCCCATAATTCAGACGGGTGGGTCCGATAACCCCAACCGCACCGATTATCTTTCGATCAGCGTTCATATAAGGAGACACCACCAAAGAGGAACCCGAAAGTGAGAAAAGTTTGTTCTCAGAGCCGATAAAAATGCGCACACCCTCGCCTTCTTCGGTCAATTCAAGGAATTCGGCGATGTCTCGCTTGCGTTCAAGGTCATCGAACAGGGTGCGGATGCGGTCAAGTTCCTCGGCCTGACCGGGTTCGTTCAAAAGATTCGCGCGCCCGCGCACGATCAAACGGGCCGAGTCGCTTCCATCTCCGTCCCAAACGGCCATTCCGCTTTCGACCATCTCACGCGCCAGAGTGTCGATTTCCTGCTTACGCGCATCGATCTGAGTCTGCATCTGCCGCCGCACTTCGCTGAGTGTCCGCCCCTCGATAAGTGCGTTCAGGAAATTCGCGGCCTCGCGCATTGAACTGGGAGTTTGCCCGGGCGGCGGCGTGAACAGCCGGTTTTCCACATGTCCGTCCGAGAAAACCAAAACCACCAAAGCCCGGTCATGGCCCAGAGAAACAAATTCGATATGTTTGATTTCCGATTCATGCTTGGGCGTCAAAACCAGCGAGGCCCCTTGTGTCACGTTTGACAAGGCAGACCCGACACGGTCCAGCATTCCACCAACATCACCCGTGTTAGAGCCTAATGTCTGTTCCAGTTTCTGCCGGTCATCTGCACCCAGGTCGCCGACCTCAAGCAATCCGTCCACAAACATTCTCAGACCTTGCTGCGTCGGGATTCGACCGGCGCTGACATGGGGGCTGTCCAGAAGGCCCAGAAACTCCAGATCCTGCATCACATTGCGGACAGTTGCGGCGCTGACTTTTTCGGACAACGTACGTGTCAAAGTACGGCTGCCGACGGGCTCTCCGCTTTCCAGATAGCTCTCGACAATCAGCCGGAACACTTCTCGTGACCGGTCGTTCATCTCGTCCAGTATCTTGCTCGCTTCGCTCATCCGTGTTCCCCTGCTCGCTTGTCATTAAATAGCAGGCAAATGAAAGGTCAATCGGGGTTGCATCGTAACGCTGCGGGGCGTTATCCCCAACCCAGCAAACAAAGGAATTCCGATGCGACCCTCTGGAAGAGATTTAAGTGAAATGCGCGCCGTTTCAATCGAGACGGGAGTCACGAAACATGCCGAAGGTTCCTGCCTGATCAAAATGGGCGACACGCATGTTTTGTGCACCGCCACGATCGACGATCGCGTGCCGCCGTTTATCAAGGGCTCGGGCCTGGGATGGGTCACAGCCGAATACGGCATGTTGCCTCGTGCCACCAATACGCGGATGCGGCGCGAGGCGGCCGCGGGCAAACAGGGGGGTCGTACGGTCGAAATCCAGCGCCTGATCGGCCGCGCCCTGCGCGCCGGCGTTGATCGGGTTGCCCTGGGTGAGCGTCAGATCACCGTGGACTGTGATGTGATCCAGGCCGATGGCGGCACCCGCTGCGCCTCGATCACCGGCGGCTGGGTCGCGCTGCGGCTGGCGGTGAACAAGTTGATGAAGGCCGGCGATGTGATCTCGGACCCGCTGGTTGATCCGGTCGCGGCTGTGTCCTGTGGTATTTATGCAGGTCAGCCGGTGCTGGACCTTGATTACCCCGAAGACAGCGAAGCAGGCGTAGATGGCAACTTCATCATGACCGGATCCGGCAAACTGATCGAAGTACAGATGAGCGCCGAAGGCTCGGTCTTCAGCCGCGCCCAAATGGATCAACTGATGGATCTGGCGGAAAAAGGCGTGTCGGAACTGGCGGCCGCGCAAAAGGCCGCCACCGCATGACCCGCAAGTTCGACGGCGACAGATTGCTGGTCGCCACCCACAACAAAGGCAAGCTCGAGGAGATGGCGCATCTGCTCGAGCCCTTCGGCGTGACAGTCGTCGGTGCCGGCGAACTGAACCTGCCAGAACCCGAAGAGACCGAGGACACCTTTGTCGGCAATGCGCGGATCAAGGCCCATGCGACCGCCAAAGCCACCGGCCTGCCCGCTTTGTCGGACGATTCCGGGATCACGATCGATGCGCTGAACGGCGCACCGGGTGTTTACACCGCCGATTGGGCAGAAACCGGCAACGGGCGCGATTTTCTGATGGCCATGACCCGCGCCCATGATGAGCTCGAAGCAAAAAACGCGCCGCATCCGCGCACGGCCCAATTCCGCTGCACACTGGTTCTGGCCTGGCCCGACGGGCACGACGAAGTGTTCGAAGGCGTCGCGCCCGGTCATCTGGTCTGGCCGATTCGTGGCAAGGACGGGTTCGGCTATGACCCGATGTTTGTCCCCGAAGGATATGACATTACCTTTGCCGAAATGGATCGCTGGGAAAAGAACAAGATCAGCCATCGCGGTCGCGCGGTGGAAATGTTCGTGAAAGGCTGCTTTGGCGGATGATTGGCGCAACGGGGGCTTTGGCCTGTACGTGCATTGGCCCTTTTGCGAGGCCAAGTGCCCCTATTGCGACTTCAACAGCCATGTTTCCAAAAATATTGATCAAAAACAATGGCTTAACTCCTATCTATCCGAGCTTCACCGATCTGCTGCCGAAACGCCCGACCGGGTTCTGAACACGATCTTCTTTGGCGGCGGTACTCCGTCATTGATGGCACCCGAGACCGTGGCTGCCGTGATCGACACCGCCCGCGCCCTGTGGCGGCCCGCCAATGACATGGAAGTCACCCTCGAGGCCAATCCCGGTTCGGTCGAGGCCGGACGGTTCGCCGCCTATCGCGATGCGGGCGTGAACCGGGTTTCGATGGGCATTCAGGCGATGAATGACGAAGATCTCAGGCGACTGGGCCGCATCCACACCGTGGCAGAAGCACGCGCCGCCTTTGACATCGCCCGCACCTGTTTCAACCGGGTCAGCTTTGACCTGATCTATGCGCGCCAACACCAGACGCTGGACGCCTGGCGTACAGAACTGACCGAAGCGCTGTCGATGGCCATAGATCACCTGTCGCTCTATCAATTGACGATCGAAGACGGGACGGCCTTTGGGGATCGGTATGCCCTAGGTAAGTTACGCGGCCTGCCCGAAGATGACAGTGCCGCCGACATGTATCTGGTCACTCAGGAAATATGCGAAGCACATGGCTTGCCGGCCTATGAAGTTTCGAACCATGCACGCCCGGGCGCAGAATCGCAGCACAACCTGATATACTGGCGGTACGGCGATTATGTCGGCATCGGCCCCGGTGCCCATGGGAGGATTACCCTGAATGGTCAGAAATACGCGACCGAAACGCATCTGAACCCCCAGCGTTGGCTTGATGCCGCCAATCAAGGCAATGGTGAAAAGAACCGCAGCGCGTTGCCACTTGAAGATCAGGCAAATGAATACCTTATGATGGGTATGAGAATTGCTGAGGGGCTAGATATAGATAGGTGGCAAGCCCTCTCTGGCCGCCCTCTTCCCTCTGAGGCCATAGATCACCTGACCGACATCAACATGGTTCGGCGTTGCAACGGGCGTCTCATCGCCACATCAGACGGGCGCGCCGTATTGAACGCAGTCATCCGGGAGCTGTTGGACTGAGCATGCAGTATCTTTGGGCCGGACTGGGATTGCTTTGTGTTGCCATGGCGGCTGTTGGGGTTGTCCTGCCCCTTCTTCCAACTGTGCCTTTTCTTCTGCTTGCCGCGTTTTTCTTCGCCCGCTCATCCTCGCGGCTGCACAATTGGCTTGTGACCCATAACCTTTTTGGGCCATTGATTCTTGATTGGCAAAGCTCCGGTGCCATTCGACCGGTCGCAAAAAGGGCGGCAACCGTCTCGATCGCCGCCGTTTTCGGACTCTCTGTTTTGCTGTCAGCACCGCCTTTTGTATTGATCATTCAGGCGGTTGTGCTGGGCGGCGTCATGATCTTTATCTGGTCACGGCCTAACGGCTGAGCTTGGCGCACAAGTCGTCCAACTGATCCAGGTTTTCGTAGGTCAGAACAACTTGCCCTGTTTCCGTTCCGGCCTTGTGATTGATCGACACTTTCATCGCCAGGATCGCGGACAGGTCTTTTTCCAACGCACGTGTGTCTGCATCCTTTCCAGCATCCAGATTTCTGGCGCGAGGTGCGGAACGCTCAGCGCCGCCTTGTTGCTGTTTTTTGACCAAAGCCTCGGTCGCGCGCACCGACAAGCCATCCTTGACGATCTGTTTCGCAAGTTCCGAAGGATTTTCCGCCGTAATCAGTGCCCTTGCGTGGCCTGCGGATAATTTTCCTTCAATAACAAGGGTTTGCACATCCATTGGCAAGGACAGAAGCCGCAAAAGATTTGCGATATGGCTTCGGCTTTTACCCAGGGCCTCGGCGAGCTTTTCCTGTGTGTGACCAAACCGGTCCATCAACTGCTTGTAGCCGGCGGCCTCTTCCACAGCGTTCAGATCCGCGCGTTGGATGTTTTCGATAATCGCAACTTCCAACACTTCAGTATCATCGAAATCACGTACAATCACCGGGATATCATGCAGCTGCGCCATCTGCGCCGCGCGCCAACGGCGTTCCCCCGCGACGATTTCGTATTCGTCGGAACCCGTCGCGCGAACGATCAACGGCTGAATGATGCCTTTTTCCTTAACCGACGCTGCCAGCTCGTCCAACTGCTCGGGCATGAATGTCCGGCGCGGCTGGTTGGGGTTGGCTTTCAGTTTTTCAATCGGGACTTTCAGATCAGGTCTGCGTGCATCCGTTGGAATCCGACCTTCCGATTCAGGATTCACATCCGCCATTAGGGCAGACAGGCCCCGCCCCAAACCTCTGGACTTTGCTTTCTTGGCGCTCATGTCGCCCTCCTCGTTCCCGCTCAGGCAGCGGTCTTATTGTTCTTGTGCATGATCTCGCGAGCAAGATGCCGATAGGCCATGGCCCCAAGCGAGCCCGAGTCATATTGCAAAACAGGCAGCGCATATGACGGCGCTTCGCTGACCCGCACATTTCTGGGTATCTTGGTTTTAAAAACCATCTCACCCAGATTGTCACGCGCGTCCTTTTCAACCTGGCGGGACAAGTTGTTGCGGTTGTCATACATGGTCAACACAACACCTTCGATTCTCAGATCTGGATTCGCCGTTTGACGAACCTCTCGAATCGTCAGCATCAATTGCGACAGGCCTTCAAGGGCAAAGAATTCGCTCTGCAACGGCACAAGCACCGAATGCGAAGCGACCATTGCATTCACGGTCAGCAAATTTAAGGACGGCGGGCAGTCGATAAGCACGAAATCCAGTTCAAACGCGTCTATGGCTGTCTGCCGCAAAGCATCATGCAAAAGATAGCTGCGTTTTTCGTTTGAGATCAGTTCGATATCGGCGGAACTCAGATCAACGGTGGCCGGGACAACGAAAAGACCTTCAATTTCAGTCTCCTGAACAACGGCTTCCAATGGCGCGTCGTCGAGGATCAGATCATAAGTTGTCCAGTCTCGATCTTCGACACCCAAACCGGTTGACGCGTTCCCCTGTGGATCGAGATCAACCACCAGAACTCTGCAACCGGCCTCTGCCAATCCAGCGGCAAGATTGATAGCTGTGGTTGTTTTCCCGACCCCACCCTTCTGATTGGCAACAGCAATTATCCGAGGCCCTGAAGGTCGAGACAAATCAACCACGTGATACTCCATTTATCTTAAGGATAACGGCTTGAGGTTCAGTTAAACTTGTAATCGCCTCAGCCTGGAAATTCCATTCCTCACGTGCGTCTTCCAGCTCTTTTTTCCAATTTGCGCCTTTGGGCAACAACGCTGTCCCGTCGGTGCGTAAATGCCTGTCACAAAAGGACAACAAGGTGCGCAAGTCAGCCAGTGCTCGGGCGGAAACTATGCTAGCAGCCAAAGGATCAACCGATTCAATCCGTTTTGAAGTCACCGCGCATTTTATGCCGCATTCCCGCGCAACGCTGCGTAAGAAAGCCGATTTCCGCTGGTCGCTCTCGATCATATTGAATGCGGCGCCTGGGTTTTCTTCCGCAGCGATGATGGCGCAGACCATACCGGGGAATCCGCCGCCACTTCCCAGGTCCGCCCAGGTGTCAAAACTGTCAGCGCACCGATAGACTTGCACGGAATCCAGAATATGCCGGTCCCAGATATTCTCCAAGCTGTTCCGCGACACAAGGTTGATCTTAGGATTCCAACGTTTCACCAGATCAACATAGGTTACAAGGCGCTCGAATGTTTCACGTGAAACATTCAGGTCCTCAAACTTCGAATAATCAACCATCATGCTTGGCGAGCTCTTTGATCCCGGCGCAGTTTTGCCAGAACAAGCGTCAGCGCTGCGGGCGTGACCCCCTCAACACGGCTTGCCTGAGCGATATTTGCGGGTTTGGCTTGCGACAGTTTCTGTTTCATCTCCGAAGACAGACCGTCCAAAGCAAAATAGTCGAACTCATGGGGGATGACATAGGACTCATCCCGTTTCATTGCTTCGACGTCCCGCTTTTGTCTGGCAATGTAATTGGCATACAAGGCGTCCCGCTCGATCTGGAGGCGGATTTTTGGATCAACGTCTTGTAAATCAGGAACAAGGGGCAACAAATCTTCAAACGAAGTATCGGGGAATGCCAGAATTGCCATCCCATCCCTACGGTTTCCATCCTGATTAACGTTTATACCAGCGGCGAGAACTTCCTTGGGCGTATAAGTCCGTTCCGTCAGCTTTGACTTCACACTCTCAAGTTGGTGCATTTTTTCTTCGAACTGAACTTTACGCTCCTGTCCGACACACCCCAATTCCAAACCAAGCGGTGTCAGCCGTTGGTCGGCATTGTCGGCGCGCAGGGATAGCCGGAATTCCGCGCGTGACGTGAACATGCGGTAAGGTTCGGCAACTCCTCGAGTTGTCAAATCATCGATCATCACGCCAATGTAACTGTCGGATCGCGTAAAATGGATGGGTTCCCGCCCTTGGGTCTCCAACGCCGCATTGAGGCCGGCCACCATGCCCTGAGCCGCGGCTTCCTCATATCCTGTGGTTCCATTTATCTGACCCGCTAGATATAGTCCGGGAATAGCTGGCAAGCACAAAGAAGCGCTCAGGACGCGCGGATCAACATAGTCGTATTCGATCGCATATCCCGGTTGCAGAATCTCTGCATTCTCCAGACCCTTAATCGATCGCACATAGTCAAGCTGAACGTCTTGCGGCAATGACGTCGATATACCGTTCGGATAGATCGTGTGATCGTTGACCCCTTCGGGCTCGAGGAAGATTTGATGCGATTCCTTGTCCGCAAAGCGTACGATCTTGTCTTCGATCGAGGGGCAATAACGCGGGCCTACCCCATCGATGTGACCACCATACATGGCAGATTTCGAAAGATTCGCCGCAATGATCTCATGTGTTCGCGCATTTGTATGCGTAATTCCGCAAGAAATCTGGGGCGCGACAACGGTTTTCGACATGAAAGAAAACAGGGTTGCCTCATCGTCGCCGTCCTGCCTTTCAAGATCGGACCAATCAATGCTTCGTCCATCCAGACGCGGCGGTGTGCCGGTTTTCAATCGCCCCATGGGAAGATCGTATCCATCCAACCGCTCGGCCAGCTTGATGGAAGGCCGATCCCCCATTCTCCCACCTGGGCGAGACACGTCACCGATATGGATGACGCCCCTTAAAAACGTACCGGACGTCAGGATAACGGCGCGCGCTGAAATTTCTGATCCATCGGAAAGAACAACACCTGCAACCTTTTTGCCGTTCATCAGGAAATCGACAACCTCTCCGACAACGACGGACAGGTTATCCTGTTTCTCCGTTACCTGTTGCATGGCATGACGATAAAGGGCGCGATCCGCCTGCGCTCTCGGCCCCTGAACGGCGGGCCCTTTTCGACGGTTCAACAAACGAAACTGAATGCCCGCCTGATCCGCCACGCGCCCCATGACGCCATCCAAAGCGTCAATCTCACGCACAAGATGGCCCTTCCCCAAACCGCCAATCGCCGGATTGCAGGACATGACGCCAATGTCGGTTGCAGACAGCGTTACCAGCGCAGTTGTTGCGCCCATTCTGGCTGATGCATGAGCAGCCTCGGTTCCGGCGTGACCTGCGCCGATGACGATGACATCAAACTTCGAATGTTTCACGTGAAACACTCCTTATTTTCCCAAACAGAAGCTGGAGAAGATTTCATCCAACAGAGTTTCCACGTCTATTCTGCCCACCAGGGATTCAAGGGCGCGAATGGCGGTTCTCAGCTCCTCTGCCGCAATATCATACAGGTCTGGGCCTGATTCCAGAACCGAGATCGCAGATGTAAGTGAGTCCAATGCTCTGGTGATTGCAATGCGGTGACGTTCCCGAGTTGCAATACCATGCGTAGTAGTTCGCTTACGCAGCACACACGATATCTGGTCTACTAGCGCATCTATTCCCTGACCTGTTTTCCCTGACACACCCTTCCCCTCGATCCCCCGAAGGTCTGCTTTGGGCAAAACATGTATATCATCTTCCCGCATCTCCACCCCCAGGTCCTTCGGTGTTTCAGACAGGAAAACGCGAAGATCGGCGGCCTCCGCTCTGCTGCGCGCAAGCTCGATGCCCAGGTTTTCGACATGATCTTCGGTCTGTCGCAACCCCGCCGTATCCAGCAAGGTCACCGGTAGACCAGCCAGATCCATGCGAACTTCGATCACATCACGCGTGGTCCCGGCATATTCCGAAGTGATGGCCGCCTCACGGCCTGCCAAGGCATTCAAAAGGGTGGATTTTCCCGCATTTGGAAGGCCCACGATCGCAACCTCGAACCCTGTACGTATTCGCTCGGCAATCTTGACGCCATCTGCTTCACGATCAAGGTCCGACATGACACCTTGGATCAGCGCGCGTACTTCCGGCGTCACATCGGTTGGAACTTCTTCATCCGCAAAATCGATGACAGCCTCCAACAGGGACGCAGCCCGTATCAGATCCCGACGCCACCGTTCAGCCAATGTGCCCAGCTCGCCCGCCAGAATGGTCTGAGCCTGCTTACGTTGTGCTTCCGTTTCTGCATCAATTAGATCGGCCAGGCCTTCAACCTGAGTCAGGTCCATCTTGCCGTTTTCCAGTGCCCGGCGTGTGAACTCACCCGGTTCAGCGATGCGCAATCCTTCCGTATCCGACAGGCAACGCAGCACGGCGTTGACCGAGGCGGTGCTTCCATGAATCTGAAGCTCGGCAACGTCCTCACCGGTAAAGCTAGCCGGGGCCTGGAAGGTCAAGATCAATCCGTCGTCCAAACGTGCTCCGCCATGATCGGTCAGAGTGCGAAGGACCATGCCACGCTTTGGCAGCGCACCACCCGTCAGGCGCGCCGCTGCTGAATGGGAGTCCGGACCCGAGAGGCGGATGACCGCCACCCCGGCTTTGCCCTGCGCGCTGGCCAAGGCGAATATCGTATCCATTCGAAGGCCTCGCTAGAGTTAAAGACCAGTATCAGGTGTTCATGGAATCGAAGAATTCGCTGTTTGTCTTTGTCTGCTTCAACTTGGACAGCAAGAACTCGATTGCGTCGGTCGTGCCCATCGGGTTGAGGATACGCCGCAGAACGAAGGTCTTGGCCAGGTCGCCCTTGTCGACCAGCAGGTCCTCTTTCCGGGTGCCGGATTTGAGGATGTCGATGGCCGGGAACACACGCTTGTCTGCGATCTTGCGATCCAGAACGATTTCCGAGTTACCCGTACCTTTGAATTCTTCGAAGATGACTTCGTCCATCCGGCTGCCGGTATCAATCAGTGCGGTTGCGATGATGGTCAGCGATCCGCCTTCCTCGATGTTCCGCGCCGCACCAAAGAACCGCTTGGGCCGTTGCAGGGCGTTTGCGTCCACACCACCGGTCAGAACCTTGCCCGAGGATGGGACCACGGTGTTAAAGGCCCTACCAAGTCTTGTGATCGAGTCGAGAAGAATAACAACATCTCGTTTATGCTCAACCAGACGCTTGGCTTTTTCGATCACCATTTCCGACACGGCAACGTGACGCGACGCCGGTTCATCAAAGGTCGAAGACACCACCTCGCCCTTCACCGAACGCTGCATGTCCGTCACCTCTTCGGGGCGTTCGTCGATCAGCAGCACGATCAGGTAGCATTCCGGGTGGTTGCGTTCGATCGAATGCGCGATGTTTTGCAGGATCACCGTCTTACCGGTTCGCGGCGGCGCCACGATCAACGACCGCTGGCCCTTGCCGATCGGCGCGACCAGGTCGATCACGCGGGCGGACTTGTCCTTGATGGTCGGATCCTCGATCTCCATCTTCAGCCGCTCATCCGGGTAGAGCGGCGTCAGGTTGTCGAACAGGATCTTGTGCTTGGCCTTTTCCGGATCTTCGAAGTTGATCTTGGTCACCTTCGTCAGCGCGAAATAGCGCTCATTCTCATCCGGAGCCTTGATCTCGCCTTCGACGGTATCCCCTGTCCGCAACGAGTGCTGGCGGATCATCTCGGGTGAGACATAGATGTCATCCGGGCCGGGCAGATAGTTCGCCTCGGGCGAGCGCAGGAAACCGAAACCGTCCTGAAGCACTTCAAGCACGCCATCGCCACCGACGGTCCAGCCCTCATCCGCGCGTTCACGCAGAATCTGGAACATCATCTCGCCCTTACGCATGGTCGAGGCGTTTTCGATCTCCAGTTCTTCGGCCATCGCCAGAAGGTCTTTGGGGCTTTTGGCTTTCAGATCAGCAAGATTCAGGGATTCGGTTGTCATGATATATACCTTCACCGCTCACAGCGCGGCACGAAGTGGAATTTCAGTATGGAAGATACGCCGCCCGGACGGGCGTGTTGATCCC
Organism: Ruegeria sp. YTSC002; assembly: GCF_059609845.1. Classification (NCBI taxonomy): domain Bacteria; kingdom Pseudomonadati; phylum Pseudomonadota; class Alphaproteobacteria; order Rhodobacterales; family Roseobacteraceae; genus Ruegeria; species Ruegeria sp. YTSC002. The sequence continues at coordinate 272,301 of NZ_JBXWML010000005.1, forward strand.
TACATAAGCGCAGTGCGGTTCGGAGTCAAACAGGCCCTCAGAACTTCAGAACGACCGCCAGAACGATGGCAACCATCAAAACGGTCGGGACCTCATTCATCATGCGAAACTGCCGCCCAGTGAGCTTGTTTCGCCCTTCCAGGAAATCCTTGCGTCGCGCCATCAACCAGTGATGAAACCATGTCATGCCGATCACGGCGGCGCCCTTGACCCAAGGCCAGCTCCATTCCCACCCCACGATGCCCGGCGTAAACACCATGATCAAACCACAGACCCACGCTACGATCATCGCCGGGCCCATGATCACACGCAGCAGCTTTTCTTCCATTTCAAAGAAAATTTCCTGTGCGCCATCGACGGCCTGAGCTTTCTCAACGTGATAGACAAACAACCTGGGCAGATAGAACAGGCCTGCCATCCAGGAAATCACCGCCATGATATGAAGTGACTTCACCCACGGATACAGTGTGAAAAGAAGATCGGTCATTTCGGCTCCGGGCGTTGTTCGGAACCCTCCCTAATAAAAAAATAAGAAAAGAAAAAGGATGATGGTTTTGTAGGGTGAGCAAAATCCGTGGATTACTTTTTTACACAAGCGTTTTCCCCAGGTGGACAGATCACGGAATTCTTTAGGTGATTCTGTTGGTGGATATTTTAAACATTTAAAATCAAGGGTTTATTCTCATCCTTCCTTGTTTCACTTGGGGATAACTGGTAGGAGAATTCGGGATATCGAGGTTTTCCAGAGAAACTGACTTATCCTTGTCCGGACGGGATGGGATTTGAGCGACTCGGGGATCTTTGTCGCGAAATCCACGGGGTTGCGTGTCAACCGGAAACCCATACAAAGCATCCCTGAACTCTCAATGATTTGCGCACGGGGTTTTCCACATGTCTGTCCCCATTCTTCTTGCTTCCGGGTCCGCCATTCGCGCGCAGCTGCTTGAAAATGCAGGCGTACCGTTTGTGGTTCAAACCGCGCGCGTGGATGAAGAGACGGCCAAACGCGCCCTGCTGGCTGAAAACGCATCACCACGGGACATTGCCGATACACTCGCAGAAATGAAGGCGCGGAAGGTCAGCGACAAAAACCCCGGATCCATGGTTCTGGGATGTGATCAGGTTCTGGACTTTGACGGTCAGCTGATGTCAAAGCCGGAAACCCCCGAACAGGCGTTGGCCCAGCTGAAAGCCATGCGAGGCAAGCGGCACATGCTTTTGTCCGCGGCCGTGATCTATCAGAATGGAGAGCCGATCTGGCGGCATGTAGGGCAGGTGCGGTTACGGATGCGGGCCAGTTCGGACGCCTATCTGAAAGACTATGTGGCGCGAAACTGGGACAGCATCCGGCATGCCGTCGGAGCCTACAAGCTGGAAGAAGAAGGTGTCCGCCTGTTCGCCACCATTGACGGCGACTATTTTAACGTTTTGGGTATGCCCCTGTTGGAGCTGCTCAACTTTCTGGCTGTCAAAGGGGTAATCGATCAATGACGGACTATCGGGTTCCTTTGGCCGGTGTGATTGGACATCCCATTGGTCACTCACGATCCCCCAAACTGCATGGTCATTGGCTGAAGACATACGGTCTTGCCGGTCATTACATCCCGATGGATGTGGCACCCGCCGATCTGGAAGCCGTGCTGCGCACCCTGCCCAAGGCGGGTTTTGTTGGCGCCAATGTGACCGTTCCCCACAAGGAAGCCGCCTTGAAGATCGCGGATCATGCGTCTGACCGTGCAACGGTGATAGGTGCGGCGAACACTCTGGTGTTTCGTGAAGATGGCTCGATCCACGCGGATAACACTGACGGGTACGGGTTCATGGAGAATCTTCGCACCGGTGCACCGGACTGGAATGCAAAGGACGGGCCGGCTGTTGTCTTCGGGGCCGGAGGGGCCGCGCGCGCCGTGTTGCAGGCATTGTCTGACGCGGGTGTCCCGGAAATCCTGCTGACTAACCGAACCCGCGCCCGTGCGGATCATCTGAAAGAGGAATTCGGCCAACGTATCCGCGTGGTGGATTGGGTTCAGGCCGGAAATGTCATCGAAAACGCAGAGCTCGTGGTGAACACCACCTCGTTGGGCATGCAGGGTCAACCGGAATTGCGGGTTCCACTCGATGGGTTGCAGCCCGGTGCCGTGGTAACGGATCTGGTTTATGCGCCTTTGAAAACCCGCCTGTTGCAAACAGCAGAACAGGCAGGATGCACCGCAGTCGATGGGCTGGGCATGTTGTTGCACCAGGCGGTACCCGGTTTCGAACGCTGGTTCGGTGTGCGCCCCGAAGTTGATGCTGATGCGCGTGCGGCGGCCTTGGCATGAGTTTCGCGCTTGGCCTGACCGGTTCCATCGGCATGGGGAAAAGCACAACGGCGCAGATGTTCGTCGAAGAAGGCTGTGCCCTGTGGGATGCGGATGCGGCGGTGCATCGCCTGTATTCCAGGGGGGGCGCGGCCGTTGGCCCCATGGAACGACTGTTTCCGACGGCCATACAGGACGGTGCGGTCAACCGGGAGGCACTGAAACAGATTATTGCCGCCGATCCCGCTGCGCTGAAGGCCATCGAAGCCATCGTTCACCCTCTGGTCGCTGCTGACCGCGCAGCATTTCGTGAAACCGCGACTCACGACATCCTGGTGTTCGATATTCCGCTTTTGTTTGAAACGGGCGGTGACGCGGCGATGGACGCGGTGGCGTGTGTTTCGATCCCGGCCGACGAGCAAAAGCGGCGTGTCATGGAACGGGGCACAATGACCGAGGCGCAGTTCGAGCAAATCCGCGCCAAGCAGATGCCGAATGAAGAAAAATGCGCGCGGTCGGATTACGTCATCGTGACCGACACTCTGGACCACGCCCGCGCGCAGGTGCAGGATGTGGTCAGGCAGATACGGGCGGGGATGGCAGATGCGTGAAATTGTACTCGACACCGAAACCACGGGTTTCGATCCCGAAAGCGGTGATCGGATCGTGGAAATCGGCGCGGTTGAACTGTGGAACCACGTCGCAACGGGTGAGACGTATCACGTTTACATCAACCCTGAACGTTCGATGCCGGAAGAGGCATTTGGCGTGCATGGCATCGGCCCGGACCTGTTGGAAAACCCACGTCCGCCGGAAAAAGGCGAAGTGACGCTGAAAGACAAACCGGTTTTTGCCAAGATCGGACACGCTTTTCGCGAATTCGTCGGCGATGCGCGGCTGGTGATCCACAATGCATCTTTCGACATGAAGTTCCTGAATGCCGAACTGAAATGGATGGGTGCCCCGCTCATCCCGATGGAACAGGCGCTGGATACGCTGGCGATTGCGCGCAAACGGTTCCCCGGCTCTCCGGCTTCACTGGATGCGCTTTGCCGTCGCTTCAATATCGACAACTCGAACCGTGTTCTGCACGGCGCGTTGCTCGACTCTGAAATCCTGGCCGAGGTTTATCTTGAGCTGATCGGAGGACGACAGCCCGATTTTGGACTGTCAACATCTGCATCATCCGTGGCAGGCGGCGGCGATGATTGGCGACCGGCACCACGAGCCACGCCGCTGCCGTCTCGTATTACCGAGGATGAACGCGCGGCACATGACGCGTTCATCGAACAACTGGGCGACAATGCCCTGTGGACCCGCACCTGAACCCGTCAGGTACGGGCCAAAACCTCAGGCGTCTGTCTTTTGGGACTGTTCGGCCTGACGACGCATCAATTCGTTGCGATACAGGGCGACGAAATCGATATTGTCCAGATTCACCGGTGGGAAACCGCCGTCACGGGTGATGTCGCTGACGATGCGGCGCAGGAACGGGAACAGCATCCGCGGGCATTCGATCATCAGGAACGGGTGCAGTTGGTCTTCCGGCACACCTTCCACGTGGAACAGGCCGCAATAGTCCAGCTCACACAGGAACAGAACGTCTTCCAAACCTTTGGCTTTGGATGTCAGGTTCAGCTTGATCGACACTTCGAACTGGTGGTCTGTCGGGCGTTTCTTGGCGTCCAGATTCACCTGAACCGCGATTTCGGGCTGTACGTCACCGGAAACACCCTTCTGGGCCATCACGTTTTCAAAGGACATGTCGCGGATGAACTGCCCCAGAACACGCATCTGAACTTGCGGGGCGGCTTTGGCCGCAGTGTTTTCTGCAGCTTTTTCTTCGGCCATGGATCTACTCCAAAAATGAAATTCGCCACTGCTTATCAAGTTGGGCGCGGCACCTCAATGCCGGTGGGGGCCTTCCACCCATTTAGACGGCTTTGACGGATCATTTTTAGGGCGGACCTCGGTAAAGTCGCCGTCTATGATGTCACCCTGATCGAACGGATTTTCCCGTGACCGAAAACCGGGGCCCTGACCCATCTGAAACTGGGTAACGGTGACTTTCGATCTGAGGTACCTGAAAACCGCAACCCGTACGCCCGGAACAAGCAAGGCAAATCCAATGGCATCAGTGAAAAATCCCGGTGTAAGCAACAAAGCACCCGACAACAGGATCATCGCACCATGCGCCAGCGGCTCGGTCGGGTCGTCCAGTTCGGCAAACGACCGTTGCAGGTTTCCCAACGCCATGCGACCTTGTGTCCGCACCAAAACAGTGCCCAAAACCGCCGTCAGTACTACGATGGCAAGGGTTGGCCACAAGCCGATCAACCCGCCAACCTGAATAAACAGCGCAATCTCGATGATGGGCACCAACAAAAATGCCAAGAACAGATACATTTGCGTTATCCTTTCCCTTAGGCCGGGCTGTGGACTTGCCACCTACGGTCACCTACATAGTGGCATGAGGCCGCGTATACAAAGCCGCGGTTCTGAAAAGAGGATGAAATGAACGAACCCATGATCCAGTTGCTGGTCCTGGCCGGAATTGCCGTTTTCCTGATCCTGCGCCTCAAGAGCGTGTTGGGCACGCGTGAAGGTTTTGAAAAACCGCCTGTGCAGCAGCAGCCCGAAGCGCATAAGTCGCGCCGCGATTTCGAAGTGATCGAAGGCGGCCCGGATCATGACATCACAGACCATGTCCCGGAAGACAGCGAGCTGGCACAGACGCTGGCGGCGATGAAACGGGTTGAACCCAGTTTTTCCGTCACCGAGTTTGTTCAGGGTGCGCGCGGTGCCTATGAAATGATCCTGATGGGGTATGAAAAGGGAAACCTGGACGAGATCCAACCGTTCCTGTCGGAAGAAGTTTTTGAATCCTTCGTTGCGGGCGTCGCCGCACGAGAAGATCAGGGCCTGACGATCGAGGCCGAGTTTATCGGTGTCCGAGAGACGACCCTGACGGATGTGAAGTTCGACAAGGATACCAATCAGGCCGAAATCACCATGAAATTCGTGGGTGAACTGACATCGGTCGTGCGGGATCGCGGTGGCGATATCGTCGAAGGCAGCCCCAATACCGTGAAACGCCAAAAGGACAGCTGGACCTTTGCCCGTGTGATGGGCAAGGACGATCCGAACTGGCTGCTTGTTGCCACGGACGCATGATTGCCACGCTCCGGTCGCTTTTACTGGTGGGTGCAATGACCGCTGCCAGCGCTGCCGGTGCCGAGGCAACGCGATCCATTCTGTCGTTCGATGATCTGCATGGCTGGGCCGAGGATGACCACGGTGCAGCCCTTTCGGTTTTTCTGAACACCTGCGGTGATCTGAAGGATCCCGATTGGCGGGCCCTGTGCGGTGTGGCAAGAACCTACGATGCCGAAGCGGCACGGTCGTTCTTTGAGCTCTTTTTTCGCCCTGTTCTGGTCGAGGATGGTGAGGATGCCCTGTTCACGGGGTATTTCGAACCCGAACTTGATGGTGCGCGTACCCGGACGGATCGTTTCAGGTACCCCATCTACAAAATGCCGCCCGAGGCCCGCGCTGAGGGGGCCTGGCTGAGCCGGCGAGAAATCCTGACCAGTGATGTCATGCAGGGCCGCGGGCTTGAGATTGCCTGGGTCGATGACCCCGTAGAGTTGTTTTTCTTGCAAATCCAGGGTTCGGGTCGTGTTCGATTGCCGGATGGGGGGGCTTTGCGCGTCGGGTATGGTGGTGCGAACGGGCATCCCTACAGGTCAATTGGCGTGGAACTGGTGCGGCGCGGTATTCTTGGCGCGCATGAGGTCAGCGCGCAGATGATCCGCGCCTGGGTGCGCAAGAACCCCGAGGCCGGAGCGGAATTGCTGCTCCACAACCCCTCATACGTGTTTTTCCGCGAAGTTTCACGTGTCGCGCCCGAGCTTGGACCGCTGGGTGCCATGAACCGATCCATAACGACCATGCGCAGCATCGCGGTCGATCCGGCCTATACCCCGCTGGGTGCGCCGGTTTGGGTGGAAAAGGACGGCAAGGAATCGATCCGCCGCCTGATGATCGCGCAGGATACAGGTGCGGCCATCAAAGGCGCGCAACGGGCTGATATCTTTTTCGGAACGGGGGACGAAGCCGGTCAGTCCGCGGGCAAGCTGAAGGATCCGGGCCGGATGGTGCTGTTGCTGCCCATCCAGCGTGCCTATGCCCTGCTGCCGGATGAATTCTGATGACCCGGCGCAAACTGACAAACGAAGAGATCGAGCTGTGGCGCAAGGTCGCCAAACAGGCCGAGAGGCTGCACCCGGGAATCCCGCAGACGGTCCATCCGACCTCTTTGCCGAAACCTAAGCCCAAGAAAACCCCGAAACCGCGTTTTCAGGCATTCGAACTTGGACAGACCTTTCAGTCGAAACCGAAACCGAATGATCTGAAACCTTCGGTGACGGATGCGCTGCGCAATGCACCGGTTCAGATGGACAACAAGGCCTTTGGCCGGATGAAGCGCGGCAAGCTGAAACCCGAAGGCAAGCTGGATCTGCACGGTATGCGGGTCGCTTCGGCCCATCCGGCGCTGATCCGATTTATCCTGAGCGCGCAGGCACAGGGAAAGCGTCTGGTTTTGGTCGTGACCGGCAAAGGCAAGGATCGGGACGAGCCCGGTCCGATTCCGACGCCGCGCGGTGTTCTGCGAAATCAGGTTCCTCACTGGTTGTCGATCCCACCGCTGGCGCAGGCGGTGTTGCAGGTCACGCCGGCTCATATAAGCCACGGCGGAGACGGGGCGTATTACGTATATCTCAGGCGCGCGCGCTAAAGGTCGCGGCGGGCGCGGGAAACACCGACCCAAACCAAGGCGCATACCAGCACGAAAAACAGGCCTATCCAGAAAAACTGAATGCTCAGCGAGAAACCAAGGTCAATCAGAACGCCGGTCAAACCAGGGCCGATGGCTGACCCCAGAACCATGACAGCCGCAGCCAACGCCTTTATGGCGCCGATATGCCGGGTCCCATAGAATTCTGCCCAGAACGCGCTGGGCAAAGTGCTGTTTGCTCCGACCGTCAGGCCAAGAAACACCAACCCAACCGTCGCGCCGCTGATTGATTCAGTCATGCCCAGAACCACGAACCCAACCGCCATCGGAAGTTGATAGTATGGCATGATGCGCGCAGTGCCCCATTTGTCCAATGCCCAGCCCGCAGCAAACATCGACAGCAGCGATACTCCGGTAAAGATCGGGAACAGAGCGACCAGTTGAATATGCTGCCAGCCTTTGACCTCAGCGAAATAGACCTGATGGAAGAAAAACGCGGTAATGAATGCCGATGGCGCAAGCACGGCGGGCACCATGAACCAGAACAAGGGGTCAAACAGCGCGTCGCGACGGCTCCAATGGCGACCCTGCATCCCAATGGCAGAGGATTTGCTGGCAAGGCTTTGCGGTGTTCGTTCCTCGCGCAACAGTCGCATCAACACGGGAATTCCCAAGGCGGTCATCCCCGCCGCGACGACCCACAGCCAACGCCAGTCCATGTAAACCATGGCCGCAACAAAGATCAGGGGCAGCAAGGCCTCACCGATGGCATAGCCGATGGATGCAATGGAAAGCGCCTTGCCCCGCGTGACCGTGAACCACCGCGCCATGGCGACTGCGGCCAGATGCGTGCTCATCCCCTGACCGAGAAGGCGCAGCAGAAAAATCACCACCGGCAACAGCAGCAGCCAGGTATTCAGCGCCATGGCAAGGGCGGCCAGGGTCAACCCGGTCAGAACCACCGGACCCAGCACCCGGACACGAAAGATGTCCGTTAGCCCTCCGGCCCAGATCATCACGATGGCCGACAGGGTTGTGCCCAATGTGTACAGCCCACCCCATGCACCGTGGCCGAGACCGAATTCCGCGCGGATCTCACCGGCAAAGATCGAGATGAAGAAGGTCTGCCCGAAGCTGGACAAAAACGTCAGAAGAACGCCGGCGCCAAGCCAGGTGGCATTGTCCAGAAGATACTGACGCAGCTTGAACCGCGTCACGGAGAGCTGACCTGTGCCTGCCCGGTTTCCGTCAGAACAATTTCAGTAGCACCATCTGGATTGCGTTCGGTAGGTGGCACCAGAATATCGATGGCCGGTCGGTCTTCCCGCCCGAAGGTATTGTTGACACGCCGCAACGAGTTGAGGATCGACAACAAAGCCGGGGAGGTCGCGGCAACGAAATGAGAGGATGCCGCGTCGCTGTTGAAAGCGGTCGTGTCGATCACACTGATCGGAAATTCCTTGAGTGAGTCGATCGAACTGATGTTCCCCAATCGCTGGCCCTCATCAGTGCCACGCAAGCGGCCCGAGATGTTCAGTATCTTGTCCTTTTGGGACACCATTACGATGAACGGATCGGGTGGGTTGTCGATACGTTTCATCTGCGAGCGAAACAGATCGAGATCCAGATCGGGTGAGATCAGCACGACCCCATCGATGTTTCGGTTGGCCCAGCCGGGTTCTTGCAGTTCGGTTTGTCGCATCATTTCCATCGCCAACGCACCGCCCATGGAATGCGCGACCAGAATAACGCGTTTGACACCCATGGCTTTCAACTCGCGGATGGTCTGTTCCAACCCGTCGCGGGCGAACAGCATACTGTCCAGATCATAGGCGTATCCATATCCCGTCGCACGGCTTGGCCACGAATACACCAGCGTTGATCCGGGGAGGCCGATGTCATGTGTCAGCTGCGCCGCGCGGAAGATCGTTTCGGTCTGGGTCGAATTGTAGCCGTGCACAAAGATCGTGACGTCATCCTGTCCTCGCAGATGCTTGTGCAGCCCCTGCGGTCCATCCAACTCGGTCACGTCTGCCAGAACGAATTCCTTCCGCGGATTCGGGTTTGCGTAGGAAAAACGGAGCGTACCCGGCGTATGCGTCGGTGGAATCGAAACAGTCGTTTCCAGAAACTTGAGCGTTTCACCGCGTCGGAATCCATAAGATCCGTCAGCGTCACGCGCGCGGGTCGTGCTTGCGAAGATGGTTTCGGGTGTGCCGACATTCATGGCACTTGGCACGACCTCGGACACCGTCCGGTCAACACAGGCGCCGAGCGAAAGAGATACGAGCAGAATGATGAAATAGCGCAGCACGGGCCAACCCTCTGGGTGAATTGTGGACACGCTATCCTATTCTTGCCTAACGTCCAGCATGGCAAGTCGAGAACAACGGCAAAAAACGGCTGGCCGTGTTACAGAACGTAACGGCTGAGATCAGAGGACTTGGTCAATTCTCCAAGATTGTCACTGACGAATTGCGCGTCAACGGTGATTTTCGTACCGGCCTTGTCCGGTGCAGCGAAGGACAGTTCTTCGAAAACCCGTTCCATGACCGTATAGAGCCGCCGCGCGCCGATGTTTTCGATGCTCTGATTCACGTCAGCCGCGATCTTCGCCAATGCCGCGATGCCGTCCTCGGTAAAGCTGACGGTCACGTCCTCGGTGCTCATCAACGCCGTGTATTGCAATGTCAGGGCATTGTCGGTTTCGGTCAGGATGCGCACGAAATCTTCTTCGGTCAGGGCGCGCAGTTCGACACGGATCGGCAGGCGCCCCTGCAATTCCGGCAACAGATCCGACGGTTTGGCGATGTGAAACGCACCCGAGGCGATGAACAGGATATGGTCCGTTTTGACCGGACCGTGCTTGGTGCTGACTGTGGTTCCCTCGATCAAGGGCAGAAGGTCGCGTTGCACCCCTTCCCGGCTGACATCGCCGCCGCGTGCATCGGAACGGGCGCAGACCTTGTCGATCTCATCCAGAAATACGATGCCGTTCTGTTCGACGGATTCCAGCGCGGTGCGGGTGACGGTTTCGTCATCCAGCAGCTTGTCGGCTTCTTCCCCGATCAGCAAATCATAGCTTTCGGCGACGGTCAGGCGTTTCTTGACGGTGCGTCCGCCAAAGGCCTTGCCGAAAATGTCGCCCAGATTCATCATGCCCATCTGACCGCCCGGCTGCCCCGGAATGTCAAACATCGGCATCGGGTTCGAGGTGTCGGACAGTTCCAGCTCGATCACCGTGTCGTCCAATTCACCGGCTTTCAGCTTTTTGCGGAACATCTCGCGCGTGCCTTCGCGCGCATCCGCGCCAGCAATGGCTTCGATCACGCGGTCTTCGGCGGCCTGATGCGCCTTGGCCTTGACGTCTTCGCGCATGAACTCGCGGGTTTGCAGGATAGCCGCGTCTGCCAGATCGCGCACGATCTGTTCCACATCGCGACCGACATATCCAACCTCGGTGAACTTGGTGGCCTCGACCTTGATAAACGGCGCGCGGGCCAGTTTCGCCAGACGGCGGCTGATTTCGGTTTTGCCGACGCCGGTGGGTCCGATCATCAGGATGTTCTTGGGATAGACCTCTTCCCGGATGTCGTCCGGCAATTGCTTGCGGCGCCAGCGATTGCGCAGGGCCACGGCCACGGCACGCTTGGCATCCTTCTGCCCGATGATGAAGCGATCCAGTTCCGAGACAATCTCGCGCGGGGTCAGGTCGGTCAAAGGGCGGTCCTTTCGGTCGGCATTTGTGTCATGCGGCTTAGGTAATCACGGTACGGGCGAAAACAACCAAGCCTGTATTCATGGCCGTGTTGGTTAGCAATGCAGGCTCAGGTTTGCAAATGCTTTGCTTGGGGAATGCGGGATCCGTCTGCTACTGTGTATCGAGGGTTTGAAGGCCAGGAGCGTAAGACATGACGAATATTGCCAAGATTACCCTTCTGTTTGTGGTGTTCGTGGATCTGATCGGACAGGGGCTGGTCTTTCCCATCATCAACTCGCTGATCATGGAAACGAAATCCGGGTTTCTGCCCGAAAACACGCCCGAGGGGCGCAGGCATTTCTATTATGGCCTCGTGATCGGGTGCTTTTTCCTGTCGTGGTTTCTGGGCGTTGTCTATGTTTCGAAAGTATCGGATTCGATCGGGCGCAAGAACGCTTTGCTGGTGTGCCTGGGTGGTGCTCTGGCCGGCTATGCCCTGACGATTGCCGCGCTTTACCTCAACAGCCTTCTTCTGCTGATCGTCGGGCGTTCGATCACCGGGTTTACTGCGGGCAACCAACCCATTGCGCAAGCGGCGATGATCGACGGCAGCACCGACGCGACAGACCGGGACCGGAACATGGGCTATATCGTGACGGGCGTCAGCTTTGGCCTGGTGGGCGGGCCGATCATCGGCGCGGTCCTGTCAGACGCAGCCCTGCTGGGCGGCTTCGCCACGCTGAGAACGCCGTTTTACGGCGCTTTTGTCCTTGTGATGATTGCTATCTTTCTGGTCCTGTTTTTCTTCCAGGATACCCGAGCGGATCGCGCGCCCTTTGTGTTCCGTCCCCGTGACATAACAGACAGCCTGGCAGCAGTGCGTGGTCACCCGATCGTGTTGAAGATCCTGCCGGTCTATTCGTTCTTCATGATCGCCAACGTCACCTTCTACGTGTTTGTCGACAATTTCCTGACAAGTGCCTTCGGATACGGAGTCATCGGTGGCAGTATGGCGATGGTCGTCATCGGCGTCGCACTGGCCTTTTCCAGCACGTTTCTGGTGAAACCCGCGCAGGAGAAGTTCAGCAAATATGCGATTATCTACACGTCACTCATCGTCATGGTGATCTGCGGATTCGCATTCGCCTTCAGCCCAAGTGGCATGTTCAGTTACGTGCCGGTCTTTTTCTTCTACTTCCTGTTCGGAATCGCCTACCCCACCATGCTTGGGCTTTTCTCTTCCAGCGTCAGCGAGGCGGATCAGGGCTGGGTCATGGGCGTGACAACCGCGGTGTTCTGCCTTGCGGGCGGGATCATGTCGCTGATCGGGGGCGGATTGATGAGCATCGATATCCGCGTGCCCTACTATGTCGTGATCATCGCAGCGATCATTGGCCTGATCGGCATGCATCGCCGCTGGAAAGGCAAGGAAATCTCGGCGCTGCTAGCCTGAGATCGTCTCAACCGTCAGTTTGCCGTTGGTATAGACGCAGATATCGGCCGCGATGGCCATTGCCTGACGCGCGACCTCTTCCGCCGACTTGTCGCTGTCCATCATCGCGCGCGCGGCGGCCAGTGCAAAATTGCCCCCGGATCCGATGGCGGCCACGTTGTGTTCAGGTTCCAGCACGTCACCGGCGCCGGTGATCACGAACATGTCCTTGCCGTCCGTGACGATCAGCATCGCCTCAAGCTTTTGCAGGTATTTGTCGGTGCGCCAGTCTTTGGCCAATTCCACCGAAGCGCGGGCAAGTTGGCCCGGTGTCGCCTCCAGCTTGGCCTCCAGCCGTTCCAGCAATGTGAAGGCGTCGGCCGTCGACCCGGCAAAGCCGGCGACAACTTCGGACCCTCCGGGGGACAGGCGGCGCACTTTGCGCGCCGTGCCCTTGATCACGGTCTGACCCAGGCTGACCTGCCCATCACCGGCTATGACGATCTGACCGCCCTTCTTGACGCCAATGATCGTCGTGCCGTGCCAACCGGGAAAGTCGTTGTCTGCCATGATCGTCTCCGTTTTCGCTGGCGGTATATATGGGCCGGGTCGCAGGTTGGCGCAACCCGTTCTTCAATTGCCCAAAAGATATGCAAAAAACGCATTCCGGGGTTACCGGACCAGCAATTGTGAGTCCGGGCATGCGGGACTACATGGGGTTCACAACCGACAACGGGTCGGCTGTTTCTTCACAAAGGACCGCGCACATGGCAACCACAGCTAACATTCATGCGCCGCTCGGAGCAGCTACCATCCTGCACGTAGTGGACGCGTTCATCAATGTCGTCAACACCGTTGTCGAATGGAAAGATTCCCGCAAAACCCGCAAACTCCTGTCGGAACTCAGCGACGCTCAGTTGGACGATATCGGCCTGAGCCGCGCAGACATCGCCGAACTCTGATGTTCCCACAGATCCCCAATTCAAGACAGCCGCACGGTTTTCCGAGCGGCTTTTTCTTTGTTCAGCCTTGAACGTATTTTCCGGCAAGATCAGGCAGAAATGCCTCGATCGCCGCAGTTGCAACCACGTGCCGCGTTCCCGCTTCTTCATCGACAACGTCAAGCCCACCTTTGACTGCGCGAACCTCGGCCCTGCCCCGCGGCAGATCAGAGGCAACCAGATCGCAATCCACCTGTTCAGGGTCCTGCACGCCGATCGTGACGCTGACGCGCATTTCGGAATGGTCGATCCCCAGTTTCGAAAACAACGTGATGGATGAATGGTGCAAGGCATCCTGCACCGCGCGGCGGGCCGCCTTGGTATAGTCCCGGCCGTACAGGTCGTTGCCTGTTCCCATCTCCAGAATGATGCGTTTTTCACTCATTGTGCGGGCTCCATGTCGAAGGAAACGATCAGGGCGGCGTTGGCAATGACCGTGTGCCCGTCACTGTGGGGCTTTGCGATGTCCAAGCCCCCTTTGGTGACAGTGATGTTGGGATGACCATAGGGAAAGACAGCTTTCAGCGCGTCGATGTCCACCTGATCCGGTTGCTGAACACCGATTTCGGCATCAATGATCATCGCCTCTTTCGGGAACCCGAACAGTTCCGCCATGTTGACCGAGTTGTGCCAAAGCGCATCCTTGATCGCCCGCAGTGACGCCTGGGTATAGTCCATCCGGCGCAGGGACGTGCCCATCCCGAATTCCACAAGGACCCGCGTTTTTGCCATTGGTGTCTCCGACGTCTTCAAAAAAAAGGCGCCCCGATCTGAGGCGCCTACGAGACAATCTGTTAGGACCAGATCAGATGGATTCGTCAATCCAGCTTTGCAGGGCGGCTTTGGGCGCCGCGCCGGCGCGGTTGGAAACAACCTGACCGTCCTTGAAGATGAACAGTGCCGGAATGCCGCGCACGCCCATCGCGGCCGCCGCGTTCGGGTTGCTGTCCACATCGACCTTGGCGATCTTAACCTTGTCGCCATACTCGGCTGCCAGTTCTTCCAGCGCGGGGCCGATTTGCTTGCAGGGGCCGCACCATTCGGCCCAGAAATCCACGACCACGGGAACGGTCGAATTCTTGACTTCGGCGTCAAAGGTGTCGTCGGTTACGGCTACGGTCGACATATTCTGTCTCCTGAATGGGGTAAACTTGGGAACAGAACGTAGGTGCCGCTTCGGGTAAGGTCAAGATATCTGGGTGCGGGCCAGTGCATCTGTCACAAGATCGTGTGGCAACCACATCAGGCTTGCCGTACGAGTCCACAGGATGGCGGTTCGAATGCCGTGGTCCGGATAGATCTGAGCCAGCGCCTGTGCGTACGCCCCCATCTGTCGCAACAGGCCTTCGGGGCAGTCTTCCGCGCGGTCTGGAACGGTGGCATTTGATTTGAAATCAATCACATGCACTTCCGTTTCCGATACGATCAGACGGTCGACAACACCATGCATCCGCTGCCCGTTCAGAGCGGCAGCAATGGGCACTTCGGCCAACGTGTCAGGCGCGAAGACGGGCTGCAAGCCTTCTGCTGTCAGAACAGTTGCGGCTTCGTTCAATATCTCTTGCCGGTCCGTTTCCTGCATATCGGGCAGCAACCGGGCGCAAAGCTCTGGCCAAAGGTCTTTCTCTGCCTCCGGAAGGTGTTCCAGCAGCAGGTGCAGGCGGGTTCCGCGCAGTTTGGCCGTCTCTTCATCCAGGCCGGCATCACCGGGCAACGCCTTTGGGCCACCCAGATCCGAAGGGCTGAGCGTGCTGGCAGGCGCAACCGGATCCGGAGCCGGATGGTGAAACATGTCCGGCAAATCGACTGGCCCAACGTCAGTGTTCGGTTGATCGACCAAGGGCAGCGCGTCCCAATCCCCGTGGGACAGGCGGCGGATATTGGAACCCGGAACCTGCGCGGCCCCGGCCCGGTTCATCGCCGCCTCGACCATCTGATACCAGCTGTTGCCGTCTTTCCCCAAATCGCCTGCCGCCGCTACGATCAACCACTTTTCCGCCCGTGTCAGAGCCACATACAGCAACCGAAGCCGTTCGTTTTCCTCGCGGCTGCGCGCCTCTTCCCGCGCCTGGGAGATCAGGTTTGGTGACGCGTCCGCCGACACTTTCCACAACGGCGTGCCGCCGGCCAGCATGATCTCGGCATCACGCGGAGGCTGGCGTTTGCCGGTGTCCGGCAGGATGACGATCGGCGCCTCCAACCCTTTTGAGCCATGAACGGTCATCACCCGGATCCTGTTGCCGACGCCGCTCATCTGTCGTTTGATTTCCAGATCGTCGGTCTGCATCCAGACCAGAAACCCCGTCAGGCTGGGGATATCCGTTCGCTCATAGGCCAGAGCCTGGGACAACAGCGCGTTGATGCCATCTTCGGCTTCCGCCCCCAACCGCCCCAACAGCTTGCGCCGTCCGTCATGGCGGGTCAGGATACGTTCGATCAGATCATAGGGGCGCAAAAAGTCGATCTGGCTGCGCAGATCATTCAGCACCGACAGAGTTTCGGGAAACTCTTCCGCGCGGTTGCGCAGTGCGGCCCAAAGAAACTGTTCCTTCCGACGGTGCGCCAGATCGAAAAGCTGCTGTTCGGACCAGCCGAACAAGGGGGATTTGAGAACCGTCGCCAGGGACAGGCTGTCTTCGGGCGTGGCCAGAAAGCTGAGCAATGCCGCAAGATCCTTGACCGCCAGCTCAGCGCCCACTTTCAACCGATCTGCTCCGGCGATGGGCAGGTGCAGCGCCTTGCAGGCACGGATGATCTCGGCAAACAGGTCCGAGCGGCGTTGCACGAGGATCAGAAAATCCCCCGGCTGCACTTTTCGACGAACGAATTGGCCGGGTTTGCCATCTTCCGGGATCGTCTCACCCCGTTCGATCATGTCTTTGATCGACTGTGCAACCTTTTCGGCCAGAATGACGGTGTGATGCCGTGCGCCGGGACGATCAACCGGATCGGTCCAATCCCCGTCTTCGGTATCTGCAACCTTTTCGACAACGGGCCAAAGATCAACACGACCTGGCAGATCGGCCTTGAATGCACGGTGCTGACTGTTCTTGTGAAACCCGGCATCAGAGCGGTTTTCAAACAGAATATCGACCAGAGTCAGGATCGCGCTGGAGGATCGAAACGAGTATTCCAACGTCGAATCCCACAGTTTAGAGCCTGATTCAGCCAGTCTCCGGCCAAACTCTTCCTGCATTCTGTCAAAGGCCTGTGGATCGGCGCCCTGAAAGGAATAGATCGATTGCTTCTTGTCGCCGACGACGAAGATCGTGCGTTCAACCCCGGATCGGGCCCCTTCCCCACTGGTGAATTCCTGCGCCAGTTTCTCGATCACGTCCCATTGATCGGGGCTGGTGTCCTGTGCTTCGTCCACAAGAATATGATCGATGCCCCCGTCCAGTCGGTACAGCACCCATTCGGCCACTGCCGGATCGTTCAACACCTGCCGCGCGCGCAGGATCAGGTCGTCGAAATCCAGCCAGCCGCGCAATTGCTTGCGCCGTTCGTATTCCGGCAGGAAGGCTGCGGCAAAGCGGTGCAGAACCGCGGTTTTCTGCGCCGCGACCAGCGCCAGACGCTGTTCTCGTGCGGCTTCGATCCGCAGCATGAAGGCCTCGAGCTGCGGCATCCGGTCGGCCAGCACACCTTCGCGCAGGGGTTTGGTCGGAAAAGCGTTGAGTTTGGCCGTGAAGGGTTCCTTTGCGCCCTTCCCTGTCAGAAACACGCCTTCCAACATGGGTAGATGTGCCAATCTGGCTTCGTTGAACCCGGCCAGTTTCTCGGCGGCCTTGGCGTTGTTGCCACCGCTTTCGGTCAAAGCGGGCAGCATGGACCGGATCAGGTCGACTTCGCCACCAAGAAAAACCCGCCCAAGCAGCGCGGTTTCGTCAAAGCCGGCGGGCAGATCGAAGCGATGCAGCAGATCGGTCCACCCAAGCGGCTGCGCAAACAGATTGCGTTTTTGCGTGAGTGCAGCAGTCAGTTTGTCAAAACCCGTGTCCGTGACAAACCGGGCCACATCTTCAATCAACCCGGCCTGAGGGCCTGCGGCGAAATCTTCGACAATCTCCTCTCGCAACAAGGCTGCTGCGCGGTCTTCCATTTCGGTGAACTGCGGGCTGACGCCAGCCTCGAGCGGGAATCGTCGCAGCAACGAGGCGCAGAACGAGTGGATGGTCTGGATTTTCAGACCTCCCGGCGTTTCGATGGCGCGGGCAAACAGGGTGCGTGCTTGCGCCAGCTTGTCCGAGCTGATTTCGCCGGGTACACCCAGGTCGGTCAGCTGTTCCAGCAGAGAGCTGTTATCCAGCATTGCCCATTCACCAAGGCGCTTGAACAACCTGTTCTGCATCTCGCTGGCGGCGGCTTTGGTGTAGGTCAGGCACAGGATGTGCTGAGGCTGGACTCCGTCCAGCAGCAAACGCGCCACCCGGTCCGTCAAAACCCGGGTTTTGCCAGACCCGGCATTGGCCGCCAGCCAGGTCGAGGCATCGGGGCGCGCGGCCTGCACCTGCCGTTCTGTTGCATCGTTGCGCGGGCTCATGTCAGGTCCTCAGGGCATGTTTCGGCTGTCCGGTCCCATTCGCCGAACCGAGCCAGGTGATCATAATCACCGATATCTGAATCCTTGTGCAGCATACGACGGGACGAAAATCCCTGATCAGGCTCTAAATAAGCGGAAATCAACTCTTTCAGCTCGGCAAGAACTTTGTCGGTTGGTTCTTTTTCCAAGGGCGCGGCAACCTCCTTGTAACTGCCACCCATACCGATGAAGATGGCTTCGGCCACGCCTGTCGGGTCAAGGCCCTCAATCCCGCCTTGCTCGGCCATGGCCGCCTCGATCAGCAACTGCTTGTCGAATTTGGATTGCTGACTTTCCGTGGGTGGCGCGCCGGTTTTATAGTCGATGATCCGCAACGCACCCCGGCTGTTGCAATCGATCCTGTCCGCGCGCCCGACAATGGTGAAATCCAGAGGGTTCAGCACCAGCTTCATCGCCGCCTCAAACGCCACCGGCCCGCCATCAGCCCGGCGCGCGAGTTCTGCGCCAAGGAAATCCTCCGCGATCCGTTCCAACCGGGCCAGCCACAGTTTTCTGGCGGTTGGCCAGGCGACATGCTGATCCAACAGGGCGTGTGCCCGTTTCAGGAAGTTTTCCCGCGTCAGCAAGGCGCTGTCGAGGACGCTGTCCTTGATGAAATGCTCGAGGATTTCGTGAATAACAATCCCTCTCAGCAAGGCATCGGGGGCTTGCACAAGTGGATCAAGCGGTCTCAGCCGAAGCACATGTTTGGCGTATATCGCGTATGGGTCGCGGATCAGCCTTTTTATCTCGGTCACAGACAGTCGGCGCGGGCGTGCGGCAGCCGGTGGGCGCGGAGATGGGCGCGGTGCGGGGTCGATAGGCGGCGCATCTTCCAGTGCCTCGGACCAGTTCAGCCATTTTTCGCCCTGAGCGCGCATTTTGGCCAGAGCTTCGGGGCCACCCTGACCCGGCAAACCCTGCAACAGGTTGGTCAGTCGGTTCAGCCAGCGCGACGGAACCGTCTCGGCATCATCCGAGCGGGTCGCGCGGGTCAACCACACTTCGGGTGCGCCGACGGCCTGCTGGAAGTCATGCGCAGACAGGCCGATCCGGCGCTCGGGCAGCAACAAGCCGGCTTGGTCACGCATCTGCCGGTTCAGCCAGGGGTCGGGTGTTGGCGCCTCTGGCCAGCTTCCTTCATTCAACCCTCCAAGGATCAGCAGGTCGGCACCCTGCACCCGTGCTTCGAGCGTGCCCCAGATCATGATGTGCGGATGCGGCGCATCGCGGTCACGAACCTCTTCGCCCGCAAGCAGAGCGCCCAGCAGATCGGCAAAGTCATGGGCCGTCATCAGGCCGCCATGCTGCGCCTCTGCCCCAAGCGAATTCAGCACCTCCAGCGCCTTTTGGCCTGCGTTTTTGTCCCACAGAGTACCTGTTTCACCCGTGCTGCCAGCCGAGATCGCCTCGGCCAGTTCGATCAAACGCTCTACCCAGTCAGCGAGGTGCAGTTCATTGGTGATCTGCTGGTCGCAGAAGTGATGCACGACCCATTTGACCCAGCTTTCCGGGGCTTCTTTGCGTACCGCAAAAGCCGTAAGGCTTGCACTGTCAGGAAAGGGCGGGCCGTGGCGGCGCAGGTCAAGCTCCAGATCACGCGTAAGCAGCAAATGGTTTCCGCGGTCACCGCCGTCATGACAAAGCGGGTGCTTCAAAAGGGTCAGCAGCGTCTCGCCTTCCAGACGGCGCGTGAACAGGTTGGTCACATGGCGCAGAAAACGACCCGGCGGAGAAAGTTGCAGCGGCAGGCCAGCACTGTCGTCCGGCACGATGTTCCACCGATCCAGCGCGGCGCTGACCTGGCGGGTCAACATGCGATCCGGCGTGATCAGAGCGGCGGTCTGTCCTGTTTCCGCCGCTTGCCGCAGGCGCAGAGCGATGGCCAATGCCTCGGCGCGGGGTGATTGCGCCTCGACCAGCGTCAGGCCGTCGGTCGCGCCTTTGATATCGGACAGTTTGGGGCCTTCGGTCATCCATGCGTCAGTGACGGGCGCCGGACGTAAAGCCAGGGATACCAGTCGGTTACGGGCGGGTGAGGGGGCTGAAAAATCCGTCCATGGGGTGATCTGACCCGGCGCAAGTTCCAGCGCGCGCATCAACTTGCGGAAACGGTATTGTGGGTGATCTTCAGACGTCAACGCATCATCCAACCCCTGCCAAACGTGATCCGGCTGGTCGAAATCAAATCCGGGCAGCACCAGTGCCCCTTGTGGCAGGCGCGCGATGGCTTCCATCAAAATCAGCGTGGTGCCACGAGACCCGGTAGAGCCCGCCAGAATGACCGGGTGTTGTGGGGGGGCAATCTGCCATCGCGCGACCAGGTTTTCGACCACGCGGCGCTGGCGGGCCTGTGCATCCATCGTCTGCCCGCCGGTGTCGATGAAATGATCCGCGATGCCGATAAAAGCCTGTGCCCGTGCCCAGTGTCCGGACATGTCGCTGACATCCAGCTGCCGGATCGCCTCGGGCGACACGCCCTCGCCCTGCATTTCGTCAATCAGTGCGGCCAGACTGTCGGACAGGTCAAAGACCGAGGATCGGGCGGCAAGATCCGGCTGTTGTTCCAGCAGCTTGGATACCAGCTGAGTCAATTCAAGACGTCGTCGCAGGGGTGGTATGGCTGGCGGGATCTGCGCCAGATCAACCCTTTCGCCCAGGTCCGTCACCAACGAGAGACGGGGCTGAAGGCACGGCGGCCCCTGATTGAACAGATCGCGGACACGCCGTTCCATCCGTCTTGTGTTCAGAACCAACTCTATCCGCGCCAAAGCTTCGGGCGGGCCCGAACAGCGCTGCCGCAGGCCATCGACCAACGCTTTTGGGAAATCCGTACCGGGGGGCACGGCAAAAACTCGGGGCAGGGTACCAGACTCAAACATCAGCCAGCAAACCCTCGGCCAGAGCGATACCTTCGGGGCGGCCTACGTCACACCAGCGTCCGGGGTATTCGACCGCAAAAAGCCGACCCTGATCAAGCATCTGGTTCCAAAGCAGGTTGAGCGAAAACGCCGTTTGCGAGAACGAATGCAATCCATCGGTCTTGAGGATCTGTGCCCCACCATACACCAAACCGGGACCACGCGTGATCCGTCCATCCTTTTCGGCCGTGAAATCACCCGATCCAATATGACCAACGGTTCGCGCAACTGGAACACACATCAGCAGCGCGTCCATACGGCTCGGGTCCCAGGCTTTCTGCAACAGGGTCAAAGGATTTGGCCCGGACCAGATCGCGTCGGTGTTCAACGTGAATACGGGGTCGGTGCCCAGCATCGGCAAAGCAGCCCGCAATCCGCCGCCTGTTTCCAGGATTTCAGGGTCTTCCCGAGACAGCAGAACGCCTTTGGGGCCGAGATGCGCCGCGAGCTGATCAGCGTGATAATGCAGGTTGGCAACGGTACGGACAGGATCAAGATCTTTGACAAGGTCCAGCGCATGATCAATCAGTGGTCGCCCCGCCACTTCGATCAATGGCTTGGGCCGGTCTTTGGTCAACGCGCCCATACGGGTGCCGAACCCGGCTGCGAACAGCATTACGGCAAATGGCGATCCGGTCATTGCGTTCTCAACTTGGCCAAGTTTTCCGGTGTGGGCCTGGGCAAAGCTTCGTGCAGCAGGGGCGCCACCGAAACCAGGGCAGGGTGATCAAGGTCGCGCATCAGATGTGCCCAGACGGCCGGGATCATGTCCACATAGTGAGGCTTGCCATATTCCGTCGCCAGACGTGCGAAGACGCCAAGGATGCGCAGGTTTCGCTGGGCCCCCAATACACTGTAGGCCGTGCGGAAATCATGGTCGTCCATACCTGACGCAGAGATGTAGTGGTTGATCATCTGCATTTCGATCCCGGCCGAGACATCTCGTCGTGTATCCTGTAGCAGCGACACCAGATCGTAGGCCGGGTGCCCCAGCATGGCCAATTGAAAGTCCAGCAGCCCGACGCGTTTCACGCCTTCACGCTGCGGCAGCCACAACAGGTTTTCCGCGTGATAATCCCTGAGAATGACAACTTTCGCACCGGATGTTTCACGATGCAGGATGTCCGCGAACCGGTGCTCGAACCGGGACAGGGCGTCTTCATCACATGCTCCCAGGATACCGGCCGAATACTTGGTGAAGGCCAATGAAGCCAGTTCCGTCATCAGGGACGGATCATATGACGGCAAGGACAGCGAAGGCGCCTGATGCAGGTGGAGCAGCACGTCGGTGGCGGCCCGGTACAATTCGCGTTCTTTGTCGGGATCTTTTTTCAGGACGCGCGCGAAAAGGTCATCACCCAGATCTTCCAGCAACAGAAAACCGTACCGGGTATCTTCTGCGTAGATTTCCGGAGCGCTCAGACCAATCGATCGGAGGTATTCCGCAACGCGCACGAAGGGTTCAACATCGTCACTTTTTTCAGGTGGCGCGTCCATCAAAACCGCAGTGCGCCCGTCGGTTGGATCAATCAGCCGTTCATATCGCCGGTTCGAGGCATCGCCTGCAAGTGGCGTACGTGTTGCCTCGGCCCAGGGTGTTTGTGCAATCAGGGCCTCGGCCAGGACCATCCTGTTCGTCATGCAGTATTCTCCAGTTTTTCCACCCATTTCGGAGCAGTCCAAGACAGGGTCACATGGCGGAATTCAGTATTATTAGGGTCTGTTTCAAAGGTCAGCGTCAACGCGCCCCGGGGCGCCAACGGGCCCAGCTTGTCCGGCCATTCCACAAGGCAGATTGCCGTATCAAAAGCTTCCGTCAGGCCCAGTTCGTCAACTTCTTCCGCCGCGCTCAGGCGATACAGGTCGCAATGCCATATTTCACCTGATGGTGTGTCGTAAGCCTGGACCAAAGTGAAAGTTGGCGAGGGCACATCTTCGGGTTCAGCCATCAATGACTGAATGAGGTTGCGCGCGAAATGCGTCTTGCCGCTGCCGATCGAGCCTTCCAGCAGAACGACATCGCCCGGGCGCAGTGATGTTCCCAATTGCCGTGCGAAAATTGCGGTTTCTTCGGGCGATTTGAAAGTCAGAGATCGGGCGGTCTGTGTCATGCCGCCACAATGGCCTTGCGCCTGACCGGCTGCAACCCGGTTCAGGCGCTGATCTGTTCCATCGCGGTGGATTTCGACGGAAACTCGGATTGCGTAAACCGGACGATTGTCGCGCCGTTGTGAACCGGTGTGACGGTGCAATCCACGGTAATGCCGGTTCTCATCTGGATTTCAGCGGTCCATTCGGCGCGGTTTTCCCGCATTTCGACAAAATCCCGCACCTCACCCAAAACCGGCGTGGCAATACAGAGGTCTTGCCAGCGTCGCGTGACATCGGTGACCGTTTCGCTTTGGAACCCGACCTCGTGTGCGTCTCCCCACAGTTTCTGATACGCGTAGTTCGTAAAGGCCAGCGTGCCGTCATCCGCAAAGACGGCAATCGCATCCGCCAGTTTGTCCAGGATCGACTGCATCAGATCCATTTCTGATCGAAAGCGCCGCGTCAGCGTGATTTCGGCGGTGATATCCTCGAACAGAAAGGCCACTGCTCCGTCCGGATGAGGGCGCCCGCTGACGGAATAGACCGATCCGGATGGCAGCGACCACGTCTCGTGATAGTTTCCATCTTCAGCCGCTTCGAGAAGGTCGTTCATCTGACGCCGCCAGCTGCGGTAATTCTTCGGCTCGGGAATCATGTGTTGATCGCGCAAACGGTCAAAAAAACTGCTCAGGCTGGGGCGGCAACTGAGGAAATCAGGCGGCAACGAGGTCAGGTCGATCAGGGCCGGGTTGAACAGGGCCAGTTGCCGATTGCGGTCAAAAATGGCGAGACCAATGGACAATTGAGCAAAGGTCTTGGTCATGGTCTGCACGAATTTGCGCTGGGCGGTCTCCGCCTCGACAATCGCGTTGACGTCAACGGCATAGCACAGATGACCGTTCTCGTGTTCGATCCGAGTCAAATCGAACCAAAGCTTGCGATCAGTATCTGCCACATCCACCGACACGCGGATTTTTCCGGTGGGTCTTTTGGCATCCTCCGGGCTTTCAAAAAGCGGCGCAGTCAGATCGGTGTCCTGATCACGTGCCTTTTGAACAAGTGCGACATAGGCGGCATTGCACCATTGCACCCGGTTGTCGTTGTCCACCAGCCATACCGGATAAGGGGCCAGATCCATTGCCAGACGGGTCGGTTCGCTTGGGGTGGCCGGTCCTGCCGGGGAGGCCTTTGCGCTTTCGCAAAGTCGAACGCGGACGATACCATCAATCCACTCACACACGACTTCTCGTTCGATCGTGCAGTCAATGGCCGATACCACGATTCTACCCTGATCGCGCACTATGTCAGGCGTTTCGGGGAAAGTGGGGAAATCCCTTTGCAACAGGCGCCGCAGGTCCTGCCAGTTTCCAACATGTTCCAACCCGGCCAGAGCGAAATCAGAATGGCTGATCAGTCGGTCACCGTCGAACAGAAATACGGCGTCAAACAGCGAGGTGTTTGAAAACAGACCAAAAGACTTGTCGCGCTGCGCCCGGCGCGGCAGCAGCCACAGAACGGCGAAACAGCACGAAACAAGACTGATCGCGGCCAGAATGATCCAATCGGCCATCAAACTCCCCAAGCCTGAACGACATCCGGACAGACTATGCGTGGGATTGGTTAACGGTCTCTTAATTCACACTTGGATCCGCGTGTTGGAACCGGAAGGGACGGGCGTGTCGCCTTTTTGTGCGTCAATCAATTTGCGAGGCCAGGTCACCTTGACGATGGCTCCGCGCCGATCCGGGTTGTCAGTCAGATGCTGGTAAGGGTCAGAACCATTGGCGAATTCCAGATCGGCGCCGCTGCGTTCCAGCAGGGTTTTGGCGATGAACAATCCCAGGCCCATGCCTTCGTATTCCGGGCGTGCTCTCTGATCGGATTCCACCCGTCTGCGACGCATAAAGGGGTCGCCGATGCGTCCGATCATGTGGGGCGGGTATCCACGCCCGTCATCCATGATGCTGACGGTGATCCTGCCGTCGGTCCATTCGGCCTCGACCCAGACATTTGCACGGGCGAAATCCACCGCATTCTGAATCAGGTTGCGCAACCCGTGAATGATCTCGGGTTTGCGCAGGATCGAGGGCTGCTGAACATCCCCGTCCTGCGCGGGGCCTTCTGAAAAATGAACCTCTTTGCCGCGACCGACATGAGGTTCGGCCGCTTCGTTCACCACTGTCGAAAGCGGCGCCTGCCGCAGGTGCAGATCATCTTTGCCCGCCCGCCCCATGTCGCGCAGAATGTCACGGCAACGGTCTGCCTGCTCGCGGATCAAAGCGGCGTCTTCTTTCAGGTCCGGGCGATCGTCAAGTTCTTCAATCAGTTCCGCGCTGGTCAGTTTTATCGTCGCCAGAGGCGTGCCCAGTTCATGCGCGGCAGCGGCAACGACGCCCCCCAGATCGGTCAGCTTCTGTTCGCGCGCCAGCGCCATATGCGTGGCGGCCAGCGCTTCCGACATGGATTGGACTTCGGAACTGACGCGGTGGGAATAGGCGCCGATGAAGATGATGGCGATGATGATTGCGGCCCAGTTTCCGAACAGAAGGATATCCGGGATATCCAGAACAAGCCCGAGGCTTGTCCGCAACGGAAGGTGAAATTCCGCAAGAACAGTTGTCAGAACGATTGCAACGGCGCCGACGATCAGGGTCGATCGTGTGCTCATGACATTGGCTGAAATCGTGACCGGGCCCAGCAGAAGCAGCGCAAACGGATTGTTCAGCCCGCCGGTCAAATACAGCAGGATTGACAGTTGCAGCAGGTCGAACAGAACCATCAGGAAGTTTTCAAACTCGCTCAGGCGCTTGTTTTGCGGAAACAGCAAAATGGCGGTCAGGTTGCCCATGACCGAAATTCCGATGGCCAGGTAACACAGGCCCAGTTCCAGCTGCACGTCATAGTATCGCTGCGCCACCGTGATTGCGGTGAGCTGGCCGATGATGGCCACCCATCGCAAAAGGATCAGGGTCCGCAGACGAATCCAGCTGCTGCGTTCCTGGCCGCGCCAAAAAGTCTGATTGGATTCTGCCATCGGTTGCTTATGTCCTGTTGCATCGGCTGGTCATCTTGATAGGTGTCCCGGCCGGAACGATCAACAACCCCTTGCGACCGGATAATCGAAATGAGCCGTCTACTGTACGCAATTCTCGCAACCCTTGCTCTGGCCAGCGGACTTGGGGCCATGTGGCTTCTGACGTCGGGCGGCGGGTCCGATGACAAGTTCGCACAATGCCGGTCCAGCCAGATCGCCGGGGGTTCCGCCGCAATTGGCGGGCCATTTGAACTGGTGAATGGCAAGGGCGAGACGGTCACGGACAAAGACGTGATCACCGAACCGACACTGGTTTATTTCGGATATACGTTCTGCCCGGACGTTTGCCCGTTCGACATGTCCCGCAACGCCGAGGCCGTCGATATTCTGGCCGAACGCGGGTTGTCGGTGACACCGTTGTTCATCTCAATCGACCCGGATCGCGATACGCCCGAAGTGATGGCCGATTATGCCTTCAATCTCGGGGGCAAGACGATTGCGCTGACCGGCTCGCCCGAACAGGTCAAGGCGGCCAGCAAGGCCTACAAGACCTATTACAAGGCGCATGACAAAAGCGACGAATTCTATCTGGTTGACCATTCCACTTTCACATATCTGGTCACACCCGAAGATGGATTCCTGGAGTTTTTCAAGCGCGAAGACACGGCCGAACAGATGGCGGACAAGGTTGAGTGCTTTTTGGAACAGGGCGTGTCGTAACAAGGTTGTTTGACCTTTGTTCCCGCGCTGCTATTACTCATGTTCGAGCCAAAAGCATGAAATAGCGAAAGACCTAACATATGGCAGATACTTCTCAGCTTGACATCGGCCCTGATAAATCCCTGCTTTTGGTTGATGATGACGAGCCGTTTCTGAGACGTCTGGCCAAGGCCATGGAAAAGCGTGGCTTCGAGGTTGAGACCGCAGGATCCGTCGCGGCAGGGCGCGCAATATCCACCGCCCGACCCCCGGCTTATGCCGTCGTCGATTTGCGGCTTGAGGATGGCAACGGCCTGGACGTTGTCGAGGTATTGCGGGAAAAACGCCCCGATAGCCGTGTTGTTGTTCTGACCGGATATGGCGCAATCGCCACCGCCGTCGCGGCTGTCAAGATCGGCGCGACCGACTATCTGTCAAAGCCGGCGGACGCCACCGACATCACGAACGCATTGCTGGCAAAGGGTGACGAGATGCCCCCGCCGCCGGAAAACCCCATGAGCGCGGACCGTGTGCGCTGGGAACATATCCAGCGCGTCTATGAGCTGTGTGACCGGAATGTCTCTGAAACCGCGCGACGGTTGAATATGCATCGGCGGACGTTGCAGCGGATACTGGCGAAACGCAGCCCTCGTTAGGTCGGCCGGCCGCTCGATGACGGTTTAGTGACTTGTAACCTTGGACCCTGTCGAGGACTGTTCGGCTATCTGGAAACTATTGTCAGAACAGGACCACTCGATGATCGGATATGTAACCGTAGGCGTTTCGGACATGGAACGCGCCAAGGACTTCTATACCAGCCTTTTCGCGGGCAAGGGCGCGAAAGTGGTTATAGACGCAGGCCGGATCGCGTTCATCGGCAACAGACCAGACGCGCCGATGCTGGCGGTGTGCGAGCCCTACGACGGTGATGCCTGCGTCGCCGGAAATGGCAACATGGTCGCCTTTGCAGCCGACTCCAAGGATGAGGTCAAGGAACTTTACGACAAGGCAATCAGCCTGGGTGCGGTGGACGAAGGCGAACCCGGTCAACGTGTCCCCGACAGGTTCTATGGTGCCTATGTGCGTGACCCGGATGGCAACAAATTGTGCTTCTACGTCTTTGGCTGAAACAGGGTGACAACAAACCCCGTCCAAGCTTCGGACAGTTCTGCGGGCAGTTTCCGTTCAGTTCCTTCAGGGTGAGCAGGAGATTTCTGCGCAGAGCTGCTGCGCCAGCTGACGATATCCGATAGCGTTGGGATGCAGCCCGTCCGATGTCCATTCGGCGGTGTTCTCGCCGTACCCGTCCGGCGGGGTCAGAAATGTGCAGTTCGCCATCTCCTGACAGGCGCGTTGGACAGCCGAATTGAAGGCCGTTCGAAACGCCTCTTTCTCCGGGGTCCAGCTTGCACCGGTGACGGGCAACACAGCACGCCAGATCAACCTTTCGGCGGGCATGAACACGGTCTTCAACTGTGCGACATACTCTGCAATCTCCTCCGGAGGTGTGGCCGTCAGAGCGTCATTGACCCCGATTCCAAGATACCATGTCGGAACATGGGCAATCAGTTCCGGTTTTGCCCGCGCGATGAGGCTCGGGGTGGTGTCGCGGCTGATCCCAAGGTTCAGCGAGTTGGGCAGGATGTTGCTGGTCAACCACCCTTCGATTATGGAATCACCGATGAAAGCGATCTGAATATCAGGTGAAGCCAGCGCCTGAGAAATTGGCCGTTCGTGCAGCCAGACCATAAGTTTGTAGTGATCGGTTTCCGTGACCGGGACATACGCGCCAGAGATTTTTCTGAGTGCCTTCGAAACATACCCGGTTTCGACCAACGCTGCCGCAAGAACAACAGTCAGCACGACGTTGACGACAAGAAAAGCTCGGGTTCCGGTCTTTATTTTCATCTTTTTCCACCAGTCCCCCGTACCACTCACCGCCTTCGGACAGCGTCTCTCAGATCTGTGCGATCAACTCTGCGTGCCGTGCTGTAAAGGCGTGCCGCACCTCGACCGGGGGGCGCAGCCTGATCTGTAAACCCGCCATGACCCCCCTGTCCGGACGGCCAAAGAATTTCGTGGCTTCGGCCTCGGAAAAGCCCGCGATTTGTGTGGCCTCCATCCAGGCACTGATCTTGTCGGCCTTCTTGATCTGGCGCTTCACCGTTTTTGGGACCTCAGCCGGTAGGCCAAACCGTATATGGATTGCCGCCGCCAGCCGGTCGTCCAACGCGCCATAGTCTGGTCCGACGGCGGATTTCACGGGCGAGATCATATCGCCGATCACATATTCGGGCGCGTCATGTAACAATGCGGCCAAACGCCATTTCATGGGTGTTTTGGGGGCAATACGGCTAAAAATCTCTTCAACCAGCAGGGAATGTTCGGCCACGGAATACGCGAAATCGCCGTTTGTCTGACCGTTCCAACGAGCGACAAAGGCAAGGCCGTGTGCGATGTCTTCAATCTCGATATCCACCGGTGTCGGATCCAGCAGGTCCAGCCTGCGGCCCGACAGCATCCTTTGCCACGCTCTGGGTTGTGTTGCCATTCTGCCATGCCTTGTGAAGTTGGACACGTTCAATTCGCGTTTTTATGGTATGATGTACCTGTCTGGGTCACATGCTGCCAACATTTTCTTGAGCGTTCGTGCTTTGAAACGGCGCGGTAGGATCCCGACATTGAAGACTGAGGGGGGTGCATTCTCCTCCCAGTGTGCCCCTCTCGAACGGAAACACGTATCGAAAGGAGCATCCCATGTTCAAACGTTTATTCGCAATCGCACTGACCTTCGGAATGGCCGCCACCGCGCCGCCTGCCTTTGCCCAGAATTGTGCGGCACGGGACGACATCATATCCAAATTGCAGGAGAACTATGCCGAGGAATTGGCCTTTGGCGGCCTGCAAAAAACACGCGGCGCGCAATCGGTGATGGAGGTTTGGACCTCGAAAGAAACGGGAAGTTATACCGTTTTGGTAACCAATGCGAACGGTATCAGTTGTATTGTTGCCGTTGGTACCGATTTTTTTGAAGCGATACCAAAGATCGAAATTGAAGGCACACCAAGCTGATATTGGCCATATCGTTTCCGATCACAGTCTTCAAAGTTGCCACCTGCCCCAAGGAATGCTAGGGGCAGCCAGGACTGTGAATTACCGGAAAATGGAGCACCTGATGGCCGGGGACTATATCGTTAAAGACATTTCATTGGCTGGCTTTGGCCGCAAAGAACTGGACATAGCCGAAACCGAGATGCCGGGCCTGATGTCCCTGCGCGCGGAATATGGCGAAAGCAAACCTCTGAAAGGTGCGCGGATCGTTGGATCGCTGCACATGACCATCCAGACGGGCGTTCTGATCGAAACGCTGGTGGCGCTGGGCGCGGATGTGCGCTGGGCGTCGTGCAACATCTTCTCGACCCAGGACCACGCCGCCGCCGCGATCGCCGAGGCGGGTATTCCCGTCTTCGCCGTCAAAGGCCAGACGCTGGAAGAGCACTGGGATTATCTGGACAAATCCTTCCTGTTCGAAGACGGCCCGAACATGATCCTGGACGATGGCGGTGACGCGACGCTGTACATCCTGCTGGGTGCCCGTGCCGAAGCGGGTGAGGACATCATCCCTGTTCCGGGTTCGGAAGAGGAAGAAGTGATCAAGAAGCAGATCGCCAAGCGTATGGCGGCAAGCCCGGGCTGGTTCACCAAGATGCGTGACCAGATCAAGGGCGTTTCCGAGGAAACCACCACCGGTGTGAACCGCCTGTATCAGCTGGTCAAGGAAGGCCACCTGCCGTTCCCGGCGATCAACGTGAATGACAGCGTCACCAAGTCGAAATTCGACAACAAATACGGCTGCAAGGAATCGCTGGTTGACGGTATCCGCCGCGCCACCGACACGATGATGGCCGGCAAGGTTGCCGTGGTCTGCGGTTACGGTGATGTGGGCAAAGGTTCGGCCGCGTCGTTGCGTGGTGCCGGTGCCCGTGTAAAAGTCACCGAAGTCGACCCGATCTGCGCCCTGCAAGCCGCGATGGACGGGTTCGAAGTGACCCTGCTGGAAGACGAAGTCGCCAGCGCGGATATCTTCATCACAACCACCGGCAACAAGGACGTGATCCGCATCGAGCATATGCGCGAGATGAAGGACATGGCCATCGTCGGCAACATCGGCCACTTCGACAACG
Source organism: Ruegeria sp. YTSC002 (assembly GCF_059609845.1). Taxonomy (NCBI): domain Bacteria; kingdom Pseudomonadati; phylum Pseudomonadota; class Alphaproteobacteria; order Rhodobacterales; family Roseobacteraceae; genus Ruegeria; species Ruegeria sp. YTSC002. The sequence goes on from NZ_JBXWML010000005.1 coordinate 303,043, forward strand.
AAATTCAGGTGGCCAGCCTGAAGAACCACAAATGGACCAACATCAAGGAACAGGTGGACATGATCGAGATGCCCTCGGGCAACCGCATCATCCTGCTGTCCGAAGGCCGTCTGCTGAACCTGGGCAACGCCACCGGGCACCCGTCCTTCGTGATGTCGGCCTCGTTTACCAACCAGGTTCTGGCCCAGATCGAACTGTTCACCAAGGGTGACCAGTACGAGAACAAGGTCTACATCCTGCCCAAACATCTGGATGAGAAAGTGGCCCGCCTGCATCTGGATCGTATCGGCGTGAAGCTGACCCAGATGGATGCGGATCAGGCCGCTTACATCGGTGTCAAACCGGAAGGTCCGTACAAGCCGGAACACTACCGCTACTGATCGCCGTCTGGTATGACGCAGAAATCTGGGCGCCGCCGGTATTTTTACCTGGCGGCGTCTTTCCTTTTCAGGCTGGCGGTTGTTGTGATCGTTTTGGGCGGTGGTGTCTGGTGGGTGTTGGCGCATCCCGAAACGCCGATACCGTCACACTGGAACCCGTTGCGTGATCTGAAGGTAACCGCCCCGATCACACCCGTCACAAAGGTCCAGTTGAACCGCGCGCTGGCCAGCGAAGCACGGTGCAGGGCCGCTCTGGAAGACGCAGGTGTTCGGTTTGAGGCGATGGCGGACCTGATAGTCGATCAGAACTGCGGCATCGCCGGTCGGGGTCGTCTGACCAAATTGGTGACATCGCGGATCGAGGATGTTGAAACCAGTTGCGCCACGGCGTTGCGCCTGACCATGTGGGAACATCACGTCGTGCAGCCCGCCGCACGCGATCTGCTTGGGGCGGACATTTCCCGACTGCGCCACATCGGCAGTTACAATTGCCGCCGCATACGCACCGCGCAGGGTCAAAACAGTGGGTGGAGCAGCCATGCCCGCGCGGATTCGATAGATATCGTCGGTGTGGATACCGTTGACGGTCGGACGCTGACCTTGCTGTCAAACTGGCAGGGCTCCGGACCGGAAGGCGCCTTTTTTCGACTGATCTGGCGCGGGGCCTGCGGTTGGTTTCGTGTGGTTCTTGGGCCCGACTTCAATCGCTTGCACGCGGATCATTTCCACTTGCAAGGCCCGGGGTGGGGCTATTGCCGCTAGATTTTTTCGGCAAGAAACTTGCTGGCTGCGACCAAGGGGGAGAAATCGCGGTTTTTTTTCCTTTTGGAAAAGCCCTGGACGCGGCTAGTCTTTCGATCATCGGTAAAAGGTGCCGGGTAAACGGATCAAGGAGACTAGGATATGGGCAAGCGCGACGATCTGATCGCCAAATACGCAGAAGACCTGAAAACCAAATGCGGCATGGACCCCGATATGGACCTTTTGACCAAGGTCACCATCGGTTGTGGTCCGGCGATCTATGACGCAGATGCGGCAACTGTCGCGGCCAGCCAGGACTCGGAACTGGAAACCGTCAAGAACAACTTCCTGATCAAAAAGCTGGGTCTGGCAGATGGCCCCGAGCTGATGGAAGGGATCAACAAAGCCATGGAAACCTATGGCATGTCCGAGCGCAACAAGTACCGTGCCGTTGTCTATTATATTTTGACCAAGCATTTCGGAAAAGAATCCGTTTACAGCTGACCCGGTCGAAATTCACCAAGCGCCCGCCGAGATTTTGGCGGGCGTACTTAATTTGAGTTTCAATTTAAAGACTTGGCATTTGAAACCAGGGGCTCGGCTGCGCTAAGTTCAACCTGTGACCAGGACGGTCAGAACCAGATATTTCCATACGCGTGTGGTGAGTAGGGAGCACGCGGGGGTAGGGAAGGTTCTGTATCGTCAGAGCCTTCCCTCGTTTCTCATCTGAGTTCGTCAAGAATGCGCGCAATGAAATTGTCGAATTCGGTGGGCTTCTGGTCCGATCCCCCTTGCGAAGCACCGCCGCTGCCTGCCAGATAAACCTCTATCCGTCCCGGGCGGGTTTTGTTGCCTGAATTCGTGAAGTCCCTCAGAACACCGTCAAGAGCATCAGCCGCCAGCGCCGCGTTTTCAGCGTCGCTTGGATGATAGAATCGAACCTGTGTTTCTCGGACGCGGAAACCCACGCGGTCTGTTGATACAACTGTCGCACGGCCCTGTGTAAGCAATTCGTAAGCCCGGCTACTGGCTTCTTGTGACACTCTCGACGGGACAAAAAGCGAAACTTCCAGATCAATGGGGGATTGAGCGGGCGAAAGCGGTTTTACCTCTGCATAAGACGGGGCCGCAGATAATGTGATCTCTTGCAGGGCAGGGTCCAAAATCATCAAGGATACCTGCGAAAAGTTGTCTTTGTTCGACCGGTTGGAGTAGCGCCACGGAGGTTCCGCAGAAGCTGGATACAAGGTTTGAACATCCGCTGAAGAAGCGGTGGCCAAGATGGGCTCGAGCTGTGGCGGAATGAATATGGCTGGCGGAGACAAAGACAAGGCCGGCTCCGGGCCTGGGGATCCTGGTTCCAACTCGCTTTGGCCATCCGCATTCGAAATGTCTTCAGCAGGAACCGGTGACGTCACAACCGCCTCAACCGAGACGCTCTGGTCGCGAGATGCGCCTGTGATCGCATCCTCGGCCTCTTCGATGATCGGGAGGGTGGAAACGGGTGCGTCCTGCGAAGACGCTGGATCGGTGGGTTCTTCTTCTGCTTGTGTGTCTCGTGGGGCCAGTGGCTCATCAATTCTGACAATGGACTCTCTGTCTGAAAGCAGTTCCTCGATTTCAGGCAAAGTTTCCGTAGCCGCATCCAGGCTGGGTGGGGGCGTTCCACTGGTAGAGCGCCAAATTCCGGCAATATTGGTGACACCCCATTGCAGCACCGCGCCGCAAACCAAAGCGGCCAGAATAATACCTGCTCTAACTAATGGTTTTTTCCTGTTTTTTGGTTCTTCCAAATGCAGGGAACGGACCCGGTCTGATACGATCTCTTCGATTTTGGTTTCGTCGGGCCGGGACAGATGCTCTGTCTCGGAAGGTTTCAGGGCGGGTTTTTCCTGCGCTTCACCCTGCGCCCCGCTGAGCACTCTGGCACGCTTTTCGCGCGCCTCTTTCAGGCGCGCTTCCCAGTTTTTTGAATTCTTCGCAGCAACGGCGTCTTCGAATACCCCATTGCCGCCTTCTTCGTCAGACATGGGTCCATGCTTTCAAGAAAGACCGAACTTTATTCGGACACTGCCAAGTGCGCGCGATTGCAGGATAAGCGATCGACAAGCCCCCACTCGGCAAAGCCCAAGGAAAGATACCATCTTGCCAGGTGTTTGAGAAGTTCTGCACCTGACGACATGTTCCCATTCAGTCAGGCTGCGTTTCACCCAGCATGCAAATTATCCGCCATTCATCCTCGGTCACGGGTTGCACCGATAAGCGAGAGTTCTTCACCAGCACCATATTGGCCAGACGCTCGTCCGCCTTGATCTGGTCCAGCGCTACGGGTTTGGAAAAAGGCCGCACGGCCTTGATGTCCACGCACTCCCACCGTTCGTCATCGGTGGTGCTGTCGGGGTGGGCCTCGGCGCAGACCTCGACAATGCCCACGACGGATTTGTCCTTTTGCGAATGGTAGAAGAACCCCCGGTCCCCAACCTTCATCTGACGCATGAAATTGCGCGCCTGATAATTGCGAACGCCGTCCCATTCCTCGCCCGCATCACCCTTCGCGACTTGCTGATCCCAACTCCAGGTCGACGGTTCCGATTTGAACAACCAATAGGCCATCAACCGACCACCTTTTTCCACGGGATCAGTTCGACCGATTGGAACAATCCAGCCTTCGCGTAGGGGTCGCTATCGGCCCAAGACTGTGCTGCGGCCAGGTCTTCCACGTCGAGGATTATCAATGAGCCGATCATGGAATCGCCGTCCAGCAGTGGTCCGGCCTGTGACACGACGCCGGTTTCTTCGATATAAGCCAGGTGGGCCGAGCGGTTGTCCAATCGGGTTTGCAACGCGCCGGGTTTGTCACGAGCGATGAGGGCGATCAGCATGTTATTCCTCCTTGAGGGGTCGATTGAGCAGGTTTTGAATGGCCTTGGTGACACTGTAGGCGCCATGGCTCAGGTCCGCCACCGTGGTGCTGATGGGCATATCCAGCCCTTCCTTGGCGGCTATGTCCGACATGGCGCGGGCGGTGGCGACGCCTTCGACCGTCGTTTGACTGTCGAAGGGCTGATTCAGACCCAAACTCAGGCCAAAACGATAGTTTCGGGACAGTTCGGACGAGCAGGTCAGCACAAGATCTCCTAGCCCGGACAAACCCATCAGGGTGTCGGGACGCGCGCCGCGCATCGCGGCAAAGCGTTGCATCTCGGCAAACCCGCGGGTCATCAAGGCCGCCCGGGCGCTGTCTCCCAGACCTGCGCCGATGACGGCCCCGCAGCCAATGGCCATGACATTCTTCAGCGCGCCGCCAAGTTCGGCGCCGACCGTGTCTGTGGTGCGATAGAGGCGCAGGTTCGCCGTCGTCAGTTCGGCCTGAAGCGCCTTGCCAAGTTCCGTATCCTCGCAAGCCAGCGTCAACGCGGTGGGCAGGCCGTGTGCAATGTCATCTGCAAAACTGGGCCCGGTCAGCAACGCGATGCGGGCATCCGGGACAACCTCTTTGATGACCGCGACAGGTCCAAGCCCCGAGGTCAGTTCAATTCCCTTGCAGCAGGCCACCAGAGTCTTGCCACGCAGGACCGGGGCGTGATCCTGCAAAGCGCTGCGCAATTTCTGCATTGGCACAGCCAACAAGAGCGTGTCAGCCCTGAGCGCCTCGGCGATGTCCGCGGTCACGGTGATGTCCGCGGGTAGGGCGATGTTGGGCAGCCGGGTTGCGTTTTCGCGCGCCGCGCGCATCTGCTTCGCCTGATCGGCGTTTCTTGACCACAGTGTCACCGGCCCGTTGCCTGCCAGCGAGATTGCCAGAGCAGTACCAAACGCACCGGATCCCAGAACGGATACGCTCATGCCTTGGCCCCTTTCTTGCCGCCGCCCAGCATGGCCGGGCTGTGCTGATCCAGAGGCCAGCGAGGGCGGGCGGTCAGATCCAGCCCGTCCCGTGCGCCGGTACGAAAGCGTTCCAGGCCAGCATAGGCAATCATCGCAGCATTATCCGTGCACAACGCCAACGGGGGGGCGGTGAACCTGGTGTCTTTTTCAGCACAAACAGACTCTAATTCGGATCGAATGGCCGAGTTGGCGGCAACTCCTCCGGCGACGGCAATCACGGGTTCAGACGGAGAGTTTTCCAGATACAGATCGATTGCGCGTCGGGTCTTTTCGGCCAATGTGTCCACAACCGCCTGCTGGAATCCAGCGCACAGATCTGCGCGGTCCTGGCGCGTCAAACCACCCTTTTCGTTCACGATCTGGTCGCGCATCCGCATCAAAGCCGTTTTCAATCCCGAAAAGGACAGATCGCAACCGGGCCGGTCCAGAAGCGGCCTTGGAAACCGGAATCGTTTGGGATCACCGGCGCGCGCCTCGGCTTCGACGGAAGGGCCACCAGGTTGCGGCAGGCCCAGCAGGCGGGCGGTTTTGTCGAAGGCCTCGCCCGGCGCATCGTCGATGGTGCCGCCAAGGCGGGTAAAATGTTCGGGCCCGTGGGCGATCAGGAACTGGCAGTGGCCGCCCGACACCAGAAGCATCAGGTAGGGGAAGGCAATGTTGTCCGTCAGTCGCGGTGTCAGCGCATGACCGGCAAGGTGATTGACACCCACCAGCGGCAGACCGGTTGCCGCGCTGATCCCCTTGGCGCACATCACGCCGGACATGACCCCTCCGATCAGACCCGGCCCGGCGGTGACGGCAATGGCGTCCATGTCTTTCAGGGAAAGCCCCGCGGCCTCCAGTGCTTGCAGAACGCAGACATCCAGCTTTTCCGCATGCGCCCGGGCTGCGATCTCAGGCACGACGCCGCCAAAAGGACTGTGCAGTTCGGTTTGGCCATGTACCACGGATGACAGGATTTCGGCTTCGGCGCCCGTCGTTTGGCGCACGATGGCTCCGGCCGTATCGTCACAGCTGCTTTCCAATCCCAGTACGGTAAGTGTTTGCACCATCACCCTGATCCGTTGCATCATGATCCTACGGCGGGGTATCACCCTGCGCGGATGCAAACAATCCTGAAGGGCCAAGGGGCCGCACGTTGTATTTGTTGATGACCCGCCCGCGCGCCGCCTCTGAAAGGTTCGTTGCGCAGTTGCCGACCCGCACCAGAACTCGGGTTCAGGTCATCTATTCCCCGATCATGGAAATCCGACCTCTACCGGTTGCCGTTGAGACCGAGGGTGTGCAGGGATTGATTTTCACATCGGCCAATGCGGTGAACGCGGCGGCCTTGAAAGGTGTGGACCGCAACCTGCCCGCTTTCTGCGTCGGACCGACAACGACCAGTACCGCAAAAGGTTGCGGCTGGCAGGCCGAAATAGTCGGGGCCACGGCGGAAGAACTGGTGGGACATCTGCTCAAGCGGAGGCCCAAAAGCCCGCTGTTGCATTTGAGGGGTGAGAACACGCGCGGCAATGTTGCCGGTCGACTGACCGAATCCGGCCTGACGGTGCGGGAACTGCCGGTCTACCAGCAATTGCTGTTGCCGCTAACATCCGAAGCGACCCGGGTGGCAGATCTGGATTCGCCGGTGATCGCACCGCTTTTTTCGCCAAGAACGGCGCGACATTTTGCCGATATTTGGACCGGATCCGCGCCTTTGTGGTTGGCCGCAATTAGTCAGGCTACGGCGGATCCCCTTTATTCATTGGACTATGCGCGCCTGAAGATCGCAAAGAAGCCGACACCAAAGAAAATGCGTAAGGCTGTCAAAAAGCTTGTGAAACATGCGTTGCGGGTTGAGGGTGGCGCGGTCCCCGATTAACTTAACCAGGGCTGTTATTCATCTGAATTTGGATTCGATAAGGGGAATATTGCGGTGGCTGGTAAGAAAAAGTCCGAAGAAAAGCCGGTGGAGACCCCCAAGGCAGATGACGTCGTCGAACCCGAACTGCAACAGGACGATGCGACTGTTGACCCGACTGAGACCGTAGAAGAAGAACTTTCCGAAGCCGAAGCCGAAGCCGAAGCCGAAGCCGAAGCCGAAGCCGAAGCCGAAGCCGAAGCCGAAGCCGAAGCCGAAGCCGAA